>NZ_BAABIA010000002.1:0-600000 GCF_039542385.1 Prosthecobacter algae | reverse complement strand
CGATTCCCCTCCTTGAACGGTATGGGGACCTTTTGCTGCGGCAAAACAGGCTGGAGGAGTATGTCCAGGTGCAGATTCAGATCGTCGAACGTGAGACGGATGTGAAGCGCCGCCGAGAAGCCTTCCGTCGGTTTGCGGACCGTCTGCTTTGGTCGGCTCAAGGAGGGGAGCTAGCGCCGGATGTCTCCAAGGTCCGGTTACAGCTTCTCCAAAAGGCTCTCACGGAACAAATGCGAAAGCACCCCTTTGATGGCTTTTACCATGAGGCCCTGGCTCTGGTGTATGAACGGGATGGTGATGATGCCCGCGCTTTCCAGGCCATGAAGCAGGCCTACTACACCTCACCGGAGACACCGTTTTCGTTAGGCCAGCTCCGTGAGGCTGCTTTACGGGTATCGGACCTGAAGGCGGCCATTTATTTCCAAAAGCAAATCGCCGCCACCGCACCGGCCGCGGAGTTGGCCGCCGAGTCGCGCCGCCTCGTGGAACTGCTGGAGCAGACCTTCCAAATTGCCGAGGCGGATCGCGTGCGCCGCCGTCTGGAAAGCCGCTTTTCCCAGGATGCTGCCGCCTTGGAAAACTTGGCGGAACACTACAAATCCACCGGGCAGGATGAGGCGGAGCGGCGGGTGTATGAGCAGGTGGCCCGCGTCCGTCCCTGGGATGCACGGTCGCGGCTGCGCATTGCTTTGAAAAGCCTCCGTCTCGCCGATGATGCGGCGGCTGCGAGAGATCTGCGGGAGATCCTGGAGCGCACCCAAGCCCTGGCTCCTCCGCTACAGGCTGGCAGTCCGGAGCGGCTGCCCTGGCCGCTTTCAGACCTTCGTAAATCGGGCACACCCGGCCCCGTCTCGGAAATCACGGGCCTATTAGACACGGTGCCAGGCCTGGACACCCCGGAAGTCAGCCGACTGCGCGCCTTTTTGAACCTGCCTCGGCCTGAGTTCATGGAACTGCCGGAACCGGTCGAACTGGTGCGGCTGCGGGCCATTGAAGAAATGGGGAGGTTGCTGGTCCGGCAGAAGGATGAGGCAGCCTTGCAAGTCTGGGTGAAGGAATGGAGCCTGCCGGAGAAGCTGCCAATGGAGCGTCTGTGGGCCCTTTATTATGCCGAGGCGGGACCCGACTTCCGCAGCCTTTTGCGCCAGACCTTCAAGGATACGCCGACGCTGGAGTCGCGCTTTTGCCTGCTCTGGCTCACTCTGCGTTCTCATGGGATGGAAGATGCCATCGCCTGGACACGGCAGGGCGGGCTGGCGGCTGGTATGATGGATGAGCGCAAACGGCTGATGCTGGCTGTGGTGGCGATGCTGGGAGATCTGGACACATTCCGTTTTGACAAGGGCGAGCTGGCAGGACTGGGAGCGGCACGGCTGCTGATGAATGCTTCCATTCTTGAAATCACCAGGGATTTGCAGGACCAGCAACGCTACGCGGAGGCGCTGGAGCTGGGCGAAAGCCTGCGGCGCAACTCCACGGCCCTGGCCGATGATTATGCTTTCTTCCTTTCACGCATCGCGGAATCGGCGGAACGCTGGGACCTGGCCCGCCAGTATCTTGGCATGGTGGTTCGCGGGCCTGTGCTGCCTGGAAACTATCGTGGCACCTACGATCCCTACCTTTACAGCCTGAGCACGGCAAACCGTCTGGCCAGCTCTGGCCCGGAAAGGGAAGAAACGCTGCGTGTGGCGTGGAAGCGGCTGCAGAGCATCCCGGATTCGGCCCTCACCAGATTGCGGAAATCGGCCGTGGCGGGCCTGGCCGGAGCGCAAGACACCGCGGCCAGTGAGCTGCAGGATTTCATCGCCGGAGACTTCCTGGGCGCACGGCGTATGGGGGAAACGCAGGGCCTGCTGATGCCGCAGGGATCCACTCGCAACGAAGAGCCGATGCACCTGCGCGCGCTGTGGGAGGAGACACGGGAGATCCAGGCCAGCTTCGTGCAGCAGGGGCTGGCAGGCGTGGTTCAGCAGGCCAATGAGGGGCTGGCAGCCACCTGGGGTTCCGTGGGGCTCAGCTCCCGGAGTGGCATGGAGTTTGGCGAGTGGCGGCTGGGGCACCTGATGCGCCAGCTCCGCGAGGTGGACTATCCCACACGGCTGCGGATGATCCGCGAATTTCTGGCCAGCGTGGATATGCGGCTGGAGGTCTCGGTGGATACGCTGAGCGAGTTGGGCGGTCGTCTCGAATCCCAGGGAATGGCGCGTGAGGCCATTGATGTGTATCGCCTGCTGCCGGATCGCGCGCCGGCCAATCCCGAGTATGCTCAATGGCTCATCCGTGCCAGCGAGTCGGCGCGGGAAACCCAGATGGGGCTGAAATTTACCCTTCAGCTTCTCCTGGCCGAGCCGCCCATGAAGCCGCCACAGCCAGGGAATGAAGTGCTGAGGGAAAAACATGCGTTCTTTTTGGCGCAGGACTTTGATGTGCCGGAGTTGCACCGTCGCGGCTTTTTGCCGGAGGTGACACGTGTCTTGCAGGGGCGTATCCCACATGAGGTGCCCTACCTGCGAGAACTGGCCTTGTTGCACGAGCGGTTAGGTCAGGACAAGGAGGCCCTGGCCGCTTGGGACCGGTTGCACCTCGCTTTTTCAACGAATGCGGAAAGCGGCATCTTGGCCGATGCCGAAAGCTGTCTGCATCGGGCGCGTCTCCAGCAGAAGATGGGGCGGGCGGGTGCCGCCTTGGAATCTCTGCGCATCGTGCCGCTCACGGAATCTTCAGGGGCTCTGGGGCGGGAGGTGCTGAAGCTGCGCGGCACGCTGCTGGCGGAGCAGGGCGCGTGGGAGGAATTCAACGGTCTTATGGCGGTGGCCGTGGAGCGAAAGTCCCTGGATTCCATGGCACATCTGGCTGAGCTGCTGCGTGCCCACGGTCGTGCGACCGAGGCCCTGAACCTGCTGACGCAAGGCGAGCGCCGAGTGCAGGAAAACGGCGACCGTTTTTACCTGAGGCTGGAGATTCTGAAACTCCTGGCCCACGAGTCCACCTGGACGCCGGAACGGGGACGTGCGCAAGTGGCCTCACTGTTCCGTGTGCGTAGCCGGGACCGCGAAATCCTGAAGCAGTTCACCGCCTGGATGGAAGCCCAGGCCAAAGGGGCCAATCAAAAGAACTGGGTAGCCCTCCTGCGCGCAGAAGCACGGGCCGGGCTGGACCGTCCTTTGGCGGCTCTGGCGCTCTGTGCGCTGGCTTCTGCCCTGCCTGAGACGGCAGGTGATGACATCGCCTATGGCTGGGCTGCGGCTGCGGAGGGTGACCGAGTTTGTTTGGAGTTGGGGGCGGAAGCTTTGCTGAAAGGCGGCCGTGCCCGCTGGGCTTGGGATGCTTGTCTGGCTTTGCAGGATCTGCCTACGCTGCGGCTGGATGGCCGCAAATTGCCCCTGATGGTGCGCGTGGCGCATGCCATGGGCGAGAGGGTGATCGTGCAGGAATTCTTTGCGGAAGTCATTCGCAGGAGTGTTCCTGGGGGCGTACAGCCGGTGGAGTGGGCGCAGGCGTTTGAGGATGCCGGCGAGCCTGGGCTGGCCCGAGAGCTTTACCAGGAGGCTTTACAAAAACTGGAGAGCACGCAAAGCATGCAGCCCGATCTCAGCGTGGCCTGGGTGCGTTTCCTCATCCGTCATCAGGAACCTGAGATGGCGGAGATTTATCTGATGAAGCATCACTGGGCGCTGGTGAATGATTCGGCCAGCCTCATTTTTGAGCTTTACCAAGCCTGGGGTAAGCTGGCATCAATAGAGACGGAGCTGCCAAAGTTCCACCTGCCGGTGGGTGTGGAGAAGGAAGTGCTCTTTCTCAGCCGCCGTGCGCAGGGCCTGCCTCCCCCCACCCCCCTGCCATGAAGTCACGTCTCTGCCTGCTTTTCATCACTGCCCTGATGGCCGCCTGCTCCACTGCTGAGGAGAAACAGACGCCGCCTGTCATGTCCCAGCGCATGTCAGACCGCATCGCCTCATCGCGGCGGCGGATGCAGGACCAGAATGACCGCAGTATCTATGACAAGGCCATGCAGTCCAGCATCACCAACGGCAAGGACACCGGTGGCTGGCTGGGGCGTAAGAACTACAAGTCGAACCAGTTTTCTGGCAGCAAGGCCTACACCAACACCAAGGACTTCAAAACGGGCTCCTTTGCTGGATCCTCCAGCCAGAGCAGCATGGGCAGGCAATCGTTTGCGCAGGCGGGCAAAAAATCTTCGGTGGCAGACACCACCTTTAAGACGGACTCGAGCCGTTTTGCCGGGCAGAAGGCCCGCGAGGACAGCCAGATGTTTTCAGGGTCGGACGATGTGTTTAAGACAGGCTCCGTCCGAGATGCCCTGCGCAGCCAGCAAAAGAACGACACGCCGAAATTCATCGAGCTGGAGGAGCATAAACGGGACCCGGCCTACTCCGAGGCCCAGGTGCGTCGTTTGTTAGGCCGCGAATAGCGGTTCCTGGGAAGTCCTGGCCAGCCTGGAGTCGTCATCTGCATGCGTCGTCGCCGTCGTTCGTTGCCGCTTTCGTGGCTGGGCCTGCTTCTGCTGGTAGCCTTGGGAACCCAGGCCTGGAAAGAAGTGCAGAAGCAGCAGCGGCTCCCAGAGATCCGGACTGGCAAAGCGGCTAAAGTTTTCGAAGTGATGCTGGGTGCCCAGCTTCTGGACGATAAGAACAACGACGGCGACAGCTTCAAGATCAGATACCGGGGCAAGGTGCACGAGCTGCGGTTGTATTTTGCGGACTGCCCCGAAAAACGTCGGCATGCCTACAATGCAGAACGGCTGCAAGAACAGGGGCAGTACTTTGGCGGCCTAGATGAGGCCCGCACTGTCGCTTTGGGGCAACAGGCCCAGACCTTCACCCGCCAATGGCTGCAGGGGCGTCCCTTCACGGTCTATACCAAATGGCAGAGCGTCTTCGACAGCGGCCGCCATTACGCCTTTGTCGTTTTTCCGGATGGAGAGGATCTTTCGGCCAAGCTGGTGCGCGAAGGCTTGGCGCGCATTCACACCACGGGCACCACGCTGCCCGATGGCCGCAGTGCCACAGCCTATGTCCAGCACCTGCGGGCGATTGAGTTGGAAGCCCGAGCCGCCGGACGTGGGGGCTGGGCCCGATAGTGGGCTTCAGTCACGGCCTACCTGGCGGATCAGCGCCTGCATCACGCCCTGAATCAGGAGTTCGTTGGCAGGGATCAGGTCCGGGAAATCAGGATTTTCAGCCTGGAGATAGGGCTGTCCATCTTTGACCACAAAACGTTTCAGGGTGGTTTCACCATCAATGAGAGCGGCCACGATGTCGCGCGGACGCGGTTCTTTGGCTTCCAGAATTACCATGTCCCCATCGCAAATGTTCGCACCGATCATGGACTCACCGCGAACTTTGAGGGCGAATGCCTTGGCATTGCGGCCCAGTCCCAAGGTGTTCACATCCACGGCAATGGATCCATCGGCTTGCTGTTCCTGCGGGCTGGCATAGCCTGCGGGGATCATCCCATACAGAGGAATGTCTAGGATCTCGGCCCGTTCCAGGTCTTCTGGAAACACTACGGCACGGGCCTTGTGGGAATGGCGCTGGATGACTCCTTTTTTCTCGAGAGCCCGGAGGTGACTCATCGCCGCCGTCTGGCTGGAGAAGCCAAAATGACGCTGAATGTCACGCGTGCTGGGCATGACACCGTTTTCGCGCTGGTACTGGCGCAGGTATTCCAGCAATTCGCGCTGGCGGTCGGTGAGTTTGGTGCTGAGGTCGAACATAAAAGCGTTTGTTCGCCTGAACACTTAATCCTAACAGCAGAGGACGCAAGAAGATTTCCTTATCCTTCTTTTTGTCAGGAATCTTCCACATCTGGCACATCCAGTGCATCGAATCTTTGCACCCGTGACGTTTTGCATGAATCTTTCGCCTGTGCCCGCCCTTCACTCCATCCGTTTTCTCCTTTTGCTCTCGAGTGCTGCGTTTGGCCTGATCGCCCAGGAACCTGCAGCCCCTCCAGCCCCGGCAACGCCGCCTGCAGCTCCAGCTTCTCCTGAGTCCCCAGCACCCCTGCCACCTGCTGCGGCACCTGAAGCCTCTGCCCCGGCTGCCAAGCCGCCGATACCTGCTGCCGTGCCCAACATGACCCTGGTTCCCCCCGGGAAAACGGTCGGATTGCCAGACAACACCACCGTTTTGGCGCAAAAGGCTGCCACGGCTTTTGGCGAACAGAAATGGGAGGAAGCCCGCGCTGCCTATGAAGAGATGCTGAAGCTGGACGAGCGCAATGCGCTGGCCTGGGCCAACCTAGGCGCGGTGGAACAGCAGGCGGGGAAAACCAAGGAGGCGCTGGAGTGCTTTGAGAAGTCGGTGATCATCAATCCGAATCTGGCGCAGTCCTGGAGTGCGTTGGGGCTGATCTATTCCTCCAACGGCGACACTTATCGGGCCATCTCCTGCTTTACCCGGGCCATTCATGAAGAGCCGACCGATGCGCGTGCGCACAACTATCTGGCCATCGCATCGAAAAATCTCGGCTGGATTGATGCCGCGCAAAATGAACTGCAGCGCGCCATCGAACTGAATCCTCAGTATGGCATTGCCCATTTCAATCTGGCCTTGCTTTACCTGGACCAGAAACCCCCTGCACTGGAGCTGGCCAAACGGCACTATGAGAAAGCAGTCTCCCTGGGGGTGGAAAAGGATGAGATCGTGGAGCGGAGGCTGAAGGAGTGAGCTGGGAGATCCAGCCGCAACTGGATCAGCTCCGCGGAGAAGGGCTCTGGCGTGAACTGCGAACGATGGATTCGCCGCAGGGACCCCTGCTGGAGCATGAGGGCCGGGAGTTTCTCAATTTCTCCTCCAATGATTACCTGGGGCTCGCCACCTCGGCGGAGCTGAAGGCAGCCTTGCATGAGGGCGTGGAACGTTATGGAGCGGGCTCGGGTGCCTCGCGTCTCGTCTGCGGCAGCCTGCGTCCCCATGCAGATCTGGAGGCGGCACTGGCGGACTTTAAGGGAGCTGAAGCCGCGCTTACTTTTTCCAGCGGCTTCGCTGTCCCGGTCGGCACTTTGCCAGCCCTAATGAGTCCAGGCGACACCATCCTGATGGATAAGCTGAGCCATGCCTGCCTGGTGGATGCGGCACGTCTCAGCGGGGCCACCTTGCGCATATTTCCGCACAATCATCTGGGCAAGCTAGAGCGCCTCCTGAAAACGGCCCAGGGCCGGGTGCTCATCATCACGGAATCCATCTTCAGCATGGATGGAGATGCCGCGCCTCTGCGTGAAATCGTGGAACTGAAAGATCGCTATGGCGCTTGGCTGCTGGTGGATGAAGCGCACGCGGTGGGAGCACTCGGCCCGCAGGGCAGGGGGCTCGCCGCAGCCCTGGGGCTGGAAGGGCGCATCGAGCTGCAAATGGGCACGCTGAGCAAGGCCTTGGGCCTCAGTGGCGGTTATCTGGCCGCTTCTCGGCAGGTGATTGACCTGCTGATCAATCGCGCCCGCAGTTTCATCTACACCACCGCCGCGCTGCCAGCCGTGGCCCATGCGGCACTCCGGGCTCTGGAATTAATTCGTGGTGCCGAGGGGGATCGCAGACGCAGCCTGCTTCATGCGCATGTGGAGAAAGTACGCTCTTCTCTGGGGCTGGAGCATACCTCCTCCAGTGCCATTCTTCCTCTGATTCTGGGCGATGAAACCGCCGCTATGGCCGCCAGTGCGACCCTGCGTGACGCAGGACTGATGGTGCCGGCGATCCGTTTCCCAACGGTGGCCAGGGGCAGTGCAAGACTGCGAATCACGCTTTCTGCTGGCCATCAGCCGGAGCAGGTGGCCAGATTGATCGAGCAGCTTAAGCTGTTAGGGAGTTGAGCCTGGCTCGCCCCGCAGAAGCTGCTTGCCATTGAAGCGCTCACCGGGATGGAAGAGCCAGCCTGGAGAAGTGTTTTTGACCTCGTAACGCTGGAGCACAAATTCAGGCAGGGACAGGTTGCTGTTCGGGTCATAGACACGGCGGCCAGAGTAGTGGCCCCACATGCGATATTCGCGGTTGTGGTCGCTGCCAAAGGCCGGGCCATCGCCCTGAGGGAGCTCTGGGTAGCGGTCTGGCTGGCGCATGAGCTTCTCACTCATCATGACCAGCTTGGCCTCATGCCAGGGCTGCCCCGGCTTGCGCAGGTAGCCCCAGATGTGGGTGCGTTCGATGTGGAAACGGCGGGCGATGTAGTAGTCCCCTGGCGTCTCGGCTGCGATCTCCATACGCCGATAATCAATGAGCTGCTGCTGGCGCGGGCTGGTGGAAGAACTGCAGGCCGTAAGGACGACAGCTAGACCCAACAAAAGGAGGTGAGCAAGACGGGACATATGACAGCGAGAGTGAAACACGAATGCCTGCACGCAAACGAAACCTATCAGAGAGCCTTCTTCTTGAGGGCCTCGACCTGTTTTTTCGTCGCCTCTAGCTTCTTTTTAGTGGCTTCCGAACGGAGACGTACTTCTTCCAGACGTTTTGCGGCCTGGGCGGCGGTACTGTTGGGGTTCGCCGGATCGGTGATCATGGGGAAGTCATCGGTGCGGAAGGGGTTCACGGGTAGGCCCTCGGCGGAATAGACATTGGCCACCGGATTGTCCGCCCAGGCAAAGCGCACGGCCACAGGCTTGGCCACTTGTTTGCTGCTCACGGCAATCTGGTTGCCCCGTGGGGTGCGAGGACTTTGCTTGTTGTCTGGCAGGATCACCGCATCCGCCGCCACCCACTGGCGGTCTTCACCGCAGATGGCAAAACCGCGCACTTCATCCACATCCACCACACGCAGGCCAGACTCGGCATGGTCAAAGGTGAGGATGGCTTGTCCGTCTTCAAACTTCACGCTCTTGTAGGTCGGGCTGCGGTAGGGGAGCTTGAATCCATAGTCCTTCACCAGCGCCCAGCGGGCGAGGCGCTCGGCCACGTCGCGTTTATTTTTGGGGTGGATGTCATTGGCTTCACCTAAATCGGTGATCACGCACTCACCGGTGTTAGGCAGCTTGCTCATCGTCAGCGTCTGCGCTTCACGCAGCTCGGCCCACTCACTGTCGCCAGGGGCGGTCACATAGTCTTTGAAATCGGCCAACTGCACCCAGTAGAAAGGGAAGTCGCCCTGCTTCCACTCATTGCGCCAATGCTGAATCATGAAGGGGAAAAGATCGCGGTATTCCTTGGCGCGGCTCGCATTGCTTTCGCCCTGGTACCAAATCACGCCCTTGATGCCGTAGCCGATGGTCGGGTGGAGGACGCCTGCGTACAAATTGCCGGGGCGGTGTTGGCCCTTCATCGGATTTTGTGGGGCACGGGAAAGCGGGGGTGGCAGCGGCTTGCCTGCTTTGATAGCTTCTTTGCGCGCAACGGCCCAGGCCTCAGCTTTGGCCTGATGAGCAGCCACTTGTTTGTCGAAGTCTTCCTGAGTGAAGGTGGACTCAGTCTTTTGCCAGCGCTCAATGATGTCTTTGAAACGCGCATCTTTTTCCAGCAGATCACGTTTCACCCAGGCCTCGGCGGCGCTGCCACCCCAGGCGTTGTCAATCAGGCCCACTGGCACGCCTAACATCTCATGCAGCACGCGGCCATAGTGATAACCCACCGCGCTGAAGCTGCCGACCGTGGCAGGGGAGCACTCCTCCCACTGACCTTGGAAGTTATCTTGAATATCTTGCGTGCCTACCTGTGGCACGGAGATGAGGCGAATGAGTGGATATTTGGCCTGGGCCATGTCCAAATCCGCCGTCCAGGTGCGGTCCACTGTAAAACCCATGTTGGACTGGCCGGAGCAGATCCATACTTCTCCCACCAGCACGTTTTTCAGATCTTTGGCCGTCGTGCCTTGGATGGAAAGGGTCGCAGGTTTGGCATTCGCAGGCACGCTATCCAGCTTCACAGTCCACTTGCCCTTGTCATCTGCCTTTGCGGTCTTGGTTTGGCCCGCGAATTTGACGGTGACCTCGGTTCCTGGTGTGTCCCAGCCCCAGATGGGGTTGGCTTGCTTTTGCTGTATCACCATATTGTCGCCAATGACGGCGGGAAGGCGCAGCTCAGCGTGTAGCGACAGCGTGGATAAGAAGAGAGAAAGACTCGGGGCAAACTTCATGGCAGAGCATGAACGTGATCACCTGAGCCTTCATTGCGAGGAAAACCTTTAGCGCGCGGCCACGCCCGCCTCTTTGCGGATTTTTAGCAGGACGGGAAAGCTGGTGACCACCCCTGCACTGTCTTGTTCCGCTCGGGCAGAGGCCATGGCCACGTGACAGAGACGATCCTGATCCGCCACCCAGTTGGAACAGCGGAAGTAAATCGGCCGCTCGTTTTCCTTCGCCCGCACCTGCACCCCATTGAGACCGATATCGTCAATGATGACGCCATGCGGGAGGTTGTGGACATCGAAGTTGATGAGGTCGTCAAAGCTGTTTCTCTCCACGCGAATCCACGCCTTTACCGTCTGGCCCGGAACAAGGGTAATCTCCAAAGGCTTGGCCTCCTGCGTGTCTTCCCGCTTCACGGGCTTGCCATCCACTTCAGGCTCCAGGTATACGATGAACTTTGGCGCAGGACCCAAAGTGAGTTTGCCAAAGTTGGGGATGTTGTGAGAGACAGCTTTGCCTCCGATGTCTGCCGTGGCGGTCACCGTGACCTTGCTCCAATCCGCATCGGCCTTCGCCGTGGGTAGAGCATGCAGACTGCCCGTGGCGAGGGTGTGGCCTTCTTCAATGAAAACCGGTGACGAGGCGTAGTAACCCTCAGGCACATTAGCGATGTCCACACGGATGGGGCCTTCGAAGCCATCTTGGCGGTCTGCCTTGACGGCAAAACCGATGGAGGAGCGGGCAGGGATGGCAATGACCTTGTTTGTATCTACGGTAAGGGTGAAATCAGGTGCGGGTTGGCGGATGATCAGTGAATACACAAAGCGTTCGCCTAACAAACTGCGTGTATCCGTGACGCGGACGATGTAACGGCCATCCGCTGGGGCTGTGAAGGTGAGTCGTGAATCGCGACCCAGCTTGCGGGTGCCTTCATCGTCATTGCTGTAGTTCAGGGTGAAGACAGGCAGGCCATTTGGGACCAAGGCGGTGCCAAGAGGGTGTGGGAGGACGGTATAACAAGCCTCATCCAGCGCATGACTGGTGGTGCTGGTGTCAAAGTAGGAGCGGCGCTTGCCGTCGGTCGAGTAGAACAAAAAGCCGCTGTCTGGTCCGCGCGGCATGCGGAAGGTCTTCATGATGTCGCCATTGAAATAAACGTACTCGTTGAGCTCCATCTCCTCCCAGTTTTGCAGGCGGATGTCTGGGTTATTTGCATCCACGCTGCGGAAGTTGTTGTAGCTGTCGCGCACCGCCTGCATTAGCATGCGTGGCACGGGCTGTCCTTGGGCGTCCAGCACTTCGATTTTCGTGTCAGCGGGTGAGCCTGCCATGGCAGCGAGGGTTTCAATGATCCAGGACTCCCCTTTCTTTGCCTCGAAGACAAAGTGATCCGTGTCCCCAAGAGGGTTCTTGGAAAGCAGCCGACCGTTCATTATACCAGGGGCAGTTAAAGTTTGAGCCTTGGCAAATTCGTCATTCGGTTCTGTCTCTTCAGCCTGCGGCAGCGCCTTGACCTGCACGCTCGGCGAGACTCGCAAACGCACGCCCTGTGAAGGCATGGGCACGCTGAGTGATCCTACGGCTTCGCCTTTCACCTTGATCTCGGGCACTTGGTCCAGATGGTGTCCTGTCAGTCGCACGGATGTCTCTTGATAGAGTGCCACTGAGAGCGGCTGCCAGCCTGTGACATAGGGTAGGGTACCCACGGTGAGGCGATAGAGATGCCCCGCACTGCCATCTAGGGTGGTGTTGCTGACACGGACCAGATAAGTACCATCCTTCGGCGCTTTCCAGGCGATGAATGGATCGCTGCCGGGATCCAAACCGCGATTGAGCAGCAGCACGTTGAGGTCAGGATCCAGAATCTCCAAGCGCGGAGATTTGGCCGTGCTGCCGATCTGCTGAACGGCGAGGTCAAAGACGAGTTCTTCCTCTGCCTTGACGCTGATCTGATAAACATCCTGTTGGCCCGTTTCCGCAAGCGTTCCCCACAAGCTGGCGGGCAGTTGGCTCACGGTCAGCGGTCCCTTTTCAAAGGTCGTGGCGTTGGTGGCGACAGGGGAAAGATCATCCGCATAAACCTTCATCCGGGCGGTCTCACCATGCGTCGTTTTCAGCCACATTTCATAAACTCCGCGTGGAAGCGTGGCAGGCGCTGTGGCGCGGATTCGCAATTGAGTGGGCTTGATGGAATCAGCCACGATGACACCCTTGATCTCAGGGTGATTAAACAGTACCTGCGGGTTGGCTTCGAGGTTCTTGCCCTGCACATTCAAGGTCACTGTGCCGCCGCTTTGCAGCGCGGGCATCAGGATACGGGTCAGCTCAGACTTGACGGCCATCTTGGGTTTGGCGGCAGGCTTTGCCATCACGATGGGTTGACCTGTGGCGGTGTCATACACCCCAAGGCTGCCATCGGCGCGACCGCTGAAGAGTTGCCCGTTTTCTGCAAAGGCCAGTGCGGGTGTCCAGTCAGGCTGTTTTTCCAGCACCTTCTTTTCGGTTAGGCTGGCAGCATCCCAGACTTTCATGGAGCGGTCCGTGGCACTAGTGGCCAGGGTCTTGCCATCGCGAGATAACGTCAGCCCAAGAATGCCACCCTCATGAGCAAAGCGAGAGGTGGTGATGCTGTTGCTGCCTTCCTTCGCCTTGGTGCTGATCTGCCACACGCGAATGCGGCTGTCCATGCCGACTCCAAAAATCTCTTTGCCATCCGCACTGAAAAGTACGGCGGTCTGTTCCTTCAAGGGCTGAGAAAGGGTATCCAATCGAGCGCCATCGGGCATGCTCCAAAGCTTTACTGTGCGGTCCGCACTGGCGCTCGCCAGAACCTTCCCGTCCGGCCGAAAAGCCAGGCCATTGACACTGCCATTGTGACCCTTCAGCAGCTTGATTTCAGATCCGTTGGCAACATCCCAAAGGCGGATCTTTTGATCATAGCCCCCTGTCACCAAGACTTTGCCATCGGGAGATAAAGCGAGCGAATAGCAGGCATCTGTGTGGCCGACAAAAGTTTTTAATTCAGCGCCGTCCACTGTTTTCCACGCACGCACATCGCCTGCAATCCCTGCCTCACCACCGGCGGCATAAAGGGTCGCCCCATCGGCTGAAAAGGTGAGGGCATTAACTCGACCTTTGAAGCCTGCCAATTTCCGAATCACTGCCCTCGTGACTGGATTCACCAGTTCCACCTCGCCATATCGGCCAACGGCGATGAGCTTTACCGCATCCGAAAAGGCCACCGCTTGGATGGATCGCTTCGGAGCCACCTGAGGAGCAATTTTGGGCGTGATGACTTCACGGGGTGCTGCTGGTTTATCCGCTAAGATCGGTCCTTTGGCCCCTCCATTGATCCAAGCTTTGATGAGGGCGATTTCTTCTGCCTTCAGCTTGTCGCGCTTGCCTGGAGGCATGAATTCATTCTTGCCACCACGTCCCGAACGACCTTCCAGAAACTTCACCAGCAGGCTCTCATCCGCCTTGCCTGCCACCACGGAGACTCCTTCCTCGCCGCCCTTCATCAGGGCCGCAAAGGTGTCCAAGGCAAAGCCTCCATCTGGATCATCCGCGCCATGGCAGTCCATGCAGTAAGCATCCCAGATCGGCAGGATTTGCTTTTCATAGGAGATGGGTTCCTGGGCGAAAACTGTGCTGGAAAAGGTCAAAACCAGCCCTGAAAGCAGCAGTTGAAAGTGGAAGAGAAAAGGGAGATATTGAGTCATGACTCTGGCTGACTTCTCACAAGTGCGTGCACTTCCAGTGCGCGAAAAGCTTTTGCTCGTGGATGAAATTTGGGAATCCATGATGGATGTTGAATCAGAACTGGAAGTTTTGGATGCCGAGAAGCGAGAGCTGAATGCACGCTGGGAACGTTTTGAAAAAGATCCTTTGCGTGCGCTCACATTGGAAGAATTCCAGGCTCGGATAAATGCGAAGCGCATCTGATGAACTTGCGCATTCTTCCTGAGGTCTTGGAGGACATCGAACAAGGGGTCGAGTGGTATGATCACTGTGGGGGCAAAACCCTTGGAGATCGTTTCCTCGCCTCGTTTTACAGTTATCTTCCCGAGATTTTGCGGGATGCTCCTATTCACAGACCCGTCTATCGTCAGTTCAGACGTATCCTGATCAAGCCATTCCCTTATGCGGTTTACTTCCGCATTCATGAGGGATGGGTGGTCGTGGTTTTGGTCTGGCATACGGCGAGAAATCCAATGGATTTGAAAGAGCGACTGGATGAGCGAACTCCAGACGAGGGGGCATGATTCAGTGATTGAACAAAAACTCCTTCGAGCTCATGAGGCTCCAGAAGAGATCTTCGAGAGTGGCGCGACGGTCGGTGGGGGGCGCGCTAGCGAGGAGCTCAGTGGCTTTGTTTTTCTCGGTGTCGGTCGGCTGTCGTGCCAGGGCAATGAGGTAAGCGTCTTGAACCAGCTTCTCGTTAGGCTGCTGGGAGTTTAGCAGTTGGTCCACACGGTTGTCCTTAGCGGCAAGTTTGTCATTCAAGGTGTCGCCATTGGCGATGTGCAAGGCCTGGGCCATGCTGGGTTCATTGGTGCGTTCGCATTCGCAGGTGGCGATGCGGTCGGCGCGGCCAAAGCTTTTCAGGAAGTAGCTGGCGATGTTGGAATCGGGAAGCTGCAAGGCACGGAAACCCATGGGATAGGTGTCCTTGGTGCCTTTGTTGGCATTGCGACGGTCAATGTTGAAGGTTGTGGGCACAGCGGTCACCTGGGCCACCGAATCCAACAGGATTTCAGCTTTCAAACGACGTGGGTAGAAGTGGCTGTAATAGCGGGTGTCCTTCTCGTTTTGATAAATCGTCTCGCTGCTGCGCTGATAGGTCTCGCTTTGCAGGATGACACGCATCAGTGACTTGAGATCAAACTTGTGGTTAACCAGGTGATCACATGCGGCATCGAGAAGCTTTTCATTGCTGGCAGGATTGGTGATGCGGATGTCGTCCACAGATTCGACCAAGCCGACGCCGAAGAAATTCGCCCACACGCGATTGGTGATCGTCCGCTTGAAGAGCCGGTTGTCGGGAGATGTCAGCCAGGCCGCCATGGGCACACGGCGATCTTCAGGCGCGGTCATGGAGACTGCTTGCGTGACTTCAAGGGCTCGCGGCGGCTGAGGTTTGCCTGTGAGAGGCTGTACCAGATCGCCCTCTGTGGCACTGAAAACGACTCGTTCATCGGCGGTGGCCCCATTCTTGGTGCGGACCCGTGAGAAGAGATTGGCAAAGGCGAAGTACTCATCATTGGTCCATTTTTCCAATGGGTGATTGTGGCATTTGGCGCAGTTCATGGCCGTGCCGAGGAAGGCGACGGAAACGGTTTCAGAAAGGCGCGTCGGCTCGTCATGCAGCAGGAAGAAATTGCCCGCGCCATTTTCCAGCGTGCTGCCCGTGGCGGTGAGCAGGCTTTTGACCATGACATCCCAAGGGGTATTCGCGGCCACACGGCTGCGAATCCAGTGGTAGTAGGCCCACATGCCTTCTGGAGTGAGTTTGTCACTGTTCACCAGCAGCAGATCACTCCAGCGGTGCGACCAGTAATCCACGAACTCTGGGCGTTTGAGCAAGGATTCGATCAGGCGATCTCTTTTGTTAGGCTGGGTATCCGCCAAGAAAGTGCGAGTTTCTTCGGCGGTGGGCAGCACACCAATGGTGTCAAGATGCGCGCGACGGATGAATTCGCCATCCGTGCAGCGCTGAGACGGGGGGATGTTTAGAGCGCGTAGTTTTTCCAACACCAACTCATCCACAAAATTCCGCGGCTTGAGCTGGGCGAAGAGCGTCTCATCCGCTGCACCTTCCTGCGGCACGCTAACGATGGCGATGTCCAGCCGGCTGAGGTACCACGCGCTGACGGTGCCTTCACCGGAGCCCGTGACTTTCACCAGCCCCTGATCATCCACGGTGGCCACGCTGGCGTTCACCGCATTGAATTTGGCCCAGCGGGTCACGTCTTCGCTGCGACCATCGCTGAATTTGGCCAGCACCTTGAGCTGCTGTTGGCTGCCCGGTTTGCTAAGAACTTGTTTGGGCGAAACTTCAAGAGAGACCAAACGCGCATCTTCTTTCTTCGGACCGGGTGCCCCATGGGCAATCCAATTTACCAAAGTTTGGTAGGCCTCGGAGTCCATATCAAAGCGTTTGTCACCCTTGTGCGGCACGGTTTTGATCGCCTTCAAAAGCAGCAGGCTGCGCGCTGGATCATCGCCATTGATGCGTCGGCCCATGGCTGAACGAGTGACGGACAGGTAATCGCCTTCATCATCAAAGCCGCGTAGGGAAAGCCGGAAGCCGCCCTGGCCTGCTGCTGCACCGTGACAAGCCCCCATGTTGCAGCCAAAACGGGTCAAAATGGGCTGCACCTCATTGCGAAAGCTGGGCGCTTCGGCATGGCAGATCATCTGCCCGGCGGGGGCGATCAGTGACAAGAATAATAGACGCTTCAAAAGCATAACGGAACAGTCGGAGACGGGAATGAATGAGGGCGTTCCTTGGGTTAGGCGAACAGCTCCTTGATGCTCTGCTTGCCAAAGTCCACGACGGGATACGGCCTGCCTTGCGGGCCAGGGAGTTCCGTGTGGAGGTCAATGCCGAGGCTCTCGTAGATCGTCGCGACGATCTCACCTGGGTCCACCGGACGCTCCGCAGGATAAGCGCCGATCTCGTCGCTTTTGCCGATGACCTGACCGCCTTTGACACCGCCGCCGGCGAAGTTGACGGTCCAGCAGTTTGGCCAGTGGTCGCGGCCACCCGCAGGATTCACTTTCGGTGTGCGGCCAAATTCAGCCAAGCAGGTCACCATCGTATCATCCAGCATGCCGCGTTGAAAAAGGTCCTCAATCAGCGCTGTGTAGCCCTGGTCATACATGGGTGCCACGATGTCGCGCATGCCTTCGATGCTGGTGAAGGGCTTGCTGCCGTGGATGTCCCAGGTGATCTCGCCAAAGACCGTGATGAAGGTGTTCACCGTCACCATGCGCACGCCACGTTCGACGAGGCGACGGGCGAGAAGGCAGCTCTGGCCAAAACGATTCAGGCCGTAGCGTTCGCGCACCTTCATCGGCTCTTTGGTCAGGTCAAAGGCCTCACGTGCCTGTGAACTGGTCATGATGCGGTAGGCCGAAGCAAAGTTTGAATCCATCAGCTTGGCCTGTTCGCTGGATTCGAAGTTTTTCACGGAACTGTCCACCAGTTCCCGCATCTGGCGTCGGCGTTCCAGGCGCACCTCGCCGATCTCCTTCGGCGGCAGCAAGTCAGGCACTTTAAAGTCGGCGGTGGAGGGATCGGAGTTCAGGACAAAGGGATCGTAGGCCTTGCCCAAAAAGCCGGCGTCCTGGCCATGCGGCATGTTGCCTCCCGTGGGGCCCATGGTTTCTGGCAGAATGACGTGTGCGGGCAGGTCGGAACGGCGGCCTAACAAAAACTCCGCTGCGCAGCCAACGTGCGGTGTATTCACCCCACCGGTAAAAAGGCGGCCGGTCTGCATCATCTGATGGCCCGTGTCATGTACCGCCGCCGCATTGTGATAACAGGAACGCACGAGGCTGAATTTATCCGCGATCTTCGCATGCATGGGCAAGATCTCCGAGACCTGGAAGGCATCGTTGTTCGTGCGGATGGGCTTGAAGGGGCCGCGAATTTCACTGGGCGCATCCGGTTTCATGTCCCAGAGATCCAGTTGGCTGGGAGCCCCCAGGTTAAAGATCATGATGCAGGCGCGTTGGCTCTTTTTTGAGTCCACCTTGCCTGCGGCCTTCAGGGCCTGGAACCTGGGCAACGTCAGCCCCAGGGCACCGAGCATGCCGACTTGTAAAAAGTCGCGCCTTGTCACACCATCGCAGGTGGTGATGGAGCCATCGCCGGAAAATTTAAACATAAGGTTAGATCGTGCGTTCCAGAGTTATACGCTGCCCATTGAAAAATCTAAATGGACAATCCTGCTATGGGTTTGGGATGTTCTGATTCCCTGGATCACTGGGTTTCAGGAATCGAGATGGACTAATGAACCATGGATATAAAGGCTTCGGAACGATCTCTCACAGGCCGGTTTACAATCGGGCGGATTGCCTTCACACTTTCCATGCCCATGAAATTCCTCTTTTTCGCCCTCTTGTCCTTGTTAGGCAGCGCCTCCGCCATCGCTCAAAACAGCGCCCCGGCCACCCCCGCCAGCCCTAACCAAGAGGAGGTCACCCGAGACGGGCTGTGGGATGGCAAACTGTCGGGTGGCAGTTACCTCGTTCGCTGCACGCAGATTTTGGCACTGTCCAAACACGAGTACGTGGCCGATGGCACCGCCCGTGTGGTGGAGGTGAATCTCACCATGAACTCCAACATGACCGTGCGCTTTTATTACCTCGAGCCCGTGCGCCTGGAGGGCGGCGGTGTCATCGGGGCTGGGCAGCAGGCCATTGATAAGGCGCGTGAGATGATGAAGGACGCCGCCTCTCGCGTCTCCCCCACTTTGACCACGCCCAAGGTGGTGAAAAGTTACCCCATCTCCACCCATGCGCACACCGTGGAGTTCGTCTTGTCCAGCGAGGAACGACTGAACTCTCTGCACGCCAGTCTGGAGCGTTCCTTCCGCACTGGCCAGGGACGGCTGTGGCGCGAGTAGGCTCTCACTCCTTGCTGCGCAGATCCTGGATCAGCACAAAGCGGAACTTCGCATCATACTGGCCGCCATTGTACTTGCCGCAGCACTCGCGACAGGCCGTGTAACGGCTGAATTTACGCACCCGCTGGACGGTGAGGCCACAGTGGGCGCAGGCATAGGCGTAGTTCCTTTTCACCTCTCGGCGGGGTAGGGGCAGGCGATGGCGCGCACTTTCACCGGGGATGCCCAGGTCAGCACAGGCCTGCTGCCACTCTGGACCGTGAGGTTCGATGCGTCGGCGTCCTGCCCGGTGATAGGCCACCAGATGGGCCAATTCATGCCGCATCGTGCGGTCTACCTGGCCCTCGAATTCCTGCAACTTCGGATTCAGCTCAATCTTCCAAGAGGGAAAGCTGGCGTAACCGGCGGTGCTGCGCAGCCGGCTGTTCCATTGTACGGAGACCAGCTTGGCCGCGCCCGCGAGATCAATGCTGTGCAGCAACTGCTGGCACAGTTCCGTCAGCTCAACGTCCCGCAGATTGCCATTTTCTTCCTTCACTGGGGCAGCCGGGGCCTCGGGTGCAGGCTCTGCATACAGCGGGCGGGCCAGGGCACGCTCGGCTAGGCTGCCGCGGATGCCGGCTTGAAAGTCGAGAACGAGCTGGGAAAGGTTCAGCATGGACGGGGGCATCAGGCCTTATCAGAATCGGCCGTTTTAGGCACTTTGGTCAATGGTGTGTTCTTGCGGTCGCGGATGCGGTGCTCCTGGTCACCCAGGGCGTAGATCATATCTTCGGCCACGCTTTCCATCAGGAAAACGTTCGCGCCGATGGTGCTGCGGGCACCCACCACCGTATCTCCACCGACAATCGTGGCCCCAGCGTAAATGGTGACGTTATCTCCGATGGTGGGGTGGCGTTTCTTCCCAGCCAGCGCTTGCCCTTGGGCCAGGGAGCGCGCCACGAGACCCACGCCTTGGTAAAGCTTCACCCGGGTGCCGATGCTGCACGTCTCGCCGATCACCACACCCGTGCCGTGATCGATGAAAAAGTGGCTGCCGATCTGGGCCCCGGGGTGGATGTCGATGCCTGTGCGGCCATGGGCCCATTCCGTCATCATGCGGGGGATCAGCGGCACGCCCATGCTGTAAAGCTGGTGCGCTGTGCGCTGGATGGCGATGGCCTCCAGGCCTGGGTAGGCCAGGATGATCTCCTCATAGCTCCGCGCCGCAGGGTCGCCTTCATAGGCAGCCTGCACGTCCGTTTGCAATAGCCGCCGCACCTCGGGCAGCTTCACCATGAAATCACAGACCAGCTTCATCGCCTCCTCGTGGTGATTGCCCGTCTGGTCACGCAGGCGCAGACTTCGGCGGATCTCCGTGCGCAGCCGCTCCCGCGTGCTGGCCACCAGCTCATGCGTCATCAGCTCCAGGTCATGGGAGGAGACCGCATCTTGAGAGTAAAACCCCGGGAAAAGCACCTGCAGCAGGTCTTCACAGAGCGTGGCGATCGCCTGTTTGGACGGCAAAGCCCCGCAATCCACGTGGTTGATCCCGCCGACCTCCTTGTATGAGGTCATGAGGCTCTGAACGATCTCTTCCTGTCGGCAATCCATGTCTTGTCCCCGAGATTAGAGGCGAAAGGCCTCTCTGGCAAATGGCGGGGTGGGGGAAAAGAGGTCCATCTCCCTGTGATTGGTGAGGAGACTCATGGGGAAGAAAGCTGTGAGGTAATCTGCAAACAAATTCGCCGCTACCGCTTGCGGGGCTTTTTAGGTAAAATGGAGATCGAATCGTGCTATGAAAATCCTCCGCATCTCAGAAACCGCGCAGGGGTGGATTGATTTTTTTGCAATCGCCGGACCTTGGCTGTCATGCCTGATCCTGGCTGTGTCGATGAATCCCATGATCGTTTGTGGACGCGGCCTAGAAGCCGATTCGATATTGAACTTAATCACCGTTTTTTGGCTAGCTTTGCCGGGATTGCTCCTGGGGGTGCTGTGCACCAAGCCCCTGGAACGTTTGCTAGGTTGGGCAGGCTTTGCTTGGATGACTTACATGGCCGTCCTTGCTTTAAAGCAAAATTTCCCAAGAATGTCACCCTTCTGATTTACCCCCTCACCACCCACCCCCCAGTGCCTTGATAAGGCGGACGGTGGAGATGTGGCGTTGGGCGGAGATTTGGGCGGTCTGGCGTTCCGTCTGGAGGCGGGTGCGTTCGGCGTCGAGGTACTCGAAGTAACTGAGGGTGCCGCGCTCGTAGGATTCCTGGACGAGGCCGGTGGCCTTGGTGGAGGCGGCGAGGGCTTCGCTGATGGCACCGGCTTGCTCGCGCAGGTAGCGGGTTTGGGCAAGGCTGGTTTCCACGTCGCGGATGGCGCTGAGCACGGCCTGGCGGTAGTTGGCGATGGCTTCCTCACGCGCGGCCTTCTGGCGGCGGACGTTGAACTTGATGACGGTGAGGCCGCTGATGGGCAGGCTGACGCTCGGGCCGAGGCTCCAGACGCGGCTGTCGGCTCCTAGCAGGGTATCCACTTCATTGCTGAGGTATCCAGCCGTGCCGGTGAGCTTCACGGCGGGGAAGTAGGCGGAGATGGCCACGCCGACATCGGCATTGCGAGCGGCGACTATGCGCTCTGCGGCGGCGATGTCAGGACGGCGCTCCAGCACAGAGGCGGGCAGGCCTGCGGGGACCACAGGAGGGGCCTTGGCACCGATGGGGTTTTCCCGCACGGTGAAGCTGCTGGCGGGTTGGCCGCAGAGGAGGGCCAGGGTGTCGCTGGCCTCCTGGCGCTGGCGTTTCACATCGGCCAATTCGGCCTTGGCGGTGGCCACCTCGGTGACGGCGCGGGCGTAGTCGGTTTCTGGGATGGCTCCGGCCTTGAACTTGTCATTCAGGAGATTTTTAAACTTGTCCCGCAGGGCGATGGTGCGGCGCAGGGCGCTCAGTTCGGCATCAGCAGCGCGTAACAAAAAGTATTGCGCAGCAACATCGCCAGTCAGAGTCAGGATGGCATTATGATAGCTGGCGGAGGTGGAATCGGCCGTGGCGCGTGCGCTTTCCACTTCGCGGCGGATCTTGCCCCAAAAGTCGATTTCATAACTCAGGTCCAGAATTGTGCTGAAGCTATTCACCCGCCCGCGTGGGATGTCCACCGGGATAGGGGTGGGTAGGTTGCCGGAGGTCTGCTCGCGCTTGCCGTCACCATTGAGGCGCACATCCGGTAGCCAGGAGGAGGTGCTGATGCGGGCGGCGGCGCGGGCCTGGTCCACCCGGGCGGCGGCGGCCTGCAGGGAGGGGCTGCTTTGCAGGGCGAGGGCCTCTAGGCGGTCCAGCTCAGGCTCGCGGAAAATCTTCCACCACTCGCCACGTGGGGCGTCGTCACGCGGCACGGCGGTCTGCCAGCGCCACTTGGCGGGGGTGATGTCCGTGAGGTCCGGCGGAGTGTGGTCGGGCCCGACGGTGCAGGCGCTAAGGGTTAGGGCGGCAATGAAAAGCGAAGAGCGTTTGAGCATGGCGCTGGGGGTGAAAATTAGACGGAGGCGGTGCCTGAGACAGGCGCGGCGGACTTCGCTGCCGCTTTGGCCGCGCGTTTATTCCGGCGATTTTCGCGGAAGTGGATCATGTCATCAAAGAGCGAATAGATGACAGGCGTGGCCAGCAGGGTGAGCAGCAGGGAAAGGCTCTGTCCGCCGAGGATGACGCCAGCGGTGGCGTTGTTATACGCAGCGCCCACGCCTGTGGCAGTCATCATCGGCACCATGCCAGCGACGAAGGCGAGGGTGGTCATCAAGATAGGGCGGAGACGTTCCTTGTTGGCCAAAAGAATGGCTTCCAGGCGATCCATGCCTTTTTCACGCAATTGATTCGTGTGATCAATCTGTAGGATGCCATTTTTCTTCACCATGCCGAAGAGCACGAGAATGCCGAGCATGGAAAATATATTCACGGACTGGCTGAACAAAATGAGTGACAAGATGGCGAAGGGCAGCGTCAGCGGCAGCGCCAGCAGGATGGTGAAGGGGTGGATCCAGCTCTCAAATTGGGCAGCGAGAATGAGGTACATGAAGATAAAAGCCATCAGGAACGCGACGCCAAAGGCTTTGCTAGCTTTGGCAATTTCCTTGGACCTGCCCGTGCTGCCGCTGGCATAGTCAGCTGGGAGATTCAGACGATTCACCGCGGCGGAGATGCCGTCCATGATCTGGGTTTCACCCACGCCAGGGGCGTTGTTCGCGGTGATGGTGACCTGGCGGCGGCGGTTGAGACGATTGATCTGTGAGGGGCTATCCGTATCGTCCAGGGTGAGCAGGTTAGAGATGGCCACTGGGCCTGCTTTCAGTGAAGGCACGGTGAGCAGGTTCAGGATCTCACTGGTGTTGCGGTAAGTTTCTTCGGCCTGAAGATGAATGTCATACTGCTCGCCACCATCGTCATAGGTGGACACGTCCACACCTCCGACAAGCAGGCGCAGGGTGTTGGAAATGTCGGCGATACTGGCCCCCATTTCCCCAGCCTTGTTGCGGTTCACCGTGCCGGAGATTTCGGGTTTGCCCGCGATGAGGGAGCTGTCCAGATCTCGCAGACCGGGCAGGTCCTTCACTTCTTCCATCACCTGCTGAGTGGCGCGGGTGAGCACGTCCAGATCTGGACCCGCAATGAAATACTGTACGTTAGCGCTGGAGGCCCCTGTGTTGAAAGGCGGCACGGCCAGCACGCTGATGCGCCATTCTTTGGGGAAGTTCGGCACGATCTCCTGACGCACACGATCCATGAGCGTCTGCTGGTCTTGGCGCAAAGCGGGGTCATTGAGGCGGACAAAGATGCCTGCTAGGTTGGGCGTGCGCTGGTCATTGTCACCGATGGTGAGGAGGGTGCCATCCACACCGGGCAGCTTGCGCACCTCACGGGCAAAGCGCTCCACCATGAGGTCCGTCGCGGCGAGGCTGGTGCCTTCGGGCGTGCGGATGTTCACCACGAACTCGGCCTCTTCCACCGGCGGCAGGAAGCTCTTCTGCACGGTCTTCATCAGGATGGGCATGCAGGCCAGGATACCGATGCAGGCCAGCACGATGACCCAGCGGTGGCGCATGGAAAAACGCAGCAGCACCATGTACACCTTTTCCACGGGCTTGTAGAAGATATTCACCAGATGCTCCAGCCAGCGGTCAAAACGGGTGCCGTGACCGTTCTTGAACATGCGGGCGGAAAGCGAAGGCGTGAGGGTGAAGCTAACCAAAAGTGAGACCGCGATGGCAAAGGCCATGGTCAGGCCGAAGCTCTTTAAGAACATGCCGACGATGCCGCTGAGGAAGGCCACAGGGACAAACACGGCGAGCAGAGATAAGGTGGTGGCCATGACGGCGAGGCCGATCTCCTTCGGCCCTTCAATGGAGGCCGTGTACGAGTCTTCCCCTTTGTCCTCCATGTGACGGAAGATGTTTTCCACCACGATGATGGCGTCATCAATCACGATGCCTACCGCTAGAGCGAGGGCGACGAGGCTGATGACGTTCAAGGTTACGCCTTGCGCCCACATGATGCCGAAGGCGGCAATGATGGACGTGGGAATGGCGAGCGCAGAGATGAGGGTGGCGCGGGAGTTGCCCAAGAAGACAAGCACCACGATGGCAGCAAAAAGGGCCCCGAGAACCAAATGCTCTTTCACCGCATGGACGCTGGTGCGGATGACGGTGGAGGTATCTCGCACGACCTCGACATTGTAGCCCTCCGGCAGCAGTTTTTTGACATCGGCCAGTTTTTCATTCACCGCATCCACCACCGCCACGGTATTGGTACCGCTCTGCTTACGGATGGACAGGACCACGGAGGGAACGCCATTGTTGCGGGCGACGGTGAGCTGTTCTTCCGCCCCGTCTTCCACGCGGGCGACATCGCGCATGCGCACCAGGCCGCCACTGTTTTCGGTGACCACCAGCATGTTGATTTCATCCATGCTGCGCGCCTTTCCCAGCACGCGGAAGCCAGCCTCACTCGCGGCGTTTTTCACGGTACCAGCAGGGATCTGCACGTTCTGTGCGCGCAGGGCCCGCTGCACATCCGTCGCGGTCAGGTTGTAGGACCGCAGCCGCATGGGGTCTAACCAAACATTGATCTGCCTCAGGCGACCCCCTAACAGGGTGATCTGCCCCACGCCGGGAACGCTCTCAAGCTGGCGGCGCAGGATCTTATCGGAATACTCGGTGATCTCGCGCACCGGTTTGTTGGCGACCAGGGCGATGTTCAAAATGGGCGCGGCATCGGGATCCAGTTTCTCGATGATGGGTGCATCCACATCCTCCGGCAGTTCCGGAATGACACGGGCGATGCGGTCACGCACCTCCTGGGCGGCCACATCGATGTTCTTTTCCAGAACGAAGGTGACGAGCACCTGGGAGATGCCCTCACTGGAGATGGAACGCAGCTCGTCAATGCCTGCTACGGTATTGACGGCCTCTTCGATCTTGTCGGTGATTTCTGTTTCAATTTCCTTCGGCGTCGCGCCGTCCTGGCGCGTGACGATGCTGACCGTGGGGAAGTCAATTTTGGGGAATCGGTCCACCGGCAGTTTCGTGTAACCCAGCACACCCACGACCACGAAGACGAGGATGAGAACGCTGGCGAAGACCGGGCGTTTAACAGAGATTGCGGCGAGCCATTGCATGGGGGGAGGGGGCGCTAAGTTTCAGAGTCAATCTCAAGCCTTCGGTTGGAAGGGCAGGCCATCGGTGGCTTCGGCTGGCGGTTTCACCAGCACGGCTTCGTCCTTCACCACGCCCTTACGGATCTCAGTGAAACCTTCGCGGGTATCGCCCACTTCCACGAGCCGCTCGGACAACGTATTGGATTCTGGCGTCACGACAAAAACCTTGCGGCGTGAGCCTTCAATGCGCAGGGCATCTTCGGGCACAGCCACGGCCTTTTCCTCGCGCATCTGAATGCGCGCATCACAAAAGAATCCCGCGCGCAGCTTGCCATCCGCATTGTCCACAGCGGCCTCGATGACGAGGTCACGCGAGGCCTCGCGCATGGCCGCGCCGAGGAACTTGAGTTTGCCCTTAAAAGTCTGACCGGCAAAAGCAGCCGTGGTGAACTCCACCGTCTGGCCGATCTCCAGCCCGCCCACCTCCGTCTCGGGCACATTCAGCACCAGGCGCATCGTGGATTGATCCACCACACGCGCCACGGCGGAATCCACGCGAACGTATTCGCCCGGGTCCACCATGCGCTCCGCCACCACGCCGCCAGCCACCGCGCGGATGGTGCAGTCGTCCAGGGTCTTTTGCGCCTGTTCCTGGCGGGAAACAGCCCCCGCTAACTCTGCCTCACGGGCGGAGACTTCGGTCAAAAGTTTTTGATAATCCGCATCGGCCACGGCCTTTTTCTCCGCCAGAGGTTTGTTGCGCTCCTGTTCGTTTTTAGCCAGGGCTAAACGGGACTTGGCCAGCTCGGCGGAGGCGTTGGCTTCTGCCAGGGAAAGCTTGGCCTGGCGGTCATCCAGAGTGGCCAAAACATCGCCCGCTTTCACGATGGATCCACGCTCCACCGGGGCTGTCATCACTCGTCCGGTGGAGTCCGCCGCCACCACGGCATCACGCTGCCCGGTGAGCTGGCCCGTGACTCGCAAAAAGCGCGGGAAACTGCGCTCGGTGGCCTTGACGGTTCTGCCTTGGATCGGGGGAGGCGCGGCTTTGGGCGCAGGAGCCGCCGCGGGATCGGGGGTGGTCTTTTGGCAAGCTACCACGCAGTATGCGGCGGCCATCAGGAGGATGAGGGAGGTCCTTTTCATGCAATGGGGGGAGTCTTTTTGGAAAGGGCGGTGCGTGCCTTCGGCGCGGTAGATTTACCGGAGGCTGGGTTGGCTGTGGCAAGCGTTTTGTACTTGTTTCCGGTTAGGCCATACAGGGCCATGTCGGCGATGCTATCGGCCAGGCGTGCGAAGTCAGCCTCAGTCTCGGGCGCAGGGAATCCCAGCAAACCCACCACTTCACGACTGTGGTCAAAGTGCACGCACATCGCGATGATCTGATGGGCCGCCATTTCGCACTCGCCTTGAGTTCTTGTGGGATCGGCGACGGCGGTGACGAGGCCGATAAGGTCGGCGAATCGGGGTTTGATGACCAGTCTCACCAGTTCGCCCAGCGCCGCTGTGGGTTGATGCATCTCATGGGCCATCAGGCGGCCCAGAACGGGGTGAGCCTTGCGTTTCATCAGGACAAAGCGCAGACAAAAGTGAATCCATTCGCGCAGGGCTACTTCTGGATCTTTGGAAAGATCTGGTAGCACCTGCTGCTCCAAAGCGTGGGCGTGAGCCGCCAGCAACACTTCCCGATACAGGCCTTCTTTGCTGCCAAAGTAGTAATTGATGGAGGCCACATTCACCTGAGCGATCTGGCTGATCTCACGCACGCTGCCATCGGCAAAACCCGTGCGGGCAAAGACTTCGCCCGCCGCAGCCATGATCCGCTCTTTCCGCGCATCAGGATCACGCTCGCGGGCAGCAGCAGAGGGGGGAGGAGTCTGGCGTGACTTAGGCATTGGAAGTTAAACGACTGTTTAAAACGAGCGTTTAATAACGGGCGAAGTTGAAGCCGTCAATCACGATCTCTAGCATTTCGTGTCGTGAGCAAAGTCTGACCGCGTCTTGTGGCACGGGACGTTTTCACACCCTCTTATTCATGAGAGCGCACTCTTGGGTCGGTGGGAAACAGACAACCTAAATGAGTAGGCTACGCAGATAGGGGATAATCCGCCCCTCAAAAAAGATCTCCCGTTCTGCTTCTGCACCTCCGCTTGTAAAATCGACCAAGACCAAGCGGGGGTGCAGTGCAGTAACTAGGAAAGTTGGCCTTCAATCAGATCACACACGTGAAGAGCTGAGAGTCAGCAGACCGTATATTGAATTGGATTCCTAGCCCTTAGAGGACGTTCAAAAGATTTTCAGAAAAAGAATCTTTTTTTCAGGCCCTGGGATGAAATTGCCGATGCACCTGCTTCAGACGCTTCTGATCCACGTGGGTGTAGATCTGAGTGGTGGCGATGTCGGCATGGCCCAGCATCTCCTGGATCACTCGCAGATCCGCCCCGTTATTGAGGAGGTGGGTGGCAAAGGAATGACGAAGGAGGTGGGGGTGAATGTGAGAGCCCAGTCCTGCGAGTTCGGCCCGTTTTTTGACGATCTGCCACACCCGTTCCCGGGTCAGGGGACCGCCCAGTTGAGAGAGGAAAATGTGGCTCTGGGTCTTTTTGGTCTTTACCAGAGTGGGCCGTGAATGGGTGAGATAGGCTTCCAGGGCCTCCCGCGCGGCTCCGCCCACTGGGGAAAGGCGAGTTTTGGCCCCTTTGCCTGTCACGCGGATCCAGCCCTCCTCCAGGCTCAGGTTTTCCAGACGAGCGGTGATGAGTTCGGAAAGCCGCAGACCGCTGGCGTAAAAAAGCTCCAAAATGGCGCGGTCCCGGCGGTCGAGGGGATCATTCCCCGTGATGGATTCCACCAGCGTCCGGGCATCCTGCTCATTCATCGTCCCTGGAAGGTGCTTTTCCATGCGCGGCGGCAGGATGGGTTCCGCGGGATCCCCCACGCGCTTGCCTCGGGCCGCCAGCCAGCGGAAGAAAATCTTCACCGCCACCAGCTCCACCCGAGCGCTGGAGGCCGCCAGCCCATCCTTTTTTCGTCGGGCGAGGTAGTCCGTCAGGTGCAGCGTGGTCACGGCGGCTGCTTCTTCGATCTGCTGATCCTGCTTCAGCCAGGAAGCCAGGGCCTCCAGCACCCGCCGCACCAGCAGTTGGTAGTTCGTGGACAACCCGCGCTCGGTGGCCAGATAAAGAATAAAACTGTCTATGGCATCGAGCATCGGTTGAGTGACTGTCATGCAAAGCTAAGGACCTGTCATCTCCTGCGTTTGATTGCATGACCCCTTGCATGAAATTTCTGCCTGCCCTCCTTCTCACCGCCTCTGCTGCGGCCGCTGCCGACTTCAAAAAGGACATCGCCCCCATTTTTGAAAAGCACTGCTATGAATGTCACAGCGACAAGACCGGGAAGAAAAAGGCCGGTTACGTCTTCGATGACCTCGCCACCCTGAAGCTGGATATCAACCCCAAGGGTGGAATCGTCCCCGGCAACCCTGGCGAAAGCCACATCTTCAAAGTGGTGGCCGATCCCGAACACGAGGCCCACATGCCACCGAAGGACAACCTCTCCAGCAAGGAGATCGAGACTCTGCGCGAGTGGATCACCGAAGGAGCCCCGCTAGACAAAGATGCCCCCAAACCCGCGATGGCCCCCGTGCAGAAAAAGCTGCCGCCCATCCTCACCTGGACCAACTTTGAAGGCAAAAAGATCAAAGCTGGTTTTGTGAAACTGGAAGGCGACACCGTCTATCTGCGCATGCCCATCAACGCCCAAGAAGTGCCCTACCCGATGAGCAAACTCGATGCCGCCAGCCAGCAACTGGCCAAGGAATGCGCGGCTCCGTGAGGGGTTCGCGACCTTTGGTCCGGGGCAAAACGCAGAAAGGGAAACCCCCGATGGGGTCTCCCTTTCTTGGACTCTTTCAAAACCTCCAGCTCACTCCACCGTGATCGTGTGAGTCACGGCTTTCAGGCGCTTGCGGACGTTGGCGTCATACTGTTGCTGTTTAGCCATGCTTTTCTTTTTCAGGACATCGAGGGCAGCGGAGAATTCGGGGTCGCCTTCGGCTTCTTTGCCCAGGCTGCGGAAGTGGGTGATGAGGTTTTTGATCATCGTGGTTTCAAAGGACTGCTTGCTGCCGATGGCCCCCAGGAGATCGGCAAAGTCGGCGTCGAAGGGGGTGGCGGGGAATTCGGCGGCGAGGTTGATGCCGGCTTCCAGTTGGGCCTTGGTGAACTCCTTGCTTGCCGCGCCCCAGGTGACTTTGGCCTTGTCCTTGGTCAGACCTTTCACCACTAGCGTGTAGCGGTTGAGGTCCTGGTTAAAAGCAGTGAAGGGGAGGATGCTGCGGGTGCTCCAGGAGGTCTTTGGATCGGCGTCAAAGCAGAAGGGCCAGGTGGTGCTTTCCAACGTCACGCTGCCGGCCTTGCTGGCGGTGATCTTGTGGCCCGTGCTGGCCGTGGATTCGCCGCCGACGTTGATCGTGATGGTGCCGATGTTGCCATCCAGCTTCAGGCCTTTGAGAAAGGCTTCGGCCATCAGCAGGTGACCGTTGGGGCCGGGGTGAAAGCCATCCGCACCGCAGACATCGTAGTTCTCGCCTAGCACAGGTTTGGCCTTGGCCATGGCGGCGGTCATGGTGTCGTGCACGTTGGCAAAGCTCTGGCCGTATTCACCCGCCAGCTTTTTGGCAATGTCACGCAGGTGGGCGAGGTTGTCGTTGTAGATAGCAGGCTCAAAGCGAGTGAAAAACTTGGTGTCCACTGCGCCTGGGGAACCGACGGCGATGTTCTTCACGCCCACTTCCTTGAGGCCGTCCAGCACCAGGCGCATGTTCTTCTCATACTCAGCGCCGATGGCGTCGGTGTAGGCCACGTAGCTGCCGTCATTCATGCCATAGCAAGTGGTAGCTACGGTGGGATTGAAGACGCTGAGATCGTTCTTCAAACGGGCAGCAAAACCGCCAGCGCGCTCGCCGCTCCAGCCAAACTGAAATACGGTGATGTCCTGGCGGCCCGTGCAGGCGAGGAGGTAGGCCTCAATGTACTTGGAGTACAGTTTCTGCTCCGTGATGCTGTCGCCAATCACAGCCACGCGAGCATTGGCAGGGAGGAGATTTTCAGCGCGGACCAGGGAGGCGGCGAGGGCGAGAGAAACAAAGAGGCTGCGAAGGATCATGAGGGTCGACAGATAGCACCACAGTTCAAAGACTGATGTCAACTCCTCCTGATTGTTCACAAATAAATTAAAAATGAATTATTTGTGAATCATATTTGACATGTTAATTATTTCATTTATGAATTGTTATGGCCTAGCTGCCACCATTACACATGAATAAAATCGAAGAACTCATCAACAGTCGGAAACTCAGCACCTCAGATTTGGTAGCTACAACGGTAAGAATCTCACCGGAAGTGAACTCGTTCGTCGAAGAATTGGCTGAGCAACTTGGACTTTCAAAACAAGAGACGCTCTCCACTTTTATTTCGGATGGAGTGGCTTCGGCTAGGAAGGCTCTAAGGTTGGATATCCAGGAGAGTGCTTATCCTGAATGCAATTTTCATCTTCTTAACACCAACAAGAGGCACAACATTAACGATAGCGGCATCATGTTAAATGAGGGAATTGCTGCCGCTTTCTATGAGCCATGGAAGCTTAACATCGACCGGATCCAGGAAGGTGATGTTGTCTTTTTGTATGACAACGGTGTTGGAATCGTCGCCTATGGGAAGGCCACTGGAGATACGTTGAAGAGGGACTACGCAGGTGACAAGAATGAAATGCACTACCAAAAGCTCAATGATTTCGTCGCCTTGAAGACTCCTCTGAAAGCAAAGGAAATTAAAAAGATCCTTGGTCGCGAGGTTGTCTTTCTGAAGACTATGACATCCCTTCCAGACGGAGAAAAGCTGATGGATGTTTTGAAGCCTTAACCCAATCACCCCTGAATCAGCCACACTGCGGCGACGAGTGTGAGAACAAAGAGCGTCCACTCGAAGGGCTTTTGTGGGATGCGTTTGAGGATCTGCCAGCCGAGCACGATGCCCAGCACGACACCTGGTAGCAGTACGAGGTTGGTCATGAGCGAGCGCGGATGGATGATGCCCAGATCGGCAGAGAAGGGGACTTTGAAGAGATTGATGAACAGGAAAAAGCGGCTAAAGACACCCAAATGCTCCTTTTTCTCCAGCTTTTGGGAGAGGAGGTAAACGGTCATCACCGGCCCGGCGGCATTCGCCAGCATGGTGGTGATGCCCGCGCAGAGGCCCATGGCCCAAGAGAAAACGGGGTGGCCGGTGAGGATCTCTAAAGCTCCCTTGCTGGCATCCAGCAGCAGCTTGAACGCCAGCAGGCCGATGATGAGCCAGCCGATGACGGTGCGGGCGGAGGCATTGTCAATTTCTCCCAGGAGGAAGTACCCGGCGATCACGCCCGCAATCGCCGGTGGGGCCATGGGCAAAACGCGCCGCCAGCTCCCGCCGTGGCGGTTCAGGTAAAAGCCCATGAAATCGGCCACGATGAGCAGTGGCAGCACCAGCCCCACGGAGGCCTTGGCCCCGAAGGCCTGGGCCATCAGCACCACGTTCAAGGTGGCAGTGCCTGAGAGACCGCTTTTCGACAAACCGATGCACAAGGCCGCCAGGGCAGCCATGAGGAAGATCTGCGGATCTGCCGTGAAAAGCGTGGTCTGCTGCAGCCAGTCGGGAATGCTCAAGCAGAAAGCAGACTAGGGGACAATGGTCACCCGGGTACCTGTAGGGGCGACGGAGTAAAGCTGCTGCGCCATGGTGTAAGGCAAGCGGATGCAGCCGTGAGAGGCGGGGGAGCCAGGATTCGGGATTGGCCCCGCGTGCATGCCCACACCATTGCTGGTCAGGCGCATCCAGTAGGGCATTTTGGCCCCTTGAAACCGGCCCCCTGAGGCACTGTGTACCCCGGCGGTGGCACTGCTACGCAGCACGCGGCCATTGGCATCCACGATGCTGCCATATTTGTTGGATCGCTTGTTCACGACCTTCTCAGAGATAACAAAGGTCCCTGTAGGAGTGCGGAAGCCGCTGCGGCCGGTGGCCACATAGCTCCAGCCCACATTTTCACTGTTGCGGAAGATGTAGGCCTTCTGCTCACTGAGGTCGATGGTGACCCGCACAGGGCCTGGCTGGCCGCTGCCATGCCAGACATAGAGCGGGCTGCTGGAAGAATTGACCGGCTGAACCAGGATGGGTTTGCGGATGACTTCCTGCCGGACAAACGAAACGGGCATCTGGCAGGCACTGAGAACACAGCCCGCGAGCAGGGCAAAGATGAGTCGTGCAGTATTCATGGCAGGTTCCATCTTAGCGAAAACGACCGTTTTGCAACGCGGCTTCGAAAAAAGACGTGGGTGTTTTGGCTGCTGATTATTGCCGTAAATTCCAGTAAATCTTGATATTCTTGGTTCCTCGACCTGCTGCGATAAGGTCGGTGTCCCGGTCGCCATCCAGATCGGCCCCCATGAGGTCTTCACAGGCCATGGTGTTGTCGTCCAGAAGCTGCTGCTGCCAGCCATTGCCATCCTCCTTGGTGGTGTAAAACAGTTTCACCCCCACCCGGGTCCCAATTTTGTGATGTGCCCGCCAGCCAACGGCGATCTGGCGATTGTTGAGGCCCAGATAATCATAACAGGCGAGGGCATGCCCATCCACGAGGGACTCATCGAGCACTTTCCGCTGCCAGAGGCCATCTTTAGGGCCCTCTGGCGGGGGCGTGTAGATCACGACCTGGTTGCCATGCATGGGCTCGATGGTGGCGACGTAAGGTTGGCCACCAGCAAAGGCGCCCCAGCGCAGTTCGCCCACGCCTTTGAGTTCCGGGGTGTCATGGCGGGCCACCCAGTGGGCCTTCCAGCCCGCATCGCTGGGGGTTAGGCGCACAATGCCTTCGCGGCCACCCAGCAGCAGGGGCTCGGCCTCATTGGCCGGGCTGGGCACGACTTCGAAGTTATGGGTCATGTGCATGCCGTCGTAAACTAGGGTCGTGTTCCAGGGCCGGGTCACATCATCGGGCTTGTGGTAAGCTAGGATGTGGACACTGGCACCTTCGCCATTTTTGTTTCCACGTCCGTGGAGGGGCGCGACGATGAGGTCATAACGGCCTGCACGGTTGCGCACCCAGCGCATGCGGTGGGTGGTGGGCTCGTGGGTGAGCTGTACGGGTTTCCACCGTTGGGTGCGGTCCGCCGGGGGCTGAAGGTAAAAAACGGCCCCGCTGGTCTCCGTGTCTCCAGGGTTCCACTGGGCCCCCACGGCGATTTCGGCCTTGCCATCGCCATCGATGTCTCGGGCCGCGATGCAAACGTGGTCTTTATCAGTGAGTTTTTCGGCGATCACGTGCTTGGTCCAGGAGGGGTTCTGGTACCAGACGATGGTGTCCTTGTCCGCCAGCAGGATGTCCGTTTTACCATCGCCATCCACATCTGCCGTGGCTAGGCCGTAGCCTATTCCGACTTGGGTGTCGATTTCCTGTTCTCGGAACTGCGGGGTGACCTGGGCCGCGAGAGGGAGGGCGGCGAGGAAGAGCGGTAGAAGAACCTGAATTCGCAACATAAAGCCGGATTTTGCGGCTTTGCGGTGAAATGGGCGAGCAAAAGCTGACACGGGATCGCAAATAGATTGACGATGTAATGACAAAAAGGCTATTTTTGTCGAACAAACTTTGCCCTTAGAGACTCTGTACTACAGAGCCATTCTTGGGTTCCTCCATCTTCGCCTTCACCCCTATGCTGTTTTCCCCCAATTCTCTTGTCTCCAAGGCCCGCGCCTGGGGGCTACCGCTGATCGCACTCGCGGCCAGCATGGCGGTGCCAGCCTTTGCCACCCCCCCGAAGGCACCGACGAATCTGAAATTGAGAACGACGCTTTTTGCAGAGCCTGGACTTCCACCTCCCGCTCCTGCGACAACCACAGCGCGTTACTACCAAGTGACTTGGGATGACAATTCCTTGGACGAGTCAGGCTTCCGCATTGAGGTCCGTTTTGGCAACGTCGGGGGGTTCAGCTATTTGGACGCGGTGGCGGCTGATGTTGAGGAATACGTCATCCCTTATGATTTTGGTGACAACGTGCTGGTTCAGTTCCGTGTGGTTGCTTACAAGCACAATGGCAGTGCCATTGAATCAACCGCCAGCACCAGTCTTGGCGAATTTGTGAGCACATTGAAGGCATCCACCCTCAATGCCCCTTCGAATTTTCGGGTCGCAGAAGTGAATGACGGCCAATTGAGATTCACCTGGAAGGACAACAGTACGGCCGAATGGTACTACCAGATTTTCTACAAAAAGAGCGGGGATGCAGACTCCACCTACGCGACACTGGGTAGCCTGCACTTGTTTGACAACAAGGAAGGCACCGCCGCGACGGATCTGACCTCGGTGACGGTGAAGCATAACCTCCAGCCTGGGCAGTCTTATCATTTCCGTCTCCGGGCGACGCGCAAGACAGACGGTACCTTTGCCACAGCGGTTTCCGCCAGTCACAGTGCGATTGTCGCCCCTGTTTCCTATCCGGTGGCGGCGTCGACCTCCTACATCGTGCCGCGTCTGAACGCCCCAACAGAACTTTCTGGAGAGGCTGTGGACACCGAGCGCATCGTGCTCCGCTGGAAGGACAATTCCTTCAATGAAACGGGCTACGAGGTGGAGTACCGTGCGGCAGGCAGCACCGGAACTTGGCAAAAGCTGACTCTGGGCGCCAATAGCAACAGCTTCACCATCAGTGTGGGCCCTGGCGGAACCTATGAGTGGCGAGTGCGCGCCGTGGTGACCGGTGTCAGCGATCCTGGCGACTACTCAAACGTCCATACAATTGTGATGAACTTCGTCAAGCCTCAGGGGCTGGTGGCGACCACATCGGGACTGTCGGGAGCCGTTGAACTGACCTGGCAGGACACTTCCCTTTCGGAAACCCATTATGACATTTACACCCGCTTGGCTGATGAGGAGACCACGAATGACCAATGGTTTTTTGCCCAGTCCATGCTGGCTGATACTACCCGTGCGACCGTCAAGACCCGGGTGGAAAACAGCGCCGAGGTTCCCCTGGCATTGAACGTTGAGCATGAGTTTGTGATCGTGGCGCGTTATGCGGGCACGGGGGCAGAGTCCGAGGAAAGCAACATCGCCAAGGCCTTTGTCCGCCATGGATTTACCAGTCGCACTTACCAGCCCGCCAAAAAAGGACAGCCGTTCACTTACACCATGGCCGTCTCCAACGCTGTCGAGCGAGTCTCCTGGGGTGTCACGGGTCTCCCTGCTGGTCTCACTTTCAATGCCGAAACAGGGGTGATCAGCGGCACCCCTGAAGTGGATGGCGTGGTGACCTGCCCCATGACGGTGACCTACCAGACAACTTCTGCCATGGTGCCCCTGACCCTGCGCATACTCAAAGAGGCCGCACTGCCTACCATCGTCAAAGACATCCCCGACATTACCATCGGCACAGGTGCGCAGTTCCCGGTCATTTTGAATGACAAGTTTGCCGATGCAGATTCCGAAATGGCAGTGCGCCTGCGGACGAACCGGGGTGACATTGACCTGCTACTTTATCCGAGCCTGACCCCAGAAGCGGTGGAGAACTTCATGGGCTATGTGGAAAGCGGTGCCTACAACGGCGTCATCTTCCATCGCTCGGTTCCGACCTTCATTGTGCAGGGCGGAGCTTATGTGCCTGTGAGCGCACCGAATGTCTTTTCCTCCTTGTTGAAGCGGCCCGCCTCCATCAATGAGCCGGGTATTTCTAATGTTCGTGGCACCGTTGCCCATGCCAAAGTGGGGGGCAACCCGGACAGCGCCACGCATGATTTCTTCTTCAACCTCGAGGACAACAGCCTCAAGGCAAACATCGAGCTGGATAATCAGAACGCAGGTTTCACGGTCTTTGCCCGCGTGGCTGGCAGCGGCATGAGTGTGGTGGATGGCATCGCGACGCTGCCCATCGGCGTTTACAAGGACTACAACACCTCCGGTGGGACGACGGCAAGCCTGGACCGCCGGGTAGTGCTGGACGGCAGCAAGGTCGCCTTTGAAGAAGTGCCCATGAATGTCACGAACGGGACCGCCCCTACCGATATGGATGTGAGCCGCACCGTGCAGATCCTGGATGCACGCCAAGTGAGCCCATTCAAATACGAAGTGGTGGATACTCCAGAGAGCAACGAGACCGTGGTGCGGGCCACCGTCATGAATGATGGCACCCTCCGCCTGGAAGGTCTGATAGCCGGGACCAGCACCATCACTCTGCGTGCCCGAGATCTGGATAACAACCCGGTGGAGCAGTCCTTCAATGTCACCGTGGTCAAAGGTCATGCCGCACCTGTGATCACCCGCCAGCCGGTTTCGGTGGCTGTGCTACCCGGTGGCAAGACCTCGCTGACGGTGACGGCTACTGGCACCAATCTGGAATATCAGTGGCGGAAAAAAGTGGCTGATGCTTGGGTGCCGATTGCCGGTGCCAATCTCAAGACCTACAGCCTCACCAATATCCAGGCTGAGGATACAGGAGCCTTCAGTGTCCTGGTTGGTAATAGCACCACCACTCTCACCAGTGCCGAGGCGCGGGTGGACCTGCGGACAGCGCCCGAAGTCACCGCTCATCCAGTGGCCAAGGTGGTGGAGGTCGGCCAGCCGCTCGTGCTCGAGACGACTGTCACCGGAGCCCCTGCGCCTGTGATTTCCTGGCTGCGGTCTGGCAAAGCTGTGGCAGGGCAGAAGCTGGCAAAGTTGGATATTCCCGCTGCTAAGGTCACCGATGGCGGTACCTACGTGATGCGGGCTACCAATTTGGCTGGCAAGGATGACAGTGATCCGGCCAATGTCATCGTGGTGGACAAAGCCACCCGACTTATGATTGCGCTGCCGGCAAAGACGGTGGTGCTCAAGGCTCAGGCATCCGGCCCAGCCATGAATTACCGGTGGCTGCGCAAAAAGCTTACCGATCCCCAGCCTGTTGATGTGACAGATGAACTCGACCGCATCACCGGGGCCACAACAGCTACCCTGACCATCAAGCTCCTCACTCCCAATGACGCAGGAGACTACACCTGCTATGTGGAAGACCAGTCCAATCCCGCGCTGAACGGGACCACCGGAGCCTGGAAAGTAGGCATTGCCGGGGGCGTTCCTTCATTGACTGCCTTTACGCCGGACTCCGCTTATGTCGGCATTGAATATGGCTACACCATCCCTGGGGGCGGCAGCAGCAATTCGACGATTTCGTCCTTTGCCATTTCCGGCTTACCACCCGGTCTGAAGCTGGATGTAACGACCGGGCGCATCAGCGGTTTTGCCACCAAGCCAGGTGAGTACAAACTGAAGGTGACCGTCAAAAACCCGAAAGGCAGCTCGACCCTGAGCAATGTGCCTTTCACCGTGCTGCCTTTGCCTGAGGCGGTGGTGGGAGCCTTCATCGGTCAAATCGGAAATTCCGCAGCGCTTAATGGCAACAAAGGCGGCCGCATCGACATGACCGTGACCGAAGGCGGGCTCATCAGTGGCAAGCTGACTCAGGGCAAAGACATCTTCAGCTTCACAGGCAAGATGGATCAGAACCCAGGCAGTCTCCGCACCTCCGGCCAGGCTACCGTCATTCGCAAAGGCAACACCCCTCTGCAAATGAGCCTCACGGCCTTGGCTCCGTCCGGCTACAGTGACAGCGGAAATGTCACCGGCTCTCTTACAGATGGCTACGATGCTGTGGGCTTCACGGCCTACCGGAATGTTTACAGCCTCTCCAAAAGCCGTCCTTCACCCTACATCGGCCGCTTTCACATGGCCTTTAATCTGACCGATGAAGACAAAGGGGACGACGAAACGCCCCAAGGCACGGGTTACGCCGTCGCCTTGCTGGATAACAACGGCATCGCCAAAATCTCTGGACGTTTGGCCGATGGCACCACGCTGACTGCCAGCTCTTTCCTGGGCGGCCAGCAGCAGTTCCTGGTTTACCAGTCTCTTTACAAAAACACGGGCTCCTTTGTGGGGCTGGCTTATCTGCAGTTTATCCAGGCTATCACCGAGGATGAAAAGAAGCTGCCGAACCGCTTCCGAGTCGAAGGCCAAATGAACTGGACTCGGGATGCCCAAGCCTTGGCCACGGAGCGCAGTTACAAAGCTGGCTTTGGTCCGGTGGCCCTTTATGCCCTTGGTCGCAACTATCTGCCAACGGACGCCCAGCCGCTGATCATGGGGCTGCCACGCATCCCTCGCAATGCCAGCCTCATCTTTGCAGAAGGCGGTGTGGAGGAATCTGATACCAATCCCAGCGTGGCTGCGCTGTCTATCGGCAGTGTGTCCGTGATCCCTTCTGGAGTAGCTAATGAAGGCGGCATTAGCCTCATCACCAATGGGGCGACGGGACTCTTCAGCGGCAGCTTCAAGCTCACAGATCCTGAACTGCCGACACCGCGGTCGGCCAGTTACTTTGGCATCATCATTCCGCAAATTCCTGCCCGCACCTATTCCGATGGCAGCGGGTTCCCGCAATCGGATGCCGGCGGCTATGGCTTCTTCACTCTCGCGCAGTTGCCTTCGGCTGATCCACCGACGACGGCGAAAACTTCGCCCATCCTGTCGGGCAGGGTGAACTTCAATCCAGTGCCGATCAATATCACCCAGCACCCTCTTTCCCAGACGGTGAATCCGGGGGTGAGCGTCACCTTGACCGTGGCGGCCTCGACGTCCGCCAGCACACCGATCACCTATCAGTGGCGTAAAAATGGCGCGAACATAAGCGGACAAACCAACACCAGCTATGTCATCAATCCGGTGACCGAAGGTGCCCAGGGTAATTATGACGTGGTGGTCAGGACCACTTACTCGACCGTGATCAGTAACAAGGCCGTTCTGGATGTGAATGACCCAGTGAGCGGTGTGACGGTGACTCGCACCCCCTCCGCAAACCCTGTGGGGGTCGGAAACAATGTGACGTTCACGGCCACCTCCCAGGGGGTGGGTCCGTTTACTTATCAATGGCGGAAGAATGATTCGGACATTCTGGATGCCTCTGCCACGGGTGCTTCCTACACCATTAATTCAGTCGGGACGGAAGCTGCAGGAACCTACAGCGTGCGTGTCAGCAGCGCGATCACACCTGCGGGGGTGACAAGTGCTGGCAATGTGCTGACGGTGGCCAATCCGATCAGCGCCGTGGTGGCACAGCGCACACCGACGACTGAGTCCGTCAACATTGGTGGCAATGTCACCTTCAGCGTCCCCACGATCTCCGGCAGCGTGGGCCCCTACACCTATCAGTGGCTGAAGAATGATCAGAACATCGAAGGTGCCACCGCCTCCACCTACGTCATTGACTTTGTGAATGCGGTGGACATCGGCGTTTACACCGTGCGGGTGAAAAATGCCATCACTCCTGAAGGAGTGCTGAGCAATACGGTGCCTCTGGATGTGAGCACGGCCGTGGCGAATGTGAATGCTTCCCGCAATCCATCCGCTGAGGGTGTGGCGCTGGGCACGCCGGTGACATTCCTTGTCAGCACCCAGGGGGCAGGACCGTTTTCCTTCCAGTGGAAGAAGGGCGGGGTCAATATTCCGGGGGCCACCCTGGCCAGCTACTCCATCAGCGCTGTCACAGCGGAAGATACTGGCAGCTACACGGTACTCGTTTCGAATGCGACCACGCCTGCAGGCGTGCTGAGCAACATCGTGCTGCTGTCCGTGCAGTCCCCAGTCACCGCCGTCGGCATCAGCATCAACCCGAACACGTCTGTCCTGGAAGCGGGACAGTCCATCGAGTTTACCGCCACGCCAAATGCACCGGGCCCATACACTTACCAATGGTACAAGAACAATGAGCCCATCTCGAATGCAGTGGATGGAACCTACCTTATCAACGGACTTCAGGAGTCCGACAGCGGCAGCTATCGGGTGGATGTCGGCAACGCCGTGACTGCATCCCCGGTGGCCAGCCAATCGATTACCATCTCCGTGGTGACTCCTTGAGGCCCTGAGTTTGAAGCCGTCCGCTGATCCTGAGATCACGGGCGGCTTTTTTCTTGTCTGAAGGTGAGGGGCTCGGCATCACAGGATCCATGCTGCCCCATTGCAACGTGGTCGAAATTCCCAAATGCAACTCAGGGAACCAGCTTCGCCTTGGCGAGGGATCTTGGAGATAGGGGCGGAATTATGCCCGGCTCATCATGGTCACCACGCGATGCACGATCTGGGTCAGTTCACCGGCCTCGTAGGGCTTGGGTAGAACACCGACGAAACCTTTTTCCAAATAAGTGAGCTGGACGTCTTCATTGACGCTGCCACTGGTCACGACCAGTCGGGCTTCGGGATCAAAGCGCAGGATTTCTTCGGCGGTTTCGCCGCCGTTCATGCCGCCGCGGAGGGTGAGGTCCATGAGAACGACATCGGGAGGCGTGCCAGTTCGGGCGAGGCTGTGGTAGATCTTCACCGCGTCCTGGCCGTTGTCGCATTCGACAACATCATAACCGCAGCGTTTCAGAATGAGGTTGGCCACTTTGCGAAGGTCGTCTTCGTCATCCACGATGAGCACACGGCCCCGGCCTTTTTTCAGGGGCACAGGCGCGTGATCTTTTTCGCCGCTTCCGGCATGGGCCGTCATGGCGGGCACGGCCGGGAGATAGACGGAGAATTCGGTGCCTACATTGAGCCTCGAAGACACGCGGATGTCACCTTCGTGCGCCTTGATGAAAAGCTTGCAGGTGGTGAGGCCGATGCCGTTGCCATCGGGTTTGGTGGTGAAGGTCTCTTTAAAAAGGCGCTCCATGTTTTCCGGTGCAATGCCGCAACCGCGGTCACGCACGGTGACACGGACGTAAGGGCCGGGTTTCAGCACCTCATCCTGGCCGATGCCGATGTCCGTATTCTCCGCATCCACATCCATGTAGCCGCCCTGGGGCATGGCCTGGATGCCATTGAGGATGAGGTTTTGCAGCACTTGGCTGATCTTGACACCGTCTGCCACTGGCCAGCGGAGGGCGCTGCCCAGCCGCACCCGAAGCTGTGCATTGGATCCCGCGCCGGCAAACTTGACAGTGTCATGAATGATGGCGGCCAGATCAATCGGCTGCTTTTGGTTAGGCTTGGCCTTGCAAGCGGTGACGACCTGGGAGGTGAACTGGCGCGCGCGCTTGAGTCCGCTGAAAATGAGCTGAAGCTCCTCCTGAAGGGCAGGCTGCCCCTGAACCTGCTGGAGCAGATCAGACAGGCGCATGGTCACGGGGCCTAACAAATTATTCACATCATGGGCGATGCCCTGGGCCAGTGCCGCCAGGTTGTCCTGTTTGAGCTGGTCGGACTGGGTGTCCAAATCTTCGCCACGCAGGGGCACTGTTTTTTGTGGGGCGGGAGCTGCAACAGCCTTCAGGGGAGTGATGACCAAGGTGAAGTTGAGGAGCTTGCGGAGGCTGTTGAAAACAGCACGGACACGCCAGTTGCAACGCTGCGGGGGATGGCCGTAAAAATTCTGCACGAGGGCCTCGCACTCATAAGCACCGCCGTCTTCTACAGCGCGGTTTAGGCTGTCCAAAAGAGTGGCGGCATCCAGATCACCAGCAGCCAGATCTCCAATGCCCATGCCACGCAGGCCCTTTTCTGGCTCCACGCCCACCAGCACAGCAGCGGCGGCATTGCTGAAGAGCACTTTGGGCCCTGAGTTTTCCGTCTTTTCAGCCTCGAGGATCAGCACCGCCTCCGGCACTTGATCCACCGCAACTCGGAGGAAGTAGTTGGCCGTTTTCATCTGGTGCAGGCTTGCTTCCAGTTCGGCCAGTGTGTCAGGACGCAGTGTATCGGGAGAAAGTGTCATGGCAGCCACAGATAATTATGGCCCCATTTAGCTATCTTAAATTATTAAGTAAACTTTAATTTTCGGGAAACCGATCTTTTGTGCATCTCATTTTTGAAACTCTCAAAAATTTAGAGCCCACCTCCCTGGGAATTTAAGACAGACAGGCTTCGGATGCGGATGGCTCACAGATTGGTCTGTAGCCAAGCCGTGCTACGCTGAAGTTCAGCCTTTTGGTAATTGATCTCGGCGTCCTTTTTACCTGGGCCATCCGGGGCCTTGAAGCTGGGAATGGCCTTGCCCTTTTTCGACATTTCCACCCAGGCTTTGAAGGCAGCGGTATCGCGGTACTCTGGGTAGGGCTTCCAGAACTCCTCATTTTTGTAGTTCATCGGGCGGGCAAAGCCAGAGATGGTCTCCACTTGGAGAGGGACGCCCGGGGCCAGCTCGGCAAAGCGTTTGGCGTAGGCTTTGAAATCCACCAAGCCTTCACCCACGGCGGTCCATTGTACCACAGCCCCTTCTTCGGTGTCCCACACCATGCTGTCGCGCACGCTGGAGCAGACTGTGAGAGCCCCCAGAGCTTCGAGATGAGCCATCGGCTCTTCCATCGCCCAGACGGCATTGCCGGGGTCAATGTTAGCCCCGACATAGCCCTTGCCTGCTGCCTCAATGAGAGCCTTCAGTTCGTGGGATTGCATGTCGCCAGCGTGGTTTTCGATGGCGATTTTGATACCCTCAGCTTCCGCGCGGGACTTGTTCGCCTGGATGACCTTGAGGGTTTCTTCAATGTGCTTCTGAATGCCGCCATCCGTCGCACGGTCCTTGTTATTGCCCAGGTAACAGCGGGCCACGGGCGAGCCCAGGGCCTTAGCCACACGGATGGTCAGCGCCAAATGTTCCTCCGGTGTGCCATAGGTGTCCTTCCAAGTATTCGAGGTGGGGCAGACGGAACCGGTGCCCACATATAGCTTGAGCCCGGCTTTGTCGGCCTGCTCTTTCAGGGTCTTGAGGTAGGTCTCTTCGAAGTTTTCAAAGATGTGCAGTTCCGAAATGAAGCAGGTATCCAGCTTCAGGCTCGCGGCGTGGTCAATGTACTGGCCCGCCTTCCAACCCGTAGCGCGCACGGAAAAGTGATCCATCCCGATCAAAGGGCGCGAGTCCGAAGCCTTCAGCTTGGAGGCGGTGAGGGCAGCAGTGATGAAGGCGGACTGGTGAAGAAAGGCGCGGCGGTTCATGCAAACGGGAGTGAAGAGAGTCTGACATCAACGGTCAAGCCCACACTTCCCTGTCAGACATCCTGAATGAAAGCCGCCTTGTCTGCCGGGACAGGGCGCGTTATGAAACAAGCTAGCCATGCCCGCCCTGAACCCCGAATCCGACCTCCACTGGATGAGCCTCGCCCTGGAGCAGGCGCGCCAGGGCATCGGCTTCACCAGTCCAAATCCAGCCGTAGGGGCGGTGATCGTGGCCGATGGCGAGCTCATTGGCCAAGGGTTCCATCGTCAAGCAGGGCAGCCCCATGCGGAGATCGAGGCGCTGAAGGATGCCCACATTCGCGCGCCGGAGCGCATCGCGGGCTCCACCATTTATGTCACGTTGGAACCGTGCAGCACGCAGGGTCGCACAGGCCCCTGCACCTCCGCGATTCAGGCCGCAGGCATCACCCGCGTGGTGTGGGGCGCGCAGGACCCGAATCCCAGCCACGTCGGCCGTGCACAGCAGCTTTTAGAAAGCGCAGGTATTGCCGTGACCACTGGCATCCTGGAAAGCGAGTGCCAGGAAATCCTGCGTCCCTTTGCCAAGTGGATCACCACGGGTCTGCCCTACGTCATTGCGAAAGCCGGGCAGAGCCTGGATGGCCGCATCACCCGCCCACCCGGTGAAGGCCCCTGGATCACCAGCGAGGCCGCCCGTGCTCATAGCCAGGGCCTGCGCGCTCGGGTGGATGCGATCCTAGTAGGAGCGGAAACGGTGCGGCAGGACAATCCCCGCCTCACCCTGCGAAACGGCAGCCTCAAGCAGCAGCCCTGGCGCATCATCCTCAGCCGCAGCGGTCACCTGCCCCCTGATGCGAACGTCTTTACCGATGCCTATCAAGACCGCACGCTGGTGCTGCGTGATTTGGCCTTCCCCGAGGTCCTGCGTGATCTCGCCGCCCGTGGCATCACCAGTGTGCTTATTGAGGGCGGTAGCAACGTGCTCGGCCAGGCCTTTGCCGCACGCTGTGTGGATGAGGTATGCTGGTACATCGCCCCGCGTCTCTGTGGTGGCGGGCTGCCGGTCATTGGCGGCCCGGATTGGAAAAGCTCCGTCGCGTTGGAGAACGTTACCCTCTTGCCGATTGGCGATAACCTCTGCCTCACGGGCCGTCCCGTGTGGCCTAACATAGAATCTGATCACGCATGAGCCGCCCGGCTGTTTTTTTTGACCGCGATGGAGTCGTAAATCTTTCCCCAGGCGCCGGATACGTCCTCCGCTGGGCAGATTTTCATTTCAGCCCAGGCATTGTCGAGGCATTGGCCTTTTGCCGAACTCGTGGTTATGCCACCGTTTTAGCCACCAGCCAGCAGGGCGTGGGTAAGGGGCTCATGTCCCAGGCCACGCTGGATGACATCCACGCCCGCATGCAGGTAGAACTGGCTCTGCATGATGCTGCCTTTGATGGCATCTACGCCTGCACCTGCCTTTCCAAAGATCCCGCCTGTACGTGCCGGAAACCCAGTGCTGAAATGCTTCTGCGCGCCGCCCAGGAGCACGATCTCGACTTCAGCCGCAGCTTCATGATTGGCGATGCCGACCGTGATATCGAAATGGGCATGAACGCGGGAGTCTCCGTTACCATCCGCATCGAAAGCGAAAACCCTCACCTCGTTTCAGCGACCCATACACTGCCCGATACACGCGGGCTGAAGGCACTGCTGGAAACTCTCCTTTGAACGAATGACTTCTGTTACCATTTACACCGACGGAGCCTGCAGTGGCAATCCAGGCCCAGGCGGCTATGGGGTGCTGTTGCAAGCTGGCACGCACACCAAGGAACTCTCTGAGGGTTATCGTCGCACAACGAACAATCGCATGGAGTTGATGGCTCTCATCAAGGGACTGGAACTGTTGAATCGCCCCTGCACGGTCACGCTTTTTTCCGATTCCAAATACGTGGTGGATACCGTGCAAAAGGGTTGGGCTAAGAGCTGGAAAGCTCGGGGCTGGGTGAAGGCGGACAAGCAGCCTGCGGTGAATGCCGACCTCTGGGATCGCGCCTTGAAAGTGCTGGAAAAACACAAGGTCACCATCCGTTGGGTGAAAGGCCATGCTTCCAATGCGGGCAACAACCGATGCGACGAACTCGCCGTCGCTGCTTCTAAATCCGGTGGGCTTCAAGCCGATGATGGTTATGAACTGGCGAAGGCGAAACCTGCGTCGTTGCTTTAAACGAAAAGGTGAGGGTTTCATGCCCTCCGTATCTGCCATTACGAGCGATACGGTGTCACTACACATCCATCGGGATGTTATCTCCTCCGAGCCCGCAGGGCTCTCCATTAATAGCCAGAGGTGAAGCGAGCTTTGGCGAGCTAACCTCTGGTCTTGGATAAAGATCCTGCTATCCTTATGCTACCCGGAGGGTAGGCCCATCGCCTGCTTTCCTCATGAAGATAATGAAGATGCCCCTTGCTGGTCTGAACCGGTCAACTGGCGTAGGCTCTCCCAGAACACGTTGACTTCTAAATACGGGTGTACCACTCATAATAATCGACGACACGTGGCTACCTACACCCAGATCCTTTACCATATTGTCTTTTCGACCAAACATCGCGAGCGAGTCTTAGACCAACCACGCCGCGAGGAGCTTTTCCGGTTCATCTGGGGTGTGCTGAAAAATCGCCAATGCCATCTCTATCGGATCGGAGGAGTGGAAGATCACCTGCACATGCTGATCAGCCTCCACCCAAGTGTGGCTCTTTCGGATTTGGTCAAAGAAGTCAAAACGGCTTCATCAGCCTGGATCAAGGGCCAGAAGGTATTTCCTGCCTTCACTTATTGGCAAGAAGGTTATGGTGCCTTTACCTGCTCGTTGGACCAGAAGTCGGCCTTGATTGACTACATTCGAAATCAAGAAGCCCATCATCGGCAAGAAACGTTTCGGCAGGAATACGAACGTCTCCTGTCTGAAGTCGGTTTATCCATCCATGAGCGTGACAAAGAATGGCAGTGGGCTGAAGAGCAAACAGGCTGATGGGGCAACCCTGCGGCTTGTCTCCAAATTGGGCATCCCAATGGATGTGCGTCCGGAGGTTGGCTCGCCGAGGCTCGCGGCACCTCCGGCTATTCATGGGTAGCCCTACGGGCTGAAGAATGGGAACCTGCATCGCCATCAGTGGGGATGGCCTCACGCCATGAGTTAAGGCTCTTTGTGGAAAAGTCCTCCGAGCTCCACCTCTCTACTCCTTCCACAGAATCCTAGCCGCATACACGCTATTGTCGGCACCAAAAGCATTTTCCTGTGGGATGATGATGTTTGGGGGCGTGTTTTGCATCCACTCGGCCACGGTGACCCAGGTCTCGTTTTCACTGACTTCGGTGATGGCAAAGTTGCCCAGGCGCACGCCGCGCTCGGGCACCAGGATATGCTCGGTGGAGCGAATGACTTTAAGCGTCTCAGGATTGACCTGGGCCATTACCAGCGGGGCCCGGTGGCGGACGATGTGGTCGTTGTGCAATCCTTTGCGGTTGTAAACGAGATACAATCCCTTGTTATGCGTGACCCAGTGCTGCTGGGTGTTGTAATTGCCCAGATCACTGCCGTCTTCGAACTGCCAGGGCTGGATGGGGCCGTAGTTCAGGCCATCGGTGCTGGTGGTGACATAGGCGGCGGTGTCGTTGCGCAGGGTCAGGTAAAACTTCCCCTGGTAGCGGGTGAGTGAGGGCTCATACACACCCCGGCCTGATTCCAGCTTGAGGTCGTTGCCTTGGCCGAGGCATTTTAAAGTTTTCCCGTCGAAGCTGCAACGTAGGACGGTGACGCTGTAATACCTGTCACCTTCGCCCTTGAAATAAACGGGCAGGAGGATGTCGCCATTTTCAAGATCGTAACGCTGCACGCAGCCCGCACCGGAGTTGAAAAACTTGGCCTCCTCGGGCATTTCAAGCGAGGCCCAAGGCGACCAGGTTCGGGTCTTTTCATCATAGACGGCATAGCTGGTGCCGCGCTTTTGGTCATGCATCACCTTGTCATTTTGATAGTGAACGGTATGGCCCGTGCCTAGCAGCTTGCCAGACTTGGCATGCCACTTCGGAGTGAAGTCACAGGCCGCCACGATGATGTCTCCCGGCAGGTTTCGGCGGCCTAACGTTTCATCATGTTGGGTGATCTGGCTCCAGGTTTTCCCCAGGTCATCTGTGTGTAAATCATTGAGGGCAAAGAAGACATCGCTGCCAGTGAGCAACAGCTTTTGCATGGTCATCACCACGGTAGGAGTGGGGCCTGGGATAGCGCCAGCACGTGGATGCACCCAGCAGGTTTTGCCATCGTAACCGCTGGTCACCGTTTCCAGTTTCACCTCATAGGGAAGTCCTTTCGGGGGTGGTGGCAGGAGTTGAACATGCTCGCGCAGCTCAGGAACTTCACGCTCTAGACCTTCGGCCACAAGGCGTGCGATCATGCGCGCGCCTTCTTTGTTAAAGTGGGTGCGATCAGTGTCGGAGGGGGCATAACGCAGGCAGAACTTTTCACCCATTTGATTGCCAAACCAAAGGCTGCGCTGATGCAGATCAATGACGGGCACTTTCATCTCTTGGCCCACCGCCTTCACGGCCTCCACATAAGGCCAGAGGGTGGAAACCAGTTTGCCCTTTTCATACACACGGCGCACGACGGAGGTAATGAGCACAGGCTGACCACCAGCGGTGCGGACTTCTTCGATGAAGCGACGCAAATTATCCCGGTAGTCGCCTTTGGGATCGGTGGTGCGGTCGCCCTTACCGGGCTGGTCATTGTGGCCGAATTGGATCAAAACGTAGTCAGGCTTTTCTGTGATGACCTTGTCCCACAGGCCCAGGCTGCGAAAGCTTTTGGAGCTGGCTCCACCACGTGCGTGGTTGATCACGGTTGCCTGCGGCAAGAACTCGGGCAGCATCTGCCCCCAGCCTGCTAGGTCCGGTCGGTCCTTCTTGGTCTGTGTGACCGTGGCGACGGTGGAGTCACCTGCCAGGACGATGCGGGGGGCGTTCTGGGCAAAAGCCAAAACGCTGGAACCCAAGGCGAGAGCGAAGATCAAAAAACGCATGGGCCTATTAACGTTCACCAAAGGTTGTTGCTCTCAGCGACGTCGGTGGCTTGGTCGCCAGAGTTGATACTTTTTATACTGATGAATGCTTTCAGTTGCTTCGTCTTCGGGCTTCTTATGATCGTGGGTGGGCCTATTACCACCGTGGCTGCCGATACGCGGCTCGTGCGTGAAAAGGAGGCTCTGACACCTGAGCAAGAACGCGCCGCACTGCATGTGCCCGAGGGGTTTGAGATCCAGCTCTTTGCCCGTGAGCTGATGATCAACAAGCCCATCACATGAGCACCTGGGGTGTGGTTTTCTCCTCCTGCAAATAAGTCCTTCCCTGATAAAACCTAACGACAAAGACAAATAGCACAGTCGTGACAGCCATGCATTTCACAAAGAACCAGTAGTAGGCAGGCCCGTTTAGGTTGCTGGCCAGTCCCGTTTTCTCAATGGACCAATTGACGGCTGCGGTGAAGACATTGCCCAGAAAGACGCTCGCGTAAAAGAGACCCATGATGAATGACTTTAAACGTGCAGGGGCCTGCGTGTAGCTGAACTCCAGTGCTGTGATGGAGATCATCACCTCCGCGCCTGTGAGGAGAAAGTAAGCGAGCACCTGCCACCAGATGGAAGGTTTTTCACCCGCTAAGATCCAGGCTTCCACCCAGGCAGGAATCATAAAAGAAGCGGCGGCTAAGGCAAACCCAAGACCGATTTTTCGCAACGGAGTCACCGCCATTAGCCGACCCAGCAACGGATAGATCACCAGAGAAAAGATGGGAATCAGAAGCATGATGAAGGCGGGGTTCACGCTTTGTAACTGGTCGGGCAGCACCGTCACCCCGAGCAGATTGAGATCCATGCGAGAGGCTTGAGAAACCCACCGAGAGGCGGTTTGGTCGAACAAAGACCAGAACATGGCGATGAAAAGGTAGATGCCCAGTAGCCCCACCAATGATCTCAGCACCTGAGGCTTGCGGAGTTCGTCCAGAAACTCGCGCGGCTCCGGCGGAATATGGGCAAACTGATGACGCCCCAGCCAAAAAATAAACGTCGCCAACGCCATGAAGAGACCTGGAACAGCGAAGGCCACATGCACGCCATGATGGTGTCTCAACCATGGAGTGAGTAAGATGGAGAGAAACGAACCGACGTTGATCGCAAAGTAAAACCAGTAGTATATGCGTGGCAGTAACCGAGCATTACTGGTTCCGAACTGATCCCCAACATGCGAAGCAACGCAGGGCTTCATGCCGCCCGCGCCTAAAGCCACCAAGGTGAGGCCCCAAAAGAGACCCTGGCGAGTATTGTCCAGATACAGGACCAAATGACCCAGACAACAGAGAAGTGACAGGAGGATGATGGCGCGATATTTGCCTAACCAAATATCTGCTAATAAACCTCCCAAAAGAGGGGTGAGATACACGGCAGCAACGTAGATGTGGAGCCACTTGGTGGCTTCGGCCTCACCCATCAGGTCAGGCGCACCCGCGTGATTCAGCAGAGCTGTGGTCATGAAGACGAAAAGAATCGCCTTCATGCCGTAGAAACTGAAGCGCTCTGCGGCCTCATTCCCGATGATGAAAGGAATGCCTGGAGGCATCTTGGAGGTGGCGACGGGAGCAGTGCGGTAGGGCATGGGACTGGTTTCAGTGTTAGCAGGCTTCTTTCCTTTGCGCCCATTTCTTTCCTGCAGCGAGTGCGCGCAGGGTTTCATCCAGGCGTTTGGCGATGGTCTCAGGCTGTTTCGCCGTGCCGACCCACACCTTGTATTCGCGCTGGTAGGTCGGCTTTAGTTGGTCATAAAACGCGGCGGCGGCCTTGTTCTTTTTCAGCCTGGCGGCCAGCACCTCTGGCATCGGCCATTCTTCGCGTGGGGGAGCAGGGGGTTTGCGCTGCGACGGCTCGGCATCCAGCAGCACGGCGGCGTGGAGCAGCTTACGAAGGGCCCGCTGGTTCAGCCCCTCCAATCCGTGAGGTAGGTCAATGCTGTGGATGGAGGCATTCTCCAGGCCATGATTAAACAGTCGCATCGGGTCGGGCAAATCGCTGCCCCGATAAAAGGTGAGCTGGGCGTGATCCTTAAACCCGCTGATGCCGCAGACCCGTTTCTTCAGACTGTAGCAAAGCATGTTCGAATTGATGGATTCCTTGAGGTCTGGCTCCCAACGAAAAATCAGTTCGCGTAATTCTTCGCACACGGCTTTGGAACCCTCCGGGCAGGTGGCGATCCATTTTTCGGGGTCAGTGGTGCGGGAGCGGCGGCAGTCCATGCAGATGCTAAAGAGGATTACAGGTCAAGCTGGGTTGTGTGACAAGACTTTCGTCGAGGCTGCGCCATTTAGGCTGGGCGAAGGGTGGGTTTTTGGAAAAGGCTGGGTCTTGCCTCACGTAGCAAAGAGGCCGCTGATTGCTCACCACCATGAAAAAACTCGCTCTGCTCCTGCTCACCGCCACGCCTACCCTCTGGGGTGCGGAGGTTTTTGAAGCCAATCTCGGGCGTGAAAAGGAACTGCCCGGAGGCAAGGAGGCGGATGGGATTCGTGGGGACTTTGTGCTGCGCAATGATTTGGTGGAGGCCGTGATCTCCCACAACGCACCTAACCGAAGGGCGAACATGAGCACTTTTTATGGTCCCGAGGGTATGTCACCCGGTTGCCTTTATGACCTGACTCTACGGGGGGCGGCGAATGATCAGCTCACCGCCTATTGCCCGGCAGGATACGGCCCCGTGTCCTATGTGCGCATCGTCGAAGGCACGCCGAAAGGCGAATCCGCCGTCGAGGCCGTGACCACGGCTGCGAGTCATGGTGGCATCTACAAACGGAACGAGTATCGCGTGAAGGATGGTCAGCAGGGCGTCTTCATCACCACCACGCTTCGCAATGAGACGGACAAGCCGCAGAAGGTGGGCACTAAGTCTGAAATGACACGGTTTAACAACAAAGGTGACACGGTGGATGGCATCTTTTGGGCGGATGCGGTGAACCCAGCGCATCGCTGCGGGTATGCCATCGCCAGTCTGAAAACGGAGGGTACGAAGACATGGGGCGGCGATATCGAAATCGCCCCAGGTCAGGAAGTGGTGGCCACGCGTTTCTTTGCCGTGGGCAATTCCCCGGCGCAGGCCGTGGGCGAGGCCCTGGCGGCCCAGGGTAAAAAGGTGGGCTGGGTCAAAGGCCGCCTCAAGTCTGAAGAGGGCCCTGTCACGACGGCTACGGTAGCGGTGCCTTTTTCAAAACTGCCCGTGCCTGCGTATCCGAATGACCAGGGTGAGTATGCCTTTCGTGCTCTGGCGGGCAATCTGGAGCTGACCGTCGCCGACCTGGGCCGTGCCGAAGTGAAAGTGCCCGTGAAGGTCAAGGCTGGCGCAGACAGCCAGACGGAAACAATTCTCACTGCCGCTGCACGTATTCGATTTGAAATCGCGGATGAGGCCGGAGTCTCTATCCCATGCAAGGCTCACTTTGAGCCTCTGGACAAGGATGCGCCGAAGCTGGATCTGGGCCCGAAGGAGCGCGCCAACGGCTGTGTGGACCAGTATCACAGCGAGAAAGGCCAATTCACTGTTCAACTGCCTCCCGGCAAGTATCGTGTGGTGGTGGTGCGTGGGCCCGAGTATGGTCATCTGGCGCAAGAGGTCTCGGTAGAGCCTAACAAGGAGTCTGTTTTTAAAGGCGTGCTGAAGCGACTGGTGGATACCACTGGCTGGATCAGCGCGGATTTCCACAATCACAGCACTCCCAGCGGTGACAACGTTTGCGATACGGACGGTCGCCTCATCAACATTGCGGCAGAGCACTTGGAGTTCACGCCCACGACGGAACACAACCGCTTCTTTAATTGGGAGCCGACCATTGAGGCGCTGGGCCTGAGTCCGTTCGTCAAGACGGTGAAAGGGGTGGAAATCACGGGTTCTGGCCAGCACATCAATGCGTTCCCTTTTGAGCCGGAAGACTTCGTTCAAGATGGCGGGGCCCCCGCGTGGAACAAAGATCCGCGAGTTACCGCCTTGACTCTCCGCCGCTGGCAGGGGGAGCGAACCGACCGTTGGATCCAGTTCAATCACCCAAACCTCACTGACATGTTTGTGGACCGGGATGAGGACAACGTGGTGGACGGTGGTTTTGTCGGCGTGGGTGCATTGATTGATGGGATAGAAGCACAGAATGGCGGTAGCACAGACATCCTCTATGATGCGCCATTCAAGCTCGGGCGATCTGGCAAATCCCTGGCCACAAAAGTGACCCAGTGCCGCGAATTCATGTGGCGCCAGCTTTTGAATCAGGGGCACCGACTGGTGGCCGTGGGCGTGGCAGATGCCCACGCGGTGTATGGCAATGGCGTGGGCTGCTGGCGCGTCTACCTGCCTAGCAGCACGGATGATCCCGCCAAGATTGACTGGGCGGAACTGTCCCCGAAAGCGAAGGGTGGCAACATGGTGCTGACCACGGGGCCTTTCCTGCAAGTGAGCACAGCAGATGGCAAGATCGCCGGCAGTGATTTGACAGCCGCAGGTGGCGTGGAACTTAAAGTGAAGGTGCAGTGCACCGACTGGCAAGACATCAACCGCGTGCAGGTGCTGGTGAACAGCCGCCCAGACCCAACGCTGAATTTCACCCGCGAAACTCATCCCCAAATGTTCAAGGATGGCGTGGTCAAATTTGACCAGACCTTGCAAGTGCCGCTGAAGGAGGATGCCCACCTCATCGTCGTCGCCATGCATGAGACCATGGATCTGAAGACAGGCTACGGCACTAGCAGCTACGCCAGCATGCGGCCCTGTGCCTACAACAACCCCATCTATGTGGATGTGGACGGCGGTGGTTTTAAAGCCAATGGCGACAACCTGGGTTTTGACCTGCCGATGTCGAATCTGACGGTGGACCAAGCCAAGGTGCTGCTGGAAAAGAAACCATAAACGGGTCCGTAGGCACGCTGCCTCGCAGGCGGCTGGGAGTGAAGTCCCTGTCGTATTGAGGCAGCGCAAAAGTAGCCAGAGCTTTAGCTCGCCCAGGTAACCACCTTTGATTCGGCTCGTTATGTCTTCAGCCCAGCATAAGCGCAGGTCGAGTTCCTCAAAAGGTACGCTTTTTCCCGAACAGCCAGATCGTTTGGCGGTGGGTTTGGCCTGAATGAGACGGATTTTCCGTGCTCGTTGTTAGCCTTTTTCTAGCCGATTTGGGGGCCGTCATCCTTGCGCCATATTTTAGTATGCTGGCGCAAGGTGCATGCGAATCTTCGCTTACCAGCCGTTCTTCTTGATGACGGCTTTCTTGCGAAGACCTTCCATCCACTTATCAATGACGACCTTGGATTTTTCGTTGGAGATGGCGCGTTCAATCTCCTGCCGCACTTCGTTCATGGGCTTCGAATTGCCGTACTTGATGGCATCGCAGGCGATGATGATGTAGGCGGCTTCGTCATCAATGACTCCGCTGAGGCCACCGGTCTTCAGGTTGAAGGCCACGTTGGCGATGGAGGGCTTCATCTGGTCGCGGGGCATCCAGTCCCAGGCGCCTCCGTCTTCCGCATGGCTGTCCTGGGAATAGGTCTTGGCGGTGGTGGCAAAGTCAGCGCCCTTTACCAGTTTGGAATGGATTTCCTCGGCCATCTTTCTCTGGCTGGCCGGGGTGGCACTGGCCTCGCCGCTGAACTTGGCGATGGTGATCGTGCTGATCTTGATCATGTCCCCACTGCGCCATTTGGCGACGTTCTTCTTGTAGTAGGCTTCCACTTCTGCGGGGGTTGCAGGGGGCTGTTCGGCGGCCTGTTTGCCACGCATCGCCTGGACGATCATCATCTTCTCGCGCATGTCGCGGAACTTTTTCAGGGTCATGCCAGACTCCGCCAGTTCTTTGACGAAGGCTTCGCGGTTGCCCTTGAAGCTTTCACGAATGATCCCGTTCACATCATCATCCACCCACTGGCTTTTGATGGCGGCACCCATGCGTTTGAATTCTGCGAGGACCAGCTCCCGGTCAATCAGACCGTCCAGGGCGGTCGCCCGCATGCTGGAAAGCTCACGCTGGAGGGCCCCCGGGTCGTTTTGGTACTGCATGCGCAGCATTTGCTCCTGCGCATTCACGGCATCCCGCACTTCGGACTTGGTGATGACATTTCCGTTCACAATGGCTGCAATGCCATTGCTGGAGGATTGCGAAAAAGCGGGCACTGCCGAGAAAAGCAGCGCCGCAAGGCAGGTAAGATGGCGCAGGGAAACAGACATGTACTTGGAATTCAGCGCACGCTTAACCGCTGGTGCCCCGGTGGCAAGGGCAAAACCAGCGGGTTCAGGGGGCGGTCAGTTTAGCCAGCATGGGCTGGATGAGGGGTAAAACGTGCGAATAATGGGTGCTTCCACCTGCCCGGCTGAGCTGGGAGGCGATCAGATCCGCATCACTCACGACATCGGCCGGCAGGATCTCCTCGTGGCTGTGGCCTTCGCAGGACGCATGGGTGTGGACAAAAGCTGAGGCCCCATCCCGGGTGATGGACACCTCCAGGCAGGGGGCGATGAGGCGCAGGGACTGGAGCGCACAGCCCTCGGCCGTGTCGAGGAGCTTCACGCGGATCTTTTTTCCATCCGCCTTGGTAAAGGCGAGATCGGGTGCCGCTTCATCTAGGCTGGCCCCCAGGCGCTGGGCGATCCAGCCGCCGAGCAGAAGGGCCGCGCAGGTCTGGCTCTTGGAGTGGGTGATTTCGATGGTTTCCACCATCGGCAGGTGCTCACGGGCCTTCGCATCTTGAAAGCTGTTGGCCAGTGCGGTGCGCAGAAAGTGGCTGCGCGTCCAGCTCAGGTCGCGCACATCAAAGGAGGCTGTCGCACGGGCCTCCCGCAACATGGCAAACTCTGAAAGCGGGGCGGACCAGCGGCTGCTGTCAATGATGAGGGTGCCGATGCGGCTGTAAAAACGCTCCTCGAAGTTTTTGGTCAGGTCACCCTGCCACCAGATGATCAGCGGGAGATCGGAATCCAGGTGGGCGAAAACGATGTTTTGCACCTGGGCTGCATCGCCTCCTTCCAGGACAAAAGAAATCTGCTCGCTGCAGACGATCTGCTTCCCCTGGTACGGGCGGCACAGTGCATTGATCCAGGCGCGGGCACGCGGGGGTTTGGCCTCAGGCAAGCAGGTGATCAGCAGGGCGCGGCAGGCATTGTCCGCCGTGATGCGGGCCATTTGCTCATTGTTTTTCGCCACGCTGTCAGGGTCTTCGCTGTAAATGGCGAAATTGATCAGCGAGGCTCGCGTCTTGGCCTCATCGCTGGACCACAGGTCCTTGAGCGCACGGTCAATCTTCGGCAGCGGAACTTCGGTGCCGAGGCAGGAAAGGGTGTCTTCAGTGAGAGGCATGAGAGTTAAAGGGAGCGTTTGAGTTCGCGGCGAATCCATTGGGGGTCTCGGCGCAAGTCAATGACCCGGTGGATTAAAAGGTGATCGGATTCGACGGTGTAGTAGATACCTCGGTGGAATTTTTTCAGAAGCAGGCGGTAGAACCGGCCTTGGTGAGGATGAATCCCGTAAGTGTCAGGCAGGCCGCGAATGCCAGTGAGGGTGGATTGAAGGAAAAGATCGCCGGCCCCCTGTTTTTGATCTTCATAGAAATGCCAGCCGTCTTCGAGATCCATCTCGGCAGAACTGAGGATGATCAGCTTCATCGAGACTGAAGCTTGGTCTTGAGACGGGCCTCCACGGCGTCAATCTCATCACCCGTTTCGAGGCCTGCGTGGTAACGATCATTTTGTTCCTCAAGATCCTTCACTAGCCACTCAGGAAAGGCGTCTGCCTCGGCCGGCTCTGGGAAGAGCCGATCCACAAGGGCATGGAGCAACTCTTTTTGTTCCTCAGGGGTGAAACTGCGGATCATCAACGAGGCGTTCATGGGCACATGTTTCGTCCAAAAAGGGGTGAAAAACAACTCTGAGTTCCTACAGCGTGCGCCACTCGCGCCCGTCCTGGCGCAGGAGGTCGTCGGCTTCTTTCGGGCCCCAGGATCCGGCTGGGTATTCGCACATGGTCGGAGGGTTTTCCGTCTTGTGCCAGGCGTGCTCGATCTCATCAATGAACTTCCACGCGCTCTCGACTTCGTCGCGACGGGCAAAAAGGGTGGCGTCACCGGCCATGGCGTCCAGCAGGAGGCGCTCGTAGGCCTCCGGGCTGGCTTTGCCAAAGCTGCTGCTGTAGCGGAAGTCCATCTTCACCTGCTGCATGGACAGGGCCTGGCCTGGTTGCTTGGCAAGGATGCGCAGGGCGATGCCCTCATCCGGCTGGATGCGGATGACCAGGGTGTTTTCGCTGCTGCCGGGGAGACGCGCGGTGGCGAAGGGGACCTGCGGTGGCTTTTTGAAATGCACGCTGATCTCCGTGGCCTTTTTGGGCAGTTGCTTGCCCACACGGATGTAGAAGGGCACTCCCTGCCAGCGCCAGGTATCAATGTAGAGACGCAGGGCCACGTAGGCTTCCGTTTTGGATTCCGGATTCACTCGATCCTCCTGGCGGTAACCCACACGGGCCGCACCATCCACACTGCCGGCGGTGTATTGGGCGCGGATGACGTTGGCCCCCACGGCTTCGGGCCCCACCAGCGGGCGCAGGGCGCGGATGACCTTCACCTTCTCATCGCGCACGCTGTCCGCGCTGAGGTCGGTCGGCGGCTCCATGGCCACCAGGGAGAGGAGCTGGAAGAGGTGGTTTTGCACCATGTCACGCAGAGCCCCGGCCGTGTCATAGTAGCCACCGCGGCCACCTTCCATGCCCAGGTTTTCGGCGCAAGTGATCTGCACATGGTCAATGTAGCGGCTGTTCCAGTTCGGCTCAAACAGGGCATTGGCAAAGCGCAGCACCATGATGTTTTGCGCAGTTTCCTTGCCCAGGTAATGGTCAATGCGGTAGGTGTCCTTTTCTGCAAAGGTGCCCGCCACGGTTTCATTCAGCGCCCGGGCGGTGACCAGATCTTTGCCGAAAGGTTTTTCACAAACCACACGCGCCCACTTGCCATTCACACCTTCGTGCAGCCCGGCAGCGCGCAGCATTTCCAGGATGGGTTTGAAAGCTTCCGGAGCGGAGGCGAGGTAGAAAAGACGGTTGGCTGGGGCACCCCTCTCTTCGTCGAATTGGTTCAGCAACTCGGCCAGGGCCTTGTAGCCTTCCAGGTCCTCGAACTCGCTGCGGTGGTAGTGGATGCTTTGAGCAAAGCTGGCCCACAATTCGTCACTGTGGCCTTGGCGGCTGTTCTTGCGATTGCCTTCTTCCAGCTCCTTGCGAAAGACTTCGTCCGATTTGTCCCGGCGGGCAAAGCCGACCACCTTGAACTGGGGAGGCAGGTCTCCCTCAGCCGCCACATTATACAGCGCGGGGATGAGTTTGCGGTTCGTCAGATCGCCCGTGGCGCCAAAGATGACCACGGTGCAGGGCTCCGCACGGTGGCGTTGGAGCAGCGTTTCTTGAAAGGGATTTTCCAGTTCAGGCATGATGGGAAAGGGCGTAGAGAGTAGCGCACCCCCCACCGCTGGCAACTGGCGATGCAGTCTCTGGGCCAGGACATGGATGAAAAGCGTTCATGGATGGGATGAAACGCGTGACCCGGGAGGCGGGACTTTTTGCCCCGGATGGTTGCATAGATGGCCAGATGATGAGAAAAGTTCTCATCCTTACTTATGGCGACTCCTCAATCCAACGGCAATGAAACGGACGGTGCCGCCGTTCGAAAATATGCATTCATCCTGGTTGCCACCGTTCTGGCGACGGGAGGTTACGCCTTCTGGAAAAACCAGAAAAAGTCCTCGTCTGCTGAGAATGTGGCCACCCAGTCTGGCGACAAGGGCGCTCCACGGCCCGCTGCCAGCAAGCGCCCCTCGGTGAAGGCCACCTTCAAACTGGACGTCCCGGCGAGCGCGGTCACGACCGATTCCGTACGTCAGGAAGTCAAAGAGTGGTTGGACAGGACGTTCCAGTCAGAGGGGCTGACGCCCGAACCAGCGCACCTGCCCAAGGATCGCTGGGTGCCTTTTGTCAAAGGTGCCATCGCGCTGGAATGCGGTCTGCCGCAGGCTCTTTCTCGGCAGCAGGTGGCGGACATGGCGCGGGATCTCGTACCCGTGGCACATGAGCATCCTGTCAGCGCATTTCTGGTGGGGATGATCACCCTCCGGCAGGAAGGCAGTGAAGCTCTGCTGGAAAAGGCGTTTCAAGAACTGAGCGCACAACCCGGCATGGAAACGCTGGCCTTTCACGCGGCTGCGGGCCTGGCCCTGGCCACCGGAGAGGCGGCGGGAGCGGAAGCGGTGAAGAAACGGGTGGATCAGACCCTGAAAGCCCTGCGCAAAGCCCTGGATGCGGAGGCGGGTTATTCCAAATATCCAGACCGACTCTGTGCTTACCTGCTCATGAGCGGGCACATCAAAACCTTTTTCGAGGCCATGCACGAGCCCTTTTGGGACGAGGTGTCCAAGACAGAGGCCGCCAAACCCTGGGTCAAGAAATGGATCGAGGGCCTTCACTGCCTGCAAAAGGGCTGGGACGCACGGGGCGGCGGTTACTCAAATTCGGTCTCAGATGATGGCATGGCGGTCTTCAAGCACGAGTCTGAAAAGGCGCGCCGCCTGCTGGCGCAAGCCTGGGAGCTGAAACCGCAGGATCCCAGCCCGGCTGTCACGCTCATCTACAGCTCTCTTTCGATGAGTCGCAGTGTGGCGCCCACAGAAATGCGCCGTTGGTTTGATGAATCACTCAAGCTCCAGGTGGATGTGGCGGAAGCCTCCCAGCACATGCTTTGGGGCCTGCGCCCACGCTGGTTTGGCAGCCACAAAAAGATGGAGGACTTCGGCCTCGCCTGTCTGGAGACGGGACGCTTTGATTCCAACCTGCCCTGGGTGCTTCTGCAGGCTCATCGCGATGCCGCCTCCGAGTGGGACGTGCCGGATGAATACTTTCAGGAGATGCATTGTTATGACCGCCTTCAGGCTCTGTTTGAAGGGGCGGAAAATGAACCCAAGCGCGAAGCCTGGCGCAGCGTGGACCGCACGCATGCTGCCATCGCCAGCTTCAAATGCGGTGAGTATGCGGAAGCCCAGCGGTGGCTGAAAAAATTGGATTTCAAGCCTCATGCAGATGTGCTCGCCTCCTGGGGAGTGGAGGCGGAGTTCCTCCTGGGCAAGACCGCTGCTTATGCGGGGGAATCTGGGGCCCGGCTGCGGCAGGCGGAAGCCGCCGCCAAGAGCTTCGACTCAGCCAAAGCCCTCGACCTCTATCAGCAGGCTTTGAAGCCGGGCACTACGGAGATCTCCACGGCTGGTCATGACTACCTGGAAAAGCAGATCGCGGTCATGAAGATTGAAAAAGCCCTCCAGGCGGGTGAACCCGTTTCACTCATGCAGGAGGGGAACTTCCGTGCCTGGACCCATGAGGGCAGCGGTTGGAAGCTCGACAAAGGAGTTTTGGAGCATTTGGGCCGTGAAGTCATCCGCACCACGACCTGTCTGGCACGCGTGGGGCCATCTTTCACCCTGGAAGGTGAAATGGAGATCACTGATCCTGGAGAAGCCACCCAGGTCTGGCTTTCCTATGGTTATCCTGAACGCACTGACAAGGACCGCTGGATCGCCTTGCGTTTCGCCTATGATGGAAAACAGACCTTGGCTCTGCTCTCCAATGGCATGGGCCGTCCGTTGGAGCATCCCGCCATCACGGTGGAGTCCCGATTCAAATTCAAGTTTAGCGGCAGCACTTCTGGCATCAGCCTTTTCGTCAATGACAAGCCCGTCTTTGAAAACGCCCCTGTTCCCGAGGACTTTGTGGAGGAACGCTACAGCCAGGTCGGAATCGGTGCTGCGACAAAAAGTGAGAAGACCCGCGTGAAGATCCATGCTCTCAGCGTGAAACGCTGAGTTCAGTCATCCACGCCTTCCCCTCTCGCAGAAGCCTTTGGCAAGGCGCTGTTGGATCGTCACCAGACGGATTCGCAGATTCACTGGGGCAATGAAGGTTTCTGTGTGGATGTGGCCTGTGTTCACCCGCTGATGCCGGCGGATGTGACCGTGGGCGTGCTGACCGATTTCAGCCGCTTCCACAAAACGCCGGACCCCATCGAGTGGGACATTTTCCGCACCCGTGTTTTGCGCAGTCAGGGCTGGGAACTGCAACGGCTCTGGTCCCCTGTACTGTTTCGTCGGGCTGAGGAATTGCTACAGCACGTCAAGAACGAGCACTGCCAGCTATCTCTACCGCCAACGGACAAACAGGTGGCGGCGATGGTGGACCAGGCTCACCCACCCGGGGCAGTGAGGGGTCTGCCATTGTCCTTCGGTCCCAGCTTGATGAAGAAGGGCACCGCTGTTCGGGCCCACTCCTCGGGGGTGGGGTAGGCGTCGGCGGATTCGCCAAAGCAACTGCGCAGCATGCGGGTATCGATGATCCCCGGGTTCAGCGGAATCACGGCCACCTTTCCGCCTGTCTCTTGAGCCACCGCTTGCGATAGGCCTTCGATGGCGAACTTCGTTGCGCAGTAAGGGGCGACTCCGGGGGAGGTGCTGCGGCCCCAACCCGAAGAAAAATTCACCACGACGCCGCTACCTCGTTTCAGCATAGCGGGCAAAAGATGGCGCATCACGTTGGCAGAGCCTTTGACATTGATGTCCACTACCCGGCCAAATTCCTCGGCCGAAATCTCCCACAGCGGCGCATTGGCATTCACGATGGCGGCATTGTTCAGCACCAGATCCGGCACGCCTTGTTGATCCAAGACTCTTTGGCAAAAGGCCCGGACTTCGGCGTCATTTGCTACGTCACAGGTCGTGAAGTGATGCGGGGCAGGGAACTGTTGTTGCAGTTGCGCCACCTTTTCGGCATCACGCGCACAGCCCGCCACCGTCCAGCCGCGCGTTAAGAATTCCGAGATCATGGCGCGGCCTAGCCCACGGCTACAGCCTGTGATGAGGACAAGTTTTTGAGAATTCATGGCAGTTCCTGGGGTAATCCTCCATTGGATGCCTTAAAAATTGAAAAAGAAAAGCGCGCCCAGCCATTCGCAAAAAGCCGTATTCGCCTTTACCCAAACACCACATCCTCTCTATGATGAACGCTCCCATGCCCACCGTTCAAACGACGGCCAACGGCCGCAAATTCCCGAAGTTCGATCTCTATCGCCTTCTTCATACCGTTTTTCAGCCCACTTTTGGCTGTAAAATTTGTATCCTCATTGATCTCCCTGACCTGGCCGAGGCCAAGGACATGGCCTTTTTGAACAACCCCGCCCGCGCCGTCCAGCGCAATGCTCACAAGCACTTCTACCTGGGGCTGCAAAACGGCGTCATGGAAGAACTGGCCATGAAAGGCGGTGAAATTTACGCCTACACCCAGACCACTGGCAGCAATCTGGACCTGCCTGATGAATGCGTGGACATGGCGGGCAATCCGCTGAGCCTGGAGAAGGACATTTACACGAACTACGACATCATTCTCTGCATCTCCACCTTCTCCGCCACGGCACCTTTGACTGCCTTTGCAAAGCAGTATGGATTCCGCGGTGCGACGCTGCACGGTCTGAACGACATCATTTTGAATACCGGTCTGGCCGTGGATTACGATGAAGTCAGCCGCGACGCCGAAAAACTGCGTCTCGCCATGACCCAGGCCGATTCGGTGGAAATTGATTTCGCCCTCGAAACAGGAGAGGTGCTGACGGCCAAACTGGAACTCAGCGCTCAGGAAGCGCAGAAGAGCCATGGTCTCTGTCGCGGAACGGCCCCCGATGTGGCTAACCTGCCTGCTGGCGAAGTCTATTTCGTGCCGACCGGTGCGGAAGGCTTCTTCCCAATGAAGTATGAAGACGGTACCCTCGGTAAGCTCACCGTCACCGGTGGCTGCATCATCAAGAGCGAGCTCATCGCTGGCGACCAGGCCACCATTGACGCTCACAATGCCAAGCTGCTGGACGATCCGATGACGGGTGTTCTCGGTGAACTCGGTTTCGGCACCCAAGTGCTGCCCGTTTCCGGTGCCGACATCCAGGACGAAAAAGTCCTCGGCACCTGCCACCTGGCCACAGGTCGTGACGACCATCTCGGCGGTCACATCACCCCCGCCCAGTTCAAGCGCCACCAGAACGCCACGCATGATGACATCTTGTTTGCGCCTCACAAAACGCCGAACTTTGATATCAAGCAGGTGCGCATGAATCGCGGCGGCCAGCAGGAAATCCTCATCGAGCACTTCCAGCCTGCCAAGTACCTGCTGGATGCGCTCGCTGCTGAGTAATCCAGTCTAACAAACTTTAACGCCCTGCCTCCGATCTGGAAGCAGGGCTTTTTTGTTGGAGAACATTTTGTTATGGAGAGGTTAAAAAATGATTTAGCCCTTTTGTGCAGTGTGAATTTCTGGGTGGTTCTTACCTTGTTCGATCTCTCATCAAGAGCTTCCCAAAGCGCATTCCCTCTCCCCCAAGAATTGGGGGAGAGGCCAAGGTGAGGGGGTGGTCGCAGCACGCAGGAAGTTGCGTTCGCAAAAGGTGCACTCATCCAAAAAACGACGCTTTCTTCGATTCCCGAGACCACTCGACCACCCCTCACCACGGGCCCTTTCGCTTCGCGACTTCGCAACCCCGCAAGCGGGGCGAGGGACGTCTTTTCGCCCTCTGTGCTAAAGACTTAAAGAGAATTGAAAATGAACGAGGCTCGGCAATCCTGCGCCATTCGGGAATTCAGTTTTTAGCGTGGATTGCACAATGATTGAGACTGCTTTGATGGCCCGCGAACTCACGTCTCCGGAAACGAGAGCTTCAGATCCAGGGGGTCATCCATCTTTTGCTGGAGGGTGAGCAGCTGTTTGAAGAGATCTTTGAGACGGGTCTGTTGGTCGGGTTGGGCGGCGAGGTCGCGGAGTTCTTCCGGATCTTCGGCAACGTGGTAGAGGCGGAGCTTTTTGGCTTCAGGATAGGCGATGAGTTTCCAACCATCGGCCAGGATGGCGCGCTGGAGTTCCAGGTAGGCGCCATATACCGGGCTGGCCGTAGGCTGGGCGGACTGGCCACGGATCAGCGGCAGCAGGCTTTGGAACTCGACTTCGTCAGGCTTGCCGCCGGCGAGGTCCAGGCTGGTCGCCATGACGTCCTGAAGGTAGATGGGCGCGCTGATCTTGCCGGGCTTCACGCCGGGCCCCTTCACCAGAAAGGGGACACGCAGGCTGTGCTCATACATGTTTTGTTTGCCTAACAAACCATGCTTACCCACGGCGAGGCCATGGTCCGCCGTGAAGAAGATCCAGGTGTTGTCGCCCTGGCCGCTGGCCTCCAGGGCGGCGAGCACCCGGCCGATCTGGGCATCAAGGTGAGTGATGAGCGCGCAGTATTCGGCACGATGGGTCTTGATGGCGAACTCTGTGCGGGGGAAGGGGGCCAGTTTTTCATCCCGTAGGCTGGGGCCGCAGCCCATCTGCTTTTGATAAGGGTACTCGGGCTGGTAGCTGGCTGGAATCTGGATGCGGTCCAGCGGATACTTGGCCACATACTCGGCCGGGGACTGGCGGGGATCATGCGGGGCGTTGAAGGCCACGTACATGAAGAAGGGCTTGGCCTTGCCGAGGCCGCTTTGGAAAAAACCGATGGCGTCATCCGCAGTGACCTCGCTCCAGTGTTTGCCGCCTTGCCAGTAACCACCGAGGTCCGCATCAGACGGGCTCCAGGCATCGTGCTGACCAGCGATGGGGCGATGGTAACTGGCAGGCGTATCTTTGGGCATGCCGGAGCGGACGGTGCCTGTGCGGGCGAAGCACTTTTCCGCTGGCACGGCGACGTGCCATTTGCCTGTCATGAGGGTTTCGTAACCCCGTGCGGCCATAAGTTGCGGCCACAGTTTTCCTCCAACCTGCGCCTGGGGCAGGGCCACCTTTTGCGCACGCCACACGTGCTTGCCGGTGTTCAGCATGGTGCGGCTGGCTACGCAGACGGCACCGCTCCAGGAGCCCATGTTATAAGCGTGGGTGAAGACTTTGCCGCTTTGTGCTAGGCGATCCAGGTTCGGCGTCTCAATGTCCGTTTTTTCAAAGGCGCGAATGGCATCGTAGGTGAGGTCGTCGGCAAAAAGAAAGAGGATGTTCGGTTTCTCCGCCGCGCTGAGGTAGGTGTGCAGGAGGCAGGCGCAAAAAAGCAGGAGCTTCGATTTCATGGGAAGAGAGCAAACGAACGAGAATCCTGGTCATTTCAGCACATCGTTCTGGCGTGCTGTGTGCTTGTTTAAAGCTTGAACATCGTCTATCGGAAAACATGACTCCCCCGCCTACGACTGATACCAAGCGTCCAGAAGAAGTGGTGATCCTCGGCGGGGGGTTCGCTGGACTGACCTGCGCCAAGGAATTGAATGATCCGCGCTACCACGTCACCTTGGTGGACCGGTGGAATCACCACCTTTTCCAACCCCTGCTTTATCAGGTGGCCACCGCGGGGCTTTCCACCACGGAGATCGCCCAGCCGCTACGCTCCATTTTGGCCGAGCATAAAAATGTGACGACGCTCATGGATGAGGTCACGGAAATTGACCTGCCGAATAAAAAGGTGGTCATGAAAGGCCACACGCTGGCCTATGATCACCTCATTATTGCCCTCGGGGCCAAGACGGGATTCTTTGGTCGCAATGAGTGGGAGCCTTTCACCTTGGGCCTGAAGAGCCTGGAGGATGCCATGGAGATCCGCCGCAAGGTGCTGCTGGCTTTTGAAAAAGCGGAAGCCACCAATGACCCGGCGGAAACCAAGCGGCTGCTGACCATGATCGTCGTGGGTGGCGGACCCACAGGCGTGGAGATGTCGGGGTCCTTGGCTGAGTTGGCCAAAGTGGTGCTGCGTGAGGACTTCCGCCGCATTGATCCGACCCAGGCGCACGTCCACCTCATTGAGGCGGGACCCAAGCTGCTGCCGATGTTTTCGGAGAGCCTGATCACCTACACCCGCGAGCACCTGGAGGAGATCGGCGTCACCGTGCACCTCAATTGCCCGGTCAAGGAAGTGGGGAAAGGTTACGTCATCGCCGGTGAGCAGCGCATTGAGGCCGACATCATCATCTGGGCCGCTGGCGTGGAGGCCAGCCCAGTCACCAAAACTCTTGCAGGCGTGCCGTTGGATCGCGGTGGGCGTATCCAGGTGCAGCCAGATCTCAGTCTGCCGGGCTACCCGCAGGTCTATGCGGCGGGGGATCTGGTGGCCCTCACCGATGTCAAAGGTGTGCGTGTGCCTGGGGTCTGCCCCGCAGCCATTCAAATGGGGCAGCACATCGCCAAGGTCATCAAAGTAGGCGACCGCATCCCTTATGCGTATTGGGACAAAGGCAGCATGGCCACCATCGGGCGCAAGGCTGCGGTGGCGATGTTTAAAGGCATGAATTTCAGTGGGTTCTTCGCCTGGCTGATGTGGCTCTTTGTCCACCTGCTGTTCCTGGTAGGCATGCGCAATCGCGCCGCTGTTTTCCTGCACTGGGTGTGGGGCTACTTCACCTGGCAGCGCGGCGCGCGCATCATCTTGAACCGAGACGAATGACCTTACTTTTGCCGCATGGCCCGCACATGGGCCAGCGCCGCTTCGGTCATGAAGGCACTGGCTTCCGGGCTGCTCTTGTGGCCCGTCAGCGGCATGGTGTGTAGGGTCTTGGGCATCGTCAGCACATTGTAGGCTGCATAGACGCTGCTCGGTGGGCACACGGTGTCGATGAAACCGACGGTCACGGCGGCTCCTTGGCACTTGGCGCGTAGGGCAAAGTTGACGTTGTCAAAGTAACGCGCCGTTTGCAGCTCCGCTTCCACGGCTTTGCCGTCGGTGATGGTGACCAGCTTGGGCCAGCCATTGATGCGGCCTGCGGCGATGCCGGTGTGATCACAACCTGCCGGTACACCTGCGCAGAAAAACGTGACTCGTGGGTCCAGCCCCGCCGCCGCAAAGGCCTGAAAACCACCCTGGCTGCTGCCATAGACGATGAGCGTCTTGCCATCCCACTCCGGCTGCGCGGTGAGGAAATCCAGCGCGCGGATGACGCGCAGGAACATGCCTTTGAAATAGCATTTTTCGCGATCATCCCGGCCCTGAAAGCGGTAGTCCTTCAGAGCGCCTGCGGCTTGCTCATCGTAAAAGGCCTTCGGTTTGCCATTGGGCAGGCCGTGGGCATTGATGTCCATGGACAGCATGCCGCCTTCGCGTTCTGACCAGGCCACCGCGCCCAGGCTGGAGCCACCGACGCCTGCGCCATGGACAAAGAGGATCGCGGGGCAACTCTTGGCCTTCGCATCCTTCGGTTTGCCATAGTAGCCGGAGACAGGCGCGCCCAGGCAGGTGATCTGCGCATCATACACAGCCACCTTCGGCAGGGTGCTGGTCACCGGGGTGAGGGTGGATTTCATTTCTACTTGAGCGAGAGCAGCTTTTTGCGCTGCCCAAAAGGCATCAAAGTCATCCGGCACGGGCAGGCTCGGTTTGATCTCCTGCGGGCTGAATCCGGCGCTGGCCTGGGCGAAATCTTTTTGGCCAGCGATGCTCGCACGCAGCAGCAGGAAGCCCGGCTCGCCCAGTGTCCCAGTCAGCGTGGCCTTGCCATCTTTAATCTGTACGGTCTCTTCGCGCCTCGGCTCCACGCCATCTTTAGAGAGTGAGCACTGGATCTGCCCCTGGGCCAGCGGCTTGCCATCCTGGGTCACCGTGAGGTCAAACCGGGCGGTCTCTCCCGTCTGGTAGAGGGCTTGGGGGCGATCCGTCACGGCTTTGATCACCAAGGCGGGAGTCTGGGCAGCGGCTGCGCTGGCAAGAGCAAGGAAAATAAAGGAGCGAAACATGGGCAAAAACAACGGACGTACAGGTCAGGTTCTGTCTTTCCGGAGGGGCTCACGCAAGATCCCATGCCATTCTCGCTGAACATTTAACAAAGTTTTACAGTCAAAGCCCCGGCTTGACCCTTTCTCCCTCGCGTTGCAGGATTTGAGTTAACCGCGGAATACAGCGTTTTCCTTTACCATCATCATGACAACCCCTGCCGCACGCCTTGCATGAGTTTGCCGGATATCGCTGGACATGAATTGCAGGATCTGATCGGCAGCGGGCGCTGCGGAGCTGTTTACCGGGCCAGCTGTGGTGGCAAAGCCTGTGCGGTGAAGGTCTTCTCCTCCATGGCCATCAACCGCAAGGCCCTGGCCACGGCGCTGAGTGCGCTGCAGCAGATGCCGCATCATCGCGGGGTGCTGCCGGTGGAGAATTTTAATTTCGACCGCAGCCCCTACTACGCCGCCATGCCGTTGGTGGGCGTGATGATGAAGGATGCCCAGGGCCGCCGCCTGTGGCAGACGCCCACGCTGGAGTCACTTTGCAGCCAGCCAAACCCAGACCTGGCCTGGAACTGCATCTACCAGCTTTCGGATGCCCTCGCCTGGCTGCACAAGCACGGTATCCCCCATGGCAATCTCCGCCCCTGCAACGTGCTGCTGGAGGACGATGCTGAAGCAAGCATCCGCCTCACCGACATGGCCCAGGGCTGGGTAGGCGGCATCCATCATCTGGAGCTCACCGATCATTTTGTACATCTCTGCCCGGAGCAGGCTGAAAATCCCGAAGGTGTCTTCAATGGTTATGGGGCCAGTTGGGATGTGTACAGCTTTGGCGTTCTCGCCTTTCGCCTCCTCACCGGTCAGCTCCCCCGCGGAGCCCGGGCCTGGGCCGAGCAGGTAGCCTTTGTACAAAAGAAGGTCGCTTCCGGCCTCGCCTATGGGATCGACAGTGCGGCCCTCATCACCGCCGTCCGCTCGCAGCCAAAGATTGTCTGGCCGGATGCCTCGCAGTCCAAATGGGATGAACGCCGCCGCAACATCATCGAGCGGGCGCTGGACCTGAACCCCGCCGCGCGCTGGACCGACATGCGCGAAGTGGTGCGCGAATTCGAGATTCTCGAATCCGACTACCTCCTGGAAGAGTCGCGCGAGCAGACCACCCTGGAGCGCAAGCGTCAGGCGCTCAAGGTGAGCATGCTGCAGGTCACCGCGCTCAGCTTGCTCGCCACCTTGGTGATGTGCGCCATCTATGCTTTCACCACCTTGCGTCGGGCGCAGAAGGCAGAGGTCGTCATCGGCGAAAATGAGGTCGTCTTGCAACGGGAGATCCAGGCCCGTGAAGAAAAGATTTCCACCCTGACCGGTCAGCGGGACAAATCCATCGAGCAAAAGAAAACGGCGGATGCCAATCTCCAGCACTCGCAGACAGCGGTGGATCAGTTTCTCACCCAGCTTCTTCAGTCCCCCACTAGCAACGAACTGGACACTGAGTTTTCCAAAAGCCAGTTGCGCGATGCCCTGGCCTTTTGCATGGCAGGTCTACCCATGCTGGAAAAAGATCCCGCCCTCGGGGTGGAGCGTCTGCGGGCCTACGGCAACATCGGCCAGATCCACCTTCGCATGCGCGACCATGAACAGGCCCGTGTGTACCTGGAAAAAGCCCGCGACCAGGCCGCCCTGCTGCTGAAGGATGGCAAGTCCGATCCCAAGCTCCCATTGTTTCATCAATGGTTCGGCAAATACAGCTTGCTGCTTTCGGACCTCTCCAACCGCAAGGGCGACCGCGCTACCTCCCTCGCCTTTCTGCGGGATGCCACCACCAGCCTCACGGAAGGGTTGGCTGCCGATTCAAAAAATCGCCTCGCCCGCAATGAATGTGCCCGGGCCTGGATGGAGTATGGCCTCCGCATGCAGGAAAGTGGCGACCTCATCGAAGCCGAAAAAGCCTTGGCTCACGTGCCGGAAGTGCTCGACCCCAAGCTGCTTGGCGCCGAACCCATTCCCGACGAACGCTTCCTCCTCGCGCGTTCCAAATTTGCCAAAGGCCTTGCCCAGCGGGATGCTGGCCGTGTGCAGGATGCCCTGACCACCCTCATTGATGCCGTCACCGAAATGGGGGAACTCGTCATGGGGTCCTCGCCGCGCAATCAGGAGCAGGCCTTGCTGCTGGCCGATGCCTACACCGAGCTGGCCGAATTGATTGGCAAAAGCATCGGTGCCAAGGAGGCCCGCGAGGCCCACCAGCAGGCCATCCCCATCCTGCTGGAGCTGAACCGCCTGCTCCCAGAGTGGGCGGAGGTGAAATACCTGCTGGCCAAAAACTATGGTGGTCTTTCCCTTCTCGAGCGTGACGAGGGCAACAACAACGACGCCATCAAAAAGAAGCAGGACGCCATGGAACTGCTGAATGAGATCCTGGTGGATGAGCCGGACAACCTCTCCTTCGGCTTCCTCCAGGCCAAGCTGCGCGGTGAATATGCGGAGCTGATGTCCGACCTCGGCAAGCCTGCCGCCGCCCTCCCCATCGTCCAGCAGGCCGTTACCTCCCTGGAGGCCATTCTTTCCAAGGAGCCCGATGCACGTCTCTCCCCGCAACGCAAAGCCCAGGAGGTGCAGCTCGCCCAGCTCTATGGCGTGCTCGGCCACACCAGCCAGTCTCTCAGCAAAAAGGAGGAGGCCAAAAACGCCTTCGGTTTTGCCGTGAAACGTTGGGAAAAACTCGCCGCCCTCATTCCCGGGGATGACACCATCCAGCAAGGGCTCACCTGGGCCAAGGACCGTCACGCCAAGCTGAAATAACTCTCATGCCTTTCACCGCCTACGACCAGCTCCAATCCCTCGTCCAAGAGGTCAGCCTTCTCACTTCCACGGAGGCCACCCTTTCCTGGGATCAGGAGACCTACATGCCCGCCAAGTCCCTGGGCCATCGCGCCCGGCAGATGGCCTACCTGAATGGCAAGGCCCATGCCCTGGCCACGGGCACCGTTTTCCGCAAACTGCTGGAAAAGGCCGAGTCCGAAAAACGCCGTCAGCCTAAGGCCATCGCGAATCTGCGAGAATTGCGCCGCGACTACGACCGTGCCGTGAAGCTGCCGCAGAAGCTCGTCATCGAAGAAAGTGAAATCTGCGCCCATGGCAAAGCCGCCTGGGCCGAGGCGCGAAAGAAATCCGACTTCAAGCTTTTCGCTCCCCACCTTCAAAAGCTCGTCACGCTGGCCCGCAAAAAGGCCGACCTCTGGGGTTATGCAGATGAGCCCTACGATGCCCTGCTGGAAACCTATGAGCGTGGAGCCCGCACCTCCGAGGTGGCCTCCCTCTTCGCCAAGCTGAAGCCCGAACTCACCCAGATCGCCCGTCAGGCCGTGGAGAAGAGCGCTTCTGTGAAGCCTAACCTTTTGCGTGGTCATTACCCGATTGAGAAACAACAGATCCTCAATGCCGAAGTGGCCGCCAGTCTGGGCTTTGATTTTGAGGCCGGCCGCATCGACACCACAGCGCATCCTTTCTGCACCACTCTGGGTCCTGCGGATATCCGCCTGACCACGCGCTATGATGAGGCGGACTTCACCTCCTCCCTCTTCGGAGTTATGCATGAGGCTGGTCATGGCCTGTACGAGCAGGGCCTGCCGCAGGATGACTTTGGGCTGCCCTCTGGTCGCGCCTGTTCCCTCGGCATTCACGAATCTCAGAGCCGCCTGTGGGAAAACCACGTTGGCCGATCCCGCAGTTTCTGGGAAAAGTGGCTGCCCCGCACCCAGGAGATCTTCCCGCACCTCAAAAAGATCAAACTGGAGACCTTCCTCCGCGCCATCAACCGCGCCCAATACTCCTTCATCCGCGTCGAGGCGGACCAGGCCACTTACGATCTCCACATCCTTCTGCGCTTCAGCATCGAGCGACGCATCATCAGTGGTGAACTCGCCGTTAAGGACGTTCCTGCCGCTTGGAATGCCGAGTTCGAAAGTTTGTTCGGCATGGTCCCGCCTGATGATGCCCACGGCTGCCTTCAGGACATCCATTGGAGCATGGGCGGCCTCGGTTACTTCGCGACTTACACCCTGGGAAATTTGAATGCGGCCCAGCTCTTTGGCACCGCCCGCAAGCAGAAGAAAATCGCCACCGCTCTCGACAAGGCCGACTACGCCCCCCTCCTAGCTTGGCTCCGCGAGAAAGTGCACTCTCAGGGCGGCACACCGCTCCCTGGCGAGATCATGCTCCACGCCACTGGCAAACCCACCGATGCCAAATGGCATCTCAAGCACCTGCGTGATCGATTTGCAGAGTAACGGGCACCGTCGAAGATTTGGGTGGCCGGAGTGTTGAGAGATCATGCTGCTGCGGCGTACCCGGTTGCTTAGCCAGAGTCGCTCAGGACCTTTGATTGCTTTTTTGGAATGTGCTGCAACGCAAAAGGCTGGAGTACAGGCCCAACGGCGGAAACCTCGGAAGGCGCTGAAAGGTTTGTCTCGATGGGTATCGGGGAGGGGTGAGAGGCAAATTGAAGTAAAATTGAATAGGAGGGCCGACTGGTGCGTCGGATAGAGTGATGAAACTGAAACTTTTTTCTATGAATTGGGGCCCAGGTGTCGCTTCCCTGCTGGCCGCGTTGGTTGTGGGTCAGCCGATGGCTTCGATGGCCGCCCCTGAGGATTCACGTCGCGACCGGGCTCCGAGCCCGGCGCGTCCTTCCTCTTCCAGCCGCCCTGCGCCTTCCCGTGCGGCCCCTCCTGCCAGCCGGCCTGCGCCTTCCCGTGCGGCCCCTCCTGCCAGCCGGCCTCCGGCAGCACGTCCTTCCGTTTCACGCCCTAGCACGCCTCAGCGGCCACCGACCGTGACCCGCCCGAGCGTGCAGCGTCCGCCTTCGGTCACTCGGCCCAGCGTTACTACTCCTCAGCGCTCTGCCACGGTGACGCGCCCCAAGACCCCTTATGAAAAGGCCTATCCAGGGCGCAGCCCGCAGCGGCCATCCGTCACCACCCGCCCAAGTCCTGAGCGGCCTTCGGTGACCCGCCCTACCACCCCTAGCCGTCCGTCCGTGGTCACCCGCCCCACACCCAGCCGCCCTTCGGTCATTTCACGGCCAGATTCGCAACGGCCACCAACTTCGGTGACCCGTCCTTCGGTGCGGCCCAGCACCCGCCCTCTGACACCTTATGAAAAGGCCTATCCAGGGCGTCGCCCAGGTGTGGTGGCAGCCGCTCATCATCGGCATTTCACGGACTCATCCCGCTTCGCGAGGATTGACCGTCATGTGGCCTATCGGTCCTATCCCCGCAGCCACTACCGCCTGTGCCACGGGCAGGGCTGGCGTGGTCTGGGCTGGTACTTCGGCCCGCCGAACATGTCCTACTATTATGAGACACCCGGCGTGTCCTATTACAGCTCCCGTGACTATGCCCCTGCCAGCTATGTCAGCCTGACGTATTCGCCCACCAGCTCCCTGGACTACTCCGTGCAGGAAGCCCTGGCCAACCTGGGCTACTACGATGGCCCCCTGGACGGCGACATCGGCCCGATGTCCCGCTTGGCAATCGCGAACTTCCAGGCAGACAACGGTCTGGAACCCACCGGGATCATTGACGAAGTCCTGCTGGACTATCTGCAAATTCAGTAAAGTGCTTTGGCAATAGCCTGAGTTGACCTTTAAAGCACCCAGTCATCTCCGGATGGCTGGGTGTTTTTTTGTGTGTGGTGAACAAGCCGTTCTTTGAGTGTCGGGCGAAAGCTCTTACCTCACCAGGTCAAAGCCGCTTTGAGCCAGGGTTTCGCCGTTGATCTGGAGGTCCACTGCATGGTGGCCGGGATGGTGGAGGCGGGTGGTAAAGTCCTGGATGGTCTGTTGCCGGCGGAGGGTGAGGGATTCGCCGGGGGCGAGGGAGATCTCCTTCCATTTGAAGACTTTGGCGGAGGTACTGCCGTTCTTTTTCACGTAGTGCAGGCCATAGTCCACCACGAGGCGCTGCGGGGTGGTGGCCTGGGATTCGATGCGGAGTTCCAGGCTGAGCTTTTGGCCTAACTGAATGTTTGCAGGGCTGGCGGCAAAGTGATGGATTTTCACCTCCGGTTTGCCGCTGGCTCCGATGAGGGCGAGGGCACGGGGATCTCCTTTTTTGATGAGAGTGCGCAGGGCGTGGCGGGCGATCCAGGCGGTATGCGGGTTTTCCTGGAGAGGCCAGGTGTGGAGCAGATCCAGCACGAGGTCCGGATGGTCCTTGGTGATATCGTTGAGGTGGTTGGCGACGGATTTGCGGACGTAGAGGCTGGGATCGGTGCGGAGGTTTTCCAGGATGGGGAGGACGGGCGTCGGATCGGCGATGAGGGGCTCCAGCCGGAAGGACCAGGGGAGGCGTGGGCGGCAGCCTTCGCTGGCCAGGCGGCGGACGTGATCGTTCTCATCCCGCGACCACGTTTCCATGACGGCGAGTGTGCGCGAGAGATCACTCTTCAGGAAGTGACGGATGGCGAACTCCGAAGAGCCAAAGGGGGTGAAAAACTTGAGGGCTTCCAGGGAGAGATCGAAATGACGCTGACCGTAGAGGGCGATGTAGTCAGGCAAAACGAGGCTCACGAAGCTGTGGCCTAGACGAGGGGCGAGCTGGCGAAGGATTTCCAGCGTGCGGGGGTAGTCAGCCGGGAGGGTGGCATGAAGACTCTCCGTGGTGCGGCGGAGTCGCTGCATGAGGGAGAGGGAGTCGAGATCGACGAGGGCCTGCTTGAGAAATTTTTTCGAATCAAAGCCAGGGTGAATGGCGGCGACCTCCTGGGCGATGTGGCGGTAGCGGGCTGGATCGAACCAATCTTTGAGGGCAGGGGCGGGATCTGGCATGGGGCTGGGGGATGGAGGAAGAATGGGGGCGGCGACAGCCACAGGAAGCTGGTGACTGCGAGGGCCGAAGATGACGAAGGATAACATGTCTGCCCCAGACATTGTCGAGGGCACTGACAACCGTATGTCAGGAGGGTTTTCCTTGAAGGAAGTTTTTTGTGGGCACGCTTTTCACCCTGCTTCGTTCCCCTGTCTCCCGCATGACTCACAGGTCAGTCTTTGCGCACCTTTTCGGCGATCTGGAAGATGGCCAGAATGACCTCCATGATGACGCGGGCGGTGAGCACATAGATCACAAAGGCGACGGGGCCGGTGACGAGTGTGAAGAGGCCGTAAAAGAGACCCACACGGAAGCCGCTGAACATCCAGCCAAGGGCGGCGAAAACGGCGGCGATGAGGCTCAGGGCGTAGAGAATGCGGATGAGGTGCGGTGTCACAAACTTCTGAAAAGAGAAGTCGAGGACGAGATCCATGACCGCGCGGACCTCGGACCACAGGGAAGTGGCACCAGCAGCAGGTTTTTCCAGGGTGGGATCGCTCATCAGGAGAGGTAACGTGTCCCACAGACCTGTTTGCGCAAGAGAGTCTGTGAGGGGCTGGTGTGCAGCTACGGGTTGCCAGTTTCCAGATTCTGCGCCCTCCTTGGGCCGGGGGACGTTTACTCCCCACTGCTTCGTGTCAGACACTGTCCCGGCCAAAAAGGCGGCCCGCAAATCCGCCCCTGCAAAACGCAAACCCATCCCCCGTGCTGAACGGTCGGACAGGAAGGATGTGCATGCCCTGGTGGCTGCCGTTCTAGACACGGGTGAGTTTGCTAAAAAACTGAAAGGGCTCGGCGGGAAAAAAGAAGTGGTGCTGGATCACGTCACCCCTGAGGCCCGGGCCTTTGCCGTAGCGCTGGTGATGGGGCACATGGCGCAGGCCCAGCCTGGGCGTAAGCTGTGGGTGCTGTGCCCAGATGTGCGGACGCAGGACCAGGTGCATGCGGAGCTGATGGTGTGGCAGTGCCCGGCGCTGTATTTTCCCCGGCACAGTACTTCGGACTTGGAGGTGCTGCCGGACCCGGAAAGCCTAGCGGAGCGAGTCTCGGTGCTGAGCCGTTGGCGCGAGCTGGGACCCGACTGCCCACGCGCCCTGGTGATCTGCGCAGACAGCCTGGAGGAAACGGTGCCTGCCGCCCAGGAGATCGAAAACCAGCGCCGCACTCTGGAAGTGGGGGCAAAGCTGGACGTGGAGAAGTTCCTCGAGGACCTGGCTGGCGCAGGCTATGAGCGGGTGCCCGTAGTGATGGAGCGTGGCCAGTTTGCCCGCCGGGGTGGCATTGTGGATTTCTTTTCCTGGCAGGCGGAGGAGCCGCTGAGGCTGGAGTTTTTCGATGACGAGATCGAATCCATCCGCGCCTTTGACATTCATCACCAAGCCTCCATCCGACGGATGGAACGCGCGGGCATCATCTTGCAGATCAGCGAAGCTGAAGCCGATGAAGGCAAAGTGGCGGACTACTTTCAGCCGCAGGATTTCGTGCTCGTCATCGGCCATGATGAATCGCGGCCATGTCAGGTACGCATCGTGGAAGATGCCGCACCGGGGGAGATGGTGGAGGACTACGCCACGGCCATTCATGAAAATCCGCTGGGCATCTTTGATGCTTCCGATTTTGTGCTGCATGAGGCGCGGCGAAAGCAGTTCCAAATGCAGGTGAAGGAGTGGCAGGGGATGGGCTGGCGCACCTTCATCTTTTTCCACAATGAAGCGGAGCGTGAACGCTTTGCGGAACTGGCCAGTACGCTGACGGTGACTCCTCCGGAAAGTTTGTTAGGCCTGCTGTATCGCGGATTTACTATCCCATCTGCCAAGCTGGCGGTGCTGACCGGGGCGGAGATCTTTGGGCGTCACCAGCATACGCGGCGGGTGCGGGGATCGAAGCTGGATGATCCCGAGACATTGCGGAAGGCGCGCGATGTGCTGCGAGAGCTGAAGGATGGGGACCTGGTGGTGCACTCGGATCACGGCATCGCCCGCTATGCCGGGGTCTCCACCCGCATCAGTCCCGGTGGCCGGCGGGAGGAGGTGCTGGTGCTGCACTACGCAGATGAGGCGAAGTTCTTCGTGCCCGTGGCACAGGCGCACATGGTGACGCGTTACGTGGGCGTGGGCGGCAAGGCCCCGGCCTTGAGCAAGCTGGGCGGGGCCTCCTGGCAAAAGACCCGCAAGAGCGCGGAGAAGAGCGTGGAAGAATTCGCTGCGAAGATGCTGACCATCAGCGCGGAGCGACAGTCGGTCACAGGCTTTGCTTACCCCCACGATACGAAGTGGCAGGTGGAGTTTGAAAACTCCTTCCTCTACCGCGAAACGCCGGACCAACTGCGCTGCGTGGAGGACATCAAGCAAGACATGGAATCCCCCAAAGCCATGGACCGGCTGCTTTGTGCAGACGTGGGTTTTGGCAAAACGGAGGTGGCCATCCGTGCGGCTTTCAAGGCGGTGATGAGTGGCAAACAAGTGGCCATTCTGGTGCCCACCACGGTGCTGGCCCGGCAGCACTGGGTGAACATCCGCGAGCGCATGAGCGAATTCCCCGTGACGGTGGAGATGCTTTGCCGACTGACGCCGAAGAAGAGTGAAAAGAAGATCATCCAAGGCGTGCGCGAGGGCAATGTGGACATCGTGGTGGGGACGCACCGGGTCATCTCCAAGGACGTGAAGTTCAAGGACCTGGGCCTCGTAGTGATTGATGAAGAGCAGCGTTTCGGGGTGAAGCATAAGGAACGTTTCAAGGAGATGTTCCGCTTTGTGGATGTGCTGACACTCAGCGCCACGCCCATCCCACGCACCCTTTACCTGGCCCTCATGGGCATGCGGGACATGAGCACCATTGAGACGCCACCGCCTAACAAACAAGCGGTTCAAACGCTGATCTGTCCGTATGACGAAAGGGTGATTAAGCAGGCGGTGGACATGGAGCTGGACCGGGGTGGGCAGATCTTCTTTCTGCACAACCGGGTGATGACCATCGAAAAAGTGGCCCAGCGCATCCGCGAGCTATGTCCTCGCGCGAAGGTGATCATCGGCCACGGGCAGATGGATGAAGAACTGCTGGAGGATGTGATGCACACCTTTGTGGATGGGCGGGCGGATGTACTGGTGTGTACGACCATCATCGAGAGCGGCGTGGACATCCCGAATGCGAACACCATCATCATTGATCGCGCGGACCGCTTTGGCCTAGCAGATCTGTATCAGCTCCGGGGTCGTGTAGGCCGTGGGGGGCAGCAGGCGCACGCTTACTTGCTGCTGCCGCGCGATGCCGTGACAGCGGGCGATGCCCGCAAGCGTGTGAATGCCATCAAGCAGTATGCCGGACTCGGCAGCGGTTTCAAAATCGCGCTGCGAGATCTGGAGATTCGCGGCGCGGGCAATCTGCTGGGAACGGAGCAGAGCGGCCATATCGCGGCTGTGGGCTTTGACATGTACTGTCAGATGCTGAAGCAGGCCGTGAACAAGATGCAGGGGCGACGCGTGGCACGGCCAATCGAGGTCGCGCTGCGGGCTGATTTTCTCGTGCAGACGGAGGCCCTCATGGTGCAGGCAGCGCCTGGGGCGACCCCCGCGTTTTTGCCCAGCACCTTCATGGAAGACACGAGGCTGCGCATCACCGCCTATCGCCAACTGGGCGAGGTGATGACACGCAAGGAACTAGACGAGCTGGAAAGCCAGTGGCGAGATCAGTTCGGCGACAAGCTGCCCCATGCCGTGCAGAACCTCATCACCTGCGCCTCCATGCGCCTCGCCGCCGCCCATGCAGGCATCACCGATGTGGAAATCAAAGACCGCAAGCTGATGCTCACCCGCAATGGCCAGATGGTGATGATCCACGGCAAATTCCCGCGTTTAAACGAACGCCAAGGCCACAAGCAACTGGCTGAGGCCCTGACGATGCTGCGGAGTTTGTGATCTACATCATCGCATGGCAGCAACTCGGCACCGCCTCACTGCCGAAGTCCAGGGTGCCACGCAGACGCCAGGCCATGACCACGGCGGCGATGAGGGCGAGGCTGCGCTGCACCCGGCGCAGGGTGACGGGCTGGAGGCGACCGCCTAACCAATGAAGTTGCGTTTGTGCCAGCCAGAGGAGCGGCAGGGTGCCAAGGCCGAACGCGATGGCGAACTCGGCCCCTTTGAAGGAGCTTCCATTGGCCATAGCCAGGGCGAACATGACATACAAAGGCCCGCAGGGGAGTAAAGGAGTGGCCAGACCTAACAAACTGGCTCGCCACCCGCTTTTCATTCGGAAAGCGGCTGTCTGAATGTGGCGCAAGCCACGGCTGAGGACTTGGGGCTTGGGCAGGTATCGATCCAAACCCATGCCCACCAGGGCAAAGGCGATGACCATGAGCCAGGGCAAGACGATGCCTGCTCCGTGCTGAAACCAACTCAGCGGGATGAAACCTGCCGCACCTGCAATGGCCCCGACCAGCCCGTAAGACAACAGACGGCCCCCATGATACAGCGCGGTGTTTCGCAGGAAGCCTGCCGCGCCTGGTTTGGACGAAACAGCCCAGGAGCAGGACAGCGGGCCACACATGCCCACGCAGTGGACACTGGTGACAAGTCCGGCCAAAAAGGCGGCAGCGCTGGTATCAATGACAGGCATTTGGAAAACGGGGATCAGCGGGCCAGTTGCAAGACACGCTCCACTTCCTGCGGGCGGTTTTGGATGGCGAAAATGATGAATGCGAGCCAGCCCGTCACAAAGGTGACGAAGGCCAGCACCGGCAACAGCCAGGGCTTATTGAATAAAATCTTTCGGATTGAGAGGGGCATCGGATTGGAGGTGTGAATCGGGGCCGAGGAATTCCATGACACGAGTCGTCACAGTATCTCCACGGGTGGTATCGGTGACTTGGACCTGAAGCTTGAATGGCTGAGTGAAACTGGCTTCGGGCAGGGACAGCACGAGGGTCTTTTGCTCTTCGCCCAGGGGGCCTAGCGTCAGCGTTTCGGTGAGGCCGGTGATGCTGAGCTGCGGTGGTAGGGAGCCTACCAGTTTGAGTTGGTAAGAGGCTGGGCTGTTGCGCTTGTTGATCACCCGCACCAGAAACTGATTTCGCAGCGTGCCATCGGCCACATAGAAAGGCGCACCCACCATGCGAACCGCACTGGCGCGAACGGGCGAAAGTTGCAGGGCAGACACAGCGAAGGCACCGATGCCCAGAAAAAGAAGGCCCGTGTACAGCAGAATGCGAGGACGCAGCCACTTCGTTTGACCGCCCTGCAGGCCGACATGGGAATCGTAGCGCACCAGTCCGGTCGGACGCTTGAGCTTCAGCATGATGTCATCGCAGGCATCCACACAGGCTGCACAGCCGATGCAGTCGAGTTGCAGACCGTTGCGGATGTCAATGCCCGTGGGGCACACCTGCACGCAGCGGCGGCAGTCCACACAGGCTCCAGTCGTGCTGCCTGCCTTTCCGCGCGGTTCACCGCGCTTTTTGTCATAGCCGATGACCACGCTGTGATCATCCGTGAGCGCGGATTGAAGACGACCGTAAGGACAAAGGATGACGCAGAACTGCTCGCGAAACCAACTGAAGGCGAAGTACAAAGACCCCGTGAGGAAGGCCATGATGGCAAATACAGTGAGGTGCTGCGCGGGAGAGCCCTGCATCATTTGATAGAGCTTTTTCAGCGAGACGAAATAACTCAAAAAGATGTGTGCGATGACGGCGGAGATGAGCAGGTAAATGCCATGCTTCACCACCCGGCGCGTGATCTTACCCGCAGACCATGGAGCCTCATCCAACCTGCGGCGGGCCGTAGCATCCCCATCCACCCAGCGCTCGATCCGGCGATACACATGCTCCAGAAATACAGTGTAAGGGCAGGTCCACCCGCACCAGATGCGGCCAAAAAGAGCCGTGATGTAAAACAACGAAAAGGCCAGGCCCGTGATGAGGAAAAAGCCCACCCACAGATCCTGCGTGGCCAGGGTGAGCCCCATGAAATGAAAGCGGCGCTCCTGCACATCCAGAAACACAGCCGGGTAACCATTGATGGGAATCCAGGGCAGCGCGATGTAAATGACCAGCAGCAGCAAAGCAGACCAGCGCCGCCAAGCCGTGAAGCGGCCATGCACATCCGCCGGATGAATCGTGCGGTGCGATCCATCTTCGTGAATGGACGACAACGATTCCAAAGAGGGGGATTTCATGAGCTACTCACACCTTCGGTGGAAACACCTTCTTTGCTCCTCGCACCTTGCGGAGGGTAGGGCGGATTTTGTGAGGACTCTTCAGTTTTGGCCTGCGGCCATCACGTCTTCAGTGCCATAACCGTTTTAGAATCCTGCTTCAAAACTAACGTCTTTGAGCACCAAAGTTGGGATGACGTTTCTCGTGACGAAGGCAGAGGATTTTGATTCGGTCTTTCCTGATTTCGTAAAGGAGATCGTAAGGAAATCTTTTCAATTTTAACCGACGAACACTTTTAGACGCGAGCCAAAAACCACATCTTTCTGGATGTGCCTCGACCTGATTGAGACCTTCCAGAACTTTGGTGAAAAAATCGCTTCCTAGACCTTCGCTTTGTTTCTCATACCATTCCACAGCCTCGTTTACTTCACCCTGAACACGGGTGTGGAAGGTCAGTCTCATTGACGGGCGCGATGGATGTCAATTCCTGCGAGAAACTCTTCATGAGAGAGCTCGGTGGAGGAATCCGTCTCCATTTCAGCAGCCCGCCATTCGGCCTCCTCTAACCATGCTTGATCCACCGTCTTTTGCCAATCTTCGGGCACACTCGCATAGAGGCGATCTGCTATGGCCACCCGTTCGGCAATCGGTAGGGCAAACAGTGTCTCGGTTAATGTAGCCACACTCATGATGAATCCATCATCACCGATAATCCTCAAAAATCCACTCTCAATTTAGTCAACCGCTCCCAAAAGTTCCCCCTATAACTCAAGCCTCTTTACGGATTAGCCACCTTCAATGGCGAGTCGGTGGCCAGGGTTACAGGCTCGCCCTTTTGATGTTTGCTCAGGACGAAGGCGACGACTTCGACCACGCGCTGGAGGCCGAGCTGAGGTTCCCAGGGAGGCATGCCTTTGGTGACATCAGGCGCACCTTTGCGGACGATGGTGAGGAGTTGGGTGGGGGTGCCTCCATGCTTCCATTCCTGGTCATTGAGAGGCAACCCTGGCAGCTTGGCCCCAGCGATGTGGGCGCTCAGATCTGCGGCGTGGCAGGCGATGCAGGTGGTGCTGTAAGTGGCGGCCCCTGCAGCGACGATCTTCTCATCCTTCGACATTTCCCAGAGCTTGTCATCGTCTATCAGCTCCAGTTCCTTCTTCTGGTAGTCGGCGATTTTGGCCATAGCCGTCTCGATGTTTTTTTCATCGGACATGCCGAGCCCGAACTGGTAGTAACCCACCCAGGCGACGACAAAAAACACCATGGTGATGTACCAACTGAACAACCACCAGTTAGGCAGTTTTTGGTCATACTCCTGGATGCCATCGTATTCATGAGGACGGAGAATGGGGCCTTGATTAGAGGAGTCGGGAGGCATGATGAGGAAAGGCGGTTAGTTATCCAACGGCAGGCTGGAAAGGTGCTCTGCGCGGTCTTTGCGCATGATGAGGGCGTGGATGGAAAAGGTGATGAAGACGAGGGCGGTAACGCCAAAGGCGACGTAGGGCACCCAGTCGAGCCAGCTTTCGTAGATGACGTATTTGTACATGGCAGTGGCTGTGGGGGGTTATTCTCCGGTGGCGGTGGAACGGCCTTTGTCCGGATTGATGGGGCCGGGGATGAGCTCGGGCTTCACAGGGATGGGCGGCAGTTTTCCTTCCACCTCAGGGGTGTCGTATTTGCCCAGCTTCTGAAGGTAGGCGATGAGGGCGACGATCTTCGTGTCGGGAGAGGCGCTGATCTTGTCTGCCTTCAAGGTGTTGACGATTTCGATGCCTTGTTTGATGGCGTTTTCTTTGATCTCCACCGCCGTCATCATCGGGTAAGGCACGCCGAGTTGGACCATCGCGGCGATCTTTTTCGGCAGGGTCTTCTGGTCGAACTTTTCCGTGAACAGGTGCGGGTAAGCAGGCATGTTAGAGCCGACGGAGGTGCTGCGGGGTTCCATCATGTGATTGTAGTGCCAGCTATGCGGGTACTTGCCACCTTCGCGGGCCAGGTCCGGGCCCGTGCGTTTGGACCCCCACTGGAATGGGTGATCGTAGATGCTTTCGCCCAGGCGACTGTAGTCGCCATAGCGCAGCACATCCGGCAGCATTGTGCGGATCATCTGGCTGTGGCAGTTGTAGCAGCCTTCCGCCACGTAGATGTCACGCCCCGTGAGTTCCAGCGGAGTATAGACCTGCTGGATGCGGTCCTCCATGTTCTTGGCCCGGTTCACCATGACGGTGGGGATGATCTGAATGAGGCCACCGAGAGCCACCGCAATGAAGGTCAGCACGGTGAAGGGCAACCAGTTTTCTAACAAACGTTCATACCACTGCGACCAGGTGTGATGCGAGGTGGCAAATTTCCGCACTGCGATGGCCCCGAAGATAAGGGCACAGACCAGGGCGGTGATATCGGCCCCACGGGGGAGAAAGATCCAGCCCATGAGCAGGAACAGACCGCCAAAGAAATAGGTCACCGGATCGGAGAGGAAGGTCTCCTTTGCGCCCATATTATCTACTCTGCCGCGTTCGATGACGGCGATTTCACGGCTTTCATTCACCGGCTTGCCACTGCGGGCAGTCATCCAGAGATTCCACAGCATGAGCCCCATGCCCACCAGATACATACCACCGCCGATGGTTCGAAAGGCCATCATCGGCCGAATGGCGGTAAGGGTCTCGATGAAGTTCGGGTACGTCAGCGCAGTGCCTGCTGCGTTGGTAGAGTTCAGCATCAGGCCCTGCATGATGCCGGAGACCCACATGGCGGCGACGTAGAGGAGGATGCCGACAATGGAGATCCAGAAGTGGAAATTGGCCATCGCAATGGAGTGCAGCTTCGTTCCGTAAAGACGTGGGGTGAGCCAGTAGAATAGGCCGGCGGCCATGAGGCCGTTCCAGCCCAAGGCTCCGGCATGAACGTGGCCGATGGTCCAGTCGGAATAATGCGAGAGGGCATTGACCGCACGGATGGAAAGCAGCGGCCCCTCAAAGGTGGCCATGCCGTAAAAGGTCACTGCGGCGATAAAAAACTTCACCACAGGATCGGTGCGCAGCTTATCCCAGGCCCCACGCAGTGTGAGCAGGCCATTCAACATGCCGCCCCAGCTTGGGGCCCAGAGCATGAGGCTGAAGAACATGCCCAGCATCTGCAGCCACTTGGGCAGCGCTGTGTTTAACAAATGATGCGGACCTGCCCAAATGTAGATGAACACCAGCGACCAGAAGTGGACGATGGACAGGCGATAAGAATACACGGGCCGCTCCGCTGCTTTGGGCAGGAAGTAGTACATGATGCCGAGGATGGGCGTCGTGAGGAAGAAGGCTACGGCATTGTGCCCATACCACCACTGCACCAGCGCATTTTGCACCCCGGCAAAAAGGGTATAACTATGAGTCCAACTGGTGGGTATGGACAGGTGATTGACGATGTAGAGCATCGCCACCGTGATGATGGTGGCGATGTAAAACCAGAGAGCCACGTAGAGCGAGGGCTCATTGCGCCGGGCCAACGTCCAAAAGAAATTCACCGCAAAGACCACCCAGATGAGGGCCACAGCGATGTTGATAGGCCAGATGAGTTCCGCGTATTCCTGCCCACGGGTGAAGCCTAAAGGCAGGGTGATGGCCGCCGCCACAATAATGCCCTGCCAGCCCCAAAAGTGGATCTTCGACAGGACATCGGAAGCCATGCGCGCCTTGCACAGCCGCTGGGTGGAATAGTAGATGCCCGCAAACATCATGTTCCCCACAAAGGCAAAGATCACCGCATTTGTGTGCAGCGGGCGCAGACGACCAAAGGACAGCCAGGAGGTGAGATTGAGCTGATGGAAATTCAATTGAGACGCAATGATCACTCCCACCAGCATGCCCACGATGCCCCATAGAATGGATGCCCACATGAACTGACGGACGATCTGGTCATCAAAGGTGATGAGCTGTTTTTTAGCGTGAGTATTCATGGCAGATCAGCGGTCGGCAGCATCAGATTCCAGGGGCAGCAGGGACATCTGCTCCAGCGAGCGACGCTGCCGCTGGGTGCGTTCAGCAAAAAACAGGACGGCAAAGAGCACCGCAAAAGCGAGGCTCATAAAAATGGTGACAGCAAAGACTTCCATACTGCGACCAAGGAAGCCGAAGGCCTCCTCCATTGCTCTCCGCACCTTGTTTGATGCTGCACCGATCTTGTGTCTGATAAACCAACACCGGAACAACGTTTGTGTTGGCAGCCCATGAACCGTCGCCGCTTTCTCCAGACCACCGCCGCTTCCACCCTCGGTTTTCCTGCCATTTTGCGCAGTGCCTCACCGAATTCCATGCTCCAGGTCGCCAGCATCGGCGTGGCCCGCATGGGTGGCAGGACCATGCAGAGCGTGGCCACGCATGAAAAAGTGAAAATCGTCAGCATCTGCGATGTGGATGCGGCCCATCTGGCGCAGGCAGCGAAACTTTTCCCCGATGCCAGCCAGCACAAAGACTGGCGCGAAATGCTGGCCAAGCTGGGGGATAAATATGATGCAGTGACTGTCGGCACGCCGGACCACAGCCACGCAGGCCCCTGTGTGACCGCCCTACGCGCCAAAAAGCACGTTTACCTGCAAAAGCCCATGGCCCCCACGCTGCATGAGTGCCGGGTCATCACCGAAGAGGCCAAAAAAGCAGGTGTGGTCACCCAGCTCGGTAACCAGGGGCGCTCCAGCATCGAGGCCCGCATGACGGTGCAGATCATCCAGAGCGGGGCCATCGGCAAAGTGAAGGAGGTAATCATGTGGGAAAACAAACCGCTGAGCTGGTGGCCGAAAAACACCGAGCTGCGCCCGCAGGCCGATGTCTTGCCTGAAGGGCTGGACTGGGATCTCTGGTGCGGGGTGCGCAATCCAGTGCCTTACCTGAAGGATACCTACCATCCGCAGAACTGGCGCGCATGGTTCGACTTCGGCTGTGGCGAGATGGGAGACATGGGCTGCCATCACTTTGATGCCACCTTTGATGCACTGAAACTCACCACGCCCACCCGTGCCCGGCTGACGCACGGCGGCAGCAGTGGTGCCCTGTGGGGTGAGAAACGCATCGTAGAACTGGACTTCCCCGGCAGTGAATACACGGCGGAAAACACCCTGCGCATCACCTGGAATGATGGCGGGATGGAGCCCGACATGACCAAAGTGAAGATGCCCAAAGTACTGACCAAGTTCCCCCAGTCCGGCACATTCTGGGTGGGCACGGAGGGCAGCATCTTCAAACCTTACGGTCAGCGCCCCTTTGTGCTGCCCGAGGATAGTTTCCCTGCGGAAAAATACCCGAAAGGGCTCAAAGGTCAGGATCACTACCACGACTGGGTGGACGCCATTCTCACGGGCAAAAAGAGCTGTGCGGATTTCAGCCACGGCGGCCCCCTAACAGAAAGTGTTCTCGTGGGCACAATCACCGATCGTTTCCCAGGCCAGTGGCTGGAATTTGACCGCGAGACCTGCCAGATCACCAACCACGAAGCCGCCAACAAGCTGGTGAAACGCGCCTACCGCGATGGCTGGAAAGTCGAAGGCCTGGGCTGAGAAATCACGCTGCTAGCCGTTTGACTCCTGCTCACTGAGCCCCTGCACAATCCTTTGCAAAGTCTCCAGTCCGAAACCGATCTTTTGGAAAAAGGACGGGTGATGGGGGACGAGGCTGAAGGCAGGATGGCGGGACCAAAGGGCGCGGAGTTTCGAGTCGAGGGCGATGGCTTGGTCCAGCGTTTCGTTGCGCACCGGGTTGCCGCCTTCAATGGATGAGCCTCCCACGGCGGCTGTCTCAAAGAAGATGACGGCATCATAGCGGGCGAGCTCGGTCTCATGGGTGGTCTGGTGGGCGGCGAAGTACTCTTCCTCCGGTCCGGGCCAGTAGGCGGCTCCATCGATGGTGCCACGATCACAGAGGAGGATGCGGCCGGGGTAAATGGCCCGGTATTCGTCCTCCAGATGGCGCTGGACGTGATAGATGGCACTCTGGATGTGGCGCAGCGCGCCGGGCTGGGTGGCGCGGGGAAAGCCGCCCTGAAAGAGAATCGTGGCGGCCTCAGGCACGATGACGACAGAGTCGCCGATCTCGCGGCGAAAGAGGTCGGCTGAGGTCGTCTTACCGCCACCGGGTCCACCGGAAAGTGCGATGCGAAAGGGATGGGGATGCATTTGTAATGAAGCGCCTGCAAGTAAGAGGTTTCTTCCAGATAAAAGCAACATCGGTGAAGAATGAACCGCCGGATCGGCGTTCTGGCTCCATCACCCGACCTTTATGAAATCTCTTCTTTGTCTCCTTTTGCCACTTTCTGCTTTGGCGGCAGATTCGCTCCCGGATCCTGCGGAGGTGACCACGGCGATGAAAAAAGCGGCGACGTTTTACACGGAGAAGCTTGCGGTGCACGGCGGCTACGCTTCAGCCTGGACCAAGGATCTCAGCATGGCCTTTGTGGAAGGAAAGAAAGGTCACGAGTACATCTCCATGCAACCGCCCGGGACCACGACGGTGGGTCTCTCGCTGCTGAAAGCCTATCAGGCGACGGGGGATGTGCAGTTCCTCGAGGCGGCCAGGGGTGCGGCGAAGGCCCTGATCGAATGCCAGCTCGCCAGTGGCGGCTGGCTCTCGGAGTATGATTTTTCGGGGGCTTACGAGAAGAAATACCACCTGCGCCAGCAGGTGCTGGCCGGAGATACGGAACCGGGAAAGCGTAACTTTTACAGCACGCTGGATGACAACAAGACCCAGTCCGCTCTGCTCTTCCTGCTGGAACTGGCGAGCCTGCCAGAGAGCAAGGACGACAAGGCGCTGCACGACTGCCTGAAATTCGGGATGGACAGTTTGTTAGGCGCTCAATACCCCAACGGGGCCTGGCCTCAGCAGTTTGGAAAACCCGCAGATCCCGCCACACCTGTGCTGAAGGCAGCTTATCCAAAAACCTGGCCGCGCACCTTTCCCAAAGAAAACTACGTCAGCTTTTACACGCTCAATGACGGTAACATGCAAAAGATCGTCCAGTTGCTGCTGCGCGCGCATGATCTGACCCAGGATGAGCGCTATCTGAACTCCGCCAAGAAGGCTGGGGACTTTTTCATCCTGGCGCAGATGCCCGAACCTCAGACCGTCTGGGCGCAGCAGTACAATCACCAGATGGAGCCCGTGTGGGCGCGCAAGTTCGAGCCGCCTTGTGTGACCGGCGGGGAGAGCCTGAGCACCATGGAGACACTGCATGAGCTCTATGTGGTGACGGGCGACGAGAAGTTTCTGAAACCCATGGCGGCCGCCTTTGCCTGGTATGAAAAATCTGCGCTGCCCGATGGCAAATATGCGCGGTTCTATGAATTGCAGACCAATAAGCCGCTCTACTTTGTGAAAGACACCTACGAGCTGGTGTATGATGACGGCAATCTGCCGACCCACTATGGATTCAAGCTGGACTATGTGCAGCGCGACCTGGAACGGCTGAACGAGGCGCTGAAAAAACCGCGTGAGGAGCTGCTGGCAAAACGTGCCGCTCCCACGACTGAAAAAAGCTGGGCCAGCCGCGCGAAAGGTGCAGCAGACAAAACGGTGCAGGCGCTGAAGACCCAGGAGGCCGAGGGCTTCTGGCTGAAAGGGGATGAGATTGATGCGGGGGAGTTTGTCCGTCACTTCAATGCCATGAGCTTGTATGTGGAAGGGGCTAAAAAGGGCGGCGAAGCCTTTGCGAAACTACAGGGCCGCTAAGGCGGGGCCACTCCCTGGCCCTGGGGGCGCAGGTTCAGGGAGCGGCCATTTTTGAAAGCTTTCAGCGTGGCTTCCGACTCACGGAAAGCGATGCCGATGCTGCCATCGGCTTCGAGGTCAAAAAGAGGCAGCCGCTGCTCGAGGCAAAAGTCTCGCAGGCGCTGCGGCAGGGCCTCTTCGGGGCGATAGGAGTCGTTGGAACTGATGATGGCCTGGGGACGGGCGGCCAGCAGCAGTTCCGTGAGGCCCGAGACATCCGCGCTGTGCTGGTGGCGTACCAGGAGGTCGCACTTCAGGTCAGTGCGCCGTTCCAGCAGCCGCTTTTCAGTGATGAATCCTGCATCGTTCAGGCAAAGAATGCGAAAGCCGCCCACCTGTAGCAGCAGCACAAGACCACGGTCATCGGCCTTTTCATGAAGGTCGTCAGTGCCAGGATGCAGAACCCTCGCTGTTACGGGCATGACTTCCCCCGACGTCAGCGGGATGGTTTCCTGGAGACCATGCCGCCGCCAAACAGGACCATCTGGGGCCACCTGGAGGCTCAGCTTTTTCAGGCTGGCAAAAGGGGGATCAGGTTTCCAGGGTTCGAGCACACTGGTGTGGATCTGGGGCACCTTTTGGGCAGACATGACCCAGGGCACCGCCCCGACATGGGAAATGTCGGCATGGCTCAGCACCAGGCCGTCCAGGCGGTCCACTCCCTGGTGACGGAGAAAGGGGCGCAGGACATAGCGCCAGTTGTTTTCATTGCCGGTATCCAGCAGCCAGTGGTGGCCGCCGCTGCGCAGGTAGCTGGCACCCCCTCCGTAAGGGAGCTGCAAGACATGGAACTCGGCAGCAGGCGGATTTTTCTCAAAGCGCAGATCCAGCGTCTGATTGGCCCCAGGCAGACTGGCAAACCAACTGGCCCAAGTGACCATGACGCTGGCCAGGGTGGCATTCAGATGATTCATCGCGACCACGGCCCAACTCCAGGATGTCGCGGCGAGCAGCAAACTCAGGCAGGAAAGCAGGAGGCAGATCTCCGAGGCGGGAACCAGCACCAGATTCGAAATGAGCGCCACGGGGGTGACGGTCTGGAAATGGCCGATCATGAAAGGTAGGCTCCCTGCCCAGGCAGCCAGGGAGGTGCAGACCAGGGCTGCGGCAAAGGTGCGACCGCGCACTCCATAGCGCTGCATCCGGGTGGCCAAAACCGGCGGCAGGAAAGGGTCCAGATCACACCAAGGTTTGATCATCTCCATCAGCCCCGCAGCCACCAGGACGATGGATAGCAGGACCACGAAAGAGAGCTGAAAGCCCGGCAGGAAAAGCTGGTGAGTATCCACCACCAGCAACAGCAGGGCGGCAGCACCCAGCGTATTGGCGATCTGGGATTTCCGGTTCAGCAAAGGGGCCGCGAGGACAAAGGCCGTCATGAAGGCGGCGCGTGCAGCGGAAGGCCGCCAACCGGTGATGAAGGCATAGGCAAACACCAGCACGATGAGAAAGACGCTCATGCGCTGTTTGCCCAGCCACTGCAGGCCAAAGGAGGCGATGTGTGCCAGCATGGCGACATGCAGTCCGCTGACGGCAAAGACATGCAGCGTGCCACTGTCGCGAAAGGCATCCTCAATGTCCTCCCCGGCGGCATCAGAGGCACCCAGGGCCATGGCCAGAATCACCCCGGCATGGGGCTGCGCATTTTCCAGGCCCTGGGTGAGCTGCCGCGTGATCCATTGGCGGGAAGCCTCAGCCGCCTCCTGCAGACGATAGCGGAGGTCCAGCGGATCCTCCTTCACCAAGGTGACTTTCCGCGCCTGGCTCACCGCGATGCAGCCCATGCGTAGCGAGTAAGTCACGCCATCAAACTGGCCAGGATTGGCAGGCGCGCCCGGCAGTGTGAGCGGACCTTCGATCTCATAAAGGCCAGGGGCGGTCAGCCGTATCCCTTCAGGCAGGCGCACCTTGATTTTTGCTTTCACTGGCTTCCAGTCGCCTGCTTGGCCCCAGCGCAGTTGGCTGACTTCGCAGAGGGCAGCATCGGGATCCATCTCCGCACCATCCACCCAGGGATAGAGGAGGCCGCGCACCGCCGCCGTCTTCTTGTGTTCCGGCTGGGTCAGCAGGTGTTCCCGCACCGGATGGGCAAAGGTGTCCTGCAGCCTGAGAGCATGCAAAAAGACAAAGCTGAACAGCACCCCAGGAAGCGCCATCCACAGGGTGGGTCTGCGCCAAAAAAGAAGCCAAACCAAAAGTGTGGCAACGGCCAGGCCCACTCCAGGGCGGCAGGTCAGCCATTCTGAAAGCAGGATGCCCGCGACTGCGGCCACCGTCAGCACCAGCATCGGGTGCAGATGCAGCCAGGAAAGAAAACGGGAGCGTGAAAACATCGTCCAGCAGCGCGAAGGCTCAGTGTTCGCGCTGGCTAGGACGGATGTCCAGCACCACCTCTTTTTGCCGCCGCCCGATGATACTCCGCTTGTTCCAGTTCATGGATCTTGTGATAGGCGTTGCCACTGTGACGGGTGTTCGGGAAGTCCGTGATGATTTGCTCCAGCATGGCCCGGGCGGTCGCCAGATCCTGGAAGTGATGGATCTCCAGGTCCACGAGGCGGAATCGCAGAAAAGCCGCGTCATCTTCCGGCCAGGCTGGGTTCTGCAAGTGGGTCTTCAGCACCTGCCTCGCGCGCTGGGGATCGCCCAGTCTTTCCGCGCAGATTTTGGCGATTTCGGCAATCGGATGAGTCTGTAGAGGTTGGGCCGCCAGCGCCTTCTCGTGTTCAGCGATGGCTCCCTCATAGTCGCCTTGAGCGAGTTTGGCGGCCGCCTTCAGGCCACCATTATTCGTGATTTTTTCGCCGGAAGAATACACCAGGGTGCCCACCGCATCACCAAACCGGGGCAGCACAAAAAGCACCACCAGCACGCCGCCGATGCCCCCCAGCGCCACGAAGTAAATCAGCATCATGCCGATGTCATCCTCCACCCGGTCCCAGCCAGCTTTGGCCAGCAGGAGGGCAGCGGCGATGAGGCACAGACGGAGGATCAGTGTGCGGTTCATGACCGCATTTTAGCGGGCAGACCCCGCTGCTGGCAAGCCTGAGGTCAAGGCTTCTTGACTTCGACTCCTGCTTCCTTGGCCACCTCTTCCTTTTTCTTGTCCACGGCTGCGTCGGTCAGCTCCAGCAGCTTTGGTGCCGCACCGCCCTTGGGCACATAGTTCAGGGCCACGCCGTTGATGCAAAAGCGGCGCTTGGTGGGAGTGTTGGCGGAAAGTTGTTCGCCTTCAAACACATGTCCCAGGTGGGCTCCACAGCGTTTGCACAGCGTCTCCACGCGGGCCATGCCATGGGAGTTGTCCGTGCGCTCCAGCACGTTTTTCGCGGTGGAGGCATCGTAGAAGGAAGGCCAGCCGCAGCCAGAATGAAATTTTTCCTTGGAGGTGAACAGCTCCACCCCACAGCAGATGCAGTAGTAGGTGCCTTCGCCCTGCTTTTCGAACTCTTCATAAATGGCACCAAAGGGCCGCTCGGTGCCAGCTTGGCGGGTCACGGCATACTGCTCGGCGGTCAGGCGTTTTTTCCAGTCGGCTTCAGTGAGGGAGACTTCAGGTTTTGGCATAGGATCAGGGGATTTGGGTTTCTCATCGGCACAAGCGGCGAGTGAGAGGCTGGACAATGCGATGAAAAGTAACGCTTTTTTGTTCATGGTAATGTATTCTTCAAACGTGCGAGAATGCGTCTTGATTGCTTATTCCCGCAAACTTTGAGATTACGAGACGCTCTGGCGGAGGTGGGCGAATTCTTCTTTAGCGGCGGCGGGGTCTTCGACGGTCTGCAAGATTTCCTGGTGCAGGGCTTCTTGGTAGTCCGCCATCATGCGCATTAAGGCCGTGCGCAAGGCCCCGTAATTCATGCCAGCGGCCTCTGCTAGCAGAGGGCCCTGTTCGCCACGCAGGCTTCCTCCATCCATGAGCACGGGCCGCAACACCTTGAAGAGCTGTTCCCGGCCTCGGGCCTTATACAGCTCACCCACGCGGCTCAGGGCGGCACCCAGCAGGGTGAGCGTCCACTTCCGGCCAAAAATCTGGTCGGGCGTTTCATGGTCCTGAAAGTTCTCGTGCTGGTAGCGTCGCTCAATGTCAGAATCCCCAGGAGCGGGGTCTTCCTCGATGCTGAACTCCGTGCGGCGGTGCTTGTTGGCACGTTCCCAACTGATCACAAAACGTTCCAGGCTCACATGCAGCATGCAGCGCAGGCGGCCTTTGGAGGCATCGGCTGAGGCAAAGCTCTCATTGCGCAGCAGTTTCATTAGGAAATCCTGAAGGATGTCGTCCGCATCCGAGTGCTGGTAACCTCGCCGCCGCAGGTAGCAATAAAGGGGGTAGCGATATTGGGAGATGAGCTCGTCAAGCGCCCGCTTGGCGTCCTGCGGATCGCCATGCCGCAATCGGGCAATCAGCGTCCACTGGGTCGCAGGCAGGTGGCTTTCAGCGTGGGGGGACGACATGACGAACACTCATAGCGAGGTTTTGCCGAATGCTCAAGCATGTGCTCTTTTGAACAATTTGTAGGATCTCAAACTTTGATCTAAAAGGTTGATTTCCAGGAGGCTGTGAAATGGCGCATGACTGAACAATTATTCGGCCGGGCAACAAAGAGGCCTCCTATTCCCCCCGCAGATCATAACAAACGATGCGGGTGCCGTTTTTCCGATCCAGCGATTCTGCCTGCTGGTGCACGTAAAGCAGGCCGTGGCTCAGGGAGGGCAGGCTCCAGGTATTCAATGCGTAAAAGAGCTGCGTGCGGGAGATTTCCTCACACCCCTGCGGGGAAAGTTTCAGCGTGTGCAGGCTGCCGGTTTCCCCCAGACAAAGAAAGTGGCCATCCACCTTCAAAAGGCTGGCGCGCAGGATGCTGAGACGCACCGGTTTGCTTCGGCCCTGGGCAGCGGCAAAGGCCGCATCTTCCCACTCAATGTTTTTTTCCCACACCTCCGCCCCCTTCTCCGCATTCACGCAGACGAGGCGGGAGTTGTTTTCGCGCTCGCCATCAATCGCGTAGAGATGGCCTTCATGATAAATGGGCGTCATCCAGTGCACGCCGATCTTTTTGGACTGCCAGACTTCCTTGGCCTGGAACTTCGCATCATACTCCACCATCACCCCGCCTAACGGTTGATTCTTCGGGTAGCAGGTGGTGATAAAGGCGCGGTTTTTCCCCGGCACCACCACGGGGCTGCTGCCAGTGGCTTGGATGTACTCCTCATCCCGCCAAGGGAAGCGGCTGTGCACGGTGCCGGTGGCGGGATCAATGCACAGCAGGCCACCGATGGCGGGATCACTCTCTCCCCCTGCATAGATGAGCACCTTCGTCTGGCCATGCAGCTTTGCCGGGATGGGCGAGGCATAACTGGCACCCCATTCATCCTCCACCTTCCATTTGACCGCCCCTGTGGTTAGGTCAAAAGCGGCCACGCTGACACCTTTCGTGGCCAGCTTGGCCGCACGATCCCGGCGGTCTTCAAAGCCATCAAACGCCTCCGCCTTCCCTCCCACATTGACAATCACGAGGCCATTCAAAATCAGCGGCGAGGACCCCGCGCCAAAGAAATCCTGCGGCACGTTGTGTTCCTTCCGCAGGTCGTGCATCCACAGCACCTTGCCAGTCTTTAAATCGTAAGCGTGGAGCAGGGACGTCACACCCATCGTCACCACCACGCCGTCGGAAATGACGGGGCTGCCACGGGGCCCATTCCCAAAACCGTAGCGGTCCTGATACTCGATGGGGTAGGCTTGGCTCCAGAATCGCTGGCCGGTTTCCCGGTGCAGGCACTCCACGGTTTCCTGCTTTTCCAGCGCATGAAAAATCACGCAGTAGTCCCCGCTGAGAATGGGGGAGGTGTAGGCCTCGCCGGTGGTCACTTCCCACACGGGAGTCAGGCCGGTCGCGGGCCAGGTTTTTAAAAGGTGGGTTTCGGGCGAGCTCGCATCATCGCTGGGGCCCAGCACGCGCGGCCAGTCACTGGTTTTCGCCCCTGCGGCCAGGGGTTTCGGCGCGTTGTGAAAGGTGAGCCGGTCAAAGGGCTGCGCCTCCTGGGCAATGAGGGCTCCAGAAAACAGGTACAGGCAGAAAAACAGTCTCGACGCTTCCTTCATGGTCACGCAGACTAAAGATCGCTATGCAAAAAGCCATCGCCATCTTCTCCTTTGCCGCCCTCAGCCTGCTCGCCTCCTGCACCAGTTGCCCCATGGGGCATAAGACCACCGCCCAGGGCAAGGTGGAGCACGTTGTCCTGCTGTGGCTCAAAAAGCCAGGCGATGCCGCCGATCGTGCCGCCATCATTGCGGCGGCCAAAGGTTTCCAAAAGGACATCCCCGGCATCCAGCACCTCAGCGTGGGAACCCCGCTGGCCAGTGAGCGCCCGGTGGTGGATGACAGCTTCGACGTGGGTCTGGTGATGCGCTTTGCCACCCCGGCGGATCTGGCTGTGTATGAAAAACACCCCGCACACGTGAAAGCCGTGAATGAGATCCTGAAGCCGAAGGCCAAAAAACTGCTCGTTTACGACGTCGTGGCCCAGTAGGCCGCGAATTGTCCGTCAAAACCCTTGCAGCCGGGGCTAGCGCATTTCATCACTGCGGGATGCCCAAGCCCGCACCCGTCGCCCGTCAGAACCGCCACTCGTCTCCCACCACGGGGCACGTGCCTGTGTATGATGAAGATGACCTGTCTCTCCTGCTGGATGGCAAAGAAAACCCGCTCGTGCTCATCCTGGACTGCATCCAGGATCCGCACAACCTGGGTGCCTGCCTGCGCACCGCAGATGCGGCGGGCTGCGACTGCGTGGTAATGCCCAAGGACAAGTCCGCCCCCATCTCCGACACGGTGATCCGCGTCTCCTGCGGCGGTGCCGAAAACATCCCCCTCGTGCGCGTGACCAACCTGGCACGCGCCATGGAGAAGCTGAAGAAACTGGGCATCTGGATCGTCGGCACGGCGGATGAAACCACCAAATCCATCTACGATCTGGACCTCAAAGGCCCCACCGCCATCGTTATGGGTGCTGAAGGCGACGGCATGCGCCGCCTGACCGGGGAGCATTGCGATTTCCTCGTCCGCATCCCCATGGTCGGTCGAGTACCCTGCCTGAATGTCTCCGTCGCCACGGGTGTGTCTCTGTTTGAAGTGGTGCGCCAGCGGCAGGGGAAGAAGTAGGGGGGAGGGCTGCGTGTCTATGTCGTTTGGTCTCGGTTAGCTGAAGACCATCCAGCCCTCGTTCGCTCTTCCATCCCGAGCTTCCAAAACATGTTCCCTCTCCCTCGGGAGAGGCTCAGGTGTGGGGTGGTCGCAGCACGCCTGACCCCGTCCGCAAAGGCTGTCCTCTATCCCAAAACGCCACCTCTGCACCACCACCTTCTGCGGACTATCTCCCCCTTGCCGATGAGTGGCTTTGTGGAACAATGTCCAACCCCCGTCGGTGGAAGTCGCGAATTCGCTTCAAGACAGCCCGTCAGTGGTTCAACGAGATGCATCTCATGGAAACTCCCCCACGCAGCATCCTGGAGCAGACCCGCATCGGTCTGGAAGCGCATCAGCGTGCCACGGCGAAGATGCTGGATCTCTACCAGCGCATGGGGATCCCGGTGACCCCCGAGATGACACGCGCTCCGGCCCCGCAACCTAAGGCGCAGAAGGCCGCCGCCGTGAGAAAATAACCGCAGATTTCCGCTCGACGTCGCGGCCCTCTCCCTGCTTTACTCCGGGCGATGTCTGACCCCTACGCGATTGATGCCGAACTACAGTCTGCGACGAAACCCATCGCGGCTCTGCGCCAGGCACTGAATGAGGTTTTGTTTGGCCAGAGTGAGTTGATTGATCTGGTGCTCTGCGGTGTCATCGCCCGCGGTCACGTGCTCTTGGAAGGTCTGCCGGGCCTGGGCAAAACGGAACTGGTGAAGGGCCTTTCCAAAGCGTTGAATCTCACCACCCGACGTGTGCAGTTCACGCCGGATCTGCTGCCCGGAGACATCACGGGAAATCCGGTGCTACAGGAGGTGGATGGGCGGCGCGAATTCGTCTTCCAGCCTGGGCCTATTTTTACCAACCTGCTGCTGGCGGATGAGATCAACCGCGCCTCACCCAAAACGCAGTCCGCCCTGCTGGAGGCCATGCAGGAGCGGCGCGTGACAGTGCTGGGCCACACCCACACCCTGCCAGATCCTTTCTTCGTGCTGGCCACTCAGAACCCCATCGAACTCGAGGGCACCTACCCGCTGCCAGAGGCGCAGGTGGACCGCTTTCTCTTCAAGCTGGAGGTGCTGCGCAACAGTGCAGAGACCTTGGCGAAGATCGTGTTGCATCGTGAGTTAGGCGTAGAGCCCACCGTACCCACCGTCACTACTCGGGAAGAGTTTGCCCACATCCAGCAGACCGCCCGGCGCATTTACCTGCCGGAGGTTGTGGCCGACTATATTGCCCGTCTCGTGGATGCCACGCACCCGGGACAGTCGAAGGCGGCGGAGGGCGTTCGTTACGGCGCCAGCCCCCGTGCCGCACTGAGTCTGGCCTCCGCGGCCAAAGCCCGTGCGCTCATGCACGGAAGGCCCAATGCCAGCTTTGAAGATGTGCAGGCCCTGGCTCCCGCCGTGCTAAATCACCGTGTCCTGCTAGATTACACCGCCCGCATGGATGGCCGCAGCAGCGCCAGTGTTGTGCGTGCCATCCTGGCCGAGGTGCCTGTGCAGAATGTCGCCACCCCTCGCACCTTGAAGGAGGCCGCATGAGACTCTGCCTTCCTAGCTGGGCAACCGCCCCTTTTTGCTGCGGTCAGGCCGCGCTGCTTCTCTCCGCCATGCTGATGGGGGCACCAGCGCATGGGCAGCAGAGAATCGTAGATGAACTGCTGGACGAGGGCGATGGGAGCCGTGTGGAAATCCGGAGCGTCTTTGATCCCTTGCCACCCAGCGGCTACGCCCCCCTGCGCATCGTCGCGACCAATGGCAGTGGCCGCGATGCCGTCTGGAATTTGGATTTCAATTCCCAGACTCAGGACTACCGGAATAACAATGTGCATCGCAGCGAGGTGAATCTGTCCTTGCCGGCACGCTCCACGCAGACGGCCCTTTTCCTGGCCCCTCTGGCCGTGGATTACGGGGACAGCTCCGGCTATGGCCAGTCCGGCCATGTCTTCTCAGGTTCCGTGACAGGGCCTGTGGTCCGCAGTTTCTCCAGCTACAGCAACCGCAATGCCGGCTTCCCCGCCATCGCCATCAGCAAGACCCTCGCCGATGGCAGCTTGGACCGGCTGAATGATGAATTGGAAAGAAAGCAAAAGGCGACTAGCAGCTACTCGCGGGGAGATCAGGTTTTCGGCAGCCGTTTCGTCCCGGCGGATCTGCCTGAGGATTGGCTGGCCTTCAGTGGCTTTGATTACGTCATGCTCACCGATACCGAATGGCAGAGCCTGAGGCCAGGTAGCCGGAATGCCCTTTTGCAATGGGTCCGGTTAGGCGGAAGGCTGCATTTTTATGCCACGAAGCTCCCCGCCAATGGACTGCCTGCGGATGACAAAGCCTTTTCGCTGGGGCAGATCGAGACCCTCACCTGGAACGGTCGCAACATCCCTGCCGATGAGACGGTCTCCCGTTATTGGCAAGGTGTGGAACGCCTGGAACAGCTGCGCCTTGAGCACACGCGGGATTCCGACTGGGGCCCGCTTGCAGCCCTGGGCAAACGCAGTTTTAATTCGTGGCAGGTCATCGTTTTCCTCGTTTTGTTCGGCGTTCTGGTCGGTCCGGTGAATCTGTACATCCTGGCTCCTTCAGGCCGTAGGCACCGCCTTTTTTTCACTACCCCTCTCCTCTCGCTGGGGGCCAGTCTGGCGATGGTAGGCATCATCCTTTTGCAGGATGGCATTGGCGGCATCGGTGCCCGCGTCGTGTTCATCAACGTGGAGCCCGACGAGGCCTCCGCCTACGTCACCCAAAAGCAGACCAGCCGCACCGGCGTGCTGCTAGGGGCGGGGTTTGAGCTCAAGCAACCTGCCTTGGTGGAGCCATTGGCCCTACCCGCCTCAGACTGGGTGAAGTTGAAGAACACCTCCGACTCGCAGCCCGTCAATCTCACCCAACAGGGCGCTGCCCGTGGCGGAAACTTCTTCCAGAGCCGGGCCGAGCAGGCTCAAATGATCCGCGCCGCCATCTCTACCCGCGCTCGTCTGGAGGTTCAGCCAGGGGCCACTCCGGATGCCCCGCCCACCCTGGTCTCTGCTCTCGGGTTTACGCTGGATGAACTCTATTATGCAGGCCCCGACGGCAAAATGTGGATGTTGAAATCCCCGCTCGCGACAGGTCAAAAAGCAGAGCTTAGTGCAGTGGAGTCTGGGCAAATGAGGGCGTGGTGGTACAAGCAGTCCACAGACCTGCGAAACGATTCATTGGAAAAGTTGGTGGATAGCCTGCCTAACCACTTCTTTGCCACAGCCAAATCGGCCCCCGGCTTCACCCAGGACACCCTCTCCGCCATCCGGTGGCAAGAAGACAAAATCCTCGTCTATGGCAGCGTCCCTCCCCCCTGATCATGCACCAGCCAGCCTCCCATGTTCCTGAAATGGACCTGAGCCAGCCCGCCATCGTGGTGGATAATCTGCAGCGTTCCTTTGGCAAGCTGCAGGCCGTGCAGGGCGTCTCCTTCAGCATCGGCCACGGCAAGGTGGTTGGTTTTGTCGGGGCCAATGGTGCGGGTAAGACCACCACCATGCGCATCCTGGCCACCCTGGATTACCCGAATGAGGGCACGGTGAAAATCGGTGGCCACAATGTCGTCCATTACCCGGCCAAAGTGCGTCGTTTGTTAGGCTGGATGCCGGACAGCTTTGGCACCTATGAGCACATGACCGTGCTGGAGTACCTGGATTTCTACGCCCGCGCACTCGGTTACAAAGGGCAGGAGCGGCTGAAGCGCATCCAGGAGGTGATGGATTTCACCGACCTCACGCCCCTGGCAGATCGCATGAGCAACAAGATGTCCAAGGGCCAGACCCAGCGCCTGTGCCTGGGACGTGCTCTTTTGCACGATCCGCAGATTCTCATCATGGACGAGCCCGCCGCCGGGCTGGACCCCAAGGCTCGGGTGGAGCTGAAGCAGCTCATCCGCATCCTGGCGGAGGAGGGCAAGACCATCCTCATTAGCTCCCACATCCTCAGCGAGCTGGGGGAAATGTGTGACAGCCTCCTGTTCATTGACAAAGGCCGCATCGTTCACCATGGCGATGCCGAGTCCATGACCCGTGGCACCGCTGCTGTGGCGGAGACATTGGTCTATGTGCAAGTGGTCGGAGACCCTGCCAAACTCGTGCAATGGGCCCTGACTGCGCCCATGATCGAGGTGGTGGAAGAAACCAAACGTGGCGCGCGGCTCCGTGTACAATCGGTAGATGAAGGCACGCTGGCAGGGGTCCTGCGCCGAATGATAACCGATGGTCTCCAGGTTACCGACTTCCACCGCGAAGAGCGCAAGCTCGAAGATGCCTTCATTGACATGCTGGGTCAGATTGACAAAGGCACGTTCAAGGGCGACACGCCACAGCATGTGCAGTGAGGATGCAGCAAAGCGGGCCCGGTGCCCATCTTCCCTCAGAGACAGGCTCCGCTGCCTCTCGGTGTCCCTGCTCTGCTGCGTGGCTGTCTCGGTGGCGGCCCAGGAATCAGACTCCGTGCATACCCTCCGCGAGGGCGGCGTCACCGTCACCGTTTCCGGCACGGATGCTGTGACTTGGGACAGCCTGGACACGATGCTGAAGGATCAGCTCACCCTGTCCGGCAGCAGCAGCCCCAGCGAGCCCCTGGCAGATGACCTGGCCTTTTTCACCCGTCAGCATTTCATTCGCGAAGGCTGGCCGCAGGCGGAAGTTCGCTGGGATCTCAAGGGCGATACCATCACCCTCACCATCTTGTCCGGCCAGCAGACCCGCGTGGGGAAAATCACTTGGCGCGGCGACCTAATCGTACCTGAGGAAGAACTGCGTAAATTCTTGCTGCGCCCCAGCATTGAAAAGGAGGGCGCCGATAAAACCAACCCCGTCTGGGTGGAGAGCGAACTTCAGAGCGGCACCGGACTGGTGCAGCGCCGTCTTCGTGCGGAAGGTTACCTCCAGGCAGAAGTTGTTTTGACACCTGAAGCCGCCACCGGCAGCGACGGCCTGCGCGACATCACCATGGAGGTGAAACCTGGCCCGCGCTTCACCTTCGGCAGCGTGGACTTTGCCGGCGGCCCTGTGGAGCTGGAAAAGCAGATGCGCGGCCTCATCGCCCAGACTCCTGGGGAGCCCTTCAATGAAGCACGCGTGCAGCAGATCGAAGGCCAGCTCAACAGCATCGCCAAAGAATCCGGCTGGTTAAATTCAGCCACCGTTTCCGATTACAAGCTCGGCCAGCAAGGCGGCACTGTCGATGTCGTCATCCGCATGACTCCGGGGGAACGGGTGCGTGTGGCGCAGATCGTCCCGCACCCAGACTTTAGCCGGGGCTCCAAGCGCGTGCTCACCGCAGGCTTCCGCGAAGCCGAGGGCAAATACTACATCGCCGAGGATCTCGACGTGATGTTCAAGCGTGCGCTGGATACCGGCATGTTTGCCCGGCTGGATGTGGAGCCCCAGTTGCAGCCCGGCATCAGCCCCGCCCAGGCAGATCTGCGCATCACCGGGGAGGAGACAAAACCCAAAACCCTGGGCTTTGAACTCGGCTTTGATACCTTCCTCGGCCCCCAGGCGGGTGTGAACTACCGCAATACGAATTTCCGTGATCAGGGCAATACCCTGGCTGCAGAACTGAACTGGAGCACCGCAGGTCCGCTCGGCTCTCTCAAGCTCACCAACCCCGCCATTTTTAATTCTGGTTATGCCAGCTCCGTCCAGCTCGCGGTGGAAAACTTCAATCTCTTCGAATACTCCCGCTACGGCACCAGCCTAAATCTCGAGCTCTCTCGTCGGGCCAGCAAGCACTTCACTTATTCTGTCTTTGCCGGCGTCTCCGCCAACACCGTCTCGACCGATGTCCTCACCGATGCCGAAATCGGCCCGGACACCTACACCCTCGGCAGCCTGGGCGGCAGCATGATGCTGGACTATCGCGACAGCCCCGTCCTGCCGCGTAAAGGCTGGTTTGTCAGCGCCCGCCTGGAGTCCACCATGGATGTCATGGGCTCCAATGTCAGCTACATGCGCACCGACCTTCGCGGCGCGTGGTATCGCCCAATCACCAAGAAGTTCCGCTTCGCCGCCGGGGCTGCCTTGCTCAGCATCCAGGGTGCAGCGGCAGAGGAGTTGCCCATCGATTCCCGCGTCTTCAATGGTGGGCCTAACAGCGTGCGTGCCTTTGCCGAACGTGAACTCGGTCCCGTGACCAACGGCGGCACTCCCCTCGGCGGTACTTCGGCCCTCTTTGCCAGCGCCGAGTTCAGTTACGAAATCTACCCCAACCTCGAACTCGCCTTCTTTGGCGACATCGGCAGTCTCGGTCGTGGCAGCAACAGCAGCGCCTTCGATTATTCATCAGACTTCCGCCCCGCCATCGGCGCTGGCCTCCGCTACAAGCTCCCCTTCGGTCCCGTCCGCATTGATTACGGCCACAACGTCGGCAAACGGGAAGGTGAGAGCGGTGGCATGCTGCATGTCACCGTCGGCTTCGCCTTTTAATGTAGCTGCTTGCTCCAGTAGGTGGCTGGGGACGCTTGCTGAGAGCCTTCTCACTTCGCGATTTTCTCATCGCCATGGCTCGCGTCATCTTTGCCAATCTTTTTGTTAGCGGCAGTTCGGCTGGCGAGGTAGGCGACGAGGTCGCGTAGATCACGTGGTGGCAGCGCAGTGCCGAGAGGTGGCATGGCCGAAACGGGCGGGGCAATGCTGGCGATGGTGCTGCGTGCGATCTTGGCTTGCTTGCCATCCATGCCGACGATTTCCACCTCTTCCTTTTTCTCCTTCGCCAGTCGGCCCATGAGTAGGGTGCCATCTTTCATGGTGATGGCGGCCAGACCGTAACCAGGGGCGATAACGGCATTCGGATTGACCAGGGATTCCACCAGTTTATCTGCCTTCAGTCGTTCACCAATTTTGGTTAGGTCAGGGCCCTGGATGCCGCCATCGCTGCCTACCTTGTGGCATTGCAGGCAGCCGCCTTGGTTGCGGAAGACTGCCTCTCCTCGTAGGGCATCGCCACCTGTTTCGCTAAGGCGATACACGGCGTCCGGTGCACTGGCCATGTGGGCGCTCACCAGGGCCTGGGTGTCGGGGGTTGTCTGTGCTTGCAGGGCAAGGAAAACATCCAGCCACAGGCCACGGCGCAGGTCATTGCTCTCGCGCTTTTGCCACAGCGTGGCGATCTCCTCTGGGTGTGTGGCCGTGAGGCCCGAGATGCCGGCGCGTGCTTTCACCAGCGGGCCGGAGGCGATGGCCTGGCGGGAGATTTCGGTGAGACCATCCAGCTTCAAGGTGTAGCCATGCGCCAAGGCGGCTGCGGAAACTGTGGGGCTGGCATCTGCGATCAAGCGGTGCACCAAGTCGCCAGCTTCTGTAGGGGCGGAAGTGACAAGGCTGTCCAGAGCGGCGATCCGGACCTCGGCAGCGAGGGCTTGGTTTGCGGCAAAACTCTGGAGCGTTTTAGGCTCCAGGCGAACGCCTGTTTCAGCGGCCAGCTTCAGAGCCAGTGAGGCGAGTTGTGGGGGCAGCTCCCCGGCCAGTAAAGCACGCAGGTCTGCCTCGATTGATTGACCCAAGCTGGCAAGTGTACGCTCAGCCTTTGGCAGCGGGCGGTAGAGGCCCAGCACGGGATCGGTGACGATCCGCTTTTCCCACAGGCGCAGCGCATGCAGGGCGGCGCTGCGGGTGGCGGCATCCAGTTTGGCATCCTTCACCATGACAAGAAGATTGCGTGCATTCTCAGCCGTTCCTCGGCGATAATTTGCGGCTACGATGCGCTGCTGGAGCGTGGGGGAAAAAGCAGCGGCCTCAGGGGCAAGGGCCGCTACGGCATCTCCCGCAGGGCCATCCACACCGGTGGTGTCATAGATGGCGCGCACGGCTTCACGGCGGATCTGGGCATCGTTATCCTTCAGGAAGATGGCGCACTCCGGGCTCTGATGACGACGCAGGAAAAGCAGGGCTGTGAGGCGCACCTCACGCTCGGCTGCCTGGGCGCGCGCGGTGGCGGCAGGCACAGTGCCGATGACATCCAGCGCGGACAGCACCGAATGGCGCAGCACCGGGTCCACCGGACCAGTGCCTTGACGGGCAGCCACTTCATAAAGAGCTTCCGTCACCTTCGCATCCCCAGGCTTCGTCACCCGCTGCAGCGCGATGGCAGCCAGCGAGCGCACTCGTGGCGATTCATCCTTTAACAGACCCAGCAGGGCCTCCTGGCTTTCCAGCGCCCGCACGCTGCCCAATGTCCGAGCAGCCTGGGCGCGAATTTCGGATTCCTTATCTTTGGTTAGGACGAGCAAGGTGCTGCTCACCGCTGCTCCTTGGCGGCCCAGTTGATCCAGCGCCCAGATGCCATGTAGGCGGGTCTGGATCGGCTTGGCCGCATTCGCTGTTAGGGCGGCCAGCGTGGCGGTTTCTTTCCGGTTCACCAGTTCAAACTGCGCTGCCTGACGCAGGCGTTTGTCGGGCGAATCCAGGTAAGCCATCAGCTTGGCCACGGGCTCCTCTTTGAGACCTTTGGCAAAGATGACCTGGGTCTCAGCCCCGGCTTTTCTGAGGGCTTCATCCTTCGGGGTCAGTTTCTCGATGGCCCCATTGGTATTGATGCTCCAGCCGCCGCCAAAGTCGCACAGGTAAATGCTGCCGTCATAGCCTAGCTCCACATCCGTGACACCCACACCTTCCACCAAGACGTCTTCGGAGTTGGCCACATACCCGGCTCCTTTTGGCTCGATGCCAACCGTCAGCACCGTGCAGCCCTGGGAGGCCCCGCGATAATTCGCCAGCAGGAATTTGCCACGCAGATCTTCAGGCAAAGAAGCTCCGGTGAGGAAGGTCACTCCAGATGGGCCGCGCGCCACATGCGAGGCTGGTGGGTATACCCACTGCGGCTGCTCTTCATTGAAGGTCTCAAACATCTTTTCCGCCACCCACATGGAGGTCTTGGGGTGAAAGTCCTCCCAGTCGAGCATGGTTACGTATTGATGGGCAGACTGGTGGCTCATGTCCCAGCCCGAGTCGCTGCCTTCCAGGGCATAAACCATGCGCGCAAGGTCACCGATATCGCCCGTGTTATCGAAGGTGAAAAGATTGCCCGCTTCATCGAAGGCCAGCTCCTGCGGATTGCGCAGCCCTTTGCAAAAAACCTCAAAACCGCTGCCGTCCGATTCACAACGAAAGATGGCCCCGCGCCCGGCACCGGAGAGCACCCGGCCATCCTGCGTGGTGACGTGGTAACCACGATCCCCCACGGAAAAGTACAGTCGCCCATCCGGCCCGCGAGTGATGCCATGCAGGTCATGCCCGATAAAGGACACCCGCACGCCAAAGCCACCCACCAGCGCCTTTTCCGCATCCGCCACGCCGTCATCGTTGGCATCCGTCAGCTTCCAGAGATTCGGGATGCAGGTGAAATACACCGCATCATCCTCCGCCAGCACGGAAAAGCCGATGCCATCCAGGGGCTCGTGGAAACGGTCTGAAAACAGCGTGCGGTGATCTGCCGCGCCATTGCCATCGCGGTCTTCTAGTCGGATCAGGCGGTCTGCCGTATTGGTGAAAAAGGTGGTGGGAAAACGTGCAGCCCAGGTCTTGTAGAGATTCGTTCGGTCCTCCAGCGTGCTCGCCTGGAAATCTCCCCGGATCATTTCATTGGCCCCGCGTAGGTCCGGCACCCCGCGCCAAAAGCGGTTGGCCTCCGCCACGAACAAACGGCCTTTCGGGTCGAAGCCAAAGCTGCCAGGATTTTCGACGAACGGAAACCGCACCCAGGTATGCGCCTCGTAGCCAGCATGTTTAACGATGCCGGGAAACGGCTCGGGTTTATTCTTCAGCGGTGGCAGGTCCTTTTCCGGTACGGTCGGCATCGGCTGCTGCCGCTGGTTCATCTCCTCCAGCGTGAGGGCTGAAAGGGAGGAGCAGATGAGACCGAAGGCCGAAAGGTAAAGAAACGAGCGCTGCATGGAAAGGGGATTGGGGAGGGCCGCTTTATGCGACATCTTTGAGATACGTCAAATGCTGGCTTACCTGACTGACAAAAGGTGTGCCGTCATGATCCTGTTTTGACAATGAGAGCCTTGGTATCACCGAAGTCCTAGTTTCAGCATTGGCGGAGATTTGGCAGGCTGGGTTCACTTCTGAGGAAACCCATGTTTCAGCAAGGTGGCCATGAGGGAGCTTCATGTTCAGCGGTGTTTTCAAAATGGGGTAGGTCTTGACCCGTCAAGAGAGGGGACCAGGGTCGCTGCGCTCCCGATGGGCTTAGATGCGGACAGAGTGTCCACGCTCCTCTCGGGGGAGTGCTGCTGGTTAGGCCAAAGGTGCATGGATCAAAATTCCGGGGGGCCGTTCAGGTGCTCGCATTTCTCGGGGAGGCCGGGGATGAAATCGACGTCCTGCCAAAGGTTCTTCGATTCATGAACATTAAGTGAAGCAAGGAAGCGCCTGAGCCGCAAGATCAACCGAAGGTTGGGAGGCGAGCGAATGGGGAATGGGGAGTTTTTTAAATTATCCCCATTTGGGGATTTGGGTGGTTAATGAGTTGGTTATCAGGGGTTTAGGATGGGGGTTTTTTGGGGATAGGTTTCCCCATCGGGGGATTTTTGGGGGTGATGGGGAGCGATCATTGCCGTTTTGTGATGATGGTAAATATCGGTTACGGATGCCGTGTTGGCAAGGAATGGTTGGCCGTCGAAAGAGGCTGGGCGGGGGCGGGAAATTTGGACAGGATTGCAGGATTGGCATGATTGACAGGAGGGGGGAAGTGGGGGGCGCAGAGAAAGAGGGGCAGGCGGTGAGAAAGTCCCCTGAAGCTGCCGAAACGAGCGTCGAATCTGAGACGGGATTTTGGCGAGCTAAAGCTCTGGAGTACTTTGGCTGTGCCTCTTCGCCTGCCCGCCAGGGTAAACTCTATCACCAGCACCATGCCCGCATCGCCGCCCTGTGTCTCCATGGGCGAGGTGATGATCCGGTCAATCCGCGAGTCCGGCAGGAGTGAGACATAAAACCAGGTGGCTTCTTCGGCTTGCCCGTCAAAGGAAAGAAAAGCGGGTCTTTTGGGCGATTTTCATAACGTTTAGAAAACATGGTCGCCGGGGAATGGCTTGTTCGAGTTCGTGCCTTTCGCACAAAACCAGGGGCCAAGACCGGATTTTTATGAGAATGCCGAACTGGTTCGCGATGCCTTTGGTCACCCATCCATTTGCGGCGTTATGCGGCATGAGTCCGTCATCGGCACCTGCGTGGGCGGGGAGGTCTTTTGTTCTCAATCCTTTGGCCACAGCCACACCATGTAGCCCACATAGGCGGTCAGCAGCAGCACCCCCTCCCATCGCATCAGTTTCTGGCCCGTTCTCAGGATCGGCACCAGGATGACGGCAAAGGCGATGGTGATGTAGATGTCCGTCATCTGGATGCCAACTCCATGAAGAGGTTTCACCAGACCGGCCCCGCCTAGGATGCCCAGGATGTTGAAGATGTTCGAGCCGATGATGTTCCCCAGAGCGATGTCCGGCTCTTTTTTCAGCGCCGCCACCACGCAGGTCACCAGCTCCGGCATGCTCGTGCCCGCTGCGACGATGGTTAGGCCGATCACGGCCTCGCTGATGCCATACAGTCGCGCCAGACTGACTGCGCCATCCACCATGAAGCGCGAGCCTACCACCAGCAGGCCCAGGCCGCCGATCATGAAGACCACATCCCGCCCCACACTGCCCTTCGGCGGCGGCAGTGCCTCCGCATACTCCGCCACCACCGCAGGCGGCTGCTTCACTCGTTTCGCATACATCACTGTAAAGATCACATAAGCCACCAGCCCCGCCATCAGCAGCCCGCCCTCGAGTCGGCTGAGGTAAAGATCATGCAGCATCCACCCGCTGATCACTGAGACGACCACCATGATCGGTGCATCAATGCGCAAAATTTGAAGCTGCACCTTCAGCGGGCAGATCAACGCCGTCAGCCCCAGAATCAGGCCGATGTTCAGTGCGTTGGATCCCAGCACATTGCCTATCGCAATCGCCCCCTCCCCATCCAGCGCCGCCTTCACGCTCACCACCAGCTCCGGCGCACTCGTGCCAAACGCCACCACCGTCAGCCCCACCACCAGCGGCGTCAGCCCCAGCCGCAGCGCCAGCGCCGAGCTCCCCTTCACCAGCCCCTCCCCGCCAAAATAGAGCAGGATCAGGCCGAGTAGGATGAACGTCAGAGATTCAATCATGGTAGAAGGAGAGTGGCACCCATGTAACAGCACCCGCCGGGATTTGTCATGCCAAGATCCCGCCCCCCTCGCCTAACCTGGGGGATGCGGCGACGCCCCAGCTCTTCCCTCGTAGGGCGGGTGTGTCCGGCGCAAAAGATCCCGCAAGCTCAGCCACCACATCGCCGGATTACCCGCCTTTCTTGGAAGGCCGAGTCCTCCAAACCGTCACCGTTTTGGGGGGATCGCGTCGTTAGCCATTAGGGCACCGCTGGTATGCTTCCAGGATGCGGCGTTGAGTGGGAATGACGATCTTGCCTAACCAGGGGTGCGGTCGCCTGGGCTCCCTTACCGCCTGGCTACCGGCTGGGATGCCTCCGGCATCATGGGGAGGTGAAGGCGGAGGCCGGGGAATTTTACACCGCGAGAGATTGGAAGACCGCAGAGAATGCGGTTTTGTTCCTCTCTGCGGTTTTCGGTCCTCTGTGCTGTTATTCTTTCCAAAGGTTCTTGCCTGTCGGATGAGCAAGCCGGGCCATCACGCGAGTCATCTCCCCAGCCCCAGCGGGGCGGGACAACCCAGCCCAGGGTCAGCGAGCCCTAGCGAGCGCAGCCCTGGGACCCCCGATAAGAAACCGTCATCCCTCCCCAAGCCCTGAAAGGGCGAGGCATGGGAGATGGCTTGCCCCTTTTGTCCCGCCCTTTCAGGGCTCGTTGGCATGGGAACACATCCCCTTCCTCTTACCCAGGGCTTTGTTGCCTCGTCCCTTCGGGACTTTTGAAGTCGCTCCTACTTTGCCCGTTTCTCCTAACCAAAAGGACGACGCACATGGCCTCAGCAAAGCAGCCCGAGCTTTAGCTCGCCCAGGCCACGTCTGGTCGCGGGCGTTGATGGGGGAATGACGATCTCGCCTAACTAGGTGTGCGGTCGTTCCGCATGCGGGACTCCCTGCCTACCAGCTAGGATGCCTGGAGCGTAAAGGGGCGGTGAAGACGGGAGCCGTGTGTCGCGGCTGCTCGCGCGCCTGAGTCTTGGGTGTGTAAGATGTTGAATTTCAATCGATTAGACGCATTTAATTTACATTAATCCCTACATCTTTTCTTAATCCTGTTTGTGTATATCCCAGTAGCTAAAAAGCCGTTGAGACTCCAACTCCTGTTTCGCCTTCTTTAATCCCTCCCTGCTTTCGTCTGTTTTGAAGATTTGAGAGGCTAGTGCAAATAAGAATTCAGTTCTTGCATTTACAGCTCGAATCCTTTCCAACCTATGTGCAAGATAAGCGAACCCTGCATAAGCCAACTTCGGGTCAGAGTTAATCTCTTCAAGTAACGTGCGGTAATCAGCAGAAACGTCCATCCATTCAATCAAGTCGTCGGCTTCCTTGTCAAAATGAGCCGGTGCAGTCTTGCTTGATTCTAAGCCGTTTAAAATTCCAATATTGGCTTTACAATAACTTTTTGAGGCAAATTCAGAACAAAATGATGAGGTTTTATTGCCTGGCATCATATACGCATAATTATATTTCTGTGCAAGATGGTAATTAGAGCTTCCGAGTAATAAACGTTCCTGCTCTTTAGTCAAGGAGCGAAGCCTAATGATTCTCCAGTCATCAGTGCAGTCCTTTATGATGTCTGGAAAAAACGCAAGATGAACTCCTTTATCGGTCGTGGAATGAATAAATGCACCACCGCCAAGACTAAAAGCCACGTGACTTGAGCGCGCCTGATTATATAGTGCTTTTTGTAGGGTGGCGAGAGCCGAAGAGTGTTTTGCTGTTCCCGTAACAAGAAGTATGTCGCCGACTGCGGTTTGGTATTCCATAAGTATTATATAAGGCGAATATTCAATATACTTTGATTGTTGGGTGGGGCCGAACGTGGAAATGGAAGGCGGACTAGCGTCACATAAATGTATATCCGCAAGAGTAGCCCAAAGAATGTCCCCAGTGCGTTGTTCGATTCAGGTGGTGGAGAATATTTACTGCGAATCATCCCAGGCTGAAATAGTGTTCTTGATCTCGTCATCGAAATCATAAATAAGAAAAGGTACAACATCTTCCTGCTGACCGCTCTGACCGCGATATGGGAAAATAGCATCTGATCGAGAAAAGCGAATATTAGTGGAAGTCAAAAAGGCAGCGAATGTATCACTATATTGTGGTCGCAACCTGATATTCACGATCCCAGTAATGGGATCCCTGGTGGAATCAACGATGGTCTTCATGAAATTGGTGTTGTGTTCTATTTCGCTGGAGCTCAGTCATTCTTCTTTGCGATGATCTGCCTTTCTGGGCGCATCTTTAATGTGATTATGACAATACTCTATCAATCTTTGGATCTATAAATATTATCCCTTTCTAAAAAATCGGGAATAATCCCTTGCCGTGTATAGTATCTACATTTTGGTTGTGTTAGATCGTGTTATCAAAAACCGCTGAAGTTCTGCATCTCCTGTCTCAATCATGATCTTGCGTAGTGGTTTCATTGCAAAAGCAAACGTGCCTACGATAGTTGGATCATTCGTGGCGATGACAGAGTGATTCATTATTTGAAATGTTATGTTTGATTTAGCCTTTAGCTGAAAGTTGTATAGCCAAGTAAATGATGTTCCAATATTTTGTCTATATTTTTCAAGAGCGTTTATTCAAGTAAATGTTTTTCTAGGTAAGGATTTACTCCCCCTATATTACATAAAAAAGATTTAGACAAAGCTTTTGCTGATTGCTAAGATGTGGGTGAATCGGTCGAGAGAAATAAACTGGGCTGACGCCGAACTCCCTAAGCATTAATGACCGCTCCATTTCAGGTCACGCATCCGCCAACAATAAGCCCGGAAACCTTGCGGTTTCCGGGCTGGTGAGAGATTAACGAGATCGCTTCAGTTAACCGCCAATATTCGCTGCACCATTCACCTGCGAATTCACGCGGAGGCGGAGGCCGTTGAGGCGGATGAAGCCGGTGGCGTCGTCTTGGTTGTAGGCCTTCGTGGGGTCGGCTTCCATGGTGGCGATGTGGGGGTTGTACATGCTGAACTGGCTCTGGCGGCCGGCGGCGTGGATGCCACCTTTGTAGAGCTTCACGCGGACGGTGCCGGAGACATTCTTTTGGCTCTCGGTGACGAGGGCCTGGAGGGCGAGGCGCTCGGGCGCGTACCAGAAGCCGTTGTACACGAGCTTGGCGTACTCGGGGATGAGGCTGTCGCGCAGGTGCATGACTTCGCGGTCCATGGTGAGGGACTCGATCTGGCGATGGGCGAAGTGGAGGATGGCACCGCCGGGGGTCTCATACACACCGCGGCTCTTCATGCCGACGAAGCGATTTTCCACCATGTCCACGCGGCCGACGCCGTGCTTGCCGCCGAGCTTGTTGAGGGCCTTCATGACCTGGAGGGGGTTCATGGGCTTGCTGTTGACGGCGACGCAGTTGCCTTTGTCAAAGTCGAGCACGACGTATTCGGACTTGTCGGGGGCGTCTTCAGGGAAGACGGAGAGGGTGGTGAAGTAGTCGCGATACTTCACGTCGCCAGCATTGAACCAAGGGTCCTCAAGGATGCCGGCCTCGTAGCTGATGTGCAGGAGGTTGCGGTCCATGGAGAAGGGCTTCTTCGCGCTGGCCTGGATGGGGATCTTTTTCTCTTCGCAGTAGGCGATCATTTCGGCACGGCCAGGGAACTGGGTGCGGAAACGCTCGTCACGCCAAGGGGCGATGATTTCGAGGTCGGGGGCGAGGGCGGCGGTGGTGAGCTCGAAGCGGACCTGGTCGTTGCCTTTGCCGGTGGCACCGTGGCCGATGGCGGTGGCGCCTTCGAGCTTGGCGATCTCGACCATGCGCTTGGCGATGAGGGGGCGGGCGATGGAGGTGCCGAGGAAGTACTGGCCTTCGTAGATGGCCCCGGCCTGCATCATGGGGAAGATGAAGTCCTTGGCGAACTCTTCCTGGAGGTCATCCACGTAGATTTTCAGAGCGCCGGTCTTTTTGGCTTTGGCGTTCAGGCCTTTCAGTTCGTCGTCCTGACCGATGTTGGCGCAGAAGGCGATGACTTCGGCATCATAGGTTTCTTTGATCCAGGAGAGCAGGACGGAGGTGTCGAGGCCGCCGGAATAAGCGAGGACGATTTTCTTTTTCATGTGTGGGAAAGGGAGCGCGGAGAATAAACGGTTCGGCGGGATTGTCGAATGGAGAGGTGGGGGAGGGGACGGAGTTCGGTTTTGAGAGTTCGGTGTTCGGAATGGAGGGGGCAGGAGAGAGCGGGGTGAATCCTGTAAGTGAGGCAGCTTTCGGTGGAAAGGTGTGCTGGGCAGGCTTCGTTTTCGCGCGGTGATGAAGCTGCCCTCCTGTTGGATCGCCCTCCTTTTCTTTGGCCTCGCCCTGCCTGCTCTGGCGGCTGAGGCTCCGCGCCCGAACATCGTTTTTATCCTGGCCGATGATCTGGGGCGGGCGGACTGCGGGTTCATGGGCGGGAAGGAGATCGCGACGCCGCATCTGGACAAGCTGGCGAAGGCGGGGGCGGTTTTGGACCAATTTTATGTGCAGCCGGTGTGCAGTCCGACGCGGGCGGCGCTGATGACGGGGCGCTACCCGATGCGGCACGGTCTGCAGGTGGGCGTGGTGCGGCCCTGGGCGGACTATGGGCTGCCGCTGACGGAGCGTGTTTTGCCGCAGGCGCTGAAGGAGACGGGCTACCAGACGGCGATCGTGGGCAAGTGGCACCTGGGTTTTGTGACGAGGGATTACCTGCCGACGCGGCGGGGGTTCGATCAACAGTATGGCCACTACAATGGGGCGATTGATTACTTTAAGCTGGATCGCGATGGCGGGCATGACTGGCATCGCAATGACCAGCGCAGCGATGATCAGGGTTATTCGACGCATTTGTTAGGCCAGGAGGCGGCGCGGGTGATCCGCGAGCGGGACAAGTCGAAGCCGCTTTTTCTCTATGTGCCTTTCAATGCGGTGCACAGCCCCTGGCAGGTGCCGGAGGAGTATGTGAAACCGTATGCGCACCTGAAGGGGAACAGGGCGACCTATGCGGGGATGCTGGCGTGCATGGATGAGGCTGTGGGCAAGATCGCTGCGGCGGTGGATGAAGCGGGGATCCGGGACAATACGCTGTTCATTTTCTCAAGCGACAATGGTGGGCCCAGCCCGGGTACGATCACGGATAATGGGCTGCTGCGCGCGGGCAAAGGCACGCTGTATGAAGGGGGAACACGGGTGGTGGCCTTTGCGACGTGGCAGGGGAAGATCCAGGAAGGCAGTGTGGTGAAGGCCCCGCTGCACATGGTGGACTGGTACCCGACTTTGCTGAAGCTGGCGGGGGCTTCCCTGGAGCAGAAGGAGCTGCTGGATGGTCGCGATGCCTGGCCTGCCATCACGGAAGGGGCTGCCTCTCCGCATGAGGTCATTTTGTACAACACGGCGCCTAACAATGGGGCTGTGCGCATGGGTGACTGGAAGCTGGTGCTGAATGGTGGGGCGGGTGACTCGGATGGAGGGCCGAAGGCGAAGAAGAAAAAGAAAGCGGCCGCCAAGGCGAACGTGGAGCTGTTTAACCTGGCTGAAGATCCGAATGAAAAGACGAATCTGGCCGCGAGCCAGCCGGAGAAGGTGGCGGTGCTGAAAGCGAAGCTGGCGGAGTTCGCCGCCGAGGCCCTGCCGCCCAAGGGTGGCCCGCAGCCGAAGAACTACGTGGTGCCGAAAGTGTGGGGCGAGTGAGCGGATGAAAAGGCGGGAGCGCTCCAGGGTTGCCCATCGGTCTTTTCTCGGGCACTAGGCTGCCATGCTGCAACCGGTGCTCACGCCTGACGGACTTCTCCTCATGGAGGGGGAGCGCGGGACTGTAGAGGAGCGGCGGTTGGGCGAGCTCGTCCGTGAGGGGCCGGGGGCGCTTTTCATCGGCCTCGGCACGGAGCTGCTACTGGCAGATCTGGATGCACCCTGGCGGTGGCTGCGGGGGTGGGTGCGACCGTTTTTAACACGCCTGTGCCAGACCCGCGATCTGGCCCTGGTGGCGCTGCCGACGGAGGCGGAGCGGCAGAGTTGGCTGGCCACTGCGCCGCCTTTTCCGGGGGCGGAGCATCTCTCGCCGGTGGTCTTGGAGCGCTGGTGGCAGGCCATGGCAGGGCAGGTGGCATCAAAGATGGCCGGGCATCCTGAGGGGCTGGAAGGCTGGCTGCAGGCGGCGAATGCGGCCTGGCACCTGGTGGGGCGGGTGACCTTTCATCTGGCAGAAAACAAGACGGATCCGCAGCGGCCTTTTGCCTTTTTGGCCACCTTTACGGAAAAGCTGAGCGCCAGCGGCCAGGTGCAGCATCTGCCGCTGGCCCGTGCCCTGCAGATGTATGCGGGGCAGAAGGACCAGGCCGCGATGCAGGCCCTGCTGGAGCCGGTGCGGCTGGCTGCGGCCCAGAGTGCGCTGCTGCGCGAGTGGCTGGAGACGCGGCGGCTGTTCCAACCCCTGGCGCTGGACCCTGCGGAGGCCTACCGTTGGCTGCGCGACAGTCACCTTTTTCAGGAGAGCGGCATCGTCGTGAAACTGCCGAACTGGTGGCGTGAGGGAAAGGGGACGCGGCCCACGGTTCAGGTCACCATCGATGCTCCGCAGGAGGGCAAGCTGCATGCCGGGGCCATGCTGTCCTTCAGGGCCGAAGCCACGCTGGAAGGCAGCCCGCTGACCGAAGCCGAGTGGGAAAAGCTGCTGAGCGCGGAGACGGGCCTCGTCTCCCTGCGCGGGCAGTGGGTGGAGGTGCATGGGGCCAAGTTGCAGCAGGTGCTGGATCACTGGAGCCGGGTGCAGAATGCGGTGGGGGAGGGGCTCATCGGCTTTCTGGACGGCATGCGCCTGCTGGCCAGGTATGTGCCGAAGACGACGGCGGAAGAAGGGGTGGCTGCGGAAACGCTGCATGACTGGTCGGACATTGTGGCTGGCAAGGGGCTGGCGGAGGTGTTGGAAAAGATGCTGGACCCGGCCCAGGTGGAGCCTCCGGACAATTTGCGCGCCACCTTGCGGCCCTATCAGCAAAAGGGGCTGGCGTGGCTGTATTTCATGACACGCTTGGGGTTAGGCGCGTGTCTGGCCGATGACATGGGGCTGGGGAAAACCGTGCAGGTCATTGCGCTGCTGCTGCTGCGTCAGGGGCAGGCGAAGGAGCCGACTTTGCTGGTGGTGCCTGCTTCATTGATTGGCAACTGGAAAGCGGAGATTGCCAAATTTGCGCCGGATCTGAAGCTGCTCATTGCGCATCCTTCGGCCCTAGAGCGGACGGATCTGCAACGCCTGGCCAGCCAGCCCGCGGCGATGCTGCGCGGCTGCGATGTCATGCTGACGACCTACACCTTTCTGCAAAGGACGGAGAGCTGGCAGGAGCACCCCTGGAGCCTCGTCATCCTGGATGAGGCGCAGGCCATCAAGAACCCCGCCAGTGGCAGCACCCAGGCGGTGAAAAGATTGCAGGCCCCGGCACGGATCGCACTCACGGGCACGCCGGTGGAAAACCGTCCGGGGGATCTGTGGAGCCTGTTTGATTTCCTCAATCCCGGCCTGCTGGGGCCTGCCTCGGTCTTTGCCGAAGTGGTGAAACAATGCGCGACGGGGCGTGAAGGCTACGCCCCGCTGCGGCGGGTGGTGCAGCCTTACATCCTGCGCCGGATGAAGACGGACAGGAGCATCATCAGCGACCTGCCGGAAAAGATCGAGGTGAAGGCCTGGTGCGGCCTAACTAAAAGGCAGACAACGATCTATGCCAAGCTGGTGGATCAGATGGCGAAACTGATGCGGGATGCCACGATGGACCCGATCAAGCGCCAGGGGCTGGTGCTGAGTTTCCTGATCCAGTTCAAACAGGTGTGCAACCATCCCAGCCACTGGAATGGAGATGGCGTGTGGGGCCGTGAGGACAGCGGGAAATTTGCGCGGCTGGGGGAGATCTGCAGCCAGATCGCCGAGCACCGAGAGCGTGCGCTCATCTTCACGCAGTTTCAGGAAACCTGCGATCCCCTGGCGCGCTTTCTGGCGAAGGTTTTTGGTCGTGATGGCCTCGTACTGCATGGTGGCACGCCGGTGAAAAAACGACCGCAGTTGGTGGAGGCCTTTCAGCAGCCGGACGGGCCGCCCTTCATGGTCATCAGTGTCAAGGCAGGCGGCACGGGCCTCACGCTCACAGCGGCCAGCCACGTCATTCATTTTGATCGCTGGTGGAATCCGGCCATTGAAAATCAGGCCACGGATCGCGCGTTCCGCATCGGCCAGAAAAAGAACGTACTCGTCCACAAGTTCATCTGCCAGGGCACCATTGAGCAGCGGATTGATGCCCTGTTAGAAAAGAAGATGGCGCTGTCCGAGGCCCTGCTGTCTCAGGATGGGACTGCGGAGTCCGCGCTCATGGACATGAGCACGGACGAGCTGCTGCACTTCGTCTCGCTGGACGTGAATGCGGCACTGGTGTGAGCCAGGCCTAGCTTTTGCGCATGAACATCATCACCAGGAGGGTGATGAGGCCGGCGGCAAAGGAACCGATGCCCACCATGAGGTTGATGGTCGTGTCTTTGGACCCACCGACGATGATGGCGCTGTTTTCGACATCGGCGGCCAGGTAACGAACTTTCACGGCCGGGTCCGTGATGGTGCTTTCATGGGTACGGGAGGAAAAGAAATCGGAGGTCACCGGGAAGCTCTTGGTGATGGCAGGACCGCCTTGAGGAGTGAAGACGACCTCAAAATTGTAGCTGCGGGAGCGCTTGCCACTGCGTTCGGAGGCTCCGCCTTCGATGGTCCCGTCCACCGTGATGCCTTCTTTTTCGATTTTGGCCAGGCGTTCTTTTTCCTGGTAACCATTGTAGGCAAAGAAGGGGCCTGCGAGGAGGGCAATGACGGCGACAATCTTGATTTGAGTGGATTTTTCCATTTTGTGCGCGGGAATTAAGCGGTGCTTTTAATGAACGGCAATAGGCGTATCAAGGCAAATCCTCGCCACGCCTTCCCTTCTCCTTACTTTTTAGCTTCCATGTCACTAAGCTGCATGTCCAGGGCGCGGCCTGAGATGACCACTTCGTTCAGGGTCAAGCTGAGGGACAGGATCATGAACACCAGGCTGATGGCAAAGAAGAACTGGCCCCCTGGCTGGTGGCTGATGAAAAGGAACATGGTGCTGACGGTGCAAGCAATCAGGCTGATGATGCCCGCTGCCTGCATGTTCCGGATGAGGACGAGTCGGCGGCGCAGATTGGCGATTTGGGCCTCCAGCAGCGGATCGTGAGTTTGGCGCCAGGAGGCGTGCAGGTTTCGCACGATGGTGGCCAGGGCCAGGAAGCGGTTGGTGTAGGCCAGCATCAGCAGGGAGATGGCCGGAAACAGCAGGGAGGGCGTGGTGATGGGCAGGTCCGGAAGCGACATGATGAAATCTAGAGCACATCCCTGGCCGATGAAACGGTGTGTTTTCATTCGCGTCCCTTGAATGCAGCGCGCCCGACCCTATGATGCGGCATGGCAGACGCGTTTCCCCCAGCAATTGGCATCATCGGCGGCTCTGGTTTGTATGACATCGAAGGCTTCGAAGGCCGTGAAGAGATCGAGGTCTCCACCCCTTATGGTGCACCTTCGGACAAAATCGTCAGCGGCCTATATGCAGGGCGGCGCATCTTTTTCCTGCCGCGTCATGCGAAAGGCCACCGCATCCTGCCCACGGAGCTGAACCACCGGGCCAACATTTGGGCGATGCGTTCGCTGAACGTCCGCTGGATCATTGCCGTTACCGCCGTGGGGAGTCTGAAGGAAGAATACCGTCCCCGCGATGTGGTGCTGCCGGATCAGTTCTATGACCGCACGAGCCGTCGTGAGCATCACACCTTTTTTGGCAACGGGGTGGTGGCGCATGTGGCGTTTGCGGATCCGATCAGCTCCGGGCTGCGGGAATTGCTGGCGGAGGAGGCCACCGCCGCAGGGGCCTGCGTACATAATGGCGGCACCTATGTGAACATGGATGGGCCGGCCTTTTCGACCCGGGCGGAGTCCAATGCCAACCGTCAGCTCGGCTTCGATGTCATCGGCATGACGAATTTACCTGAGGCCAAACTGGCCCGCGAAGCCGAAATCTCTCTGGCCACGCTCGCCATGATCACGGACTACGACTGCTGGAAAACGGATGAAGCCCACGTCACGGCGGAGGCGGTGATGGCCCATGTCTCCGCCAATGCGGCGATGGCCAAGGCGGTGATCGCCAAGGTGATCCCCCGCATTCCTCTGGAGCCCTCCTGGCCTGAGCACCATGCCTTGGACGGTGCCATCATGACCGAACGCAAGCTGTGGCCGGAAGCGGTGACCGCCAATCTGAAGCCGATCCTCGAACGTTACCTCTAAGCCCCGCCTGCCATGTCCCTGCCTGCCTCCATCACGCTCAGCGAAGCCATCCCCGGCTATCCCACCTTCACGGTCAATCATGCTACCTGCACCGCCCGCGTGGCGCTCAATGGGGCCCATGTCATGGAGTGGACGCCGACTGGTCACTCCCCGGTGCTGTATCTCAGCCCCGAGGCCGTTCTGGAGCCAGGCAAACCCATTCGCGGGGGCATCCCGGTCTGCTGGCCGTGGTTCAATGCGCATCCTTCCGATGCCAGCAAACCCATGCACGGCTTTGCTCGCAACCGCCCCTGGACGCTGATGGAGGCCAGTGAATCTGAGGAAGGTGTGAAGATGTCCTTTGTGCTGTGCAGCGATGCCGCGACCCATGAACTCTGGCCCTTTGAGTTTGAGGCCCATCTTACCGTGATCCTGGGGGCGAAGCTGGATGTCTCCCTGCAGACCATCAACAAGAGTGGTTCCGAGTTTAGCGTGGCCGAGGCATTGCACACTTACCTGACGGTGGGCGACATCGCCCAGGTCACGGTCAAAGGGCTGGCCGAGACCACCTACCTGGACACCGTGGGTGAACGCACCCTGCGGCATCAGACGGGTGACATCACCTTTGATCAGGAAGTGGACCGCCAGTACTTCAGTGGTGGGACCGTGGTGGTGGAGGATCCGGCTTTGGGCCGGAAGCTGACCGTGGAAAAGAATGGCAGCGGCACCACCGTGGTGTGGAATCCCTGGATCGAAAAATCCAAACGTCTCGGGGATCTGCCGGATGAAGCCTACCACCAGTTTCTGTGTGTAGAGGCGGCCAATGCAGGGGAAGCAGTGGTGACGGTGCCCCCCGGAGGTGCCCATGTCATCCAGACTATCATTAGCCTCTGATCATCCCTGTCTTGTCTTTGCGTGAGGATGGCGCCGCTGTGTGGATCGCAGTGGCATTCTTTCTGCACCGTGCCATCCTCCGCGCTCTCTTATGACCCCTGACTGGACCCACTGGCAACCCGGCATCCGTGCCACCCTCATGTTCATCGTGGACGAACCTGGGGACCGGGTGCTGCTGATCCGCAAAAAGCGCGGCCTGGGGGCAGGCAAGATCAATGGCCCTGGCGGCAAGATGGATCCCGGCGAAACCTCCGCCGAGTGTGCGATCCGGGAGACGCAAGAAGAGCTGGGAGTCACGGCCTTGAACCCCGTGAAGCATGGGGAGCTGTGGTTCCAGTTTGTGGATGGGCTGGCCCTCCACGTGGATGTCTTCCGCGCCACGGAGTGGGAAGGGGAAGCCTATGAAACACCTGAGGCAGTGCCACTGTGGACCTCGCTCAAGGAACTGCCTTTTGATGAAATGTGGGCCGATGACCGCTTTTGGCTGGCGGAGCTGCTCATTGAAAAGAAGCACTTTCTCGGGCGCTTCCTTTTCGATGATGACCGGATGCTGACGAATGAGATCCAGTGGCGCTAGAGGTCGCTAAGATTTCGCCGGCGTGCTGGGGGGAGGAGAGGAGGATCCTGCCGAGTCTTTCTTGGCTGCGGCCTTGTAGGAGTCGCTGCGGTAATCCGTGATGTAGAAGCCGCTGCCTTTGAAGATGAGTCCGGAGCCCAGGCCGATCTTGCGTTTCACCGGCCCGGCACAGGCCTCCACCGGGCAGTCGGTGAGGTGCGGGTCTTTCATGGACTGGCGTGCCTCGAACTGGTGTCCGCAGGTCTGGCATTCGTAGTCGTAGGTGGGCATGGCGTGAACAGGTAGGTTTTAAAAGAAACGGGGAACCGGATGTATGCGGGATACGCCGCTGAGGTGCAAAGGGAAATTCTTCGGATGCGCCCCGCAGCCTTGCGGCTTGGCAGATTGCCATCCACCTTTGCCTCCGCATGGAAGACACCGCCCCAGCCTCCACACCCCAACTTTCGGCCCTTGAGGCCCGCATCATCGGCTGCCTGATCGAGAAGGAGATCACTCTGCCAGACTACTATCCGCTGACGCTGAATGCCCTGGTTTCCGCCTGCAACCAGTCCACCAACCGGGATCCCGTGATGAGCCTGGACGAGGGTACTGTGCAGCGTGCCTTGGAAGGCTTGAAGACACGCGGCTGGGTCTTCCAGGTGACTGTGGCCGGGGCGCGGGTGCAGAAATTCCGCCACAACCTGAAGGGCAAGCTGCCCCGGCTGGAAAAGCCCGGTAGCTCCCTGCTGGCAGTGCTGCTCCTGCGTGGGGCCCAGACGGTGGGGGAACTGCGCCAGCGCACAGAACGTTTGCAGACTTTCCCGGATTTGGAGAGCGTGGAGGCAGAACTGACGGGGTTGATCAGTTACCCGGAAGGGCCCGTGGTAGCCTGCCTGCCCGCTGGCCCAGGGCGGCGCGTGGCCCTTTATGCCCAGCTTTTGACGGGTGAGCCGAGTGGCATCGCACCCCAGGAGGAGATCATTGTTCCGGCTGCCGCACCCCAGTTGAGCACGGAAGACCAGGAATGGAAACAGCGCATGGAGATCGAGATCCAACTGCTGAAGACCCAGCTCGCAAGGCTGAAAGCCAGCCTTGGCGTCGAGGATTGAGAAGTTGTATCCCCTGTTGACTGCCAGAAGCCAGAGCGCATTCTAAGAGCGCTTCCGTGCCCCCTTCTATGATCGCCCCTCGTATCTCAGGATCTTTTGTCCTGTCTCTCTGCACTGCCGTCTGTCTCACCACTCACGCGGCGGACTTGAACCTGACAGAAGTGACTGATTTTGAGTCGCTGCAAAAGCTGGCGGCGCAGGTCGCCCAGAAGCCTTACCAGGCACCTTCCCAGCAGTTGGATCCGTTTTTCGAGGGACTCAAATACGATGGGCATCGGCAGATCCGGTTTTTGGAGGACAAGTCTCTCTACGGCGAGAATCAGGAAGCCTACCGCGTGCAGTTTTTCCACCCGGGCTGGATGTTCAAGAAGCCTGTGGGTTTCTTCAATGTGAACGGCGTCACCACGACCCAGGTTCCCTTTGACGCGAGCCTCTTTGACTACGGCAACCTGAAGCTGCCTGAAGGGTTCAAAAAACCCGAAGGCTACTCGGGTTTCCGGGTTTTGGCACCGCACTCCCTGCTGAACAAGCGGTTTGAGTTCATGGTCTTCATGGGGGCCAGTTACTTCCGGGCCGTGACGACGGAGCTGGGGTATGGCATCAGTGCCCGTGCCGTGGCCGTCAACACCATCGGCGGCAAGCCGGAGGAGTTCCCCGACTTCACGCATTTCTGGTTTGAGCAGCCCAAGGTCGGACAGAAGTATTTTCGCGTGTTCGCTTTGCTGAACGGACCCAGCATCAGCGGGGCTTATCAGTTCGACGTTTCACCCGGCAAGACCACAGACATGCTGGTGAAAGCCACCCTGTTTCTGCGCCAGCCTGTGGAGATGCTGGGCATCGCCCCTTTTTCCAGCATGTTTTGGTTCGGCGAAAACAGCCATCCGAAGCCCTATGACTTCCGCCCTGAGGTGCATGACAGCGATGGCTTACAGATCGAGGTCGAAGGCGGTCCTTCCATTTGGCGTCCGCTCGATGTGAGCCGGGATCTGCGCTTGAGCGTCTTTGAAATGGACAAGCTGAAAGGCTTCGGCCTGGGCGAACGTGACCGCGACTTTAACAATTTCCAGGATCTAGAAGCCATGTATCACCGGCGTCCGGCCGTGTGGGTGGAGCCGATCAAGGGCTTTTCCAAAGGCTCCGTCGTCCTGGTGGAGCTGTCCACGGGTGAAGAAACCTGGGACAACATCGTGGCCATGTGGCGTCCGACAGAACTGCCGAAGACCCCGGCGGAACCGCTCAACTTCGAATATCGCCTTGCCTGGCTGGAGGAGCAACTCCCTGGACTGCTCTGCAAAGTCACCGACACCCGCCGTGGTTTCGTGATGAAAAAAGACGACCACGAGTACGTCGTGGATTTTACCAAAGGCGGCATGAAGCTGGAAAAACCTGCCGACTGGGTGCCTGAACTGGATGTGGTGGTCAGCAACGGCAACGCGAAGGTTCTGGACAAGCGGGTGATGTTCAATCGTGAAACCGGTGGCTGGCGGGCCTTTTTTAAACTGGATGTGCCCGATGAAACCAATCTCCTGGAGATGATGTGCGAGATGAAAGACGGGGACAAAGTGATTTCCGAGCGCTGGATGTACCAGTGGCGTCGTTGAACCGTTTTGGTGGGTGGATTGTTTTATCTTGCAGATCGCAGGTAAATTTGATTTTTGTGCGTAAATTGCTTAACCTTTAGGCAGATGCGCTCATTCTTTTACTGGCTTTTCTCGATTGCTTTGGCCACTTTGGCTACAGCCGCGTCAGATCATACTGACAAGACTGGTGAGTTTTTGTGGACTCCGACTGTTGCTGCGGACGTGCTGCCAGTGCCGGAGCCTTCTCGTGCCATCTTGCTGGGAGTGGGGATCTTGGCCATTGCCTTTACCTATCGTCAGGCTTGGCTGAACCTGAAGCGCGGGAATTGATCACCACAGGAGCAAAGTGAAGGGCGAGCTGTCCTTAACGCGACCGCCTGCGGGTGTGCGGGTGATCTGCTCAAATTGGCCAGCCCATTCGCGAACAATCTTGCGGGCGGCACTGTAGGGATTGTAGTCGTGGACGGAGAGGATGAGGGCGGAGCGGTTGTGCTCTGCATCGGCAAACTCGTAGAGGCTTTGTTTTTGCTCAGGGTCGTAGACCCGGCCTTCAATGGCGATGTTGCCTTTCAGAGGCCTGCCGACCAGGGATTCCGCACCTGGTACGGCCAGGATGTTGATGGCACGGCGGGTGACGCCGGCGGCGATGGAATTGGGGTTGAACTCCACCACAGCGATCTCAAGCGTCACGCTGTCTTTCTGCGGAGCATCCACAAGCTGGTAGCGAGGATTGGCGGAGGAACGAAAGGCCTGGGAAAATTGGTCGTGGATGTAGGTGGCGAGTTTCTTCGCTTCTTTTTGACGGGATTTTTCCCGCACTTCCACCCTTGAGAGCGGCTTGGTCATGGGCCGCAGGTGCTCAAGATTGACGGGGGCGATGAAGAGAGTCTTTTTGGTCTCGGCTTTGGCCCAGGCTTCCTTGGACGGGTTTCGCCACACGCGCAGGAAGGGATCGTGTTTCGCCTGGGTCTTCTTCATTTCCGCGCCATGGGCGAGAAAGGGGGAGGGTTTGGCGGCCCCCGCTTTGGCGAGACGCTCCAGCGAACTGCAGGCTGAGAAGCTGAACAGGAGAAGACAAAAACAGAGGCGGACTGCAATCATTTCACGAGGGAGGATGGACGTGTGTGGATAGAATCGCTACGTTTAGTGTCATGAAACTGCTGTTTTGTTCCTTTTTTGTCGGAATACTGGTGTTTTCCGCCGCAGGTCAGGAACCAGGTTTTGCACGATTCGCAGCAGCCACGGTTCATCCTTTGGCCACCGATGCCGCCACGGCAGCCTATGCGCGTGGGGGAAATGCAGTGGATGCCGCGATTGCAGCGGCGCTGACCCTGGGGGTGGTGGACGGTCACAATTCCGGCATTGGAGGCGGTTGTTTCATCGTCATCCGGGCGGCGGACGGAAGCCAGACGGCAATTGATGGCCGTGAAATGGCCCCGGCTGCGGCTCACCGGGACATGTATGTCATCGGTGGAAAGGTGGATGATGAGGCTAGCAAGACGGGGGCGCTGGCACCGGGCATCCCGGGGGCGCTGAGGGCCTATGAACTGGCCCTGAAAAAGCATGGAAGGCTGTCTCTGGCGGATCTGCTACGTCCGGCGGCGGACCTGGCCGAAAGGGGATTTCCGGTGGATGAGGTCTATGCGCGGAAATTGTCTGCCACGGCTGAAAAGCTGCGCCGATTTCCAGCGGCAGCGGCCATCTTTCTGCATGCAGATGGCACTCCACTAAAAAAGGGGGAGTTGCTGGTGCAGAAGGACCTCGCTGTGACTTATCGCGCTGTGGCGGATCAGGGGCTGGCGTGGTTTTATGGAGGCGAGTTTGCCCAAAAGACGGCGGCCTGGATGAAGGAAAATGGGGGCATCGCCACCGTGGCCGATTTTGAGAATTACCGGGCGATCGAGCGCGAGCCGGTGCGCACTTCCTATCGGGGGTTTGAGCTGGTCTGCATGCCCCCGCCGAGCAGTGGCGGAGTGCATGTGGCGCAGATCCTGAATATTCTGGAGAACTTTCCTCTCCGGCATCTTCGCGAAAGCAGCCGCATCCACGTGGTGACGGAGGCCATGAAACTGGCCTTTGCCGACCGGGCGCACTGGCTGGGAGATCCTGACTTTGCACCCGTGCCCAAGGGCCTCGTGGACAAGGCCTATGCGGCAGACTTGGCCCGTCAAATCGACCTGGATCATGTCACGCCCGTACCCGCCCACCACACGCCGCCGCGCTGGGAAGGGGATGTTTTTGGCAAGCACACGACCCACCTTTCCACCGCCGATGCGGAGGGTAACTGGGTGGCCCTGAATCAGACCATCAACACCGCCTTTGGCAGCAAGGTGGTGATCCCTGGGACGGGGGTGCTGCTGAACAACGAAATGGATGACTTCTCTGTGCAGCCCGGAGTGCCGAATGCCTTCAAGCTCATCGGTGCTGAGGCCAATGCCATCGCTCCAGGGAAGCGGCCTCTTTCCAGCATGAGCCCGACGCTGGTCTTCAAGGACGGTGCGCCGCTGTTAAGTGTGGGGGCGGCAGGCGGGCCGACGATCATTACGCAAACGCTGCTGTTGATCAGCCGGGTGATTGATGATGGCCTGGGTCCAAATGCGGCCCTGGCCCAGCCGCGTTTTCATCATCAATGGAATCCAGATGAGCTGAAGATCGAGACCCAATTCGATGTGGAGACTCTTCAGAGAGTGGAGGCCTTGGGGCACAGGCTGGATCGCACCTCTGCCTTTGGGGCCTGTCAGGCGGTGATGTGGGACAGCCAGCGGAATAAGCTGGTGCCAGCCCATGACCCACGCGTGCCGGGCAAGGCCGACGGCCTTTGATCTTGTGGGATTAGGCAGCCGCAGCAGCGTCTTGCTGGGGGGAGGACATCACTGGGACGGAGGTAGTCTTGGAGGTCGGGGTGGCCAGGTAGCGTGGTTTTTGTGTCTCCTTTTTCATGCCACCGATGAGGACGACGCGGATGGTGTCGAGCAAGATGAGGAGATCAAAAACGATGCCTGCGTGCTTCAGGTAGTAGAGGTCGTACTCGAGCTTGCAGCGGGCGTCGTCGGTGGTGGACCCATAGGGATAACTCACCTGGGCCCAGCCGGTGAGTCCGGGGTGGATCATGTGGCGCTCCTGATAAAAGGCGAGTTCCTCGGCCAGCTTCGTGACAAAGGCAGGCTGCTCTGGGCGCGGCCCGACGAAGGACATGTCTCCGCGCAGGATGTTGAAGAGCTGGGGGATTTCATCGATGCGGTACTGGCGCAGCAGCTTTCCGCCTGGGAATACACGGGGATCCTTGGTGCCGCTGGACCATTGTGGGCCGTTGACTTCGGCATCGGTGCGCATGGAGCGCAGCTTGAGAATCTTGAACTTTTTGCCAAAACGGCCGATCCGTTCCTGGGTGAAAAACAGCGGGCCGTCCGGGGAGAAGATCTTTACGATGGCCATCCCGACCAGAAGCGGTCCGGAAAGTAGGATGAGCAGCATCAGGGAGGTGAGGACATCAAAGGTGCGCTTCAGTTTACGAAAGTAGAAATCCCGTGGTGCGCTTTCCGAGTGCATCAGCCACTCATTGGTCACGAGATGCAGAGGCACATACTGGAGGTATTCTTCACAGAGACTGATCAACGGACTACAGGTCATGCCGGAGTAGCGCAACTGCCTGAGCAGCGGGCGCGAGTAAGGATCGCCCAGCCGCCAGTCGGCAAAAACGATGCGGTCAATCTTGTGACGTGTGATGAGGGACCCAGCATGCTTCAGGCGGCCAAGAACATCCGAACCCCGGTCTGATTCCCGAACGGAGAGGCGACCGACGATTTCAATGCCGCGAGGCTTCAATTCCCGCAGGGACTGATATTCTTCGAGTTCGCTCGGCGTCTCTGCCACGAAGGCCACGCGCTCTGGGGCAAAGCGATGTTTGTTAAACATCACCCAATGATGGAGCATGAGAGAGGGATAGGCCGTCGTAAGTCCCAGCAGCATAAAGCCGCGCCCCACCCGGGTGCCAAAATCCACATAACCGACCACGATCACGGCTATGAAAGCTGCCAGGAAGGCGAGGCTGAAAAAGAGCCCGTGGACAAAAAAGCGTGAGCGCCCCCGTGACTCCACCGAATACAGGCCCAGGATGTAGGAGGCCGTGACGAGGATGAGCGCCCCCACGCCGATGGGCAGCAGGTAATGGTCGAGTTTCCAAAAGGTTTGAAACCTCACGTAGTTCGCTGCAAGAAAGCAGAACACGAAAAGTAGTCCGTCGCGACTGCCGCGACGGGCGATGGACATCCAATGACTTGTGCCGGGAAGAAGCATGGAGCGGGAGAACTGTGTTGCCACAGAAGGTCATTCGAAGGACTTTCGATAAGTACTACTTCAAATATAACCTTACGTTACGGAGTTTTTTGCTCAGATCAAACAACTGCTGCCAATAAGTTTGGGCGCATTTGGGCCAAGAATGACTTTGTGCATACTTGCTTAGGGCGATTTCATTCGGAGGCTGGGATAGTGCCTGGTGAAGCGTCTCGGCATAGTCGGCGGGTTGGCGTCCCTTAACGAGAAATCCTCCGGAGGGTGAGAGGGAGGTGATTTCTGAAATGCCGCCGACGGCGGTGGAGACAAAGGCACGGCCGCTGGAAAAGGCTTCCAGGAGGACGTTGGGTACTCCTTCATTGAGGCTGGAAAGACACACAGCATCGGCGGCGCGCATGTAGTGTGCCACTTCGGCGGGGCCTTTGCGTCCGGCAAAGGTGACCTGCTCAGTCCCCAACCCTCGCGTTTGGCAGAGGCTGCGCAGTTCCGGCTCCAAGGGACCGCTGCCGATGAGGACAAGATGCACGGGAGTCTTTTGATTGAGCAAGGCAGTGGCCTCAATGAGCAGATCCAGCCCTTTGACCGGCAAAAAATTGCCGACAAACAGCAGGGTGCTAGGTGCAAGGGGCAATCCCAGCCGCTGTCTGGCCTCCTGCTTGTCGCCAGGATGGAAGGTGTGGATGTCCACCCCGTTGTAAACGGTGCTTACATTTTCCGGTGGGGCCTGGGATCGCAGCAGCCGCTGCCGCAGATCTTCGCTGCGAGTGATGATGTGGGCGCGCTGGCTAAGGGCCAGGATGGCTTTCCGCCGCAGGGGCATGTCCAGGTATTGATGAACGTCTGAACCCTGCGCGACGGACAAGAGTGGCAGCCATTCCAATTCGCGGACACGGTTGACGCCGCAGGCATCGGGAAACAGCCAGGGCACCAGCAGCGCCTCCGGTTTCCAGCCTTGGGGAAGTGATTTCAGGGCGCGGCGCACGGCCAGTGAGTAGAGGCGGTCATTCAGCCCGCCAAATTTGGGCACGTAAGGGGTCCAGTGGTAGCTGGGGTGCAGGGACTCATCCCCAGCACGGCATTGAAGCGGGCATGTTTTTCCTGCCCAGAAGCCATGGCCGGGACGCATGCAGAGCACGCGGATATCGGCCTCGGGCATCTCTGCCTTCATGGCGTGGAGCAGCGTCACATTGTCCAGTCCCCGCCAGGGCTGGTGGGTATCGGGGAAAAGGTTCGTCAGGCAGAGCAGGCGCATGCGGGCATGCCAATGTCAGCAGCGGGAGGCAAAGTCCACCGCCATTTTGCCGGCGGCCTCGCCGGTGGCCATGCAGGTGCCCATGACTCGCAGGGAGGCGAGGGCTTCATGATCGGCCGAAAGGCAACGGCCTGCAAAAAAGAGGCCGGGCGCATCCTGGCGCCGCAGGCAGCGTGCGGGGATGCCGGGTGGCGTGTGCTGATCGAAGTAACGAAACTTGGGGCCGCGGGCATTTTCGCGCTTTTCCATCGGCCAGCCTGCGAGAGCGACATCGTCTTCAAAACGACGGCTGGTGGCCAGGTCCTCTCCGGTGATCACGTAGTCGCCGATGTAACGCGCCGTTTCGCGGATGCCTGCCTTCACTGGCAGCATGGGGGGCGGGCATGCCTGGAAGTCGGGATGCGTCTGGCGCAGGTGGCTCCACAGCGCCATCACCACTTCGCGGCCTTCTTGCTCCACCCGGGCACGCTTCACGGGATCGAAGGGGTCCCAGTCGCCCTGACCTGCTTCCAAATCCACGGTGACAAAGGTTTCGCCAGGGAAAGGGGAGTCCCGAAAGGCAGCACCAATGGCTGGGCCGGGCAGCAGGCCATCGCGGATGGCGCGCACGATCATCGCGCCGGTTTGCAAACGCCAGCCATCATCGTGTACTCCCTGCACGCCGTGAAAGCAGGCGATGTAGGCGGGGCGGTAGAGGCGGGCGGGCTCGGCCTGCTGGCACCAGTCTGGCTGCAGGAGGCGGGCTCCCGTGGCATCGCCGGAGGTGTCTATGAGAGATTTGGCCCGCAAAGATCTCCGGGCACCCCGGGTGATGACCTCGAGATGCCAACCTTGCGCGGCCCTTTCCAGGCCAGTCCATTCGGTGCCGGTCAGGATGGTGAGATTTGGCTCGGCGCGGCAGAGTTCATCGGCGATGAGCGCATAGAGGGAGGGGTGCTGGCGTAAGACGTAAACCTTGCCCATCAGGTCCGGGGCTGTTTGTCCGGTGCGCTCCATCATGGTCTGGCCGATCTCGATGGAGATGCCTGGATTCAGCCAGGCCCAGGGTTGGGAGACATCCGGGTGAAAGAGGCCGCAGAAAGTATGGACGAGGGCATGGGTGCCCATGCCTCCTAGCTTGGTCTGGCGCTCCAGCAGCACGGTGCGTGCTCCGGCGCGCGCGGCGGCTAGCCCGGCGGCCAGCCCTGCACTGCCGCCGCCTGCCACGATGACATCGGCCTCCAGAGTCATGCGGCGCTGCGGTTGGGGTGGGAAAGCCAGCCGGCGAGCACCCGGGCGGTGGCGAAGTGATTGCGCGTCATGTCGGCAGGCGAGATGCGCACGCCGAATTCCCGCTCCAGATGGAGCATGAGCTGCATCATGGCCATCGAGTCGAGCCCTTTGGCGAACAGGTCCGCATCGGCCATCAGGGCCTCGTCTGTTTCCACAATCTGGTGCTGAAGGATGAGGGTGATGACGGCTTCAGGTGAGATGTCTGGCATGACTTCACTGTGAAAAGGCCCGCCGTCAGGGCAAGGGCGGGAAAAACCAGATTGCCAGGAAATCTAACGGCGTTTGCGGCGCAGGATGGAGGGGATCACACCGAGACCGAGAAGCAGCATTCGGGAAGGCTCGGGCACAGTGGAAAACTGGATGGACTCGTAATAGACCGTGCGGGGTGGGATGATGGTGGCCTGGCCATTGTTATCGCCCCAGTAAACCTGCTGTGTCCCGTTCCCTGCGATGCTGGATCCCGAATAGGTCTTCCACACTTCGCCATCAATGGTGATGGTCGCCAGGGCGGTCACCGGATCATAAATGAGGCTGTAGTCGTGATAGCCAGGGGAAAGCGTGCGCGTACCGGATACCCCGTAGGCAGCCACCAAAGTGTCACCATTGGCTGCACGCCCGAACATCAGGGCCCAGGCGCGGCGGTTGGTGGGGGTCTCGTTCACGATGAGCCCTACCCAGGCATTGCTGTCTGTGCCGATGGCGCTGCCGATGCTGGGATCATCTGTGGGGATGCTGAGGGTGGCGGAAAGATCCCAGCCGGAGGCCATCGTGGCACTCGCCAAGGTTGCGTTCATGACGGCGGCGTAAGTCAGGCTGGTGCCGCCACTGCTAAGGCCCGGATCATAGACCCGCCAGACGTCGCGACCATCGTCATCGAAAGCTTCCGCCACGACGGTGGTGGTGGATGTGCGGATCCAACCCTCAGTCGTAGGATTGGCCGCGCCGGTATGGGAGTAAAGCAGCGTTGAAGCCCAAGCCCCTGCGGGGGTGGTCAGGACAGCGATCAAGAGCAGGCATTTCATCGCAAGCCCTATGAGCAGGCTGCCAGCCACCTTTGCTGGAGGCTCCTGAACAAAGCTGACCTGAACCTATACTTTGTTGCCGCGTGTCTGGATTTCCTGAAGGGCCCACTCGGCGTGCTCGGCGATCAGTGGGTGATCATCCTGCGCGGCTGTCTCCAGGGCGGGCACATCCTCTTGCGTGCCCACATTGCCGAGAGCCACGCAGACATTGCGGAGAAAGGCCGGGCGTTTGATACGCTTGATGGGAGATTTGGCAAACAGGGCGCGAAAAGATTCATCTGTGAGGGTGAGGAAATCGCGCAACTTTTGGTTAAACATGGTCTCTCGGGCCTGAAAGGTCGCTTCCTGGGAAAGCTGGGCAAACTTGTTCCAAGGGCAGGCGCTGAGGCAGTCGTCACAGCCATAAATCCGGTCACCCATGGCCCGGCGAAATTCCAGAGGAATGGGGCCTTTGCTCTCAATGGTGAGGTAGCTCACACAGCGGCGTGCATCCATGCGGCGTGGGGCGGTGATGGCCTGGGTGGGGCAGGCCACCATGCAGCGGGTGCATTTGCCACACAGGTCACGGGCGGGGGTATCCACGGCCAGGTCCAGGGTGCTGATGAGTTCGGCTAGGAAAAACCACGTGCCGAGTTGGCGGTGGATCTGCATGGTGCTTTTCCCGCCCCAGCCTAGCCCAGCCTCGCTGGCAAAATCCCGCTCCAGCACCGGGCCGGTATCCACATAGTATCTCTGCGTGCCGCCATGCTGGATGAGAAAGGCATCCAGCGCCTTGAGCTTGGCCACGATGAGGTCATGGTAATCCTCATTCCAGGCATAACGGGCGATGCGGTAGCCGCCAGCGGCGGTGGCTGGCGCAGGCCCTTGATAATAATTCATGGCCAGCACGATCACCGTCTTGGCCCCCGGCTGCACCACGGTTGGGTCTGTGCGGCGGTCCATGTTCCGCGCCATCCAGGCCATGTCGCCATATTTCCCCTCAGCCACCCATTGCTCATAGATCTCCCGGTGCGCCGCTGGTCTGGCATGGGCGATTCGGCAGTCGGCAAAGCCCAGTTCATGAGCTTGGGCGATGAGCTGGGTCTTGAGATCCATGAGGCTCAGATTTTGGGGTCAAAGGCCAGCGCACGTGCCTGGGCCTCCATCTCCTCCCGCAGGCGGCGGCACATCATTTCACAAAGCTCATTCACCATGGGATCTGCGATGTAACAGTACGTGGACAATCCCTCTTTACGCATGCCGATCATTCCGGCGTCTCTTAGCAGGGCCAGGTGCTTGGACACATTGGCCTGCCCCAGGCCTGCGGCCTCCACCAGTTGGCCCACGGTGTGTTCCCCCTGCATCAGCAGATTCAGCAGCCGCAGCCGTGTCGGCTCTGACAGCGCTCGAAAGCGCATCGCCACCAATTCCAGGGCCTTGTCAGACATGGGAGTTTTGGCGGGCTCAGATTTTTTCCTTTTAGGCATGAAAGAATAATGTTTGATACATCGCTATATAGCGATATAGTTTCATCAACAACAAGACAGTTTAACTCTGCAACCGATCCTCGCAATGCAAACCACCATCACCCCCACCCAACTCAACACTCAGCTTCAGGCTGGCCGCTGCCAGCTCGTCGATGTCCGCGAACCCGTCGAGCATGCGGAAGAGCACATCTCCCAGGCCCAGCTCATTCCCCTGGGAGAGCTGGAAAAACGCGCTTCCGAATTGAGCCGAGACCAACCTATCGTCATCCACTGCCGCAGTGGGAAACGTGGAGAACAGGCCCTCGCGAAGCTGCAATCTTTAGGCTTTACCCAGGTGCAAAATTTGGAAGGCGGGATCCAGGCCTGGAAGGCTGCCGGGCTGCCCGTGGCCAGTGCTGCGAAAAAAGTCTTCCCCCTCATGCAGCAGGTACAGCTCACCATCGGCCTGGGGGTTCTCACGGGCGCGGTGCTGTCCCTCACGGTGCATCCTTACTGGATATTTCTCAGCGCCTTCTTCGGTGCGGGGCTGGTCTTCGCAGGCAGCACAGGCTGGTGCGGGCTGGCCATCCTGCTGTCCAAGATGCCTTGGAACCGCATCGAAGGCCAGGCCTGCTGCTCGCCCAAGAATTGTTCGGCCAGTTAATCCTTCACCTCTTTCACGCTCATGTTCCTTCGCCAAATCACCGATTCATCCCTGGCTCAAAATGCCTACCTCATTGGCTGCCAACGCACAGGTGAAGCTGTGATTGTGGACCCAGAGCGAGATGTGGACCGCTACCTCAAGCTGGCCGCTGAAAATGGCCTGCGCATCACCGCTGTGGCGGAGACCCATATCCATGCCGACTACCTCAGTGGTGCCCACGAGCTGGTGGAGCGTCATGGGGCCAAAGCCTACCTCTCTGCGGAGGGCGGACCGGATTGGCAGTTTGAATGGGCCCAAGGAAATCCCAACGCCCGCTTCCTGCGAGACGGAGATTCTTTCCATGTGGGTAACATCGAACTCACGGTGGTATTTTCCGCCGGCCATACGCCTGAGCACCTCAGTTACCTCGTCACGGACCACGGCAGTGGGGCTACGGAGCCCATGGGGCTGCTGAGTGGTGACTTCATCTTCGTGGGTGATGTGGGGCGGCCAGACCTGCTGGAAACAGCGGCCGGACAGGCGGGTGTCATGGAGTCCAGCGCCCGCACCCTTTACGCCAGCCTGCGGAGCACCCAGCGGCTGCCCGAGCATCTACAAATCCTGCCTGCGCACGGCGCTGGGAGTGCCTGCGGCAAGGCCCTGGGTGCAGTCCCCAGCAGCGTCTTGGGGTATGAGCGGCGCTTTAATCCCGCCTTTAAGGAGGCCCTCACCCAAAGTGAGGATGAGTTTGTGAAAGACATCCTCACTGGACAACCGGAGCCACCGCTGTACTTCGCCCGCATGAAGCGGGACAACCGCATGGGGCCCGCGCTGCTGCCTGACGGCCAGTTGCCCCAGCCTCGGCACCTCACTGCCATGGAAGTTCCCACCTATTTGGCGGAATCGCGTGGGGTCGTGCTGGATCTGCGTGCGGATCGTACCCCCTTCCTGCAACGGCACATCAAGGGTGCGTTGCTGGCTCCACTGGCTGGCGGGAAGCTGCCCATCGCCGCAGGATCGTATGTCGAGGAACACTCCCCGCTCCTCCTCATTGTCCAGACCCCGGCGGAGGTGGAAGAAGCCGTGCGGCAGCTCATCCGCATCGGGCTGGATCAAGTCACCGCCTGGATGACCGTGGCGGAGACGCAGGAGATCAGTGATGGGCTGATGACCACGCAGCCCTACATCACCCCAGATCAATTGCAGGAAGCCCTGAAGGCCCACCCCGAAGCTCTCGTGCTGGACGTGCGCGGGGCCGATGAATTTGCTGAGCGCCATGTCCAGGGAGCGAGGAACATCGCCTACACACGGCTAGCTGCACGGCTCTCTGAAGTGCCCAGTAACCGCCGGATCTATGTCCACTGTGGCAGCGGCCTGCGTGCCAGCCTTGCCGTGGCCTTTCTGGCCGGGCAGGGGCGTGAGGTCGTGCTGGTGGATGGCGCCTTTGCTAAAATCTCTAGCGAGTTAAAAACAACCTCCGCCTAACAAACGATGAAAATGCTTAATTTCATGCTGATCTGCATGCTTTCCCTGCTGGCCATGCCACCTGCGCATGCAGCGGATGTACCCGTCATTCCGCTGCAAGTGCGGGAAAATCTGCGCATTGTCTATCAGGTTACCGATGACCTGACCCATGAGGGCGTGAACAAGGGACTGTTCTATGCCCGCAAACTCATCAACACGTATGAAGGGCAGGGCATCGCTGCGGATCAGGTTCACCTGCATCTGGTCTATCATGGCACCGGCATCAATGCCGTGGTGAATGCCAGCGCGCGGACCCGCCTGAAGGCGGACAAAGCTGAAAATCCCAATGGGGAAATTTTGGCAGAATTGGTTAAACGTGGCGTGCAGATTGAACTCTGTGAGAACACCATGCAGCAAAAAGGCGTGACGCCTGGAGAACTGATGCCTGGAGTGAAACTGGTGGTGGGTGCCTTTCCCCGGCTAGTGGATCTGCAACTCCAAGGCTACGCCTACATCAAGTTTGAGTAACGAAAGCCACTCATGCGTATTTGGACCCATCCTGCCCTCTATGCCCTTGGCGGCATGGGCGCTGCCGCACTGCTGCTCTGGTGGTTCATGGACCATCGGCACGGCACGGCCTGGGCCATCTCCGTGGTGAGAGATCGTTTTCCTGACGTGGCGCAGCTTTCGGTGGCAGAACTTGAACGCTTGGTGGCAGGCGAAGCTGGCTCGCGCCCGGTGCTTCTTGATGCTCGTTCGACTGAAGAATACGCCGTCAGCCACTTACCGGGGGCCCTTTCCCTGCCTGTGAAAACAGTGACGGATGAGACCCTGCGTGAGCTGGCTGCATCCGCCCCATACGTGGTTTATTGCTCGGCCGGGTATCGTGCCTGTGAGCTAGCACGGCGGCTGCATCAGGCGGGCATTCATCAAGTGCAGAATTTGGAAGGAGGCATCTTTGCCTGGGCCAATGCAGGCCACCCCGTTCATCGCGCAGGCCAGCCTGTGCAGGCCGTGCATGCCTATCACCGTCTTTTTTCCCGCCTGCTGAAACCGGAGCGTCGCCAGCCATGAATGCGCTTGCCATCTCGGGGGCTTTGTTCATCGGCCTGTCGCTGGGGCTGACGGGGGCTGGAGGCAGCATCATCACGCTGCCCGTGCTGGTGTATGTGGCAGGCCTGCCGGCGAAGGAGGCTGTGGGCGTCAGCCTTTTTGTGGTGGGCATCGCAGCGTTGCTGGGCGCCGTGCAGCGGGCGCGGGCGGGAGAATTCCATGCACGCGCTTCCCTGCTGTTTGCCCTTTCCGGCATGGCCGGGGCCACTGTCGGCGCACGGCTTACGCCTTGGGTCCCTGCGCCGGTTTTGATGACTCTTTTTTCGCTGCTCATGCTGACGGTGGCGCTGCATATGTGGTTAGGCCGGCCCGAAGGGCTCTCCCTGCCAGCAGAATGCCGACCCATGCGCTGTCTGTTGGCCGGGACGGGTGTGGGGCTGCTCACCGGGTTCATCGGAGTCGGCGGGGGATTTCTGCTGGTGCCTGCCTTGATCAAATTTGCCCGCTTGCCTCAGCGGATCGCGACGGGGACATCCCTGGCGGTGATCGCCTTCAATTCAGCCGCAGGTTTTTTCAGTCACGTGGGAGAGGCTACGGCGCATTGGCCCTTGGCGCTGCTGTTTGCCGGGATGGCTGTCGTGGGGGTCCTCCTGGGCAGCTTTTTTGCCAGTCGCCTGCCCGTCAAAAACCTGCAAAAGGGTTTTGCTCTCCTGGTTTTTGCCACCGGGGTCTATGTGCTGTGGCAGAATGGGCTTTCGCTGGTTTAATGCCCTTTGCGCCATGGAAGACGACGAACCTATCCGCATCCCCATCACCGACGAGCTGGATCTGCACACCTTCCGGCCCAATGAGGTGGGGGATCTGCTGGTGGACTACCTGGGCGAATGCCAAAAGATCGGCATCCGGAATGTGCGTGTCATTCATGGCAAGGGCACCGGCACGCTGCGCATCGGCGTGCATGCCGCCTTGGATCGAATGGAGATCGTCGAAGGCTGGACCTGGCCCGCCGGGGAAAGATCCGGCGGCTGGGGTGCGACTTGGGTGCAGGTGAAAGGGCTCACCTGAAAGCCAACTTGCTTTGCAGTGAGCTTCCGGTTAAACTCCCTCCATGACAACGAGTGTCGTACCTCCAGAAGACCTGTTGGATCCGTTTGTCGGCATGATGGACGCAGAGGCCGCCAAGGCGATCCTGAGCCTAAAATCCTCACCTGCAATGCAGGATCGTGCCGAGGTGATGGCGCACAAATCGCGCGAGGGACAGCTCACGGACGAAGAACAGCGCCAGTATGAATCCTATGCGGATACTGTGGCGATGATCTCCCTGATGCAGGCACATGCAAGACGAGTTCTACGTCAAGCCGGCAAACTGTGATGGAGCCAGGAATTCGTCAGCTTGTCTGGCAACGAGCAGCCGGTCGTTGCGAGTATTGTCGTCTCAAACAAGAGCATGAGGTGGCTCAGCTTTTTCATGTTGAGCACATTATCGCCCTGCAACATCGCGGAGAGAGTGCTATGGAAAACCTGGCGTTGTCTTGTGCCAAATGCAATGCCTACAAAGGGCCTAATTTAACCTCGCGAGATCCTGACACAGGAAAAGTTGAGGAGCTGTTTCATCCTCGAAATCATCGTTGGGAAGATCATTTCTGCATGAATGGACCGAGAATTCTCGGAATCACCACGACGGGGAGGACGACTGTTTGGCTCCTGCAAATGAATAGCGCACGCCGATTGGCACTCCGGCAAGTGTTGATTGAGGACGGAGACTGGGACTGAGCGCACCCGCCAATGAGGCTGCAACAGTGCGTGCTCACGCTTGCCCGCGCACGGCTCCCGTTTACCATTGGCGCTTCTCATGTCTCACGCCGTCCTTAGCCTCCTCAAAGAAAGCCGTCACCCCATGCGCATTGACCTCATCGGCGTGGCCGGGTCGGGTATGAGTGGGCTGGCCTCCCTGCTGCTGGCACTAGGGCATAAGGTGAATGGATCGGACAAAGTCACCACGCTGGAGACGGATCGGCTGGTGAAGCTGGGGCTTACTTTTTTCTCCCCTCACTCCGAAAAGGAAGTGGAGGAGTGCGACATGGTCATCTACTCCAGCGCCATCAAGCCCGGGAACGTGGCCTATGAGGCCGCCTACAAGCAGGGCATCCCCCTGGTGCGCCGGGCTGAGGCCCTGGCTGCCGTGATGGCCAATAAGAAGGGCGTGGTCGTGGGTGGCACCCATGGAAAGACCACCACCTCCGCCCTCACGGCCCACGTTTTGCGCCAGGGCGGCCTAAAGCCCAGCCACTATGTAGGTGCGGAAATCCCCATCCTGGGGGCCAATGCCCACTGGGACCCCGAGGGCGAACTCTTCGTGGCTGAAGGCGATGAGAGTGACGGCACGCTGGTGAACTTCCACCCAGAGCATTCCATCATCCTGAACATCGAGGCCGAGCACCTGGACTTTTACGACGGCATCGAGGCCATCAAAGACGTGTTCCGCCGCCTGCTCTCCCAGACCCCAGGTCACTGGGTGCACTGCGCGGAAGATCCCGTGGCGCGGGAAGTCTGTGCTGGCCCTCAGGGGGTGAGCTACGGCTGGTCTCGCGACTTTGATTTCTCCGCCAACATTCTGGCCATGAAGCCGGACCATTCGGACTTCGAGGTGTATCAAAAGAATACCTTGTTAGGCATCGCGACCCTGGGAATCCCCGGCAAGCACAATGTCTCGAATGCTCTCGCCGCCATCGCTTTGGCCACCCGGCTGGGCGTGCCGTTTGAAAACATCCAGCATGCGCTGAAAAGCTTTCGCGGGGCCAAACGCCGCTTTGAGATCCGCCACAGTGGCGAGCGCTTCACCGTAGTGGATGACTACGGCCACCACCCCAGCGAGATCGCCGCCACGCTGGCCACGGCGAAGGGGCTGCAGCCAAAGCGCATCGTCTGCCTCTTCCAGCCACACCGTTACAGCCGCACGCAACTGCTGAAAAAGGAGTTTGGCGCGAGCTTTGGTGACGTGGACGAACTTTTTGTTACCGACGTTTATGCTGCCAGTGAAAAGCCGCTGCCCGGCGTCAGTGGTGAGACGATCGTGGAAGAGGTGAAAGCCCAGTCGGCCACCAAGGCCCAGTCCACGCCGACCCTGCTCCTGTCTCGCGATAAAGTGGGCAATGCCCTACGACCAGGCGATCTACTCATCACGCTCGGTGCCGGGAACGTGCATGAAGTGGGGCGCTGCATCGCCAAGGACCTGCCCGTTTTGGAGCAACTGTGGGCACTTCTGGAAGATCACGGCGGCGGTGCAGCCCGGCTGTATGAGCCGATGAACCGCCACACCACCTTCCTCATCGGCGGCCCAGCCCAGTATTGGGTGGAGCCACGCACCGTGGAGGGTTTTGCCGAGATCGTCCGTTACCTGCGCTCCCAGTCCGTGCCTATTCGCGTCATCGGCCGTGGGTCCAATCTGCTGGTCAAAGATGGAGGCATCCGCGGTGCGGTGATCCATCCGGCGAAAGGCGACTTCGAAGACGTGCGTGTGGAAGGAGAGACCCTCATTGTCGGAGTCGGCGCGCGGTTGAAAAAGATCGCCAGTGCGGCCCGCAATGCTGGGCTGGGCGGGTTTGAGTGGATGGAGGGCGTGCCTGGAAATCTGGGCGGAGCCATTCGCATGAACGCCGGTGCCATGGGCACGGAAACGTTCGACCAAATCGTCAGCGTGCGATTCATCGACACCGATGGCCAGATCAAAGAAAAGCCCCTGGCCGAGATCGTCCACCACTACCGAAACGTGCCGGAATTTGAAGAGCGCTACATTGTCTCCGCCGTGCTGAAAGGCAGCCCCGCTCCACAGGCCGAGATTGATGTGAAACTCGCCGCCTCTCATCAGAAGCGCCGCACCAGCCAGCCCGTGGGGGCCAGCGCTGGCTGTGCCTTCAAGAACCCGGAAGTCTGCGGGGCTGGCAAGCTCATTGACGAATTGGGCCTCAAAGGCCGAAGCGTGGGTGCCGCCATCGTTTCCGACATTCATGGCAACTTCATCGTCAACAGCGGCGGTGCCACCGCCCGTGAAGTCCTCGACCTCGTCGCCGAGATCCAGGAGATCGCCCAGCGCGAGCGCGGCGTGCAGTTGGAGATGGAGGTCAAGGTGATCGGGGAAGACCAGCCGATGGGGATGTAGCTAGCTATCACCTGCCTTGGCAAGGGTCACAAAAATTGCTTGAGCAATTCAGGAGTGCAGTCGGTCATAATTTGATCCTTGGTAATGAAAAAATTCCAGAGATGCTGATCATGGGAAAAGGAGCAATAAACCTCGTAGGGGCTGGTGCAGCTATGAAGACTGCTCTGGATGAGCGGAATGAGCTTTTTGTCCAGCATCACGTCGGAGGTCAGTTCGAGGCCAATTCCACGAGATAGCATTACTTGATCTCCAATGTAATAATCACCTTCGCCGTAAGCATTCCATTCGCCTAGAGCATCGAGTGTTTGCATCAATCGTTCGCGAACACCATCCCATTCAGAGATGAAGGCGGCCTCATCTTCGGGACTGTTGATGACGGGTGGATTGAACGGCCTGTTTAGCCTGTCATATGCAGCATCCGAGGTTATGAATGCGACAGGCATAAACAAGGGTCACCCTCATTCCACCTCCGCCACTTGACCATCCACGGAGTCGCGATGGGCGCGGCCTTCGAGGGTGTAAACGAGGTGGGGGGTGTAGAGCTCGGGTTCCAGGAGGAAGGAGTCGTGGCCTTTGGCTGAGTGCACAGTGATGTGCATGGAGGAGGTCCTGGCCTTTTCCAGGGCGCTGACCATTTCCGCCTGCTCTTCAGGGTAGAAACAGAAGTCTGAATCAATGCTGAAGACGAGGTAGTGGTGGCCTGCAGCGGTGCTGCGGGCAAAGAGCTGCTCGTAGTTGTCCACCCCGGCATCGCGCAGCGGGTCAAAGCGCAGCCACATGTTGATGATGCGCAGGTAGCTGTTGGCATCGAAGCGGCTGACGAATTTTTTGCCCTGGTGGAGCATGTAGCTTTCGACGTTGTGCCCCACCTTGTACCACGAAAGCTGGCCATCGGGCTGGCTGACGGTATCCTTGGCCCGCTTTTCGATGGCATCCAGGTGCACGAAGGTCTTGTGCGAGATCATCCGCGCCAGGGCGAGGCCGTAGGCTGGGGGAGGGCCGTCGTAATAATCCCCGCCGTGAAAGTGAGGGTCGTTTTCGATGGCCATGACCTGCTCAAACAAAGTCAGGCGGGTGAGGACGGTGGTCTTCAGTCCGGTGGCAACGGGCATGACGATGCGGACGCGCTCTGGGTAAAGGGTGGCCAGGTTCAAGGCCAGAAGACCGCCGATGCTGGTGCCGATGACGGCGTGAAGTTGCTCGATGCCCAGATGATCCAGCAGGGCGATCTGGCTGCGTACGACATCGGTGGTGAGCACTGGCGGGAAGGTACTGCCGTAAGGTTTGCCCGTGGCGGGATTGATGGATGCCGGGCCGCTGCTGCCGTAGCAGCCGCCGAGGTAATTGGCGCAGATGACGCAATAGCGTTTGGTATCCAGCGCCTTGCCTGGGCCAATGAAAAGGTCCCACCAGCCGGCTTTGATATCGTTGGTCCAGCGCTCATCGGTACCCTCTACTTCCTCCGTGTGGCCTGCCGCGTGCTGGCTGCCTGAGAGCGCGTGGAAAAGCAGGATGGCGTTGGACTTTTTGGCGTTCAGCTTGCCATACATTTCGTAGGCCACCGTGATGCCTGGCAGGGTATCGCCATTGGCAAAGACGAAGGGTTCGGCCTCGGAGCCGAGATGAAAGAAATGCGTGGCAGTTTTGCCCTGACCTTTAGACATAAGCGGAAGACGTAGCAGGAGGAAGGGCCGTCTTCAAGGTGCAAGGTGCCTGTCTCAGGCCATCAGGGTGAAAGCCGAATGCGCCAGCAGCTTGTCGAGCGCCTTTCGGTAGGGGCTGGGCATGGCCAGGGTGGCGAGGTCTCGGTGCGGAATCAGCCGATGGTTATCTGGCCAGACCTGGGGTGCGGTGGCAGGGAACTCATGGACCCACAGCGTCACCTTGTAGCGTGTGATGCCATAGTTCATCTTCAGGAGCACCGGCGGAGGGGACGCGGCGAGGTTTTCTGGCAGGGCAGGGAGCTTCCATAGGCCGGTGCGCCGGGCACCTGTCTCTTGCTCCAGCAACACTCCTTCAGCGGTCTGGATGAAAACGACGCGCTCCGTGACTTCCGTCATCTGGGTTTTGTTCGATTTGACGGGGAGGGAGGTCGGATCGGTGGCGCGGCAATGTTTTTTCACTGGGCACTGCGGGCACAGGGGCTGTGTAGGTTTGCAGATTGTCTGGCCCAGCTCCATGAGGGCGGAATTCAGAGAGCGAGGATCTTCGGTGGCTTGAACCAGCTCGGTGGCACGCTCCCAGAGACGCTTGCTGCCGGTGGTGGAGTCAATGGGGGTCGCATCATTGTCCAGACGTGACAGGACTCGGGCCACATTGCCATCCACGATGGGTTCTGCCAGGCCATAGGCAAAGCTGGAGATGGCCCCTGCGGTGTAGGGGCCGATGCCGGGGAGCGCACGGATCGCGGCTGGATCGGTCGGAAAAACGCCACCGTGCTCAGTCACCACTACCTGGGCCAGTTTCTGTAAATTACGTGCGCGGCGGTAATAGCCCAGGCCTTCCCAGGCCTTCAAAATCTCACTTTCAGAAGCCGCCGCCAGAGTGGCAAAATCAGGGAAAAGGGCCAGCCAGCGCGCATAATAACCGCGATCCAGCACGGTGCTGATCTGCGTCTGCTGCAGCATGATTTCCGAGACCAAAATGGCATAGGCATCCCTCGTCTGCCGCCACGGATAGTCGCGCCCGTTTTGGCGAAACCAGGAGACCAGGGCAGCGGAGATGAGGGGGGCAGACACAGGAGAAGACTACGCAGGTCCATGGGGTGCCGAAATCACAACTTTGCCACGGACTCAAGATTTGGTTGGGCCCTGACGTCCACCGGCCATCTCTCGCAGGAGTTCGATCTGGATTTGCTGCACCTCCATGAGGCGTGTTGCCTGCTGATGCAGCATGTAGTCCATTTTGTCATGCAAGTGACGGATCTCCAGCTCGGCCTTGAGATTGATCTTGTAATCGTTTTCAGCCCGCTTCCGGTCACGGCTTTCCTGGCGGTTCTGGCTCATCATGATCACGGGTGCTTGCAGGGAGGCTAAGCAGGAGAGAATGAGGTTCAGCAGGATGAAGGGGTAAGGATCATAGCCACGGTTGGCCAGAAGGACGACATTCAGCAGAATCCAGATGGCCATGAAACCTCCGAAGGCCAGGATGAACGTCCAGCTACCGCCAAATTCAGCCAGCTTGTCTGAAAGCTTTTGGCCCACGGTGAGCTGGCTTTCTCCCTCTTCTTCACTGTCTGGGTGCTCACTGAGCAGCTCCTGACGATGCAGGCTTTGAAGCACCTCCTCATCCAGGTGGGTGAGATCGCCTAACTGGCTTTGCAACAACTGGCGCACATAGTCCAATCGGGCCTCATTGAGCACCTCCGTGCTGATCAGGGATTCGGGCTTCAACTCAGGGTGAGCCGCCCGGATAATGTCGGCAATTTGAGGTGGTAAGGCCGTGAGAGGTCTCAGCTTGTTAGGCGAAAAGGATTTGCCAGTGACCGCACATGTTTGAGTCATGTGCGACCATGCCGCGAAATTCCTCGAATAACAAGTCAGGCCATTCTTTGGGACATCAGCGTGCTGAGACGGATTTGCCGGTGCCTTTCAGCAGTTTTTCCAGCGCTTCATCAGGTGCCACGCCTTTCTTCAAAGCCTCTCCATATTCGGTCTTGGCCTTGTCCCACTGCGGTGGGTCCCATGTAGCGTAAAGCACCGCCAGATTGAAGTGGGCTTCGCCATAGTTTGGGTCAATGGCGAGGGCGGTTTTGAATTCGCGCTCGGCACGATCCAGGAGGTTCAATTTGGTGGAAATGATGCCCAGGTAGTGGCGGGCGCGGGCATTTTTGGAGTTCTTGGTCAGGCTCTTTTCAAAGGCGGCCGTGGCATCGTTCCAACGCTGCTGTTTGAAGTGCGTCACGCCCAGGTGGAAGGCGGCCAGTTCATGGCTGGGGTCAATGTTCAGGCACTTTTTCAGGGCAGCCTCAGCTTCGCTCAGCTTGTTTTCACGCTGGCGGGAGTAGCCCAGGCCGACGAGGGCGGTGGTGTTTTTGGGGTCCACGCGCAGGGCGTCTTCGTAAAGGGCGGCGGCCTCGGCGAATTTCTGGGCGCTGAAGGCTTCGTTGGCTTTGTCCAGAAGCGAGTCCAGCGGTTTCTCGGCTGGGGTGCTGCCAGCAGGTTTCGGGGCCTGGGCGATGAGGGTGCCCTGGATGCTGTCCCCGCCCAGCATTTCGCGGACGGAGGGATCGGAGAAGAGTTTTTCTTCATCCGGGGTCAGGGTCATGCGGCTGCCGCGCAGCTCTTCCACCTGTTCCAGCAGCTTGGAGGAGACTCCCTGCATCTTTTGCAGCTCGGCCAAAACGAGGTCCTTGGCCTGCTGCTGGCGGTATTGGCTGCGGAGCTGGCGCATGACGATTTCGCGCAGCAGTTCGTTCTCCTGGGCCAGTTCCGGCGTCATGGCGGCGGGCTTGCCATCCTGCAGGTTTTTGAGCTGCAGGGTCAAGTCTGCCACTTGGTTTTGAAAGGTGGCGCTCTGCTGACGAAGGGCGGTCATCTCCGTTTGCAGGGTGGTGATCTGGCCGCGCAACTGGGTGATTTCCTGATCCTTGCGGGTGACGTCGCCCTGGAGGGAGGCCACCTGCTTTTGAGCGGTTTCCAGTTCCTTTTTCAGGCGGTCATTTTCAGCGACGATGAGCTTCACCTCATCCTTGGCTGGAGCGCGTTTTTTGAGAGACTCAATTTCCGTCTGCATACCCAGGTTTTGGGCGCTCAGTTTGTCGCGTTCCTGCACGGCGGTGTCGCGGGAAGCCACAGCTTCGTTGCGCTGTTTTACAGCGGCGTCGCGTTCCACCAGGAGATCATTGCGCTCTTTTTCCAAGGTGGAGATGCGCAGGGAGGCATCGGCGAGCTTTTGCGAGGCTTCCTTGGAGGCTTGCTCAGCACCCGTGAGGCGTTGTGAGGCCTTGCGATATTCGATTTCGAGATTGAGCTTTTCTTTGACCAGGGCATCGAGCTGGCCATTGGCGGCGCGCCCGGCGGCAACTTCTTGCTTCATCGTTTCGATGGCCTTTTCCATGGCGGCAGATTTTCCGGCCAGGGTGTCCTTGTCCTCGCGGGCGGTAGTGATTTCGCCGGAGGCCCACTGGTACCACTGCTGCCACTTGGTCAGGTCCATCTGCATCTGGTTGTTCTGGGTCTCCAGTTGCAGCATGCGCTGGCGGTAATTTTGTTCCCATTGGGAAAGCACATCGCTGAGGCTGGGCATGGTGCCCGCGGGGCCTGCGAGCGTGCCTGGGCCGGGGGCCTCGGTGCTGCCGGTGAAAACGGGCATCGTCGGGGCTGCGGCAGGTGCGGGGGCCGCCGCTGTTGCGGGGGCCGGGGCGGCGGCTGGCTGGGAAAGGCGGCCTTGCATCCGGGTGATGGCCTGCTGGGTGAGGCTGCGGCGGTTGGCCAGGAGGTTGGGTTGCCAGTCAGGATGGCTCTGGGCCACGGTATCAAAAATCTGCCCCATCTGCTGATAGACCTGGAGGGCACCGGCAAAATTGCCGTCGGTCTCCATCTTTTCAGCGTCCTTTTTCATCACGTAGCCCCTGAAAAATTGCTCGGCAGCATCGTCCACCTGCGCTGAGGCGAAGGGGGCGAAAAGGAGTGCGAGACCAAAGGCGGCCAGGGGGGCAAGGCGCATTTTCTTCATGGGGAGGGGGAATTTAGCGGAAATGCAGCCCTTTGTAAATAGCGGTGCGACATTGCCTGCTGGACGGGAAACCCCATGGTTGCTAGCATTTGGGCGTAATTTCGGGAAAAAACAGCCGTTTATCTCGATTCCCCCAACTCAACCACATAGCATAAAACCCCATGGGTCTTAATATCATCTCACGCCGTCATTTTCTGGGCCGCACGGCAGGCCTCGCCGCTGGTGCCTTCGCAGGTCCAAACCTCCTCCTCCGTGGCCAAAACGCCGCCAGCAAGAAGCTGAACCTCGCCGTCATCGGTGCCAATGGCAAAGGCCAGTCCGACACCCAGGGCGTGACCCTGGACCACAACATCGTGGCCCTGGTGGACGTGGACATGAACCGCCTCAACGAAGCGGCCAAGAAGCGCGAAGACCACCACGTGAAGTCCGGCCAGGCAGCCCCGGCGGCACCGAAGCTGTATCAGGACTTCCGCAAGATGTTCGACGAGATGGCCAACGAGATCGATGGCGTCATCATCTCCACCCCTGACCACACGCATTACGTGGCAGCGATGCATGCCATCAAGCATAACAAGCACGTCTGCGTTCAGAAGCCCCTTTGCAATTACATCGGCGAAGTGCGTGAGCTGCACCAAGCAGCGAAGACCGCGAAAATCACCACCCAGATGGGCAACCAGGGCCGCACCATGGAAGGCCAGCGTCTGGCCAAGGAGTGGATCGAGCAGGGCGCTATCGGCACCTTGAAAGAAATTCGCCTGTGGACCAACCGCCCCATCTGGCCCCAGGGCCCCCTGGTCAAGAAGGCCGCTGAGTGCCCTTCCAACCTTGACTGGGACCTCTGGCTCTCCAGCGAAGCCAAGGAGCCTTACTTTGAGTTCGAAATTCCTGAAGGCATGAGCGGCAAGCGCGGCAACAGCCTCCACCCCTTCAACTGGCGTGGCTGGTGGCAGTTCGGCTCCGGTGCTCTTGGCGACATGGGCTGCCACATCATGGACGCCACCTTCAGCATCCTGGGCCAGCTCATCCCTGAGCGCATCGACGCCACCAGCAGCCCGATCTCCGATACCTGCGCCCCAGTGTGGTCAGACCTCGTCTATCACATGCCTGCTGGCAAGCATGGAGCCCTCAAGGTCTCCTGGAATGACGGCTCCAAGGACGGCAAGCCGAACAAGCCTGAAATCTCCCCGCACATGACCAGCGAGCTGGCCAAGAAGGCTTTCGAAAAAGCCAGCAGCGGCATGATGTTCATCGGCACCGAAGGCACCGTCTTTGAAGGCGAAGCCTATTGCGGCAGCCCCGTCATTTACAATGAAGAGCGTTACACCCAGGTGCGTCTCGACATGAAGGCCGGCAAAATCAAGAAAACCGAAACCCGCAGCGTGATGCCGAACAACCCGCAGGGCGAGTGGGCTCACCACATCGTTAACGGCGGCCTGCCAAGCTCCAACTTCGACTATAGCTGCCCGCTGACCGAGTTCGTGCTTCTCGGCAACCTGGCCGTGCGTGCTCAGCAGAGCGTGCAGTGGGACAAGCAAGGCATGAAGGTCAGCAACGCCGAAGCTCCGAATAAGTTCGTCTCCCGGCCCGCCTACCGCGACGGTTGGAAAGCTTAATCGCTACTCAACGCCCGTTTTGAACGGGTGTTGAAACCTTAAAACCCCGGCATTGCCATAGCAGTGCCGGGGTTTTTTGCAGGTTTTGAGTGAGCCAACCCCAGCGATGAATCACTTCGTCAGGCGGGCGTGCCATTCGTCCAGGTAATGGCCAAAAAAGGGATACAGGTTACTGGCATTGAATAGCCTTCTTTCGAGGCTGGTATCCACGTTGAGAACCCTCATGGATTGTTCCCGCACGCTGCCATCGGGCAGGGTGGTGCTGATGCGGCGTGGGAAGCCGATGGTGCGGTCCATCCAAATGAGACGCGTGTAGCCGGAGCTTCCGGTTTCGCGGAAACGTGAGTAGCCCACACCGCCGATGATGTCCACGACCTCGAATTTGGCCTTGCTGCTCAGGGCTGAGTAGATGCTGGTGAGATCAGTGGCAGGGCCCTCGGAGGGGGAAGGAGCTGGGGTCTGGGATGAGGTGACCTTGCCCTGGCTGCAGACGGTGATGGCAATCTCTGCCTGCTGATTTGCGAATTCACAGCGCCAGTTCTCCCCTTCGATGGAGAAGACATTGCAGGTGCGAGTTACTTCTCCTCGGGCATTGCGTGCGGAGGTTTCCTCCACCCAGGTGATTTTCTTCGGCAACTGCATGGGGGCGAGCTGTGCGTTTGCCCATAGAGCAGAAAAAACGAACAGGGCCAGGGTGAGACAAATTTTCATGCAAGAGGGCGGCGAAAGGAGGCAATGGAAGACGGGCTGATTCTTATGGCTGGGGCCAAAAGATCAACGCGAATTCACGCCCAGACTCACTTCAGCGCCGCCAGTGCCTTTTGAATATCGGCAGCCTGCCCGGAGGTAGAGGCGCTGTCATCATGCCAGACTATCTTGCCGTCTTTGATCAGAAAGCATTGCCGCTGGGCCATGGAAAGCATGCCACCGAAGACCTTGCCGACTTTGAATGCCTCCAGCACCTTGCCATCGGTGTCGGCGATCAGGTCGTAAGGCAGCTTTCTCTGGGTCTTGAATTTCTTCTGGGTCTCGACGTTGTCGAGGGAGACCCCTAGCACCTGCACGCCTGCCTGGGTCAGGTCGGCAAAGGCATCCCGCAGGGAGCAGGCCTGGGCGGTGCAGCCGGGAGTGTTGGCCTTGGGGTAAAAGAAAACCACGGTGGGACCTTTTTTGTACACATCAGCAAAGTTCACGGTCACCCCATCCTGATTGATGCCGGAGATCTGGGGGGCGGGCTGGCTGACCTGCGGGCTTTCTGCTTGGCAGGAACTGCCAAACAGGCCGGTGAAGAGTGCGGTCAAAAAGCGCATGGTGAGTTTCATCTGCTAGAGGTTCGTCTCGGGACGGTCGCCGGATTCATCGGATCAGTCACGAATGTTCCGGTATCGGTACGGAAGATAGTTTTTTTGCTTCAGGTATTCGAGACGTATCTGCCTGCGAAAAACCTTCCAGGTGGGGTGGCAGCCTGCCTCATAGACGGAGACGCGAGTGCGCGCGGGATTGGCCCAGCCGGCGAAGAGCAGCACGTGGGCATTGTGGGTGTTGAGGATGTCCCCAGGGCGCAGATCCTCATAGCCTCCCAGCTTGTCACAGAGAGTAGGAAGTTCCCGGGTGGAGTAGGAGCGGTGCAGCCGCCAGCAGCGCGAAATGAGACCGGAACAGTCGATGCCAGTTGCTTCACGGCTCACGGCGGCATCCAGACCTGCGCGTTTGGCCGGGGTATAAATATCGCCCGCAGCAAAGCCCCGGCGAATTTTGGAATCAAACGCTTCCAGAGAATCAAAACCGCCCCACTGATAGGGGACACCCACATTCCAGGCACCGGCCATCCACCAGCCGGGACGGGTGCCATCTGCGGGGCGGTAGTCCGCGTCCGGTGTGTCCACCTGGATGCCTTGGGAGTCTTTGCCATGCTTGATGTTAGGTTTGGCGGCCTTCCATCGGTGCTGGCTGTAAGCCCGGGCGATGGCCAGCACCTCCCGCCGCTGCACGATCGGGCGGCGGCTGGTGTCTGCTTTTTCAGGCACGGCAGAGCAGGCCGCCAGCAGCAGGGCAAGCCCAGGGAGACAGAGGAGGAGCGCAGTGGGTAGCTGCGTGGGGAAAAGCGAAACGGTCATGCCTTGCGGCAGCTTAAAAGGGTCGGGCTGACGCACAACCTCCCATTGCAAGAGCGGGCACCTGCTGCCGATTATTTGTCCTCGGCCAGAATGAGCGGGCTTTCCCTCTGCTTATTGGCGGCATCTGGAGTATCACCAGCATTTAGACGAAGTTTTAGGTCTTTCGCTTTTTCTTGGCGGCCAGGGGCCAAGGGTGAGCGGGTAAGGTCTGTCCCTGGTATTTTGCGGGCATCTGTCGGCGGCGAAATGGGCTCCTCAAAAAAGGCAAAGGCCGTGGAGAGCACAAGAAGAAGAGCGACGATGGCCAAAGGCTGCCCGTAATCGAATTTAAAATTTTTCATGAGCTGGAGGTTGGAGAGCGGTGTGAAAGTCACCCTTTCATCCCGCCTCCAGTGCAAGAGGCTCACGGTAAGGATGAAAGGGCTTAGGTTCCGGGGGGAAAGTGGCAGTCAGTCGGCTTGTCTCTTCAGATGATCGGGCCTGATGAAACTGAATGATTATGAAACAGCCTTGTGATAGATATAATTGTTTAAATGAGTAAAAATGATTGGTTTTACCAATGAATAAGAGGTCGTTCGGAGGCGGACAAAAAGATTTCAACTCACCTTTATCTCTGGTTTGTTCTTAATATTGCTTTTTGCATGGGAAAGCCCGTGTATCCCTGGAGCTGACGGATATCGTGAAAATCTATGCATCCTGTAAAAGTTTCGGAAAAAACTGGCAGCGAGCCCCTTCGGATTGGGGCCTTGGATGCACTGAGAATGACGGCGGCCGTAATCGTTTTTCGGGAGCACTTTTATGTGGTCTTTGATATCGATGGTCCTCGATATTCCGCCTTTGGCCTCCTAGATGCCAAGGCGGCGGTGACGTTGTTTTTCGTCCTCAGCGGTTATGTGCTTGCCATCTCGCTGAGCCGCAGTGAGCCATCGCTGAAGCAGTACGTGAACTTTGGGATCCGGAGGTTTTTTCGCATCTATCCACTGTATTGGGTGGCTTTGCTGGTGACCTTTTGCGTGTTGATCTGGGTTCGGACCAAACCGGACTTCACCTACGCGGTGGACATGCCGTCCTCATTCGTGGATGCGCCGGGGCTGCAATGGAAGCAGTGGCTTTTGCAGATGACGCTGATAGCTCCTGGCATTGTGTCATTCTTCGCCATGCCGACAGTTTGGACGCTGATGGTGGAGGCCAAGGTAGCCATCGTTTTTCCCTTCCTGGCCTGGGTGTTGTTGCGCACTCACTGGGCCGTAGCCGCCGCTGTGCTGGCTGGCCTAGTTTTGGGGGCTGGCTGGCTGATGGACCATGTCGTGGGCACTGCCTTGTTCCTGGGGCAGTTTGGCATGGGGGTGATGCTGCACCGTCTGCCCGCCAAGATATGGTCTAAGATGAACACCTGGGTCTGGTGCCTGCTGCTGCTGGCGAGCATCGCTCTTTACCGGACCATGTCCTTGCGCCTGAGCTTTTCGCATGACCAGGCGAGCTACTACCATTATACCTGTGCGCTGGGCAGTGCGGGTTTCATTGTCTTCACACTTCATTGGCCTTTGGTGAAATCCTTTCTTGAACGCATCCAGAAGGCCCTCCGATACGACCTTTCCTATGGCCTCTACATCCTGCACTATCCGGTGATGATCGCACTCCGCAGCATATGGTTGGAAGGTGGCAGGACCTTGCCACTAAGCGCGCTTTGCCTCCTCTCAGCGACTCTGACGGTCAGTCTGGCGTATGTCTTGCACCGTTTCGTGGAACTCCCGGCGATCCGGCTGGGGCGTAGGATGACCTTTCGGTGAAACGCATCGCTGCCCAGACGTCCTTTGTCAGGAGGCACTCTTGGTCATCAGGTCTGCCCCGAACAGCGCGGGGTAGCGTGTGTGAAGCTCGTCGTACGCGGGTTTTAGCAACTGGCGTCCGGCAGGATCTGCGAGGATGGGATGCGGGCGCCAGTGAACGGAAGTCAGTCCTTTTGTCCACGGTCTGCCTTGGTCGAGTGCATGAGATTTGAGGCTGCCTTCGAGGGCGGCCAAGGTGACATGGCAGGAAATATTTTCGACGGCCCAGGCGGCGGAATCTAGGGAGGCTCCACGGGCAAGCAGGTCCAGCAGATCTTGGGCAATGTGTCCTGGGCGTAAAAAGGCACCTGTGCGCGGATTGATGTGGGCGGCCGAGCCGATGCTGGCCCCTTTGCGCATGGCGATGGCGGCTCCCGCAAAAAGAGACTCGACCATGGCCACGCAGCCGCCTTCGCGCCGACTGATGACCATGGAGATCTTGGCATCGCATTGCAGCCGGGTGACTTCTTCAATCGGAAGGGATTCTCTGATCTCTAAGGACTGTGGCACACTCAGTTGCTGGGCCATTTGCTGGATGGTTTCCCGGGTGTTGCTGCCTTCGTTTTGGCCGACAAGAACGATGCGCAGATCCCTCGGCATCTCTTTGAGGGCCTCCAAAAATTCCCAGTGTCTTTTGAAATCTCCCCAGTTAGCGACCATGAGGATGTCCACGCTGCGCTCAGCCCAGGGTTTGGGCTGGTAAAAGGAGGGCTCCACCCAGTCACAGGCGAGGCCGGGGAGGCAGCGTACTTGCGGATGAAAGTCCTGCAGGCGGGTGCGTTCGCCGTGGGTAGCAGGCTGGACCCAGAGACCACCCGGCAGGCGGGCGGTGGCCAGGCCCAGCAAGGCATAGTCCGTGGGAGTCCAACTGGCCGCCAGGATGATGTCATAATGGGAAGCCAGCCAGCGCAGTTCCTCTTCCGGCAGTGCCAGGAGAACTCGAGCCAGGTTGTACTCAAAGTAATGCAACAAGACGCCTTTTTCCCCCTGCTCACCGGGGCTTTTGAGGATGACGGTGCGTGTGAGCGAGGGCTTCTGTTTGACGATGGCCGGTAGCCGGGAGCTATGGCGAAGGACAGCCAGCCAGAGTTCAGCGTCGGCACCCTGGGCGGTCTCATGCAGTCGTGCCATGATGGGCCGCCAGGCGGTTTCCCGGTCACAGAGGCTGACGGCACGTGCCAGCATGGCCAAACGGGCAGGCTTCTTGGCCAGAGTGGAGGCGAGGGCAAGGAACTTCCCGCACGCTTCGCGGATGGATTCTGAGTAGCGCAGCTCGTCTTTGAAGCGGGTGCCGATGAGGGAAAGCGGGGTCAGCTTCATGACGCGTTTCCTGGGGGCTGCGGGTGGGCCGAAGGCTGGAGGAACCTGCTGCCCTGCCAGAATTCCGGGTGTCTGATAGCTCGGCCTGTTGTGGTGTCAACCTGCTGACCGAAGTCATGACCATGAAGAGGTGGTGGAGTCATCGGTTGGAGGTTTCGAGGAGATCTGGAGGGAAAACGGAGGGGAAGCGCTGGTGGCATTCTGCGTAGAGCGGCCGGAGTGCGACGGCGTCTTGCGGATGCGCATGGCGCGGGTACGGCCGCCAGTGTGGCAGCAGGAGATCCTGGGTCCAGGGACGGCCATGCTGGATGGCCTGCGTGCGCAGGGCTTGGTTGACCTTGGCGTGGGTTTGGTGGCAGGAGATGTTTTGGGCGGCCCAGGAGGCGGGCTGCAGAGTGGGGGCCACTTGGTGCAGTTCCTGGATGTCCGCCGCCAGATGTCCTGGCCGCAGCCGCCTGCCCGTGAGGGAGTGGATGTAATGCAGGGGACCCACGTGGGCATCTGCCCGCAGGCCCAGGGCGCAGCCGGCGAAGAGAGATTCCACCGCTGCCACACAGCAGCCTTCGCGTAGGCTGAAGATCAAGGACACCCGGGCTTGCAGTTGCAGGAGAGAGACCTCCTCCGCAGGCAAGGACTGGCAGATTTCCAGCTTCTGGGGCACGCCGATGTCCTGGGCTAGACGGGCGATGAATGCCTGGTCGCGATTGCCCTCCACCTGGCCGACGAGGACCACCCGCCAGGATGCCGGGAGATGGCGCAAGGCATGAAAGAAATCCCAGTGCCTTTTGAATTCGCCCCAGTTGGCCACCATGAGGATGTCGATGGGACGCTGCTGCCCTGGCTGCACGGGATAAAACTGCGGGTCCACCCAGTCGCAAGGCAGGCTGTCGAGCACGACGAGGCGGGGATGGAAGGAGGCCAGTTTGGCTGCCTCGGCGTAATTGCAGGGCTGCACAAACACAGGCCCAGTGGTCTGGGCCAGGAAAAGACGGAGGGCGGCGTAGTCGGTGGGGGACCAACTGGTGGAGAGAATGAAGTCAAAGTGCTCATCCAGCCAGCGAAAGTCCTCTTCAGAAATGCCCAGGGCCAGCCGCACCCAGTTGTATTCGAAATACATCAGCAGCACTCCTTTTTCTCCATTGGGGCCAGGGGCCTTGAGAATGATGGACCGGGAAAGCTGGGGCTGCTTCACCACCAGGCTGCGGTAACGCGGCAGTGAGGCGACGATGGGCCGCCAGAAGGAGACGGAATCAGGGAAGCGATCGGCAGCCTGTAGTTGCCGGATGAGGTGCTGGTCCAGCCGTGGCGATTCGCTGAATTCCAGCGCGCGGCAGAGGGTGCGTGCCGCTGCAGCAGGCGTGGTCAGGGTGGCCCTCAGTCGCAGGCGCAGGGCATTGAGTGAACGCAGCCGCCGCGAATGCCGGAGCGAATCCACCAAGCGCAGCCTAGACAGCCGCCACCAGCGCCGCAATGGGGAAGTCGGGTTTGAAGATGCTGATTCCATGGAATGGACAGACGCGCCTGTCATGAATCAGGCATCGGATGACGGCTTCACGCCGTGAATGCACCAGCCCTGGGTATTGAGAGGTTCTGAATCCAGCCGGTCCAGCCACAGGAGCACCACTTTGGCAAAGAAGCCAAAGAACATCTGGCAGAAAAGCATGGAAAGCTTTTTGACTAGCCCTGGCAGGCTGGACTGGCGGAAGAAATTGACGGTCCAGTGCAACTGGTACGCCAGCAGCGCAAAGTGCCCCCCCTGCGGCATTTCGCGGAGGATTTTAAGCCCTGCGGCATCAAAGAGCAGTCTCAGGCCGAGGTTGGTGAAATTGAAATAATTCCACGGCAGATTGTGCAGTGGGGAAGACTGAGGCGTGGTCAGAAACAGGTGACCTCCCGGCTTCAATACGCGGGCCATTTCTGAGACGACCTTTTTAGGGTCCTGCACATGCTCCAGCACCTGGGTGGAGAGCACCAGATCATACGTGGCATCGGCAAAGGGAAGGGCCGAAACGTCGGCTGCAAAGTCAACCCCTGGGCCGGGGCTGAAGTCGCAGGTGTGGAGGGTGGCCCCGGTGGCGAGCAGCTCTTTGCGCAGATACTGCTCGTGTTCGTGGCCAGAACCGGCATCCAAAACCAGCATGCCAGGCTTCATTAGGGGCATGGCCTGGGTGCGGATGAACTGGTGCACATACCAGCGTTCTACCTGGAGGCGCTCATGCAGACGTGGACTCAAAAGGTGGGAGCCGAGGGACATCAGTCGTGGTAGTGGTATGGATATTACCGGAATCACTCGGGCAGTTTGCCCGGATGAAAGCTGACGTCACCTAGCCTCTCCTTGTCCACTGTCAAGGTTGCGCCTCATCCGTTTCATGTCGGGAGTCTGGGTGAGCACCGCGAATGCCGCTGGCGGCCACCTGCCATTTTGGCTACCATGATCCCTTATTCCCATGAACTTTCGTGACCTCGAATACCTCGTCGCTGTGGCGGAACATGGGCATTTTGGCCAGGCCGCAAAGGCCTGCCATGTGAGCCAGAGCACGCTGAGCCTGCAACTGCAAAAGCTGGAGGCGGATCTCGGGGTGCAGCTAGTGGAGCGGACCAACCGTCGCGTCGTCGTCACGCGCTCAGGTTTGGTCTTTGTCAGCCGCGCGCGGGGCATCCTGCGTGCGCGGCAGGAAATGCTGGATGAGGTGGCGCTTGAAGCCGGGCAGATGCCCCGTGAAATCACCCTGGGAATGATTCCCACCATTGCCCCGTACCGGCTGGGCGCGGTGCTTTCTGCGGTGAAGCTGGCCTGCCCAGAGATGTCAGTGCGGGTGGTGGAGGACGTGACCCAGGCCCTGGAGAAAGGGGTGGCCCAGGGAGACCTGGATGCCGCCATCACAGCGACCCCGACCGTGGACTCCCTTCTCGAAGAGGCTGTGCTGATGGAGGATGAACTGCTTTTGGCCGTGCCTGCGGGCCACAGTCTGGCTGCCTCCAAACGGCGGGTGGTCCCCGAGCGCATGAGTGGTGACAAACTGCTGCTGCTCAAGGACGGCCATTGCCTGCGGGATCAGGCCCTGGACTTCTGCGCCGCGCATGGCGGCGGCGGGCCGCATGAGTCCATCGCCACCAGCATCGAGACCTTGATCGCTCTCATCCGTCATGGGGCCGGCGTGACTCTGATGCCCAAAATGGCCCTCGCTGATCGCCCGAAGGTGGAGGGGGTGATGTTTCTGCGGCTTGACCCCAGTCCGGTCCGCACGGTGCGGCTGATCACACGCAAAACATCGCGGTTAGGCCAGGTGCTAGCGCGTGTCCTCGGTCATGCTTGAGTGGTTATGCTTAAGGGATGCGGGAGGGTCTTTGTGACAATTGATGCATTCATTATCAACCTATTGCGTTAGATCCTTCGTTATGCTAATTTCCATAATTCCGCATGAACAAGGCTCCCGCTTCGGTCATTGGTCTCTTATTGACCTTGGTTTCCTCACTCAATGCCCAAACGGGTGTGCTGCGGGAGGTGTGGACTCATCTGGATGGCGGGGTGGTGGCGGACCTCACGCTTTCCGCTGATTACCCTGGCAATCCATTGCTGCGCACGGTGGATGCTAACTTTGCCGCGCCTGTGAATTGGGCGGAGCGGTATGGTGTGCGCATGCGGGCCTACCTCACCCCTGCTGCTGCGGGCAGCTACAGCTTCTGGGTCAGTGGGGATGATAACTGCGAACTGTGGCTAAGCACGGATGATGAGCCTAACAACAAGGTGCGGATCGCCCATGTGCCCGGCTGGACGGAGGCGCTTCGCTGGACCAAGTTTACGGAGCAAAAGTCTGCCCCCATCTCCTTGCAGGCGGGGCAGCGTTATTACATCGAGGCCCTGATGAAGGAAGGCTACGGCGGAGACAGTCTCGCCGTCGCCTGGGCCACCTCTCCCACGGCCACCCCGCAGGTGATTCCTGGCACGGTGCTTACACCCTTCGAGGTGCCGGCAAGCATTCCCACCGGACTCTTGGTGGAGGCGGGTAAACCCGTCACTCAATACGCGCCTAACTACACGGTAGAGCTTGCCGCCCAGGCCCTGAATGTGGCGGATGCAAATGTCTCCCCGACCCTCCAGTGGACACAGGTGAGCGGCCCTGCGGCGACGATCACGACGGCGGATGCAGCCACCACGTCCGCCATCTTGACTCGCGCGGGAGTGTATGTTTTTCGCGCCACTGCCAGCCATTCAGGCAACAGCGCCTTCGATGATGTGACGGTGACCATTCAGCCACCTCTGGCGGCAGATGCTGGCAAAGCTTTGGCAAACTATTGGTTCGGCGTGGATGGCAATACCGTGGCTTCGCTTTCGCGGAGTCTGGATTATCCCAATTTCCCGCATGCGCATCGCCTGGTCAGCACACTGACCCAGACGCAAAGCCTCGCTGAGCAGTATGGCCAGCACGTGCGTGGTTTTATTTTGGTGCCGGTGACGGGGAGTTATCGGTTTTTCATGGCAGCTAGTAAGAAAGCTGAGTTTCATCTGAGCACCGATGCGGCAACGGCGAACCTCCAACTGCGAGCCGCTGTGACCACGACGGTGAATGCGACGGATTTTGCCAACCATGCTGCACAGGCTTCCCCTGCCATCACGCTCACCGCCGGGCAAAAGTATGCCTTTGAAATCCGGCACAAGGATGACTGGGGCACGGACCATTGCACCGTGATGTGGCAGCAGCCGGGGCAGAATTATCTCAGCGAAATCACCGGAGAATATCTGGCACCACCTAGCGATGCCGCAGCGGTGATCGCAGGGACACAGGAGTTCGATCTCAGCCACGACTATCTGCTGAATGCTGGGCGGGATGTGGTGCTGCACATGCCACGGAATTCCGTCTCACTCAGTGCTTATGAATCCCGCCGCATCTGGGGGGCAGATGCACCCACGCGTGTCTGGTCTCAGGTCAGTGGGCCCAAGGGCGTGCTCTTTTCCACGCCTGATTCCGCCCAGACTCTGGCCACCTTCCCCAAAGCGGGCCTTTATGTACTGCGCTACAGCGTGACCACGCTGAACAACACCAGCACGGATGAAGTGACCGTGGACGTCAAAGCTCCCCTGAATGCTCAAGTGGGTGCCCTGACTCGCCAAGTGTGGTGGGACAAGCAGTATGCGACCTTAGACGCGCTGCGAGCAGATCCGGCTTTCCCAAATTCTCCGGATATCGTGGATGCCGTGCCAGATCTGAAACAGCACAATAGCTGGGCAGACCGCTATGCGACGCGGGTCACCGGCATTTTAAATGTGCCGGCGGGTGGGCCTGATCCTGTCAATTACGTGTTTTATGTCTCAGGTGATGATGCGGTCGAATTTTCGATCAGCACCGATGCGACGATGGCTAATTTGCGCAAAGTTTGTTACGCTACCACCGCTAGTGGCCGTGAGGTCTGGACGAATGAAGCCTCCCAGACCTCTGCCCCCATCGCTCTGAAACCCGGTGGGCGTTATTATGTGGAACTGCTGCACAAGGAGACCTGGAGCAGTGACTACTTTGCCGTGGCCTGGAGTCCCGAGGGAGATCGCCGGCCAAAGGTGATCGAGGGTAGCTACCTGGAGCCTAGCCAGAAGGCGCCTGCCTTTGACCCCACGCTGACCTTTTACGCGCGAGCTGGCAAGGACCGCACCTACTGGTGGCCACATGACCGCACGCGCCTCGCCGGCTCGTGGATCAAGGTTCTTAGCTCGGATAAAACTCCGACTGCGCTCTGGAAGCAAGTATCCGGCCCCAAGAGCACTTTGGTAGAGCCAGCAAGCCTAACCAGTGAAGTTGTTTTTAGTGCCGCAGGAATTTACACCTACGAGTTGGCTATTACCGAAGGCGCTTACACGCATCGGGACACGGTGGTGATCACCGTGACGGCTCCTTTGGCCAAGACGACGGGTGCTTTGACAAGGTCTGTATGGCTGGATGTGGAGGGCATCACCTTACCGGATCTGTTCGCTTATGACCCGGCGCTGGCTTACCCGCATTTTGAAGATTTGCTGCCCGGGGTAGAGCCTCCGAGCAACTGGGCAGACTACTATGGCACACGCTTGAAAGGCAGCCTGATGGTGCCAGTGAGTGGGTCCTACACCTTTTGGATCGCCTCTGACGATGCCTCCGAACTGAAGCTGGATCTCAATGATGGGCAGGGCATTCGCCGGGTCGCTCATCTGGACAGCGCCGTGTACAATTCGCGGGACTGGGATCGTCGTGCCTCGCAGAAATCAGCCACGCTGAGCCTCACGGCAGGGGTGCCTTATCCGGTGGAGATTTTGCATAAAGAACGGGATTCTTCGGACTACCTGGCGGTGGCCATGGAGGGTCCTGCGACGAATGGCCGTGAGGTTGTATCTCGTGGGTTTTTGATTCCAGAGCGCGTTGTGCCTGCTTTCAATCCTGAGATCTCGGTGGCGCTGGGCACGGATCGCACGGTCCTGTGGCCACAGAATGAGCTGGCGCTGGCCGCACTGGTGTATGATTTGAAAGCGGGGCCTAAAGCCCTGAGTTACCAGTGGTCTTCGAAGTCGGCGAAGGTCTCCTTTGATAATAAAGCGAGCCCGGTCGCGAGGGTGAAATTTTCCGGCCCTGGGGTTTATGAAATCAAGATGACCGCCACGGATGGCACGAGCACGGGGACCGATACCATGCTGGTGACGGTGCAGAATCCGCTGGCCACGAAAGCGGGTGGTCTGCTGCGCGAAACGTGGACGGGTGTCACGGGGTATCAGTTGGTGAATCTCACCAATTCGGCGGCCTACAAAGGCAAGCCTAACCACAGCGATATTTTGCCCAACCTGGAGACGCCTAGCAACTGGGGAGACAACTATGGGCAGCGGCTGTCCGGTTTCCTGCAAGTGCCCATCGAGGGAGATTACGTTTTCCTTTTGGCCAGTGATGAAGAGAGCGCCTTTTGGCTGAATCCTCAGGGGGATGCGGCAGCAGGTGCGCAAAAGATCTGCTCCACCCCTTACGCCACAGGTCGGTATAACTGGACCCGGTATGCTTCGCAAAAGTCAGCGGTAGTGCATCTCGTGCCAGGCACTCGTTATTATGTGCAGGCGCTGCATAAAGAAGGTGGCAGCGATGATTATTTTGCTGTGGCGTATCGGTTAGCTTCACAGACGGATGCGGAGGCGCAGGTGATTCCTGGGGCTCTGCTGAGCCCGCCGGATGGTGTCACGGCGAGTGCCTTCGACGGTGAGATGATCGTGAAAGCAGGGGAACCTCAGAGCAGCTACTGGCCGAAGATTCGGTTTAGCCTCAAAGGTTCAGCGGTGGATTATGTGCCGGGGCCGCAGGCGCTGGCGTATCGGTGGTCCATCCTCAGTGGCCCCAAGGGCACGGCCATTTTCGATCAACCCACGGCCCTAACCACCGATGTGGAATTGCCAGCGGCAGGAACTTACAAACTGCAACTCACCGCAACGGATGGCGTCAATACCCGCTCAGCGGAGGTCACGTTGACGTTGGCTGCGGCCATCGCGCAAGGGACCGGTTCGATCTTAGCGGAGACCTTCAATGGCATCAATGGCGGCTGGGTCACGGACTTGATGGCCTCGCCTAAATTCCCGAACAGCCCAGACTCACGCGTGCAATTGCCACGTGCGGAGATCCCTTCTAACAAAGGGGAAAACTATGGCATGCTGCTGCGCGGGTATCTGCATCCGCCTGTGACGGGCATCTATCGTTTTAACCTGGCTTCGGATGATTGGAGCGAGATCCACCTCAGCACAGACCGCACGCCTGAGAAGAAGGAACTCGCCTGCTTTGTCCCGGCGGGAACGGATTACTATGAGTGGCGCAAGTTCCCCGACTATCAGCTTTCCCGCCCGATCTCCCTGACGAAGGGGAAGAGCTACTACATCGAGATCCGGTTCAAGGAATCAGGCTGGCGAGATCATTTGGCGCTGGCTTGGTTGTTGCCAGGAGCGACTGCCTTTGAGGTGATTGACGGGCCTTTCCTCTCGCCGTTTCAACTCGCGGATAAACAGCCTCCAACCATCACCCTCACGGGCGGCAGCAGTGTGACCATTCCTGTGGGCGGCAGCTATGTGGACCCAGGCTTCAGCGCGCAGGATTTGGAAGATGGCAACATCACCGGCTCCGTCACCACTCAAGGAACGGTGGATACCTCCAAACCCGGCACCTACACGCTGCGTTATGTCGTCACCGATTCATCAGGCAACCAGTCAGTGATCGCGACTCGGCAGGTCACCGTGGCGGTGGCTGAAGGCACGGAGCCAACGTATCCTGCGGATGCCAGCGGTAGCCATGTGGCGAGCCCCTGGACAGCTCCGGCAACGATCACGGATCTGGAAGCCGCGCGGTTCCTGAAACAGGCGACCTTTGGCCCTTCGGAAGCGGACATTGCGCGTGTGAAACAGGTCGGTTTCTCCAAGTGGATTGATGAGCAACTGGCGCTGCCAGTCACTTCACATCTAGAACACCTGGATCGCATGGCATTGTTTGAAGGTGCCCAGGAACGGTTGCTGGAGCTTTCCCGCACGGCTAATACCCTGGGCCTTCCGGGGGCAGTGATGCCGATGACGAACACCCCGCTGGAGACGGAAGATCGGCTGTATAGCTGGTGGACCATTGCGGCGACGGCACCGGATCAGTTGCGGCAGCGTGTGGCGCTGGCGTTGAGTGAGATTCTCGTCATCTCAGACCGCAACGGCGCTCTTCGCAATTACCCGCGCGGCTGCACGAACTACTACGATCTGCTGGCCCGCAGTGTGGCTCCAGGGGTGCCGTATCGAAAGCTGCTGGAGGATGTGACTTTCAATCCCATGATGGGTGTGTGGCTGACGATGGTGCGCAGCTCAAAAACTCAGCCGGATGAAAACTACCCGCGTGAGATCATGCAGCTCTTCAGCATCGGGCTCGAGCACCTGAACAAGGATGGCACGCTGAAGCGAAATGGAGCGGGCAATGCGATTCCCACGTATTCGCAGACTGAGATCTTGGAGCTGTCGCGCGCCTTCACTGGGTGGACGTTTAACAACTCGCGCAGCTTCACCTGGAGTGGCAATGCCACAGATGAAATCAACCCCATGATGTCGTTTGAAGATGCCCATGATCGGGGTCAGAAAGTCATCGTAGGTGGGGCGACGATACCCGCAGGACAGACAGCCATGCAGGACGTGCGCCGTTGCCTGGACATCCTCGCGGCTCACCCGAATGTGGGGCCTTTCATCAGCAAACGGCTGATCCAACGTCTGGTCACTAGCAATCCTAGCCCCGCCTATCTCTTCCGTGTCTCCAAGGTCTGGGATGACAATGGCAAAGGGGTGCGTGGAGACATTGGCGCGGTGGTGAAAGCCATCTTATTGGATTCCGAAGCACGCATGCTGAATGCGGCTCCCGGTGCGGGTAAAATGAGTGAGCCGATGATCCGCCTAGCCCGTGTGCTGCGGGCTTTGCCGAAGCCACCGAATAGCAACCCACCTGTGCTGGGCCGCTATGTGATGTGGAATGCGAGCGACGAGCTGGGCCAGTGGCCGATGCAGGCCCCGACGGTCTTTAATTTCTTTAACCCGACCTATTCACCTCCCGGCGCTCTTCTGAATGCGGGACTGGCAGCGCCCGAATACGAGATCACCACGGAGCTGACGGTGACGGATACGGCGAACTACTTCTTTGAAGGCGTGACCAATGGATTTTACGCGAACCAAGGCGGACGCGTGGGCTTGGACCTACTGCCGCTTACCAGCGTGTGGAATACCCCGGACGTGCTGTTGAGTAAATTGGAAACCCTTTTGTTAGGCCGCACCATGTCGGCAAACCTGCGGGCTTCTCTCATGAACCTTCACGCGCTGCACATCGCCAATGCCAACAACGGGGTGAAGGTGATGCTGCAACTGATCACGGCCTCGCCTGAGTTTTCCACTGAGCGTTGATTTCTCCCTCTTTTCGACCCTTTTCCTTTTGCGCCCATGATACCGAACGAAATGCCCACGCTCCTCACCCGGCGGAACTTTCTGGGCCGCAGTGCGTGCTCGGCCATGTCCACGACCTGCCTGCTGAATACCATCCTGACGCTGCGCCACATGAATGCGCAGGCAGCGGATGTGCTGGCCCCTGGAACCCCCTACAAGGCCATCGTCTGTGTCTTCCTGTATGGAGGCAATGACTCCAACAATCTGCTGATGCCACGCGAGTCCTCAGCCCATGCGAAGTATGCCGCCAGCCGCACGGTGCTGACGATTCCCCAGGCGAATATTCTGGCGCTGAACACGCTGAATGACAATGGCCTGAACCTGGGCCTGCATCCTTCCATGACAGGCTGCCGAGACTTGTACAATCAGGGCAAGCTGGCGCTGATGTCGAATGTGGGCACGCTCATCGCCCCAGCGACTTTGCAGGACTATCACAACCGCACCGCAGCCATTCCTGACAATCTTTTTTCCCACAGTGACCAGCAAGTGCAGTGGCAGACCTCTGCCAGCACCATGAATGCCGCGTATAACCAGACAGGCTGGGGCGCAAGGATGGCGGAAGCCCTGGTGGGCACGCAGGAGCGCACGTCGGTCTCCATGCTGGTGTCCTTGAGTGGGACGAATTTCTTCCAGGTCGGCAAGACGATGCTGCCCTTCCGCCCAGGTCCAGGTGGCACCCCGGTGTTTCGTTTGGGGCAGGGGAGCAGCAGTCAGGATGTGTCACGCTACACGGCTTTTCGTAACATCTTGAATGCGGAGTATGCGAACCTGATGGAGGACGCTTTTGCCGATCTATCCAACAAGTCCATCATCGAGGCGGATACGATCAATGCAGCTCTGCAAGGCACGTCGAATTTCCCCACCATCCCCGCGAACAATGACCTGGGTGAGCAACTCCGCACGGTGGCGAAGATGATCCAGGCCCAGGGGCCGCTGGGCATCACGCGGCAGATTTTCTTTGTGGCCACGGGTGGTTTCGACACGCACGGGCCGCAGCTCGATGATCACGCAGGTTTGTTAGGCCGAGTGAGCGCGGCGATGAAGGGCTTTCAAGATGGGCTGGAAAGCATCGGCATGGGAGATTCCGTGACGAGCTTCACCGCATCGGACTTTAACCGCACCTATGACTCCAACGGACGTGGTTCTGACCATGGGTGGGGTGGGCATCACATGATCATGGGCGGTGGAGTGAATGGGCAGAAAGTCTATGGCAGCTACCCAGACCCAGACATCACCGTGGCAGGCAATCCGCTGGATACAGGGCGTGGCCGCTGGGTGCCGACCACCGCAGTGGATCAGTATGCCGCGACGATGGCGAAGTGGTTTGGCCTCTCCGATTCACAGATTCGGGATGTGTTCCCGAACATCCTGAACTTCGACGCCAATTTAGGTTTCATGAAAGCGGCGTGAGTTGGCTAGCTTTTCATCCTCTGATGAAGGATTGCCGTTTGGTGATTTTGTGCTAATCTTTCGTTATGAATTTGCTGTCGCGTATCACCTCTTCGCCTGAGATCTGTCATGGCAAGCCTTGTGTGCGTGGATTGCGTTATCCCGTGGAGTTTTTGCTGGAATTGCTCAGTAGTGGAATGAACCACGAGGATATTCTGGCTGATTATGAAGATCTAGAACGAGAAGATCTTTTGGCCGCTATTGCTTGGGCCGCACGCCTCACACGGACTAAAAGAATCGAACCTGTCCTGGCATGAGATTCATGGTGGATGCCCAGCTTCCACGAAGGTTGTCCTGGGAATTGAAATCGTTAGGGCAAGATTCGATTCATACGCTTGACCTGCCGATGGGTAATCTCTCATCCGATTCCTCGATTGCTGATCTGGCAGATCAGGAAGACCGTATCGTGGTCACCAAGGATAGCGACTTTGTGGATTCTTTCCTGCTTCGCGGCAAACCTGCCAAATTGCTTTTGATAAGCACGGGCAACATTCCTAACAATGAGCTTATTCATTTGCTGAAGTTAAACTGGGGGCAAATCACGGAGATGTTTTCTCAAGGCGACTTTGTGGAAATGACTCGTCAATCTTTGACCCTCCATCAATGAAGTGAAGGTATGAAATCATTCCTTCGTCCCTTCGCTTTCATTTTGCTGCTGCTTCTGGCGGTCTTGTTTGGACTCATGCTCGGCAAGGGTGGTGGCATTGGGGGATTGTGGGCGGATGTGCAAACATGGTTAGGCAAAAAGCAAGAGAGTCTGCAGCCGGAAGATCCGGCGCTGAAGGCAGGGCTGCCCGTGCCCGATCCTGCTACAGGTCTGCCGCCTGGGCCGCTGAATGATTTACTCAAACCCGATCTCACCCCGGAGCAGCAGACGACTATCGTGGGGCAGATGCTGATGGATTATTGGACGACGGTGCGCTCCCTGCCGAACGGCACTTGGCAAGAGGTGTGTGACCAACTGGCCGGCGCAAATCGCAAGAAGCTGGCGCTGGTGCCCAAGGAGCATCCGGCGCTGCAAAAGGAGGCTTTTCGCTCTGCTCCTGAGGCACCGGGCATCCGCCTGCACGTGATCTCCAGCAGCGGCTGCGCGTTCCAACTCGTTTACGATGGGCCGGACGGGCTGCCTTACACGAAGGATGATCTGGTGCGGAATTTCCCACCCGATCTGGAGTTTAAGTGAAGCTCGATGGCTCAGGTGTCTTACTTGGCGCGTGTTTGGTAGGTGCGGGAGTGAGACTGCGAGGGCACGGCGAGGGTGTAACTTTTGGCATCGGCACTGACCATGCAGTGGATGGGATGAGCGGTGCAGGTTTCACCGAGATCACCGTGATTGGCGATCATGGTTTTATCGGTCGTGTTCTCCTGGTCTTCGCGAATGTTTTCGTGAACTTGATACATGGCGATGAGAGTGGGCGCAGACTTAAGGGCATCGAGAACGGATTTGCTGGTGCCCTTTTTGGGACCGTTGTTCATGACGGAGACGGTCGGCTGTAGGCTGCGGATGAGGACGGGATTGTTGCTGCTATCGAGACCGTGATGGTTCACCTGATAGAGATCCACCGTGCCGACAAGATTAACCGGCGTGACGAGCTTTTCCTCCACGTTCCAGGTGAGGTCGCCGCCATCAAAGAACCGAAAATCACCAAATTGAAGCAATAGGACAACGCTGTTGGCATTGTCACTCGGATCCACGGCTTTGGGGGGAACGCTGCCTGTGAGTGGGTTGTGGGGAGCATCACTGGGCGCGGTGATGAACTTTTGGTTAGCGCCCAGGCAGCGCAGGCTGAGCTTGGGGCTGCCAGCGGTTTGCTTCAAAGGCAGTTCGCCACCAGCGGCCAGAGTCACGCGTTTTTCCACCTTCGCGCTCAGGTAAGGGCGTTTCATGAGGGCCCAGCGCATGTCTTGCGGTTTGCCATCGGGGCTGCCTTCGGGCACGCCTTTGTCATAAAGAGTGCCGATGGGCATGAGCTCGGCCAGTTCAGCCAAGCCACCAAAGTGGTCGGCATGGAAGTGAGTGATGACGACGTGGTCAATGCGCTTCAGGCCAGCCACCTGGGTGGCTACCTGCTGAATGCGCTGGGGATCGCGCCCACCGGGATTGCCTGTATCCACAAGGATGGACTCGCCTTCCGGGGTGACGATGAGGGTGGAGCCACCGCCTTCGGAATCAATCCAATAGAGATCCAGGGTGCCATCCCGCGCAATGACGCAAGAGAGAGAGGCCCAAAAGAGAAAGAGAAACATTTTCATGCAGAGGCTTCACGCATGCACGGTGCTGTTTCTCTCTCCTGAGCTGGAAAAATCTGTGGCTCGTTAGCTTTTGCGGTTCAGTTCATCCAACTGACTGTTGAGCGTGCAGAAGTCATAAACCACCCCGATCAGCAGGCCACCGCCTGAGATGAGGTAAAGCAGGCCGGAGATCCACTTGCCCTGGTAAAAGCGATGCACGCCAAAGATGCCCAGGAAGGTGAGCAGTATCCAGGCGGTGGAGTACTCGTAAGGACCTGGGGTGTAGCGAGCGTCCGCCTTGCGGTCCATGCCGGGGATGAGGAAGAGGTCCACAATCCAACCGATGAGGAAGAGACCCCCGGTGCAAAACCAGAGGATGCCGGTGGCGGGTTTGCCGAAGTAAAAACGATGGGCTCCGGTGAAACCGAAGATCCAGAGGATGTAGCCGAGGGCTTTATTGTGAGTGGAGGTGGGAGCGATATTCATAGCGGAGAGACAGTGAGACTGAAGCCGACGAGGGCCACTGCAATATCGTGACTGGTTTGGAACGTGGTCGTCTAGGGAATAGCGGATGGAAATTCCTGCGAAATATGGGGCGGGCGACTTCGTCTTTAGGGGATGCGTTTCGCAGCCTTTTTTTTCGTTCTGTTTCTCGCCTCTACTTTGGCTCATGGCCAAGCGTCGAAGCCTAACATATTATTGATTGTCGCGGATGATCTGGGCTGGGCGGATGTGGGGTGGCATGGGGGATTCGGCAAGACACCGCACATGGACAAGCTGGTGAAGGAAGGGGTGGAACTTGATCAACATTATGTTCAGCCCGTCTGCACTCCCACCCGCACGGCCCTAATGAGCGGGCGGTATCCAGGGCGCTTTGGCCCACACTCACTTGCTCCGACCAATCTGCGTGCCATGCCTCTGGGCACGGTGACGATGGCCTCCATGCTGAAGTCTGTGGGCTATGCCACTTACCAGACGGGCAAGTGGCATCTGGGAGCACGTGTCGAATGGGGTCCGAATGCCTTCGGCTTTGATCACGGCTATGGCACCCTGACCGGGGCTGCGGATCCGTGGACGCACAAGTATCGCGTGGGCCCCTATGAGGATACCTGGCATCGCGATGGCAAGCTCTTCCATGAGGAAGGCAATGCGACTGAACTGGTGGCGGCTGAGGCAGTGCGGCGCATTGAGGAAAAGAAAGGGCCGTGGTTCATCTATGTGCCCTTCCATGCCGTGCATACCCCGGTGGATGCCCCTGAAGAATACAAGAGGCTCTATGAGGGCGTGAAGTTTCATGACGAGCCAGAAAAGCAGGACAGTCGGCTACGCCTGGCGGCCATGGTTTCCCAGTTGGATGCGAAGATCGGCCAGATGGTGGCGGCTTTAGAAAAGACGGGGCAGCGGGAGAGCACGCTGATCATTTTCACCAGCGACAATGGCGGGATTGAGTCTCTCAAGAATGCCTACGTGGGTGAGGTGGGCCATTCCCCGCTGAACAGTGAAAACGATCCGCTGCGTGGGCAGAAGAACACACTGTATGAAGGGGGGACTCGGGTGTGCGCTTTCGCCAACTGGCCGGGCGTGCTCATGCCGCAGAAGTTTACGACGGCCATGCACGTGGTGGATTGGATGCCCACCCTCGCGACCCTTGTCGGGTATGAGCCGAAGGAGGATCTGAAATGGGATGGCGTGAGCCAGTGGCTGCCGCTGCGCGGGGCGCGCATCATGCCTCCGCCGCGTTCCATCTTCATCGCCCATCGCTCGGGCGACGCCTCGCTGCGGCTGGGCGAATGGAAGCTGATCTCCCGGGCCAAAGGGAAGGCGGAGTTATTCAATATCGCGGCAGATGCTTATGAAACCCAAAACCTGGCTGCTGAAAATCCGGCCAAGGTGGCGGAACTGGCGGCCCTCTTAGCCGCCGAAAAAGCCAAGGATGACCCGAAACTACCCGCAGATTTGGAAGGGCTGCCCCACTAGGAGTCACCCTTTATCACTTCTCAACCAATGTGGGTTGTGTAAGCCGCTGCATCCATGAGAGGGGCGGCTTCACTGGCGCTGGCCATCTTGATTTTGAAGATCCAGCCTGCGCCGTAGGGATCGGTATTGATGAGGCCTGGCTCGGCGTTGAGGGCTTCATTGACCTCGACGATCTCGCCTGCCACCGGAGAGTAGATGTCGCTGGCAGCTTTGACGGATTCCACCACGCAGACCTGCTGGCCTGCGGTGACGGTACCCAGCTTGGGCAGGTCCACAAAGACCACGTCGGTCAGTTCGGCCTGGGCGTGGTCGGTAATGCCGACAGGGGACACTTCCTGGGTGGGGTCCACCCACTCATGGGAATCACGATAACGAAGCTGGTCGGGAACGGTGCTCATGATGGGTGGTTTGAAAGGAGGAGATCCAGCTTAGACCCAGCCCATGGCGCTCATGCGGCCGTGGATGGCTTCTTTGGATTCGAGGAGCTCGGCGATGGGGTCCCACTTGCCGCTGGTCAGGGCCTCATGGGCGGTGGAGGCAATCTTCACGCTGAAGCTGTCGTCACCGAAGACGACGCGATTGTTTTCCACGTCCACAGTCACCTGGATGGCAGGATTGACTTCAACCGCAGCTGCCAGTTTGGCGATGTCTTCAGCTGAGGCGATCACGCAAGGGATGCCGAGAGTGGTGCAGTTGCCGAAAAAGATCTCGGCAAAGCTCTGGGCGATGACGGCGCGGAAGCCAAAACGGTAGAGGGCCTGGGGGGCGTGCTCGCGGGAGCTGCCGCAGCCGAAATTCGTGCCGGAAAGCAGGATGGAGGCACCCTTGAAGCGAGGGTCGTCCAGGGGATGACCGGTAGGCTTGCCGTCTTTGTCGAAACGCACGTCGTAAAAGGCGAATTCACCGAGGCCGTCAAACGTGACACACTTCATGAAGCGGGCAGGGATGATGCGGTCCGTATCAATGTCGGAACCTGGGACGTGGACGGCAGTGCCGGAAACTTGGGTGATCTTTGCAAGGGCCATGGTGGAGCTGCCACTCATAGCAGGGAAGTGGCGCGGCTCAAGCCCCAACCCGCGCCCGGCGAAAGACGACCCCGATTCCAGCCCCGAATCCGAGGCCGTAGAAGAGGCCCCAGGAGAGTTTGCCCAGCAGGGCGGCCTGGGTCTTGTCCACTTTTTTGAGGCCCGCGAGGTTTTCCTTGCTGAGCCAGACATCGTACATGGCCCAGTCCCCGGCAAAATAACCGGCGGCCTGGAGGACGAATAGAGTGAGGGCGGCCATCAGCCAGCGCCTGGTGCTGCCCAGGATGGCCATGCTGACGAGGGTGAAAGCGAGCGAGCCTGCGGCGATGCCCACCCACTCGCCCGTGCGGCCTTTCAGACCGAACCAGGCAGCGCACCAGACGACGGAGTAAAGGAGGAAGGCGGGCAGAAAGGCCATGTAAAACCGTCCCATGCCACCTGCGAGCGGGCCCAGGACGAGTCCGGAAAGTCCTAAAAACACAGCGGCGATGGCCGCATACATGCCCAGTTCTCCTCCGAAATCCTTAAAGAACGGGGCGGCAAAAGCCCAGACCGAAAAGGCGGCGACACTGACCAAGGCAAACCCGAAGGCTCCATGAACGAGATCAAGCCAGAGGGGACGGGAGGGGAGGGGGGCGTTCATGAGTTTGTCTAAGTATCGTTACTGGTAACGTGCGGGACCTTGCCTCATTAGCGCCGCTTGCCCATGCAGCACAGAAAGTGTTCTGACTTGAGGTGAGTTTGCTTTGCAGCGCCAGCAGTTCCGCCTTGGCTTCCGCACTGAGAAAGGTCGGAGGCTGGATCTTGCCCGGTGTGAAGGGCAAGGCAGAGGAGAGGCTGAATGGCCTTCAAGAGGAAGGACGAAACACCCCGGTCTGGATGTATCAGGCATCGCATTTTTTCTCGCTGTTTCGGGAGAGGGACGCAGGCTAGGCGGGCTGGTCGTTGCGTATCCTCTAGGTCTCGATAACCTCCCTCCACGTGGCTTCCCCCTTCCAACTCAATCGCGAATACGAACCGAAAGGCGATCAGGCCCAGGCCATTGCCAAGCTGGTCAAATCCGTCCGTGCAGGCAATCGTCATCAAACTTTGTTAGGTGTCACCGGATCCGGCAAAACCTATACGATGGCCAACATCATTGCCGACATCGGCAAACCAGCTCTGGTGTTTTCCCACAACAAGACCCTCGCCGCGCAGCTCTACTCCGAGTTCAAGAACTTCTTCCCGAACAACGCGGTGGAGTACTTCGTCAGCTATTTCGACTACTACCAGCCCGAGGCTTATATCCCGCGCACGGACACCTACATTGAGAAGGACAGCAGCATCAATGACGAGATCGAGCGCCTGCGCCTTTCCACCATGGGTGCGCTCATCACGCGCAAGGACGTCGTTGTCATCGCCAGCGTCTCCTGCATCTACGGCTTGGGCTCGCCCGAAGACTACGAAGGCATGATGGTGCCTGTCCACGTCGGCCAGCAGATGAGCAGGGAAACCTTCCTCACTAAGCTGGTGGACATGCTCTATGAGCGCAATGACATCCAACTCAAACGCGGCACCTTTCGTGCCCGGGGAGACGTGGTGGAAATCGTGCCCGCTTACCTGGATAGCGAAGCCATCCGCGTAGAGTTCTTTGGCGATGAGGTGGATCGCATCAGCGCCGTGGACATCCTCACGGGCACCGTCACCCTGAAGATGCCGAACTACACCATCTTCCCCGCCAAGCAGTTCGTTACGCCTAACGACAAGTTAAAAAAAGCCGTCGTGAAGATCCGTGATGAGATGGAAGCCTGTGTGGCCAAGTTTGAAAAGGAGGGCAAGCTCCTCGAGGCCCAGCGCCTAAAAATGCGCACGGAGCACGACATCGAAATGATGCAGGAAATGGGTTTCTGCCAGGGCATCGAAAACTACAGCCGCCACCTCACGGGCCGCGTCCCTGGCGCCACACCGGGCACCCTGCTGGATTTCTTCCCCGATGACTTTCTTTGCTTGGTGGATGAGAGCCACGCCACCATCCCCCAGATCGGCGGCATGTATGAGGGGGATCGCTCCCGCAAGACCGTCCTGGTCGAGCACGGCTTCCGCCTGCCCAGTGCGCTGGACAACCGCCCCCTGAAGTTCCCCGAGTTCATGGATGCGGTAGGCCAGCTAGTCTATGTCAGCGCCACGCCTGCGCGTTTCGAGATCGAAAACAGCGTCGTTGGCAATGACACCTACATCCCGCATAAGCGCGACCGCATTGGCGAAGAAGAAGGCACGCCCGCAGCTTTGCCCGGTCTCGCCGTCCGTGTCAGTGGCAATTCCCAGCCCGTGGAAAAGTTCGATGTCGAAACCAAAGGCAAAGCGCTCGTGGTGGAGCAGATCATCCGCCCTACCGGTCTGCTGGACCCCATCATCACCATCAAGCCGCTCAAGGGCCAGATTGATGAAACCATGGAGCTCTGTCGCCAGCGCATTGAAAGAGGCGAACGTGTCCTGGTGACCACTCTCACCAAACGAACCGCCGAAGACCTCACCGACTACCTGCGCAATCTCGATTTCAGAGTCCGTTACCTACACAGTGACATTGATGCGATCGAGCGTGTGGAGATCCTGCGTTCTCTGCGCAAAGGCGACTGCGATGTGCTGGTGGGCATCAACCTTCTGCGCGAAGGTCTGGACCTGCCGGAGGTCAGCCTCGTCTGCATTCTCGATGCGGACAAAGAAGGCTTCCTGCGCAGTGAAACTTCACTCATCCAGACTGCTGGCCGCGCGGCCCGTCACGTCGCAGGGGAAGTTGTTTTGTTTGCTGACATCGAGACCCAGAGTATCCGTTCCCTGCTCAGCATCAGCGGTTACCGCCGTCAGGTGCAGATGGACCATAACGAAAAGTATGGCATCACGCCGCAGACCGTCCGCCGGGGCGTGCAAGAGTCTCTGCAAACGCTGGGCAAGGCCAAGGAGGTGGAAGACAACGTCCTGCGTGAAGCTGGTGGTGACTTCGCCGTCATTGATGTCATCCGCGAATTGGAAGGTGAAATGGCCGAAGCCGCCACCAAGCTGGAATTCGAACGCGCCGCTCTTCTGCGCGACCAGATCCGCGAACTCAAGAAACAGGCGGGACTCAATCCCGATGAAGGCGGCGTGCTGCCGAAGACCAAAAAAGTCCTTTACGGCAAACCGAAACGTGGAGGCAAGAAAGGCAAGTGAGTGCGGTGCGGAAACATCATCTGGCGAATGACGGATGATGTGCGGCCATTTCACCATCCATCAATACCCGATGCCCTTCAAATAAGCGGCGAGTTCGGTGCGGAATTCGTCGGTGCAGGCTTGGATGATGCGGGCTTGTTCAGTGGAGGAGTAGTCGCTGAAATTGGCTTTAAACTCAAGGTTAGGCAGGGTGCGGCCGTTGAAGTAGCGGCTGAAGTGGGCCAGGCTTTTTCCGGTCTGGGCATCCAAAAAATGGATGAGTTGATAACACTGCACCTGTCCCACCTTGCCCTGATGCCAGATGCCCAACCCCTCCGCCGTCATGTAGGAAGGGGCTCCGTAGGGATAGTAGTAGCGGCCGGTGATGAGAAATACGGCGTCAGCTTTGTGTTTGGCGGCCAGGGCCTGGCCCCAGGTTTTATAATCGGGGTGCTTCGCGAAGGGGTTGCTAGGCACGTGCGGAGGCGCTTCCGGAGAGAAGATGACTTCTTGGAACTTGCCTGAGAGTTCTTCGCGCAAGACTTTGTTGATACTGCGATCCAGCTCAGGGCTCCGGATGGCTGTGGCTTCCTTATTTCCGAAGGCGGTGAACCCGATGGAGTGCCGTGTGACCTCACGTCCAACATTGGAGGCGACGACGATGCGCTTGACGGAGGCTTTTTTGGCAGGGTCAATGCTGCTGCACTGGCAAAGGATCAGGCTGATGGCGAGAAGAAGGAGGTGACGCATGGAATGGATTTTCATAGGATGAGGTGGGCCTTATGGCAAGCCTCAGAGAAGGATGGAGGAAGATAACTTCGAAGGTTCCAGGGGGCGTCAGAGGCAAATCTGATCAAGGATTAAAAAAACATTTGTCAGTGTAACAGTTGTGCTGTTACACTCAATACACGCAGCCGCTATGCTTCCTTTTTCACTCCAGCTCCAAGATGGCATTCCCGTGTCGGACCAGATTCTTCTGGCGGTGCGGAAGGCGATGCTGACGGGGCAGATGCGGGCGGGCGACGAGTTCCCCAGCGTGCGGACGCTGAGCCAGGAACTGCGCATCAGCCCGACAACGGCGCACAAGGTGGTGCTGCTGTTGAAGTCGGCTGGGTGGCTGGCCTCGCGCCCCGGCATCGGCATGGTGGTGACAGTGCCTGAGCAACCGGGGGTGGCAGATCGGCTGGCGCAGATCACACCACAATGCCGGGCGCTGCTGCAGGAAGCGGCGGAGCTGAATCTTTCCCCTGAGCAGGTTCTCAAGCATCTGCGCAGTCTCATTTCAACCGAACAGAAGCCATGATTGAGATTCACGAACTCCACAAACGCTTCCGCAAGACGGAAGCCGTCGCCGGTTTAAAACTGTCTGTGCCAGAGGGACAGGTGACGGCCTTTTTAGGGCCGAATGGCGCTGGGAAAAGCACGACGATCAAGTGCCTGCTGAACCTGCATCGGCCTGATCGCGGAAACATCGCGGTGTTGGGCTGTGACTCACGTCGGCTGGGCCCGGCACAGTTTGCGCAGATCGGTTACGTTTCGGAAAACATGGAACTACCGCTGTGGATGACGGTGGGGCAGTTTCTGGACTATTGCCGACCGCTGTACCCGCTGTGGGATCGGGACTTTGAGCGGCAGCTTTTGCGTCAGTTTGACCTGCCGCTACAGACGAAGCTAAAGGATCTTTCGCGTGGCATGCGGATGAAGGCGGCGCTGCTGAGCAGTCTGGCCTACCGGCCCAAGCTGGTGGTCCTTGACGAGCCCTTCAGCGGGCTGGATCCGCTGGTGCGGGATGAGTTCATCCGTGGCCTGCTGGAACTGACCGAGCAGGAGGGATGGACGGTGTTTGTCTCCTCGCATGACATTGAGGAAGTGCAGCGGCTGGCGGATCGCATCGCTATCATCCATCGTGGCAGTCTGGCGCTGGCAGAGAGCCGGGAGTCCCTGCAGGCACGGTTTCGTGCGGTGGAGCTGGTGCTGCCGGAGGCGGTGCAGGTGCCCACCACACTGCCAGCGGACTGGATGCATGCGGAGCAGGCTGGCCGCACGCTACGGTTCATCACCGGTGGGTTTCAGGAAGAGGCGGCGCTGGGGGCGGTGGTGCGGCAGGTCTTCCCCGGCGTGCAGCACCCGGAGGTGCGGGCGATGAGCCTGCGTGAGATCTTTGTTTCGTTGGCCCGTGCCTACCGTCTGGAGGCCAAGTCATGAATCTGGCGATCCATCATTTAAAAAAGGAGGCGCGCTGCATCCAGGGTCGGTGGTGCTTTTGGTTAGGCCTGCTTGGGCTGGACCTGGCAGTGCAGATGGAGTGGCTGATGCCGATGCAGGGTTATGAAAATGGGCGGGCGCTCTACTGGTGGCTGCATGTGACGGTGCTGGGCACGGCGCTGATGCTGTCGCTGGTGGGCTGCGGGGAGGATCGGCCATCCAATGAGGCGGCGTTCATTGCCACGCGGCCATTGCCGCGGCGCAGTTATTTTCTGGCGCGGGCACTGCTGGTGGGGGTGTTTTTCATGCTGCCATTGATGCTACAGGAGGGGGCGTATCTGGCACTCTCAGGGCGGTCTTTGCAGGCCATCTGCACGGGCATTGGCTGGAGTGTCGCGGTGACGGGTGCGTGGCTGCTGTGGGCAGTGCCGGGCGCGGCCCTGTGGAAGGCTTGGTGGCAGGCGCTGCTGGGGCTGCTCTTGCCGCTGGTGGGCCTGTGGCTATGTGACTGGGCGGTGACGGAGGCCTGGAAGCATCAGGAATGGTTGCGTGATGTGGGCACTTTTTCGCAGGCGGCCTGGGTAGCGGTGGCGTGGTTTGGTCTTGGCATCTGGGCGGTGCTGGCCGGACTGCACCAGCGGGCAGGACTGCCCCTGGGGCGGAGGCTGGGCATCATGGCAGCGCTGGCCCCTCTGCTGTATGCCGGACTGGTGTCCTGGGAACTGGGTGTGAGGCAGCCGATGGCGCAGGATCGGGCGCGGGTGGCTGAGCTGGAGCTGGCCATGGAGATCCAAGTGCCGCGTGAGAAGCTTCGCCCCCTGCTGAAGGCTACGTATCAGGGGCGGCTGGCGACAGTCTTTTACGGGCAAATGCGCCTGCTGCATCTGCCTCCGCAGGTGGAGATGCAATCACGTCTGAAAAAGGTGACGGCGACGATGGGTGGGCTGCCCGTGCCTGCACATGTCACGCAGGATGATGATGCTCCGCCACCCCGGCAAATGCCACAATTTTACCCTGGTGCCATCCTTCAAGTCCTGCCTGCGGGCACGGTCCTGATGCCCAGCCTGGAAAGCGTTTTCAAAACGGGCGGGGACCCCCTGGAACATGAGCTGGGCCGGGTGGAAAATGTCGTCACAGGCAGCCCTGCGGGCCCGCTGATTTTGCAGAGCCACTTTGAATCTTCCTGGTATGAATGGACCACGCTGGCGGATCTGCCGTTGGAGGTGGGCGCACATGCAGGGGATGAGGAGGCGGGGCTGACGATCACCGAACTGCTGCCAGACACAGCCGGCTGGGTGCTGTCTAAGCCGGGTTCTCAACCAGGGACGATGACGCTGCAATGCCGCATCCATCAGAGCCGCAATGATGTGGGGCTGCAGATGGTGCTGCACAGCCCAGACCAAAAGCTGGCGTGGAGCCTGGGTGGCCACACCATCGACAACTCCTTTCGTGCCCTGTCTCGTCGCGCCACCCACACGGGCTGGCAGCGCAGCCTGGCCCGTTTGTCTCAGGAGGGGGTGCTGCGTTACGCGGATGGGCAGCCCATGGCAGATATGAGTAAGCTGCGCCTGTTGGTGATGAAACGACGCTATCTGGGGCGCAGTGAATGGGCCTGGCAGTCCCCGCCGCTGGATCTGCAGCAGCAGGTGCCAGGTGCACGCGACTGGTATTTTCACTCGGGCAGTTGGACGCTGGGAGATCCTGTTAAGCAACTGGATCTGCGCCTAGCAGCGCTGACGGCACCCGGCCCAGAAGCCACTCCGGAGGCTCAGCGTGACTACGTATTGACGGTGCTGCGCAGCTATCACGCCTTGCGTACGGAGGCGGATAAACGCGCCCAGTTTGACCTGGTGGTAGCCAAGCTGCGTCCCTTTGCCGAGCAGCACTTGGACGTGCTGCTGGACCTTCCCGCCAGCGCGGTGGAGGGGCCCGGGAGCCCAATCTTTCGCCTGGCTAACCAATTGTGCAATGACACGCATCGCGACCGCATCGTATCACGCATTTTAGAGGCAGACTGGATGGCGGCACTGGTGACCAGCAAGGGCTGGAGCGAGGCCGCCCGTGAAAAGATGCTGCCCGCCGTCATGGCCGTGCCCCGGCATGAGAAACACCTGCGCACGCTGATGCTGAGCTGGCAAGACCCTGCCGTGCAACTGCGGCAGGTGGAGGAGCTCCGCTACTTCCCCGACTCCAAAACCTTCGAAACCCTGTATGCCGTGCCGGCGCTGCGCCCTCGGCTGGATGTCGTGGCGAAGATACTGGAGGCGGAACTGCGACCGCTGCGGGGCTGGGGTGGTGACATGCGCCCACGGTTGGAAATCGCCATTGCCCAAGGCAGTGCAGCGGCGCTGGATATGGCACTGCCGTGGATAGCAGTGATGCATAAGGACGATCCCCTGAATGATGACCAGTCCCTGTTTCCTTTCGCACAGGATCTGGCTGGGCGCATAGGCTTGGCGCTGCCCACTGGCGGCACCCAGGAGATCAGCCTGCCGTTTCGCGGTCTGCGAGCCGCTCAGTTCGACTATCAGCCTGCGCTGCGCACCTGGAGAAAGAAACCATGACCCCTCCCACCACGCTCACCTTTGCCGCCCAGGTGCGGCATCAGCTCCACAGGGAGTGGCAGCACCACCGCCTGTGGGCTCTGGCTCTGCTGGCCTTCATCGTCCTGCGTCTTGCGTATCTGGTAGATCCTTTTTGGCAAGCCTATGCAGGTTACCGTGGCGAGCCCTACTGGCTGCAGTTCATGAACATCTTTGTCCCTGCGGCTCTGTTCATGCGCGTCATCCTGGCGGAGCCTCTGGCGAGCTCAGACCTAGGCACGCTCACACGCCCCCTCAGTCGCTGGGCGCTGGTGCTGGGCAAAGGCCTTTTCCTCTCCCTCACGGCCCTGCTGCCCTGGCTGCTGGCGGATGCGTGGCAGTGGCGTGGGTTTGATCACTCAGTCGGCACGTGGATGGCTCTGCTGCTGGGCAGCGCACAGGGCATGCTGGTGACCGCGCTGCTCTTTGCCGCCTTGGCCAGTCTGGCCACCTCGGTGGCGCAGTTGACACTTCTTTTGTTAGGCTTTGTCGTGTTGTATTTCGGTCTGGACATCGCCTTCAGTCAACTGCGGGAAATTCTCGGCTGGCAGCAGGTGAATCGTGAGGTTCCCCCTTTTGGTCAGGCCAGTGCCTTGCTGAATTCCTTGGCCTACGTGGTGCCCAGCCTCATCTTCCTCGCAGTCTTTCTCGTGCAGGCTGTCGGGCGGCAGCGCAGGCTGGCCGGTGCCCTGTTGGTTATGGGCATCATGCTGGCAATGGGAGGTTCGCATTATTGGCAATGGCTGAGCTGGCTGCGTCTGCCCCTGCCTGCCTACACAGCCAATGAGCTGACGCTCGTCGTTGGCCCCGCTCCAACGATTGCTGATGAGGCCCGCCCCGTGCAGCCCCTCTGGCCCACTCTCCACGTGGCAGGTCTGCCGCCCCGGCACATGGCCATGGTGGTCCACTTTGCCCCGGCTGGGTTGGACATGAATCAGGCCCGCCTCCACTGGCGCAAAGGCGAGGGGCCTTTCTACTGGATGGATGACAACATCAAGCAGCGTGAATTTGATCGGGCGAAGATCTTGTTAGACCAGTACCCCGATACAGATCTCTCTTTCACCTCCGACTTCTCCGGGCCGCCGCCGATGCGAGCTCCTTTGAATAAGGTTTTGGGTCCCACTCTGCCTTCGCAGCCCTGGCAATTGCGCTTGGCCGTCTATGAAATGCGCCAACTGCTGGACCTGCCCCTGGCCGATTTCCTCAAGGCTCCGCCCCCATTCCTGCTGAAAAGCGGCCGACGCCTTGAGTTCCAGCCTCTGAAAGAAGGTCGCGGCGCCTACATCTTACCCTGGACCGTGCGCCTGCAGAACAGTCGCCTGCTTCCTGCTCCGCTTTTGCAGATGGATGACATTCCCCGCTTTGCTGACGGCGGTGTCGGCGGGGCCTGGGCGGTGCTGCGAGATGGCTCAGTGAGGGAAAACAACCTCATCAGTCGGCAGTCAGGCAATGAAAACATCCTGCGCAGCGGCCAGTTCCACGAAGACACGACCTACAGCTGGGAATTTCACCTCGACAAACCGCTGGACCGCCTGGCCCTCACCGGCCTCACCCTGGACACCTGGATCAAGAACGTCCGGGTGGAGATCTGGATCCCCGAATTGCGTGGCATCACCGACCTAGAAGTCAGCCCCGAAACGATGCGACAGATGGTGGGCAGGCCAGATCGTCGATGAAGGATTTGCAGTTGGAAGGGGGCGGTCGTAACTGCTTAGCCTAACAAGAATTGAAAATCATTCAGGGTCAGTCCCTGGGCAAAGCTCTCTTCTCCAAGAATGTCCTGAGCGAGCGCCCCTTTCTGCTTTTGCAGCATGCGGATCTTCTCCTCGATGGTGTCTTTCATGATGAGGCGGTAGGCAAAGACCGTCTGCTTTTGGCCGATGCGGTGGGTGCGGTCGATGGCCTGGGCTTCGACGGCTGGATTCCACCACGGGTCATACAGCACCACGTAGCTGGCGGCCGTGAGATTCAGCCCGGAACCTCCGGCCTTGAGACTGATGAGGAAGACGGCCGGCCCTTCATGTGACTGGAAGGCACTTACCAGGGCCCCGCGATCTTCGGTGTCGCCGGTGAGGATGAATGTGGTCCAATTTTGTTTAGCGGTTTCGTCCTGGATGATTTCCAGCATCTGCACGAATTGGGAGAAGACGAGCACCTTCTGCCCTTCCTCCATGATGGGTTCCAATTGCTCGATGAGGGCATTGAGCTTGGCGCTCTCGCTCTCATCTTCGGCGGCTTTTTTCTTTTTGCCTTTGGCGGGCGTGGCCTCTTTGTCCAGGCCGACGAGACGTGGATGGCAGCAGATCTGGCGTAGGCGTAGCAGACTGGTGAGGATGTTGAAGCGGACCTTGTCGAGCTGGTGGCTGGTCTCCACCTTTAGGAGCTGGGCGCGAGCACGTTTGATTTCGGCTTGGTACAGTGTGGCCTGGGTGCCTTCCATCTCCGTGAGGAGGTCCTCTTCCACCCGTTCAGGCAGGTCCGTGGCGACTTCCTTTTTCGTTCGCCGCAGGAGGAAGGGCTTCGTGCGCGCGGCGAGTCGACGACGGGCCAGGGGGTCCTCATTCGCATCAAACATCCGGCCAAAGCTGGCCCGGCTGCCGAGGATGCCCGGCATGGCAAAGGCGAAGATGGACCACAGGTCCAGCAGGCGGTTCTCGATGGGAGTTCCCGTGAGGGCCAGGCGGTGGCGGGCCTCCAGCGCACAGGCGGCACGGGCGCTTTGGGAGGTGGGGTTCTTGATGGCCTGCGCTTCATCCAGGATCACCGCGCCCCATTTCTGCTCCCGCAGCAGGTCCTCATGCTGGCGCAGGTGCGGGTAGTGGATGACGAGGAGATCCGCACGGCCATCCAGGCCTTCTTTGCCTGAGTTGCCGCGGTTCCAGACGGTGACCCGCAGATCCGGGCTGAAGCGGGCCGCCTCTGCACGCCAGTTGTCCTGCACCGACTTGGGGCAGATGACGAGGATGGGTTCCTGCACTTTTTGTTCGGCGCGCAGCCAGGCTATCCAGGTCAGCGCCTGCAGGGTCTTGCCCAGGCCCATGTCATCCGCCAACACTCCGCCAAAGCCGTTCATGGAAAGATAGGCCAGGAAGTGAAACCCCTCCGTCTGATACGGGCGCAGGTTGGCGCTGATGACCGCAGGCTGGGCCGGCGTGACACGAGTGTGGATTTCCTCCAGGCGGCGGCGCACCTGGGTGGCACTGTCAGCAGGTAGGAGTGTGCTGCTGCTTTTGGTTAGGCTGTCCAGTTGCAGGGCGTGCAGGCGCTGCTTTTCACCTGTGAACTGCTGGGCGGAAAGGCCCAGGTCCGCCAGGTCTTGCTCCTGCTGGTCGGTCAGATTGAACTCCAGCTTGCGCCAGCCTTTGCCGGGCAGTTTCACCCATTTGCCCTTCGCACGCAGGAGGAGGTTGATCTCGTCCTGGCTGAGGGTGTGGTCCGTGACATCGAGGGCGACGGTGAGGTCAAACCAGTCCATGCCGCTTTTGGATTCCTCGATCTCCAGCCGCACCTGGCCGGAGATGCCGCCATCGCGCAGGCTGGCCAGTTCGGCATCCAGGGTGACGGTGATGTCTTCGGGTCGGCGGGCTATCCAGGCGGCAAACAGATCCGGCCAGTCTTTGCCACTGATGCGTTGCTCGACCTTTTCCGGAGCAGCAGCGGACTGGCGCAGCGGCATCTGGCGCAGCCAGGCTGCCGTGGCGGGCAACCGGGATTTATCAATCTGAACGAGTTTCTCTTCGGTGGGATGGATGTTTTTGGAGTCCCAGTATTTGGGGATCCATCGGCTGCCATTCCAGGTGCTGGGCACCTCGACATCTTCAAACTTGGCGCTCGCCTCGAGGCGGAAGTAGTCGCTAGGCGAGTGCGAGTAACGGTACACTTCTCCTCTCACCTCCACGCTGGCTTTGACGGTCTGCACTTTTCCGGTCAGGCGGGCTGGCACTTCAACTCCCAGCTTGGCCAGGGCATTTACGCCTTCACGGCTTTCTAGTGCTGCAGCCGGGATGACGGTCGGCCAAGTCTGACGTTCGTTTTTGAAGGGCCAGTAGGAGAGCGGGTAGATGAGGCTGCTGGTGACGTAGCGTACCGGGTTTCCTGGAATGATGGCCACGGGCGGCTCAGGGCGCTGGCCATCGTCCGTGTACAGATGCAGGTGATAGTCCCCTCCAGGGGCGGTGGGTGCTTTCAGGCTCCACTTCAGAGGTTTTTCCGCGCATTGCAGCGGCTCGCCATCCTCAGAGACCACGTGTTCACGGAGCAGTTCGGGGTTGCTGATTAGCTGGGTCAGGCAGCGGTTCAGGCTTTCGGCCAGGGGGGCGAGCTCGTTGCCGACGAACTTGCCGTAACTGTCCTGAAAAGCTTTGAGGACCAAGCTGGATCCCGCATTGATCTTCGGTGGCGGGTCGCCATACAGAGGGCTGCGGCTGAGATCCTTGAGGGCCTTTTGGCTGATCTTGCCAAACTCCGCTTCATTCGGCTGGCGAGCCTGGATGGTCGCCCCGGCATAGTGCAGCACGAGGCGCAGCTCTGGGCCCGCTTCGGTTTCATCCAGGTCTGGATCCTGCCACTGGCCCATGAAGGTTTTCCATTCCTGCACGGCGTGATGGCGCTGCCACTTGGCCGCCAGCTCCTTTTGCAATCCTGGATCCAGAAGGCTGGGCAGGGGATCGGGAAGTTGGGCATTGAGTTTTTTCAGCGCGATGGCTAGGCAGGCTAGAAATTCCCAGAGATTGGCTGGCGGCACCTCGGCGGGCCAAAGGGTGACTTTTTGATAACCCCAGGCGGATCTGCCGCAGCTTTGGAGCAGCGAAGCCTGTTCGACTTTCGAGATCTTGTTGATCCACCAGGGTTCCACGGCCTGGAGTGTCTGGCGGGCCTCCGTTGGTAGGGGCCGACCCAGCTTGGCAATGACTTGGCCGGCGAGAGTGCTCAAAGAGGGGGCGGCAGATGAGCTCGTGGAGGCGAGGTTGCTCGGCTTTTGGGGTAGGGGCGCAGGGACAGCGTTTTTGCGCAGTTCCAGCAGCAGGGCCACAGCGTGCTTGCAGTGCTTCCCCATGGGGCAACTGCAGCCGATCACGGCTTCCTTTTCTGTCCAGGAAAGGGTGATCTGGTAGATCCTGCTTCCCTGAACCTGAGCTACCAGCCCTCCAGGAATGGGGGTCATGCTGCGCACGGCACGTTCGCGCATCAGCGCAGCACCCCGGCTCACGATGTGCGGGGCGTAATCCTGCAGGGATGTTTCGATTGAGACACGCTGGGCAGGGGTGATCTTGATGGCAGCAGCAGACATACGAAACGAAGGGGATGAAGAGCATGGCGAGGCCATGGAGTCTGGCCACCGCTTTCCGTCGCGGTGTAAGCTGGTTTCAGGATCGCTGGCGGATCCGTCGCAACTGCCGATTGCCGGAGGCGGGCGGATGGCACATCCTTCGGTATGGACTCTCCCGTCGTTGTCTCGCACCCGCTCGCCCAGATACACCTCACGGAAATTCGTCGGGTGAACACGACCTGCGGGCAGTTTCGCTGGCATCTGCAAAGGCTGGCTGAGATCCTGTTTATCGAGGCCACCCGTCACCTGAAGACATCGGCCATTCGGGTGCAGACCCCCTTGGCTGAAACGGAGGGCGCAGCCTTTGCGCGGCCCATTGTCCTGGTGCCCATTTTGCGTGCTGGCCTCGGCCTACAGGAGGCCATCTTGCCCCTGGTGCCAGATGCCATAGTGGCCCACGTCGGCATCGCACGGGATGAGGCCACCGCCCAGCCCATGCCCTACTATTCAAAACTGCCCTCAGTGCTGGCGCAGGCCGATGTCTTTCTGCTGGATCCCATGCTGGCCACCGGTGGCAGCGCCTGCAGCGCCGTTAACCAGCTCAAGGAGGCCGGGGCCACCTCCATCACCTTCATTTGTGTGGTGAGTTGCCCTCATGGATTGCAGGCCTTTGCCGCCCAGCATCCCGATGTGCCAGTGATCACCGCCGCCGTTGATGATGGGCTCAACGACCGCTGTTACATTGTGCCGGGGCTGGGTGATGCAGGAGACCGCTGCTTCGGCACCTGAGGGTAGGTTTTGCCCCCGTGGACAAAAAAGTTGCGTTTGCACGGGGATTGCTCTGTTCATCATCGCGGAGACGTGAAATAGTGTTCTGCATTCCATGAAAGAGTACGCTTACATTCACGAGGAAGGCCAACTGCCAGCACCGCTAAGTTCGGTGCCATTCCTCAACAGTTTCACGGAGGACCAGTTGGATGAAGTGCTCAACTCTTCCAGCCTGCTCCAGTGCGATGCGGGCGATACCATCATCCGCGAAGGATCCATTGATTCTCGCATCTACATCCTCCTGAACGGGGAGCTGGAGGTCAAGGTGGCCGGTAAAAAAGTGGCCCTCATCTCCCGTGTGGGAGACGTTTTTGGTGAGCTGGCCCTGGTCAATCAGGACAAGCGCGCAGCCTCCGTCATTGCAGGAAGCCGGGCGCTATGCCTGGCGGTGGATCAAAAGTTCCTTCAGGACATCCACCCCCGCGAAGAAGATCCCGCTTTTCATGCGGCCCTTTTTGAGTTTGTCGCCCGTTTGGTCGCGAAAAAATTGGACGCTACCTCCCGCCGTTTGGCGGAGCTGGAAAAGGAACTGCGCGTCCTGAAGGGGGAGCCTGCGGCGGAATCTGCTCCCGCGACTCCGGTGGTGGTGAGCAAAGCCCCTGCGGTGAAAGCCAAGAAGGCTGCGGCCAAAAAAAGCCCGCCTAAAAAAGCAATGGCGCGCCGGTAAAGGCGCGCCATGCGGAGTTTTAAACGGATGAGCCCGATGTGAATCAGGCCATGCGAGGCTTCACCAAAGCTTCCAGGCGGCTCACACCCCGGCGGATGCGGGCTTTGATAGTGCCCAGAGGCTCGTTGAGCCGCTCGGCAACTTCGGCCTGCGTCAGCCCGCTGAAGTAGGCCAGATGAATGGCTTCCCGCTGGTCGTCGTTCAGCTTTGATACGGCACGGTGGACGATGGAGTCACGCTCCTTCTCCTCCAGGATTTCCAAGCCGGATTCCTCGAATTCAAACTGGAGCTTCTTGTTCTCCGATTCAAAGTCGTCGTTGAGGCGTGAGCGGCGCTGCTTGGAGCGGATGCGGTCAATGGCACGATTGCGGGCCATGGTTGTCAGCCAGGTCAGTGGCTTGCCCTTACGGGGTTCGTAAAGATGGGCTTTGTTCCATAGCTGCACCAGCACCTCCTGCATCACGTCTTCGGTGTCGTGGTGGTCGTTGAGGACGTTGGAAATGGCGGCAAAAATGAGGCCAGAATACTTTTTGTAGAACATCTGGAAGGCAGCCGAGTCGCGTTCTGCGATTCGCTGGATCAACTGGATGTCTTCCTGGATCTGACGCTCCTGCTCGATGTCGATGGTTTCAGTCATTTTAATGGGGGGTTCAAGGTTGGACGCCTCCTGGACGATGTTATTCCAGACATCGACAAAAAGAGCTGTGTTCAATCATTTGTCAATTTATTGTCGAATAGTTTTGTCTAAATGTGAGCATTTGTCTAATAATTGCCTTTGCCATGGAAAAAGCAGCCCAAGACAGAATCAGGTATTCACGAAACGATCTTTCCCCCTAGAACAGGGGACGATGCTTCACCTACCCATTCCGGTAGAGAGGGGCCTGTTGGCCTTAAAATGGGGCATCCGTCGTGGGAACCCTTGCATGGATCTGACCCCAGGAAACGCTTGGAATCCGTCCTGGGACCAGCGTATACCCGCTGACTGTCTAGCTTTTGGGCGCTGGAGGTGCCTCGGGCAGCCATTCTTCAGGAGCTCCGGCCTTGCGGAGGACATCCCGCAGGGAGATCGGCTTGCCGTTTTGGCTTTTGCTCTGTTCAGCCGCTTCTAAAAAGGCATAGATTTCCAGGGTCTGTGCCCGGGTGACAGGCGGCTGCCGGGACTGGAAAAACTTGATGATCTCGCGCAGGAGTGGGGTGTAGTCCCCCTGGTTTTTTTGTTCGACAACGCCTTTTTGTCCAAAGCGGGTCAGCTTGTAGTTGGGGGATCCCATGGGCAGGGCATGGATGGCATGCAGGGTGCCCAGGCGATCTCCTTCCCACCGGCCTGTGACCACGGAACTGGCAGCACTGGCGGTGCGGCGCACTTCCAGGCAGCCGCTGCCCATGACGGTGAACAGGGCCTCCGCCGGGTGAATGCCATAGAAGTAAAGGTCCGGATGAAAGGGCAGAATGGGGGCCGGGCCATAAGAGATGGCCGCCAGGGCAGGGGTGGTTTCCGCCGTGGCCACCTCAATCACGCCAGGGTACCAGCGCATGGCCGAGGCACTGAAAAACGGCACCTTGGCAGCTTCGGCTGCCTTGTAGATTTCCACGATGTCCTTCAGGCTCGCAGCCACCGGTTTGTCGAGGAAGAAAGGTTTGCCAGACAGCAGCACCTCGCGCACCTGGGCCAGGTGTGGGCGGCCATCCACGCTCAGGATCATCACCGCATCCACGGCGGCACAGACCTCGGTGATGCTGCCCAGGATCTGCACCCCATATTTGTCCTTCAGGGTCGCCGTAAAGCCCGCCACACGGTTGGCGCTTTCAGGCAGGTCTGGGCTGCCTCCCGCATAGGCCGCCACCACACGTGCGCCAGGGATGTGGCTGGGATTGGCAGGGTCATTCAGCCGCAGGGTAAACTGCTCGCTATGGGAAGAATCCAGGCCGACGATGCCGATGCGTAGGTTTTCTGCCATGAGGAAATGGGGCGATAGCATGGCTGTAAGAGCCATGATGAGCGCAATCGTGTACCTGAGGTGACGGGCGGCCATGAGACAAAGTGGCACCTGGGTGCCGGGGGATGCAAGCAGTGAAACAGGGAAGTCTCGCATCCTCCTTATGCATTCGGCGGCGGCGGGGGAATTGGTTCCCGTAAATTCGCCTGTAGCGCCTCGGCGGACACCTCGCCCTCCCAGCGGCTGATGACCACTGTGGCCACGCCATTGCCCACCAGATTGGTCAGGGACCGGCACTCGCTCATGAATCGATCGATACCCAGAATCAGTGCCATCGCTTCCACGGGTACGCTCGGCACAGCCGCCAGTGTGGCTGCCAGTGTGATGAAGCCCGCTCCGGTCACCCCGCTGGCTCCCTTGGAAGTCACCATCGCGACAGCCAGCAGGGCGATCTGCTGGCTGAGATCCATCGGTGTATTCGTCGCCTGGGCCAGGAACACCGCCCCCATCACCATGTAGATGTTGGTGCCGTCCAGGTTAAAACTGTAACCGGTGGGGATCACCAGCCCCACCGTGGAGGGGGCACAGCCCAGGCCACGCAGTTTCTGGATCATCTGGGGCAGCACCGTTTCAGAGGAACTGGTACCCAGCACCACCAGGAGTTCTTCTTTGATGTAAATGAGAAACCTGAAAATGGAAAAACCAGCCACCCGTGCGATGAGCCCCAGCACCACCACCACAAACAGCGCCGAGGTGAGGTAAAAACCCAGCATCAGCTTCAGCAACTGCTGCAATGAGCCGATGCCATAACTGCCAATGGTATGCGCCATCGCCCCCAGGGCCCCCAAAGGTGCCACTTTGATGACGATGCGCATGATGCCGAAGAACAGGTCGCTGGCCTGATCCACCACATGCAGCACGGGCTTACCGCGTTCACCCAGGCCCGCGATGGCAAAGGCCGCCAGCAAGGCCACAAAAACCACCTGCAGCAGGTTCCCCTCAGTAAAGGCACTGACAAAAGTCTTCGGGATGATGCCCAGCAAAAAGGCCGTGGTGCTCAGGTTCTTGGCCTGTCCAGCATACCCCTGCACGGTCTCCACATCCTTGGCATCCAGGGTGGTCAGGTCCGCATTGAAGCCGTCTCCGGGCCGCAGCGTGTTCACCACGATGAGGCCGATGACCAGGGCCAGCGTGGAAACGATCTCAAAATATAGCAAGGTCTTACCGCCCACCCGTCCCAGCTTTTTCACATCGCCAATGGAGGCGATGCCGTGGACGACGGTGCAAAAGATGATCGGAGCGATCATCATCTTGATCAGGCTGATGAAACCTTTGCTCAGGGGCTCCAGGGCCTTCCCGTGCTCCGGGAAAAAGTGGCCGATGGCAATACCGACCGCCACAGCGATGAGCACCTGGATGTACAGGACCCGGTACCAGGGAGTGCGTGAGGGGGCGACGGGTTCAGGATGCATTTCGGAGTGAGGGCGTGATTCAAGCCCGAAGCCACGCCGAAATGCAAGCAATGTCTCTACTTCTCCACCTTGGGGATGACCTTGTAGCGATTGGGATTCTTCTTGTAGTCGTCCAGGCAGGAGGCGCAGCAGAAGATGATGGTGCCCTTGTCTTCAAAAACCCGGTAGATCACACGGGCGGCTTTGCCATCCACGGGGCAAAGGTCATTGATGGGTGGACCGCCTTTGGCAAAGACGGCCGTGAGGCTGACGAGAGAGAGGAGCAGGATGGGCAGCAGGGATTTCATGGCGGCAGGGTGGATGCGGCACGGGTTGAATGTGCCGCCTTACCTGCCTCAACGCATGGCGTTGACCATTCCTAAGCCCAGGCCAAACATGGCCCTCTGATGCGCAAAGTTGGCGCACTGCGGGAGTTTCGAAGGTGAAAACGAGGCGTGTGGCCCCGGTCTGACTCAAAACGGAATGTCGTCGTCTTCCATCCCATCGGTGATGGGACCTTCGCCGAAGTCGTCCTGCTGGGCCGGGGCCTGGCGTTGTGGAGGGCGCTGCTGCTGTGCGGCTGGGCGCTGGTAACCACCACCGCCTCCTCCTCCCGAGTTGCCGCCGCCACCGTAACCACCACCGCCACCTGCGGGGCGACGCTGCTGGGGTGCCGGGGCGCTGTAGCCCTCGTCATCGCCTGCATAGTTTCCACCACCGCCGCCGCCACCCCCTCCGGGGGCACCGCCTTTGCTGTCGAGGAACTGCATGTTCTCGGCCACGATCTTGATCTTGCTGCGCTTTTGGCCCGTGGCCTTGTCTTCCCAGGTATCCATCTGCAGACGGCCTTCGATGAAGACGGAGCGGCCTTTCGCCAGGAACTGGCCTGCCAGCTCGGCCTGCTTGCCCCAGAGGACGATGTCCAAATAAGTCACTTCTTCCTGGCGTTCGCCACTTTCCGTGAGGTAACGCCGATTGACGGCAATGGCCATGTCACAGACCGCACTTCCCTTGGGGGTGTAACGCACCTCCGGGTCGCGGGTGAGATTGCCGATGAGCATGACTTTATTGAGCGAGGCCATATTTCCTCACCTTATCCAGCCAGCACGCTTCGCCACAACTACTTTTGCCATTCGGGAATACCAAAATCCAGTTGCAAAGCCGCATGGAGGCCCGCCCAAGTCCTCCCTTGCCACCTCTACCCGCTATGGTACGCTGAATAGCGAGATGACTTATGAGCAACTGCCGGACGAATGGAAGGAGTGGGTGGATCTCACCCCTCTGGAGCGTTTCCGGCGCAGCGAGATCATCTTCGCCCAATATTTAGCCATGGGAGGCAGCCTTGATCCCGACCCCGATCCGACAAGTCCTTTTGATGATCCAGAAGCATGGCGTCCAGGCGCTGCTCATGGGAGGGCAGGCCTGCGTCTTCTACGGCGCGGCGCAAGTTAGCAAGGACATCGATTTTGCCCTCTGTGCAGATGATGAAAACTATGAGCGGCTGCACAGAGCCCTGGCAGAACTGAAGGCAGAGCGCATTGCGATTCCGCGTTTTGATCCTGCCTTTCTAAAGCGCGGTCATGCCATCCACTACCGTTGTCAGGCCCCTGGAGTTGAGGGGCTGAGGGTGGATGTGATGACCCAGATGCGTGGAGTTCCTGATTTTGCTACCCTTTGGGCGCGACGAACTACCTATGGTGACGACGCAGGGGCTGAATACCATCTTCTGAGCGTGCCTGATCTCGTCAAGGCCAAGAAAACCCAGCGCAGCAAAGACTGGCCGATGATTGAACTCCTGGTTGCCATTCACTATCGTGAAAACCGGGAACATGCCGATCCAGAGTGGATTCATTTCTGGCTGACGGAGGCGAGAACCCCCGAACTGGTTCAAGAACTCTGCCAACGCTACCCCTCCCAGGCCGCCGCCCTGGAATCCCAACGGCCGCTCCTCGCCCTGGCCCGCACACCGGACATGGATGCCCTCCGCGCTGCCTTGGATGCCGAGGTCAGTGCAGAGAAGGCCCTGGATCGCGCTTACTGGGAGCCGCTACGCCAGGAGCTGGAGCAGTTCCGGCGTGAGGAGAGGATGGGTTGAGTATCCAAACAGATCGCGACGAAGGAAAGGCGACGACGAAAAAGTCCGTCACCTCGCCTTTGCCTCTTTCTGCTCGGAACCCTGGCCGAGCGGTCAACCTACTGGGTTTTTGACGACCCATCTAGCCTCACTCCATCTCCAGCACCTGATGCAGGAAGGCCCATTCGTCGGCGGTTTCTTCGATGACTTTTTTCAGGGCGGTGCCGGCACCGTGACCGGCGCTGGTTTCGATGCGGATGAGCACGGGCGGGCCATCTTTGGCTTGGCAGGCCTGGAGGCGGGCGGCGAATTTGAAGCTGTGTGCGGGCACCACTCGGTCATCGTGATCGGCGGTGGTGACGAGGGTGGCGGGGTAGCGGGTGCCGGGCTTCAGATTGTGCAGCGGGGAGTAGGCGTAGAGGGCCTTGAATTCATCGGCCTTTTCGCTGCTGCCGTAGTCGCTCTTCCAGGCCCAGCCGATGGTGAAGAGATGAAAGCGCAGCATGTCCATGACACCCACGGCGGGGAGGGCCGCACCGAAGAGCTCGGGCCGCTGGGCCATGCAGGCACCGACGAGGAGGCCGCCATTGCTGCCGCCCATGATGGCGAGTTTTTTCGGCGAGGTATAACCTTCTTTTTGGAGATGCTCAGCACAGGCGATGAAGTCATCGAAGACGTTCTGTTTGGTCAGCTTCGTCCCGGCGCGGTGCCAGTCGGCACCGTATTCGCCGCCGCCGCGCAGGTTGGCCATGGCATAGACGCCGCCCATTTCTAACCAGACGGTGCGACCGATGGAAAAGCCGGGGGTGAGGCTGATGTTAAACCCGCCGTAGCCGTAGAGGAGCGTGGCGTTGTTGCCGTCCAGCTTCAGGCCTTTTTTATGGACGATGAACATGGGCACGCGGGTGCCGTCTTTGCTGGTGGCAAAGATTTGTTTCGTCTCGTACTGGCTGCCGTCGAAGTCCACCTTCGGCTGGCGATAAAGGCTGCTCTGTCCGGTGGCGATGTCGTAACGGTAGATGGCCCCGGGCGTGGTGAAGCTGGTGAAGGCGTAGTGGGTGAAGGTATCGCTGCGGCGGCCGTTAAACCCACCGATGGTGCCGATGCCGGGGAGCTGGATGGAGCGGATGAGTTTCCCTTCCAAATCAAAGGCGCGCATGTCGGAACGGGCATCCTTGAGATACTCCGCCAGGATCTGGCCGCCCACGATGGAGATGCCGTCGAGTTTGTCCTCGGTCTGCGGCAGGATCTCGCGCCAGTTTTGGCGCTCGGGTTTCGTGACATCAATGGCGATGACACGGTAGCGCGGCGCATCGAGATTCGTATGGAAGTAGAAGACGGGGCCGACGTTGTCCACGAAGCTGTAAGCGGCATCGAAGTCATTCAGCAGCTCCACCACTTTGGCCTCGGGCTGGGTGAGGTCTTGGTAAAAGATGCGCTTCTTCGGGTCGGTGCCTTCGGTGACGCTGAAGGTGAGGTAATGGCCGTCATCGGTGACGTAGGCGTGCAGGCCCCAGTCTGGCTGGTCGGGGCGTTCATAGACTAGGCGGTCTTCACTCTGCGGTGTGCCGAGTTTGTGAAAATAGACTTTTTGGTTCTTGTTCGCCTCGGTCAGGGCCGCGCCTTCTTTGGGCTGCGGGTAACGGCTGTAGTAAAAACCACGGCTGTCCTTGGCCCAGGAAGCGCCGCTGAATTTGATCCATTCCAGCACGTCCGCGCTGTCCTTGCCGGTGGCGATGTCCTTGACGCGGAATTCCTGCCAGTCACTGCCGGCTTTGGACAGGCCATAGACGAGGAATTTGCCATCCGGGCTGGGGGCTGTCTCCGTGAGGGAGGTGGTGCCATCGGTGGAAAGGGTGTTCGGGTCTAACAAAAGGCGTGGTTCTTTTTCCAGGTCTTCGGTGACGTAGAAAACGCTCTGGTTTTGCAGGCCGGAGTTGCGATTGAAAAACCAGCGACCGCCTTCTTCAAAGGGCACGCCTACGCGCTCGTAGTTCCAGAGTTTTTCCAGGCGCGCGCGTAGCTCGGCCCGTTTCGGGAGCTGGTGCAGGTAGGGGAAGGTGACGGCATTTTGGGCCGTGACCCAGGCCTTGGTTTCCTCGCTGTTGTCATCTTCCAGCCAGCGGTAGGGATCTGCCACCTTCGTGCCGTGGTAGTCATCGGAGACGGCGGGGTCCTGACGGGTTTCCGGGTAGGGCAGAGGCTGGGCAAAGAGGGCGGTGGACATGAGGCAAAAGAGGGGCGTTTTCATGACGAAGGGCCGGGACTGGAAAAACTAAACGCACGAAGCGGTGACCACTTCGTGCGTTCTTAAAAAGCGGCTGGGAAGGCGAAACCTTAGAGCGACTTGGTGTAGCCCAGGTAGCCCATGAACACGCCGATCAAGGCGGCGATGACGATGATGACGGAGGGCTTCACCACGCGACGCTTGGCCAGGACGGGGAGGAAACCAAGGACCAGCCAGAGGCCCAGCTTCACATAGACCCAGGTAGGCAGGGCGCTGAAGAGTTGCATTTTGGCCAGCATGCCAAAGCCGGACACAAGGCTGATGAGTAATCCGGTGCCGTGCCACTTCATGGCGGACTTGGCGCTGTCATTGGACAGCAGGGCGCCAAAGCCGATGTACACGAGGATAAGACCCAGAATATGAAGAAGATGGTAAGCTGCGAGGGGCATAGGTGGTCAGGAATGTTGCCACGATACGTGCCTGTGGACAACTGCGGTTTGGATTTTGGCCGATTTAAAGAGGGAAAGAGAGAGGAAAAGAGCGGGTGGATGGCCCAAAAAACATCTCCCATGGTCCTGAAATCCCGGATTCCACTGTAGACTCCTTAGTAGCTTGGGTGATAAAGGAATATCCCTAGTTATGCACGTCACCCAAGAGGGGGATAATAAAGGTATTCATTATTTGCCGTGAATTTTGAAAATCCGGCGCTGTTATGAATTCACTCTTATTTGCATCCCCGCTGAGTCGCACCTGGACGGCGCTTTTCACAAGCCCCTTGGGAAGAGTCCTGTTCCTCGTTTCCATGCTTTGGCTGGGGGCTTCCGGCGCAGCGCAGGCCCAGGCCCCGGTCAAAGTGAACTTCGAATCCGGTGCGATCACCCTGGCCGGAGGGCAGGCGACTTCGACCACCTGGCAGTCGGTCACCTTCACACGCAATTTTAATGGCATCATTCCGGTGGTGGTCATGGGGCCCGCCCACAGTGCGGATAGCCACCCTCACACCGTGCGAGTGCGTAATGTGACGGCCACGGGCTTCCAATGGCAGATTGATGAATGGGATTACCTCACCGGGGCGCATCCTGGATCCATCACAGTTCATTTCTTTGCCATGACCCCCGGCACACATGTTTTTGGCAGCCAGCGCTGGCAGGTTGGCCGCGTGTCAACCGTAAACCGCGCGAATACCACGGTGCCTCTCACAGGTTTCACCTACCCGCCCATGGTGCTCACCCAGGTGGAAACCACGGCAAACGTCATCGCGGCCAACAACCCCCGCGCTTTGAAAACTCGCAATTCCGCCGTGACGAACACCGGCTTCGTGGTGAATCTGGAGACCCAGCAGAACTACACCACCGCGATTTCCAATGAAGGCATTGGTTATATCGCAGTTTCCGAAGGCATAGGCTATCTGGATGGCAAAGTCCTCTGGTCCTACAGCCCAGGCACAGTGGGGAATGCCATCAAGACTTTCTACACCGGCCCGTTCACCAATCCTGTGGTGGTCGCCCAAACCCAGACCAAAAATGACACGGAACCGGGCGATCTGAGAATGAGCAGCCTGCCCATCCTTTCAAATGGCTCCACCCGCGTCCAGTTTTCCTTCCAGGAGGAAACATCTTCCAACAGCAACCTGAACCACACGGCAGAAACCGTGGCTGGCGTCTTTGTGGGTGACATGCCGGGAGAAAGCGCTGCGAAACTGGTGTTCGGAAGTGTGAACGTCAATCAAAGCTCCCCCACCCAATGGTTTAAAGTGAATCTGGCCACGGCCTACACTGCCCCCGTGGTGGTGTTTGGGCCCTTGACGAAAAATGAGGCCACGCCTGCCGGAGTGCGCGTGCGCAATGTGCTGGCGGTGGATCCTGCCAATGGCAACAAGGCAAGCTTCGAATATCAGGTGGACGAATGGGACTTCGCCGATGGCATCCATGCTCCAGAGACCGCCAGCTACACCGTGATGGAAGCCGGGGTCTTTGCCATCGGTGGCCAGGTGGTGCAGGCAGGCAGCGCGACTGGGGTCACCCATACGGGCTCCGTGCAGTATCTGAGCGACAGCTACTGGGCCAGCGACATCTATTATGAGCGCGAACCCGCTGTCTTTGCCCAGTGCGTGACCGTCAACGAAGCCAGCGCTGTGACCGCCCGGGTGGACAGCGTGGACACCCTTTATTTCTGGCCGGTGAATTTCCGGGTCCGCCTCACGGAGGCCGAAAATGCCGATCAGACCCATGCCGCTGAAACAGTGCATTTCATCGTCATGCCCGGCGGGACCGGCCAGTTCATGAGCTCAAACAGCAACTTCCGCTTTGCCACCGGGATTGGTTCTCTGAGCTCGGTGCCATCGGCGGCCAGCTTTGGTTCCAAGTATGCATCCCCGGCTCTTTTCGCCGCTGCCCAGGGCAATGGTGAGGCCAGCTTCCAGGTGGAAGGTTATTATGAAACTGGTCTGGCCAGCGATGCAGATCCCATCGTGCTGCGCCATGGTCAGTTGAATGCTGCGGGAGTGAATCTGGTGGCGGATGAAGACGCTTCCCCTTCTGCGGACAATGTCCATACTGCCGAAAATGGAGCTTGGTTCGTGGTTCAGCAGGCTGCCGATGCCGATGGTGATGGTGTCTCCGATACCATCGAAACCCAGATGGGCACCAATCCAAGTCTGGCGACCAGCCCCTCCAACGCCTCCGGCGGCACTGCCACAGACTGGGATACTCTCCAGAGTTTGTATTCCCTGACTGCCAGTGTGACGACTGCCACTGCCTTTGAAACCGTGGACAGAAAAGCCACCACTCCGGTTTCCTCGCCCGCTGTGATCCAGCTCAGCCGCAGCTACGGCACCATGCAATTGAACCTGCGGGTCACCACGGAAGCTGGCAGCACCGACATCACCAAAGGCAATGCGATCGCCGCCGACTATTCCATCCCCGGCGTCAGCGGGGGCAATCTCCTGCTGCCAGCAGGGCAGGGGGTCACTGGTTCTCCTTACGTGGTGAACATCAATCCAGTCCGCGATTCCGTTGTCGAGGTTCCAGAGAACCTGAAAGTGACCTTTGGCCCCATTCCTTCAGGCGCCAATCCCGCGATCGTCACCTACCCAACTTATGTGCGCATCAGCGATGCGGACCCGACCAACATCAACAACCGCAGCATGTATGTGGCTTACCTGTCCCGTGGCACGGGAGTGGTTTCCACCGGTTCTGGGGTGGCCGTGGCCCTGCTGGAAGGCGACAACAATGACGCCAAGACCAGCGTGAACGTCAGCGGTCTGAGCTCGCCGCAAAACACCACTTACCTCCGCATCAACAATGACCAGGACATCCGCAACAACCTGGGCGTGGGCCAGATCAACAACGTCACCTGGCTCATCCGCGCCGCCGCCTCCGAAACAACGGACCAAGCCATGCTGGATGCCCTCAACGCTGGCCGGATCTATGTGGATATCAATACGGTGAACTACACCGCCGGTGAAATCTTTGGCTTCTTCAATGCGGCCCAAGGCTCTGAAGACTTTGATCCGAACCGCCCCGATCTGGATGAACCCGCCCTCCCAGGCAGCCTCACCGCTGTGGAGGCAGAGCGCGACATCTACCGCTTCCTCGATCAGTGCACCTTCGGCGCCAACACCAGCAGCTACAATGAGGTGAAAGCCGAGATTGAGCTGGTGGACGGGACCCTGACCGATGGCTGCACGGCGGCCAATCTCATCCAGGGTTATACCAACTGGCTGAATAAGCAGATGGATCCGGGCACCACCCCCTCCCCGAATTTCCTCACCCTGGTTATGTCTGCCGACAATGAGGAGTTTGTCATGCGCGGTGCCAAGCCCATCCAGGCTGGCAATGACCCACAGTTCGCCAGCGCCGGTTTCGGAGCCAGCTTTGATGCTTTTGGCAATCTGACGAACCCTTACAACAACGCGACGAACAACGCCTTCAGCTTCAACTCGCCGCAGAACAGCGCCAACCGCCGCCGCGAATGGTGGACGATGGTGCTGCAGTCCAAGGCTCAGGTGCGCCAGCGCATGGCCGCCGCCCTTCAGGAAATCCTCGTCATCTCTGAAAACGACACCACCGTGGCCGGTCGCCACTACGGCACGGCCAACTACTGGGACATGCTGGCCCAGGGAGCCTTCGGCAAATACCGTGACCTGTTGGAGAAGGTGACCTACAGCCCGATGATGGGTGTCTATCTCAGCCACCTGCGCAACCGCGCCCGCTACACCAGTGGCAATGTGGAAATCTCCCCGGATGAAAACTATGCGCGTGAGATCATGCAGCTCTTCACCGTCGGCCTCGTGCTCCGCCATCCAGATGGCAGCCTGGTTCTGGGAGAAAACGGCCTGCCCATCCCTACCTATGACCAGACCGACATCACCGAGCTCGCCCGTGTGATGACCGGCCTCACCTATGGGGCCCGTCATGCGGCCATCACGGTGCGCCGCAACAGCTCCCAGGGAAATGTGCTGGTGCCATCCAGTGTCAGCGCCAGTCCGCAGATCGAATTCCAGGGCGTTCATTTCACGGACTTCGGCATCGGTGGCGGAGAGACCTGGTACCAGGCATCCTGGATCTATCCGATGAAGGCCCTGGGCCGTGTCAACGGCATCACCTACCACGACTTCAATCCTTATGTGAACTCCCTTGGCGAAGTCTCCGGCACTGTCTCCAAAGTCCTATTCGCCGGCAAAGCAGGGGAAAAGCAGATCCCACTGGTTAACACCGTCGGCCTTACCGATGTGCAGACTCATCCTCTGGCCGATGAAGATCTTCGCATCGCCCACAATGCGCTGGCAGGTGACCCTGCCTCCGGCTCCTACAATGGCCACCCGAATACCCCGGTCTTCATTTCCCGGCTGCTGATCCAGCGCCTCACCACTTCGAACCCCAGCCCCGGCTACCTTTATCGTGTGAGCGAAGCCTACCGCACCTCCAATGGCAATCTGGGAGAGGTGATGAAGGCCATTCTGCTGGATTATGAAGCCCGATCCCTGGCCGTGGCCGACAGCCTCGTGGGTGCAGGCAAGCTCAAGGAACCGCTCATCCAATACGCCTCCCTGTTCCGTGCGCTGAAGGCCTACAGCAATGCGCCTCTCTCAAATCTGGTGAACATGAAGCTGCCCTTCACCGGTGCCGACAGCCCAATGGTGACTTCCTATCCCGCCTCGGAAGCCTCCGCCTTCATCCCCGGTGCCACACGCATCCGTCTCAATGACCAAACCGGTGCCATCGGCCAGTCTCCGCAAAAGGCCCCGAGCGTGTTCAACTGGTTCCTGCCAGACTACGTGCAGCCCGGCCCTATGGCGAATGCAGGTCTGTTTGGTCCAGAACTCCAGATCAATACCGAGAGTAATTTGGTGAACCGAGTGAACCGCCACTATGCCCTCACCTGGATGGGCCTCACCGGCGCATACCCAGGCTTCGGTCTGGACGACTTTGTCACCAATTCGGCCAATACTGCCGCTCAGGTGCAGACCAGCGTCACCACCCTGACCTTTGACTCCACCAACTGGGACATCCCGCAGACGGTGACCGTGCGCGGTTTGGAAAACCAAGGTGCCGACGGCACCCGCCCCACCTCGCTGCTGCACACGATGGCCAGCGCGGATCTCAACTTCGCTGGCAACTACACACCACCGATCAATTTCACCGTTTCGGACAACGACACCACCACGGCCAAACTGGTCGCCATTAGCCAGAGTGGTGGCAGCAGCACGGTGGTGGAGGGCGGCACGACAGACACTTACACGGTCCTGCTTTCCGCACCTCCGGCCGCTGGCCAGACGGTGACGGTGACTCCCAATGCTGTCAGCGCTATCCAGGTCGCCGCCGCTCCTGCCGCTAGCCCGGACGTCACGTTCTCTCCTGCTTCGGTGACCTTCAACACCACCAACTGGAACACCCCACAAGTGATCACGCTGACTGCGAACAATGACACCGTGGTGAACAGCTTCCTCGCAGGCTCTGCACCGCTGAACACACGCGTGGCCACCATCCGCCACACCGTCACCAGCGGCGATGTGGGCTACAGCGGCCTCCAGGTTTCCGACTTCAACTGCGCAGTCACGGACAATGACGTCGGTCGCCGGTTCATCCCCACCAAGGCCACCAACACGGGTGTCGCCATGGTCACGGAAGGCAGCACCACCGACACCTACACCGTCGCCTTTGCCAGCGGCACCGCCCCGACGGCGAACGTGACTGTGACCTTCAACTACAATTCCAGTGTGGTGGATATCACCTCCACGGATGCCACCCTATTGAAGCCTTCCCCTGGCGTCGCCACGCTGACCTTTACCAATAGCACTTACACAGGGGCCAAGACGGTCACCATCAATGCAGTGGATGATGCTGCCTTTGAAGGCATCCAGTTCACCCAGATCACCCACTCCACCGCCAGCACGGATGCCACCTACAATGCGCTGCCTTGCGCCCCGCTGGATGTGCGCGTGAATGACAATGACAACGCCGTCAACAATGGCATCTCCATCACCCAGACCTGGGGCAATACCAAAGTGGTGGAAGGCGGGCTGACCGACACCTACTTTGTCGTGCTCGACAAAGCCCCGACGGGCAATGTCACCCTGACCTGGAGCGGCAACAACGGCGACGTGGCCGGCATTGCCAACCTTACCTTCACTCCCACCAACTGGTGGGTGCCGCAGACGGTCACCATTACCGGCACGGACGACCTGAGCGTGGAATCCACCCACACCAGCACCATCCGTTATGTGGCCAGCGGCGGCGGTTACAGCAACGTCACCACGCTGGATGCAACGGTGGGTGACAATGACATCAATTCCTCCGCTGGCATCCAGCTCGTCCAGAGCTCCGGGACCACGGCGGTGACGGAAGGTGGTGCCACCGACACCTTCACCGTGAAGCTCACGGGCGCGCCTAACAATGACGTGGTCATCGCCATGACAGCCACGCCCGCCGGTCAGCTCAGCCTGTCGAATTCCACGCTGACCTTCAATTCGGCCAACTGGGACACCGCCCAGACGGTCACCGTTACAGCCACGGACGATACCGTGACTGAAGGTGCCCAGACGGCTAGTCTCGCCTTTGCGGTCACTAGCACGGATTCGCGATACAACACCTTTGTCGTCTCAGACGTCAATGTGGCTGTGACCGACAATGACAATGGCTCACGCATCGTCATCGCGGAGACTTCTGGTTCCACCCTGGTGACGGAAGGCAGCGGCACGGATACTTTGAATGTGAGCCTCAGCGGCCCAGCAGCCCCAGCTGCCAATGTGGTCGTGACCCTCGCCTCCGCAGGCCAGGCCGCGCTCTCCCCAGCCACGCTTACCTTCACGCCGGCCAACTGGAATACGGCGCAGACCGTCACCGTCACGGCCAACAATGATGCCACCGCTGAGGCGAATGTGACCGATGTCATCACCGCAAGCACCAATGCCAGCCAACCAGCCGGTTTCCTCAGCCTGTCCTCCACGGTGGTTGCCACCGTCCTCGACAATGACGACATCAATAGCGGTGCCGGGGTAGTCCAGATCATCCAGACCAATGGTGCCACCCGCGTGCACGAAAGCGGCATGACGGACACCATCGAAGTGGCCCTGCGCCGGGCTCCCTCCGCCAACGTCACGCTGACCCCCACCTTCTCCGTGGCCAATCAGGTGACTCTCTCCAGCGGTGCCCTCACCTTCACGCCTAACAACTGGTTTGTTCCGCAGACGGTGACCATCACCCCTGTTGAAGACGCAACCGTGGAAAATGCCCATTCCACCGTGCTCACCTACACGGCCAGCGCCACGGGCGGTTATGTGGTGCAGGATTTCTCCACGGTCACGGTGGCCGTCGGTGACAATGAAGCCGCCCAGCCATCCGTGAACGTCACGCCCACCACGGGCAGTGTCACGGAAGGTGGTGCCACCTTCACCTACAACATCACGCTCGGTGCAGCTCCCCTCAGCGGCGCTACCGTCCGTGTGACTCCGGCCGCCTGGCTCCTGAATGCAGCGAACGGCACTGCCCAGGTGACCTTCAACCCCACATCGGTGGACTTCACCAGTGCCACCTCTGGCGGCACCGCCTGGAATCGCACCGCTACCATCACCGTCACGGCTGCGGACAGCACGGCTGCCGAGGCGGCCCTGGACCTCATCATTGTCAATTCCACCTCCATCATTGCTGGCACCGATGCTCGCTACAATGGCATGGTCGCCGCCGATGTGGCGGTGACGGTCAATGACAACGACACCTCGGGAAGGATCGTCATCACCCAGACGGCCAATTCCACACTCGTTATGGAAGATGCCGGTACGGATACGGTAGACATCGCTCTCACAGGTCCGGTGCCTGCGGCAGACGTCACCGTCAATCTGGGCCGTGCGAGCACGCAGTTCCGCTACCGTGTGAATGGCACTTTGGTGGACACCACCGCTCTGACCTTCACCCCTGCTAACTACACCACAGCCCAGACCGTGACGATCATCTCGACCGCGGACACGGGCAGTGAAGGCGTGCATACCGATACGCTGAATGCCACCACCCTGGCCAGCAGCACGGCTGGTTATGCCAGCCTCACCACCACGGTGCCCGTCCGTATCCTCGACAGCGATGATCTGGCTCGCGCGCTCATCTCCATCGTTCAGTCCGGCGGCAATACCCGCGTGGTTGAGGGGGGCGGCACAGACTCTTACACCGTCGTTCTCCGCCGTGCGCCCTCGGCTGATGTCACCCTCTCCTGCTTCTACAATCCGACGCAGGTCAGTCTCTCCGCCACCAGCCTGGTGTTTACCCCTGCCAACTGGAATCAGCCCCAAACAGTCACCGTCACTGCGGTGGATGACACCGACATTGAGAACGCCCACAACTCCACTGTCAACTACGTGGCCAGCAACACGGGGGGCTACCGGGTCACAGACACCGTCAGCACGGGCGCCATCCTGATCGGGGACAATGACGTCTATGGCAGCGCGATGGTGAACATCACCCAAAGCGGTGGCTACACCTGGCTGGCGGAAAACAGCCAGCCTTCAGACACCTACACCATTGTGCTCGGCTCCAAGCCGCAGGGGAATGTCACCATCACTCCTCAGGCTAACAATGCTATCGGCGGCGCGAATCTTGTGAGCTTCTCCCCGGCCTCCATCACCTTCACCGATGCCAACTGGAGCACACCACAGACAGTTACCGTCAATCTGGCTGCCAGTGCGTCTAACAACTCCAGCCGCGCCGTCTTCATCGGTCATAAGATCGCCTCGGTGGACCTGAACTACCAGTTCTACTCCGTGCCCAGCGTTAATGCCATCATCTCGGATGCCAATGAAACATCCGCCACTGTCGGCATCGTCCCCACGGGCACTGGCACCATCGTCAATGAAGGAGCTGTGGGGAATTCCGACACCGTCTATGTCTTCCTGAGGAAGGCCCCCACTGCCACGGTGACCGTCACTCCCACCGTGGCCGCAGGCCAGGCCACCGTCTCTCCTGCGACGCTTACCTTCACCACGGCGAACTGGAACCAGCCGCAGATCCTCACCCTGACCGCCGTGGATGATGCCACGCTTGAGGCTCCGCCTCAGACGGCCGTGCTCACCTGCACGCCAAATGCGGTGGGCGGTTACGCTGTGACCGGTGTGGGCACCCTCACCGTCACCATCAATGACAACGACGCGCTGGGCCGCCTCATCATCACGCAAAACGGCACCGAAGTGCAGGAAGGAGATTCCATCACCTACACCATCAAGCTCTCCAGTGCGCCGACCGCCCCCGTCACCGTGACTATCATCACCGAGAAGCATGTCCGGCCAAATTCCAATCTCGCCTTCGAGTTTGGTTACTTCGCCAGCGATGCCGCTGGTAGCAATCAGCAGAAGGACAACCTTCTCTTTGACTGGTCTGAGCTCACCGGCATCTACACGACGGCCTACCATGCAGCCCGTGGAGCCACGCCGGAGTCCACCACCACCGCACCCGCCGGACATTTGGCCGGATCCAAAGCGGTGATCGACAAGTTGGACCTCTACTGGGGCGGCGGCCGCTTCAAGGCCAAGTGGCCTGATGTCGCCCCCGCGACCGACAATCCACGTCTCGCCATCATCGAAGCCATCCACAATAGCTACAGCCTCACCCGCCTCTCCACCGATGCGACAAACTTCCCCAATGAGGTGCGCGACCGCTGCCGCTTCGCTGCCTACCTCATGTCGGTTTCACCTTCCGCTGTCACCTCGCACTGATCGGTTCACGAACGTCATCGCAACTTTAGATCCACACCCTTATGAATCTTTCTCTTCGCAAGACCCTTGACCGCAGCAAGCCCAACCGCCGCGATTTCCTGGTGCAGAGCTCCTGCGCCACGCTGGGGATCACCAGCATGGTGAACACCCTCTCCCAGCTTCAATTGGTGGGATCCGCCGCCGCTGCGGGTGGCCCCAATGATTTCAAGGCCCTGGTCTGCATCTTCCAGGGCGGTGGTAACGACTCGAACAACCTGCTCATTCCTCGGGGGCCCAGCGCGGCCCGTTCCCACTATGAGTTCTACCGCGGCATCCCCACTTATGCAGGCGGCAGCGGTGGCCTAGCCGTGCCCACGGCGGAGTTGGCCCTCACCGCCATCACGCCGGACAACCCCGGCACCTTTGATCCGGGCGCTGGCTACACGAACAATGACCTCGCCATCCATCCGGCCTGCGAAGGATTGAAGTCCCTCTTCGATTCTCAGGACCTCGCCTTTGTCACCAACGTCGGCACTCTCACCCAGCCCGGCGTCACCCGTGCCAATTTCGCGGCGCTCGCGCCCACGAAACCACCGCAGCTCTTCTCCCACTCGGATCAGGTGTTGCAATGGCAGTCATCCATCGCCGACCAGCCCTTCACCAGCGGTTGGGGCGGTCGCATTGCCGATCTGCTGGATGCCGCCAGCAACACCAACTCCGCAGGTCTCGCCATGGGTGTTTCCATCGCTGGGGTCAACAGCTTCCAGGTAGGCACCAGCGAGCAGCCCTTCGTCATGAGCACCGCCGGTGCGCTCGACTTCGATGGTTATGGCCCAGGCAATGTGGGGTATGCCGATGCTCTCACCAACGTCACGCTGAAACCCTTCCTCGCCGGAGCCAATGGTTATGACCCGCTGACGAGCACGAACTACAAGACCACCGGCCAGGGCTGGCGGCTGAAGGCCCTGGAAAAACTCATGGCCATGAACCATGCCAACCTGTTTGACGCCTCCTACCAAAACACGGCCAAAACAGCCCGTGTGACCGAAGGGGTCGTGGCAGATACCCTGGCCTATACCAACGGCACGGGTGGCCCGGTCTTGGACACCTACTTCACCGCCGCTTTTGGGGGCAACGCCACTGCTGCCAACACCGACTTTGCCAACCAGCTCAAGATGGTGGCGCGTCTCATCATCGGCAACTACGCCCTCCTCCAGGATGGCAAGCCCGCCAACAATCGCCAGACCTTCTTCATCCAGCAGGGCGGTTACGACACCCACGCTTCGCAGATCGCCATCAATGGCAACAACACCGTCAATACGGGTGTGGGCCAGTTTGCCCTGCTGAACGTGCTCAGCCGGTCCATCAAGGGCTTCTATGATTCCATCATCGGCCATCCCCGTGGTGGTGTCGCCCTATGGAATGCGGTCATGGGCTTCACCGCCTCCGACTTCACCCGCACCTTCACGCCTAACAAAACAGATTCCACTGGCGGTTCCGACCACGGCTGGGGCGGCCACATGATGGTCATGGGCGGCGCAGTGAAAGGCAAAAAAATCTACGGTACTTTCCCTCTGCTTGAAGTGGATGGCGGCATTGACTGCACCGGCTCCCGTGGCCGCTGGATCCCCAGCACCTCGGTGGATCAGTATGCCGCCAAGATCGCCGAATGGGTAGGTGTGCCTCCGGCCCAGATTGATGCCGTTTTCCCGAACCTTTCTCGTTTTGGAGCCGGAACCAATCTGGATTTTGTTGACCTGACGATCTGATTTCGGTCACACTTCAGTCATGTCAGGTGCCAGACCAGCTCGTTTCCATCTTTGGGTGGCGGTAGCCGCCGGGGCCGTGGTGGCGGTCTTTGTTTCCACATGGTTGGCGTTGGCTCCCGAGGAGCCCGCGCCACCTGTCGTGGCCAAAAAGACCAAGCCCATCCGCCCGCCGGCAGACCCGTTGCCACCCGTCATCGCCCCCAGGGTTTCCGCTCCGCCGGACCCGATGAGCATTGATCCCGAGATCCAGAAGATGGCGGATGATCTTTCCGCCAAGGTTCACTCCCCCGCCCGGGATCTTGAGTTGGTGGATGAGTTCCTCGACCTCTACCGCCGAGTGTTTCAGCAAGGGAATCCCATCGGCCTGAACGAAGACATCACCGCCGTGCTCACCGGTCGCAATGCTCGCAACGGCATCCTCTTTCCACCAGCCAGCCCCCTCATCGTCAAAGGCCAGCTTGTGGACCGCTGGGGCACGCCCTACTGGTTTCACCCGAACAGCAGCTATCAGATGGAGATCCGCTCCGCCGGCCCCGACAAAAACCTCTTCACCCAGGACGACGTCGTCAAAAACCCCGGCCCCGACAACATGGGCATCGGCGTAGGTATCTCCCAGCCTTAGAGCGGGCGATATGAAAAGGCAGCGGTGAAAGGCATTCAATGCCTAACCAATCATGAGATGATTGGCTGCCACACCTGCCTTTTGACGAGGTCTCCGAGGTGGGTTCGACCTTACTACTCCTTGGCTTCCTGGGGCATCAGCACAACGCGGCGGTTTTTGGCGCGGCCGGGTTCGGTGGTGTTGGTGGCGACGGGGGCCAGGAAGGCGACGCCGGCAGGGGCGAGGCGGTCGCTGGCGATGCCGTGCTGATTCACCAGGGCATTGACCACGGCCTTGGCCCGGCGGTCGGAAAGATCCATATTCGAGGGCAGGCTGCCGATGGCATCTGTGTGGCCGACGACGTAGAGCCGCAGCGCGGGCTGCGCTTTCAGCAAAGCCGCGATCTGTTCCAGCGTGGGGGCGGATTCGGGCTTGAGGCTGTCCTTGTTAAAATCGAAGTAGATGCCGTAGAGCGAGATGCTGCCATCCGTGTCCATGCGGCGCTGCATTTCGTCGGATTTCACCACGACCATGCGGGTATCCATGCTGCCGACGGTGATGAGATCCAGCAGGGCGAAGGGGGCACCTCGGGGTGCCCAGTGAGGCCGGATGGAGGCGGTCTTGCCAGCCCAGAGAGAGGCATAGATTTCCGTGCCCTCGGCGGTGGTTTTTTTGGCGGAGAGGTAGAGGGTCTCGGCGGACAGGCTTTGCAGCGAGGAAGTGAAATCATCGTCAATGAAAGTGATGCCGCCTCGTGTCTGAGTGCCATCTTCCAGCAGGTAAAGCGTCTCAAACCCGGCTGCGGTCAGCTCCTGCTGGTAGTTGCGGAAAAGTTCCAAGGTGGAGCGGTCCGCCTCTGTGCTGTGGTAGGCACGCCGGGTCACGCGGCCTTCCAGCATCAGAGACTTTTCATATTTACCTTCTTTAATTCTGCCGGACTTTAAGGCCTTGCCCAGAGGTAAAAGGTAACGGTCAAAGTCCTTGTCCGAGTAGCGGGAGATGAAGGTGCCGTGATAACGTTTGATGGTGGGGTCGTCCTTTGCGCCCTCCACATCGGCGGCAGGGGGTGCGGCCTGGAGTGAAAGCATGGGGGCCGCGAGCGCCAGGAGAGCGATAAGGGGGAATTTCATGTGGGTGATGGATTCTTACCCATTAAGTTACGCGATCCTGGCGGTGAGGTGTCACTGCACGGCAGGAAAGTTTCAATCCATCACCCAACGGGGTAACGACACGATCCTGGTACCCATGATACTAGGCGCAGTAGACCCTGCGGGCTTTTTGTCACTTGGATCGAATCAACGCAGAAAGCGGCCACGCCATTCCGGGCGGGGCAGGGCACATTGATCATGCTTGCCAAACCACTGGTACCGGTGATCTGCGACAAAGCGGTAGGCGGTATCACGAATGGCACGGGGGATGACCTTGAAGATTTTGGCGAGGCTCCAGGGGAAACCGAGATGGCCGGCGATCTCCAGGGCGGCGTCGCTTTGATGAAACACGCCCTGGGGGCTGATGAAGAGCATCGTGTGGGGCTTTTCAGGGTCCAGCCCGTGCTGGCGGTAGAGCTGGCTGCCGGTTTCGGACTGAATGGAGCCGAAATGGATGCGCCCCTGGGTGTCATGCTTCAGGACGAACTGCACGGCTCCATCGCAGAGATTGCACACGCCATCGAAGAGCAAAAGGTAGGGGTGATCCGATGGGGTGGCTGTCATGGGGGGACGAGGGCTGGCGAAGTGGTGACAAGATACCTACGAATGGAGGGATCTCAAGCGATGCTGCGTGAGCCATGCATGTGGACCGAGACAAATTCGGCCGAAGCTTAGGCATTCCGGCAGCGTAAGTGTGACTCATGAAGAACCTCCGTCTCCTGCTCGTGCTGGCGTTTGGCGTCTCAGGCCTGGGGGCGGCAGAGATCGCGCCCATCCGGGGGCTGAGCCGCACAAATTTGCTCGAGTATCGGGATGAGGCGGGAAAGCTGAAGACAGCTACGACGGTGGCCGAGTGGGAAGTGCGCCGGAAAGCCGCCGTGGCAGCTTTTTTGAGCATGACAGGTCCCCTGCCTGGAGAGGCGATGCGCTGCCCGCTGGATCTGCAGATAGAAGAGGAAGTGGACTGCGGCAGCTATGTGCGGCGGCTGATCAGCTATGCCTCCTCTCCAGGGGGACGGGTACCTGCCTATCTGTGCATTCCCAAAGCCGCGCTGGGCGGAAAACCTGCGCCCGCCGTGCTCTGCCTGCACCCCACGGAAAACGTCATCGGGCACAAGGTGGTCGTCGGTCTTGGGGGCAAACCTCACCGGCAGTATGCGGCTGAACTGGCAGAGCGGGGTTACGTGACTTTGGCCCCCAGCTATCCGCTGCTGGCTTTGTATCAGCCGGATTTGAAGGCTCTGGGATTCACCAGCGGCACCATGAAGGCTGTGTGGGATAACATTCGCGGGCTGGATCTGCTGGAGACGCTGCCGTTTGTGAAAAAGGAAGCAGGTTTCGCCACCATTGGCCATTCCCTGGGCGGGCATAACAGCATCTTCACCGCCGTGCTGGAGCCTCGGCTGAAGGCTATCGTGTCCAGTTGCGGGTTTGATTCCGTGCTGGATTACAAGGATGGCAACATCAAGGGCTGGGTGCAGGAGCGCTACATTTTAAAGATGGGAGACTACCTAGGGCGGCCCCAAGATGTGCCGTTTGATTATTATGAACTCATCGCCTGCCTAGCCCCGCGTGCCTTTTATGTGAATGCGCCGCTGAAGGATTCTAACTTCAAGTGGGACAGCGTGGACCGCATCGCCACTGCGGCAGAGGCCGTCTATAAGCTGCATGGGGCCGAGGGGCGTGTGACCATCCGTCACCCGGACTGTGACCATGACTTTCCCGATACCGAGAGATACGAATCTTATGGGGTGATCGAGAAGGTGCTGGGCAAACCGTGAGCGGTTCAGGGAAAATGGGCTGAAGATTGGGCGCTTCTCTGCTGTTCTAAGCTGGTGCCCTGCGGGGCGACGTGAGATAAAAAACGCGATGAAACTCCTGCCTGCCCTTTTTGCTCTCGCTGCGCTGGGGTTTTGCCTGGCGGAAGATGCACCTTCGCCAACCAACTTTGGTATCAAAGATGGCTCCGTGCCGGAAGATCCGCGTGAAGCCGGGCGCGGCGGGCAGTTCCTGGACTTTCCCACCTGGCCGGTGAGCAAAGAGTTACCGAACGACGTGTTCACCTTTGCCCGGCTGCGGTACAATTCCGAGAGCTGGGGCCGCAGGCGTGGTGGTGGCAAATGGACGACGGACTACCCGGATGCGGACCTGAACTTCAGCTACCGGCTGCAGCAGCTCACTTCCCTACAGGTGAGCCCCAAAGGAGCGGTGGTGGACATTGATGCGGAGCAGATGCGCAACTACCCGTTCATCTACATGATTGAGCCTGGGAACATCAGCCTAACCGAAGGTGATGCCAAAGTGATGCGGGACTACATGCTGAATGGTGGCTTCATCATGGTGGATGACTTCTGGGGAGAGGAGGAGTGGGACACCTTTTACGTCGCTTTGAAGCAGATCTTCCCGGACCGAGAACCGCAGGAGCTGCCGCTGGAGCACGAGGTGTTTCACATGGTGTTCCCGCTGAAGGTGAAACCCCAGATCCCCAGTGTGGGCCATGCGATGGCGGGACGTTCTCAAGGCATCACAGCCGAGCGTTTTGATGCGCAGACGCCGCACTACCGCGCGATCTTTGATGACAAAAAGCGCATCGTCATGATGATCTGCCACAACACGGATCTGGGCGATGGCTGGGAAGAGGAGGGGACGGATCCCTGGTACTTCCGTGAGTTCTCCGAGAAGTATGCTTATCCGCTGGGCATCAACATTGTGTTCTACGCGCTGACGCATTGAGCGGAGCGGACGGAGGGTGGGGCCACAAAAAACCCGCCCTCCTGACGATGCAGAAGGGCGGGTGAATGGAGGGCTAAACGCTTACGCGTTGGCTGGGGTGCCTTCGATGACGGGCAGTTCCTCTTCAGCCGGGACCTGGACGGGTTCGGCCTTGCTGGTCACCTTAACGAACTGAGGCAGGTAGGTGGCCCAGTTGTCGAGGATGTCCTTGGCGCGCAGGCTTTCGGTCTTCTCGAAGTGGTCGCTCACCAGCTTCTTCAACTGGTTGATGTCTTCCGGATCGGTGACTGCGTCGCCTTTGATCATCTCCGAGTTGTGGAGCTGGCCGAAGGCGTTGGTGTCATCCAACAGGTAGGCGACACCGCCGCTCATGCCAGCACCGAAGTTTTTGCCAAAGGTCCCGAGGACCGCGACGACACCGCCAGTCATGTATTCACAACCGTGGTCACCGATGCCTTCGACGACAGCCGTGGCCCCGGAGTTACGGACGCAGAAGCGTTCGCCAGCGCGGCCCGCTGCATAGAGATGGCCACTGGTGGCACCGTACATGACGGTGTTACCCATGATGCTGTTTTCCCAAGTGTTGCAGACTGGGTTGAGCAGCGGGCTCGGGCGGATGATGATTTCACCACCGCAAAGGCCTTTGCCGACATAGTCATTCGCTTCACCGATGAGGGTAAGTTTGACTCCACCACAAAGGAAGGTGCCAAAGCTCTGGCCTGCGCTGCCTTCGCAGGTCACGTCCACGCTGCCTGCTGGCAGACCATGGTTGCCGTGGTGAAAGGCGATCTCACCGCTCAGCTTGGTGCCGATGTTGCGGAAAGTGTTTTTGATCTTGTAGCGGACGGGTTTGACCTTGCGCTTGTCGCTGATGGCGAACTGCGCGTCCTGGATGATCCGGTCGTCCAGCGGGTGCTGGTCGAGGCCGTCATTCTGGTTCATCTGGCAGGTGCGCGGGACGTCCTGATGGAGGTCCTTGCCCACGTCTTTGAGGACGCGGCTAAGGTCGATCATGTTGGCCTTCTTGTGACCGGGGACTTCGCGCTGACGCAGGAACTCGGGACGGCCGATGAGGTCGTTCATGCGGGCCACGCCAAGCTGGGCCATGATCTCGCGGACTTCCTGGGCGACGCCGTTGAAGAAGTTCACCACGTGTTCGGGCTTGCCTTTGAACTTGGCGCGGAACTTCGGATCCGTGGTGGCAACGCCCACAGGGCAGTTGTTCAGGTGGCACTGGCGCACATACACACAGCCGAGGGCGATGAGGGCGATGGTGCCGAAGTTGAACTCTTCTGCGCCGAGCATGGCGGCGATGGCGATGTCGCGACCGTTGCGGAGACCGCCATCGGTACGCAGGGTCACGCGCTCACGCAGACCATTGAGCATGAGCACCTGCTGGGCTTCGGCGAGGCCGAGTTCCCAAGGGAGACCAGCGTGCTTGATTGAGCTGAGCGGGCTGGCACCCGTGCCGCCATCGTGGCCGGAGACCAGAATGATGTCGGCATTGGCCTTGGCCACACCGGCAGCCACGGTGCCGACGCCGGATTCGGCGACGAGCTTCACGCAGACGCGGGCACGGGGGTTGGCTTCCTTCAAGTCATGGATGAGCTGGGCCAGATCTTCGATCGAGTAGATGTCATGATGCGGCGGCGGGCTGATGAGCATGACGCCAGGCGTGGTATTGCGCAGGCGGGCGATCATGCGATTCACCTTCATGGCGGGGAGCTGGCCGCCTTCACCGGGCTTGGCACCCTGGGCCATCTTGATCTCGAGTTCCCAGGCGTTGGCCAGATACTCGGCAGTCACACCAAAGCGACCGGAGGCCACCTGCTTGATCTTGGAGTTCGCCCAGTCACCGTTTTCGTAAGGCTTGAAGCGTTTTGGATCTTCACCGCCTTCACCGGAGTCGGACTTGCCGCCGATGCGGTTCATGGCGATGGCGAGGGCTTCGTGAGCCTCAGGGCTGATGGCGCCCAGGGACATGGCGGCCGTGGTGAAACGGACTCGGATGTCTTCGATGGATTCCACCTCGTCAATCGGGATAGGACCGTCGGAGCTAGGCACGAATTCCAGGAGGTCCTTCAGGGCCACCGGTGTATTCTGAAGCTGGGCAGCCACATAGCTGCTGTAGTCTTCGGCAGAACCGGTTTTGACAAAGGTGTGGAAGTTCTTGATGACCGGGCCGGTGATGGCGTGCGTCTCTCCCTTCTGGCGGGGGCGGTAGTAGCCGGGGTCACCCAGGTCCACATTGCTGGCAGCCGCCTCAGGGGAGGGGACGGGCTGGCCAAAGCCGAGGGCGTGGCGGGCGAGCGCTTCTTCAGCGATCTCGTTGAAGCCGATGCCTTCGATCTGGCTTGGGGTGCCGGTGAAGGCGAATTTCATCACCTCACTGCCGATGCCGACGGCTTCAAAGATCTGAGCGCCGGTGTAGCTGCTGAGCACCGAGATGCCCATTTTGCTCATGATCTTCAGCACGCCTTTTTCCAGGCCTTTGCGGAAGTTGTATAGCGCCTTCGCGTAGTCCACGCCTTCGAGGGCGGGCTTACGGGCGGTTTTGTCATTTTCCAGGACTTCCTGGATGGTGTCAAAGGTGAGGTAAGGGCACACGGCACTGGCGCCGAAGCCGAACAGACAGGCCATCTGGTGGGTGTCGCGGGCTTCGCCAGTCTCGATGACGAGGCTGAGGCGCATGCGCACCTGCTTGCGGTTCAGGTGATGGTGGACAGCACCGGTGGCCAGCAGGGCCGGGATGGCCGCGCGGTTTTCATCCAGACCCCGATCGCTGAGGATGAGGATGCGGACTTCATCATTGACGGCGGCTTCGGCTTCATAGCAAAGGCGGTCCAGGGCCTTCTTCATGCCCGCAGCGCCTTCAGAGATCGGCCAGGTGGCATCTAGCACGCGGTGCGGGAAGTCAGGCAGGGCCTTGATGTCGGCCAGCTCGCTCTCAAAGAGGAACGGGGAGGTGAGGTGAACGACACTGGCGTGTTCCGGAGTTTCACCCAGCCAGTTGCGCTGCCAGCCGAGGACGACGTCCAGGCTCATCACAGCGCGTTCGCGGATCGGGTCAATCGGTGGATTGGTGACCTGGGCGAAGAGCTGTTTGAAGTAGGTGGTCAGCAGGCGCGGGCGCGTGCTGAGGATGGAGAGAGAAGCATCGTCCCCCATGGAGTAGATGCCTTCTTCACCCTTCTGCAGCATGGGCACGAGGGAGAAGTCGATCTCCTCCTTGGTCCAGCCGTAGGCGGCCTGGCGCTGGGAGAGCGGCAGGATGTCCAGCACTTCCTTCGGCGTCTGTGGCGTCTGGACCGTGAGGTTTTTCCGGTTGTTCAGCCACTCGCCGTAAGGCTGCTGCTGGGCGAGGGCGGACTTGATCTCGTCATTGAAACGGACCTTGCCCTTCAGGATGTCCACTTCCAGCATTTCGCCAGGAGCAAGACGGCCTTTTTTGATGACCTTGGCGTCGTCAATGTGGATGATGCCGACTTCAGAACCGAGGGCGAAAACGCCATCTTCCGTCAGTTTCCAGCGGCTCGGGCGCAGACCATTGCGGTCCAGGCTGGCGACGACGCTGAGGCCATCGGTCAAAACCATGGCGGCAGGGCCATCCCAAGGCTCGCTGAAGCACTCGTGGTATTCGTAGAAGGCCTTCAGCTCGCTGGAGGTCGTCGGGTCGATGCCATAGGCGCTCGGCACCAGCATGCCCATGGCATGGGTGAGGGAGCGACCGCTGAGCACGAGCAGTTCCAGGGCCTGATCCAGGCTGGCGGAGTCCGAGCTGTTGGCATCCACGAGGTCCTTCAACAGCCATTCTTCGCTGTCCCAGACTTCGTTTTCGAAGTCGCTGGCGCGGCTGGAAAGCCAGTTGCGGTTGCCGCGCACGGTGTTGATTTCGCCGTTGTGCGCCAGCATCCGGAAGGGATGGCTGAGGGCCCAGGTCGGGAAGGTATTCGTGGAGAAACGCTGATGGAACAGGGCCATCGAGGTGTCGTAGTCATCGCTCTGGAGATCCGTGTAGAATTTCTCCAGGGAGGACGGCAGCAGCAGCGCCTTGTAAACGATGGTGCGGTGGGACATCGAGGCGATGTAGAACTCGGAAAGCTTGGCTTCCTTGGCCTTGATGCGCAGTTCCCGGCGCACGAGGTAGAGCTGGCGCTCAAAGGAGTTGTCATCCATGGCTTCAGGCCGCTCCATGAACAGGTGCTGGATGAAGGGCATGGTGCGGCGGGCTTTTTCGCCCAGCTCATTCGGGTTCACCGGCACGTCACGCCAGCCCAGGACCTTGATGTCGCGGTTGCGCAGGATGCCTTCAGCCACGAGCTGGATTTTCAGGCGCTCCGTCTGGTCATGGGGCAGGAAAAAGACGCCCACGGCGAGGTCCATCGGATGTTCTAGCTTGTGGCCCATCTTTTCCACTTCGGGCATCAGCACCTTGTGGGGGATCTGGGTCAGCACGCCTGCGCCGTCACCGGTTACCCGGTCGGCATCCACCGCGCCACGGTGCTGCACGCTGCAGACGCCGCAGATCGCCTTGTCCAAAATGTCACGACTACGTTTACCATGGATGTTCGCAACAAAGCCGACGCCGCAGGCATCGCGTTCCATGTCCATCAAGTGGAGCGAGCCTTCGTTGGGGATATCCTGGTCGTAGAATGGGTATTTCATGGGGCAGAAAACCCCTCTGCCAGACGACAGCCATCTGGTCGGAGGGGCGGGTAGTTTGTAACCGTCGAAGCCAATTGGCAAGCAACTAGAGTGCCAAGGAGATAATCTGGCGTTCAGGGAGCTGAGGATATCGGGGCTAGAGGAAGCCGCTTTGCATAAATAGGGAGTCGCCCCAGCTTGGATTTTCGAAGGTGAGCCGCAGTTTTAGCCCCGGAAAAGCACTTTTACTGAGGCTGAAGAAGCAAAAACGAAAAATCTTTGTGAGGCCGTGGGTGCGGGGTATGCCCTAGCACCCACTGACCTTAGCTGCGGGGGAGGCTTCCCCAAAAGATGGTAGCCAAGCTGCCGGGAGGGCTAGACGGGCCGGGTGATGATGACAATCGGCGCAGGGGTCTGTGATCCCTGCGGCTGCTGAGACCACGGTGGCAAACCTGGGAGGACCTGCGGAGGTGTGGGGCGTGGGAAGCGCGGCGTGGCCTGCGGCGGTGCCGGTTTCCAAGTGCGTTTGAAGAGGCCGGCTGTGCGGTCAAATTCTTCTTCGGCTTTCACGGTGCCTGCTTGCAGCGAGATCGCGCTGAGCGAAACGAAAGCGATGGCCAGAATGGAGAGAAACTTTTTCATGGGGTAGATTGCCAGAGGTTGAGATCAATAACGGTATCTGAGGCCCAGGCCGACGATGTGGCGCTGGTATTCGGCGAAGGCGACGGAGGAGTCGGCAATGAAGTAGTGGTAGCTGAGCTCGACGCTCAGGTTCTCGTTGAAGATGGGGCGGGAGAGCGAGGTGGAGACCATCCAGGCATTATCCAGTCGTTGAGGATCCGGTGTGTACTGGGTGAAGTCCTCGCTGGAGTAGCTGAGGGCCCCGCGCCAGGTGAGCTTCCAGGGCAGGGAGACTTGTACGGAGGTGTTCACGCTGTGGGCACTGGTTTCAAACTGGGTGCCGCGAGTGTCGGCCCAGCGGTAGGCGTAGCCCAGACCCAAAATGAGGCGGTTTTCACAGAGGTAGAAGTATTGGTCCACTCCGGCGGTCTGGTAGGTGCCATCGCGGGAAAAGGTGCCGGGGGTGGCTGTGTCGTCATTGAAGTCCTTGTCGTCGAGACCGTAGTGGAGGGAGGTCATGGCCCAGGGCTTCCACTGAAGGTCAAAAAGGGTCTTGAAACCGACGGCGTGGTTGAAAAATTCGTTGCCCACCTCGGTGTATTCCCAGTTGCCGGAAAGGCGGGCCCGGTAGGGCAGGGTGTCCAGCTTGCCCTGGCGATCCAGGTAGGCACCGACGATATTTTGATTCACATCAAAATCGTTCAGGGCCTGGCGTTCGTGCCAGCTCTGGTAGCCGTCCAGGGTGAGACCGAGGCTGAAGGGGCCGGAATCCAGCGCCTGATGCAGCGGTGTGTAGTCGAGCGCCCAGCCGAGCAGCACGCGGCCTGAGGCCTCGGGGCCGGTGAGGGGGGAATTGGAAGCACGCGCTGCTACGTTGTCATCGTATTCCATAGCCAGACGCAGTTGAGCCTTAAAGCGCCTCTCGGCCCCGGCTGGGGACTCGATCATGTTGGAGCCGAGGGAGGTGTCATAAAAGGGGGAGATTTCCGCCAGCATGGGGCGCAGCTCAGGCAGCACCACATCCGCCCGGCGAGCATATTCAGAGTCAGGCGCACGCAGTTTCACCTCATCCAGTAGCCGAACCGATTCAGCGACATCGCCATTCGTGCCCAGCGCTTCGGCCAGGTAATAACGGCAGGCGACGCTGTCGGGGTCGATTTTCAAGGCTTGACGGAGCAGGGCAATGGCTTCCGGCAACTGCTCCTTTTCCATGAGGGCGATGGCCTTGGCCCGCAGGGCGGTGACGTCTTGGGGTTGTTGGCTCAAAAGCGCATCCGCCGCCAGGATGGTCTGGTCGGGATCTCCGGCGTTCATGGTGGCAGCCAAGCGCTGATGAGCGGGGCTGAGTTCGGCCTGCAGCGGGGAGGCGAGCGCCAGCAGGAGGGCGAAGGAGCCGAGATGAAGGAGACGGGAGCAATGCATAGGGAGATGAAAGGGGAGTGTGCTGTGGGCCGGGTCTTTAGTATTTATCGTAGCCGGGTTTTTCCATATCTTTGACGGTAAAAGGATCTTTGAAATTGATGGTGCCGCCGCCTTTGTTGGCCAGTTCTTCAGGGTCGCAACCAGCACCGACGGCGACTTTGCTGGGAGGTGGGGCATCAGAGGTATCCACAAATTCTTCGGCGTCGCGGTTTTCCCCAAGAAGGTCTTCGTTGAGCTGATCCTGGAGAGGGCGGATCTGGTTTTCATTGATGACGGAGGGGCCTTTTTTGCCGCCGCCTTTGGAGTGATTTTCGTCGTAGATTTCGGGCTCTGGAGCGGGAGCGGGTTCAGGTTCGGGAGGCTTTTCACCACCCCCGAGGCCGACTTTTTCTGCAATCCATTTCACGCCTGCCGTAACTCCGTCTGCGATGGCCCGACCAGCCCCGGTGGCGGAGAGGGCATAACCAATGGCCATGCCCAGGATGCCGCCGCCGACAAAACCGAGGATGAGGCCGATGGCGAGATCTGAAGCGAGATTGCCCGCAGCGGTGGCACCCGCATTCACCATGCCCGTGGTGTCACCATTGGCAGCAGCCTCCACAAAGGAGCCGCTGCCAGGCAGCAGAATGTCGGCCCCTTTGCCTGCGGCCTGGCCCAGGCTTTCAGACTGCATGAGACCGCCCACCTGCTCCATGGTCTTGCCTCCTTTGCCACCGTAGGCCTGACCAGCGGTACCCAGCCAGCCGCCCGCTTCTCCCAGCGCGCCGGAGGGATCGGTGGCAGGATTGTTGGCAAAAGGGGATTCCCCTTGGTAGCGTTCTTCGCCCGTGTCGTGGTTGAGGTCGGGGCGTTGAAGCCCGCCCTGAAAGCCACCTTTGAGTCCACCGATGCCATCCTTCCCTGGCAGGCCGGTGCCGGGGAGTTCGGCCCCACCTTTGGGAAGCTCCACACTGGGCCGCTCCGGCACCTGCTGGAAGACTCCGAGGTCCAAAGGCCGGGGGTCAATCTGTGGCCCGATGCGCATGTCCTCGGCCTTGATGGTGGGCAGGACCGCGGTACTGGGAGGGGGCAGGTCATTGACCTTGTTAGGCGGAGAAGTGACCGTCTCTGGATTCAGCGGCAGACTTTCGGCGGGGCTTTCCAGCGGGAACACCTTTTTCTCAGGATCGCGTCCGCGGCTGGCGGCGGGCTTTGGCGGCTCCGGCTCAGGCAGGCGGTCGGGGCGCGGTTTGGCCTTGGGCTCCTTGGAGGTGCCGGTGGCGCTCTGGGTGCTGACGCCGCCGCCGGAAGATTTCTTTTTCGGCTCCGGCTGATCCTTGGCTTTGTCGAAGAGGGACTTGATCTTGTTTTTATCGACGGTCTTCGGCTTGTCGGGATTGAGGGAGGAAGGCGGGCGGCGGACGTCGGAGGGACGGACATCAAAGGGCCGCGACGGGTTGGGATTGACCGTGGGCGGGACCCTGGGATTGGGCGTGATGGGGAAATACTCCCGCTCTTGAGAAACGGCCCCGAACGGGAGGCTGAGAAGACTAACCAAAAGAATGGCAAGTAGGACGACCTTGCGACCCTGCACAGGGAGGCTGGCAGGGCGTTCCGCCGCTTTTGAAATTTGTTCGGCGTTCATGCTCGCAACATCCTGTTAGGCGGATGTTTGTAAAATTTTATAATTTCAACGGCAACACTTTAATCTGAGGGGCCGTGGAAACGATGCGCCATGGAAAGAGTAGGGTGGGCGAAAGGCTACTTTGCAGCGGGTGATCGGCGGGTCTTGCAAATCGCCAGGAAACAATTGCGTGGAAGTCAGCCCTGCTTCGCTTTGACGACGATGTCGCCATTCACCAGCAGCCCATGCAGACTGCGGCGATAGACATGCTGTTCGGGCCGCAGCATGCCATGGGTGAGGCCGCATTTGGCAAAGCTGACGGCGAGCTTGGGCGACTCCTCCCATTTGGAGAGATCGTGCCGGGTGCTCTTGCAATATAGCGTGTGGTCGAAGCGCTCTTTCTCGTGAATCTTGCCGTCGTGGATGTGCAGGGTGGGAAAGAAGATTTCTGCGGGCCGCGCTGTGGGAAAGGTGAAGGCCATGGGCTGGATCTTGGAATGGCCGGGCTTCAGCTTGAACACAGCAAAGCCAAACTCGGGATAGCCAGGGAGCTGGGGCCAGACATCGGCGGGCAGGCGGAAGCGCTCATCCAGACGGGTGAAGTCGGCGATGCCGGGCACATAGCTGGCATCGAAAGCCCCGACGGAGACGACCTTTAGGTTGCCCCTTCCGGGCGCAGGCGCGGGAGCGGCCCCAAACGTATCGCTGTACGTGCTTGCAGGCACCGGAAAGGCTTTGTGAAGATCGTCGAAGAGCGCTGGATAACCCTGCAGGTCATGAAATGTGACGGCTTTCTCCCCTTCCCCAGCCTTCACGGGAATAGGCAGGACCATGGCGACTTCCTGGTCCGCCTGGATACCCATTTGATAAACGATGGCCTGATGTCCCCGCTGACCGACCCTGGCAAAAATGCGGGTGTTTTTGACTTCATGGACGGGGCCAGAAAAGCAGCACATGAGCGGCTTTGTATCAGAAAGGGTGGGGCTTTGTCATGAGCATTCTGGAGCCTGGGCCTCAGGAAGTGAGAAAAGGCGGGGCAAATGCGCCGGAACATCATGAAATCCTTGCATACAGCCTTTCGTTAGGCTTTGAGCAAGAACAGCCACCATGTGGGAAATCCTAAAACAGCATTGGCGCGATGGCGTGGAGATTCTCATCCTCGCCGTGCTGGTCTATCAGGCCTACCTGTTCTTCCGCGCCACGCGCGGGGCACGCATCCTCACGGGGCTGCTCATGCTACTTCTGGGGCTGGCGCTGGTTTCGCAGCTTTTGAAGCTGGAGGTGATCACCTGGCTGCTGCAGCGCATTTCGGTTTTCCTGGCCATCGCCCTGGTGGTGCTGTTCCAGCCGGAGCTGCGGCGCGTGCTGGCGGAGCTGGGCAGCCACCGCATGTTTTCGCTGAACCGGCCGGATCCAGAATCGCTGGACGTGCTGCTGGAGGCGATGCAGCAGCTTTCCGCCCGCCGCTGTGGGGCGCTCTTTGCCATCAAGCGCGGCATTGACCTGCGCCTGCTGGCGGAGACGGGGGTGAGCGTGGATGCACGCCTTTCACCGGAACTCATCACCACCATCTTTCATCCGAAGACGGCCCTGCACGATGGCGGGGCCATCATCGACCAGGGCCGCATTGCCTCAGCGGGCTGCGTTTTCCCCGTCAGCCAGAGGGAGGTGCGGGACCGCGCCATCGGCCTGCGCCACCGCGCCGCCATGGGCGTGACCGAAGAGACCGACGCCATCGCCCTCATCGTGAGTGAGGAAAGCGGAGCCCTGTCCCTGGCCTACCGGGGCAAGCTGGAGCACGACCTTGAGCCAGAGGAACTACGCGACCGTCTGAATGAGCTGCTGACCTTTGGCGCTGCCGCCCCCGAACCCGTGCAGGAGGAACCGACCCGTGACCTGGGACCAGTTTAAAAACTTTTTCACCCGCAACTGGCGCGAAAAATTCGTGGCGCTGCTGCTGGCCTTTCTGTTTTGGTTCATGATCAAGAGCCAGATCAGCGTGGGGCCGCGCGACTATCCGCCCCTGCCGCCCCTGCGTGCCGTGTGAGCGACTTTGTGCGGCGGGCTTTGACACTGGGGCAGTCCTGAGGTAAACCGCGCGCTCTATGTCTGAAAAGCGTCAATTCTTCGGCACCGACGGCGTCCGCGCCGTGGCCAATCGCCATCCCATGACCCCTGAGTTTGTCCTTCGCCTGGGGCAGGCGGCGGCGGCTGTGCTGGGAAGCCGGACTGAAGGGGGCGACCGGCCCCGCTGCATCATCGGGCGGGATACGCGCGCTTCCGGGGAGATGCTGGAGTCTGCCCTCATCGCAGGTCTGAACTCCGCCGGGGTGGATGTCGTCCTCGCAGGCATGGTGCCCACCCCTGCCGTGGCCATGCTGGCCGCGCAGACCGGGGCTAACTTTGGCGTGGTGGTCAGCGCCTCGCACAATCCTTTTGAAGACAACGGCATCAAGTTCGTCCACGGCAACGGCCGCAAGCTGAGCGACAAGACGGAAATCGCCATCGAGAAGATCGTCCTCGGCAATACCGAAGAGGCCACCCGTCCAGAAGGGCGTGGCATCGGCCGAGTAAGCCGGATGGCAGACAGTGTGGAGCGCTACGTGGCCCACGCGGTGGCCAGCATGGGCGGCCTGCGGCTGGACGGCATGCGGGTGGCGCTGGACAATGCCCACGGCGCTGCCTCCTACACCAGTGCGCTGGCGCTGGAGCAACTGGGTGCGGACGTGCAGGTCTTTCACAGTGAGCCGGACGGCTTTAACATCAATGAGGAGTGTGGCTGCACGCACAGCGAGGAGCTGGAGCGTCTGGTGCGCCAGTCCCAGGCGCAGGCCGGCATCGCCCATGATGGGGATGCGGACCGCATCGCCCTGTGTGACGAGGAAGCCATCGCCCTGGATGGGGATGAACTGATGGCCATCGCTGCCGAGTCCATGCTGCGCAAAGGCACGCTGAAGCAGAACACGCTGGCCGTGACCATCATGAGCAACTACGGCCTGGACGACCTCGTCTCCCGCCTGGGTGGCCGCGTGATCCGCACCAATGTGGGCGACCGCTACGTGCTGGAGGAAATGCACTCCCGCGGTCTGAACCTGGGTGGCGAGCAGAGCGGCCACATCATCTTTGGCGACTGGGCCACCACGGGCGACGGCCTCATCGCCGGCCTGCAGGTGCTGAAAATCATGAAGGAAACAGGCGAGCCGCTGAGCCACCTGCGCAAGTGCCTCAAAAAATTCCCCCAGGCCGCCCGCAACCTGCGCGTGCGCAGCAAGCCGCCGATCACAGAGCTGGCCGATGCCCAGAAGATCATCAAGGAAACGGAGAAGAAGCTGGGCGACTACGGTCGTGTGCTGCTGCGCTACTCCGGTACGGAGTCCCTCATCCGCCTGCTCATTGAAGGCCGCGACGTGGAGTACCTCGAAGCCCAGGCCGACAAGATCGCCTCGGCGATCCTGGCGCAGATCGGGTGATCTCGGAAGCCCGGCGAGATCTTTCGTTTCGCGGATTGGTTGCCGTGAAGGAGTATCGTGGGTGATTTGGGGGGCGGGTTTGGACTTGGCAGGGTTTAGAGCTTCCAAGGCTGGAACCCCTCACCCTGGCCTCTCCCACAGGGGGAGGAGGGTTTTGTGGTCGCCTTGTATTTCTGGAGCGGACGAGAATCCGCCCGGCTCTCTTGGCAGAAACAAAGCCCGCTTGCTTCTAGATCATGAAGTCCAAACGCCCCCCTCTCCCTGGGGTGCGAAGCCGCGAAGCAAAAGGCCAGGGAGAGGGGCTGCTTGGCTGTCCTGGAGAAAACGGCCCTTGAAGATGATCGACAGGGGACTACACCAAAGCCAAATTCGGGTCCACATCCGCTTCCAGTGGCGAGGTGTGGCCTAACGAAAAGCGTTGGGCGGCGGCGAAGGCGATCATCCCGGCATTGTCCGTGCAGAGGTCTGGGCGGGCGAGCAGAAGGGTGAGGCCCTCTTTGGCGCAGCGGGCGGTGAGTTTTTCCCGCAGGCCGCGATTGCAACTGACGCCGCCGCTGACGGTGACGAGGGTTTCGCCCGTCTGGCGGGCCGCGAGGACGAGCTTTTCCACCAGCACTTCGGTGATGGCCTCCTGCACGCTGGCGCACACGTCAGCGAGGACGGTGGGGTTTTCGAGGTCGAGCTTGGGCAGCTCGTACAGCACGGCGGTCTTCAGGCCGCTGAAGCTGAACTCCAGGCTCTGGCCATCCATGAAGCTGCGGGGGAAGGCGTAGGCGCGGGGATTGCCCTCGCGAGCTTGTTTGTCAATCTCCGGCCCGCCGGGATAGGGCAAGCCGATCATTTTGGCCACCTTGTCAAAGGCCTCGCCCGCCGCATCATCGCGTGTGCGGCCTAACAAACGATAATCGCCCACGCGGCGCACCTGCACGAGCATGGTGTGGCCGCCGCTGACGATGAGGGCGATGGAAGGGCGCACGGGGCCGTTTTCGCCCATGAAGGGGGACAGCAGGTGGCCCTCCATGTGGTTCACGGCGAGGAAGGGCTTTTTCTCCGCCACGGCCAGGGCCTTGGCCATGCTGGTGCCGATGAGCAGGGAGCTGACCAGACCGGGCCCGCTGGTGGCGGCAAAGGCAGCGATGTCGCCGAGCTGCATTCCTGCCTCCGCCAGAACCTCGGCGACGAGGGGGCGGACGTGGAGGATGTGATTGCGCGAGGCCACCTCCGGCACCACCCCACCATAGAGGCGGTGGATGTCTGCCTGGGAGGCGATGCGGGAGGCGAGCAGGCGGCCCTCTGGCGTGCAGATGGCGGCGGCGGTCTCGTCGCAGGAGGACTCGAGGGCGAGGATGGCCATGCGGTGGGAGGGAAAATCAGGCCGGGCGCACGGAGGCACGGCGCAGTTTGTCCATCATGGCCACGCCCATGCCGTGTTCCAGCATCGGTTCGGCGATGATTTCATCCACGCCCAGTTTGTCCAGCTCGCGCAGGACGTAGAAGAAGCGCACTGCCGCCTCCGGCAGCTTGCCATTGCCAGGACTGAGGACCATGACCTGCTCAAAATCAGCGAGGTCGAGGTAGCCGTCCTTCTCTTCGCCACGGTAGCTCATGAGGGCGTAGCGTTTGCCCTCTTCGGGGGTGAAGTCGGAGGGTTTGCTGAGCAGGCGCAAAGGGGTGCGTGGGGCGTAGTGGGAGGCGAGCTGGCCGGGGGCCTCGCTGGCACCATCCACCACGGTGCGCGTCATGCGCTCAAGGCGGCCGTAGAGCTTCAGATCTTCGGGCGTCACCGGGCCGGGACGCACGATGGTGATCAGATTTTTTGGGGTGGCGGGCGTCACCTTGATGATGGTGGACTCCAGGCCATGCAGGCAGGCACCACCATCCACGATGAGGGGGATGCGACCACCCAGTTCGGCCAGCACCGCGCTGGCGGAGGTGGGGCTGATGGCTCCAAAACGGTTCGCGCTGGGCGCGGCGATGGGCTTGTTCAGCGCGCTGGCCACCCGTTTAAAAATGGGGTGGCTGCTGATGCGGACAGCCACGGTGGGTAGGCCAGCGGTGACGAGATCCGGCACGCAGGCTTTCTTCGGCAGCAGCAGGGTGAGAGGGCCGGGCCAGTAACGCTCAATGAGGCGGGCGACGGTTTTTTTCACTTCTTCCGGAATGTCCGCCACCAGGTCCAGCATCTTGATGTCGGCCAGGTGAACGATGAGGGGGTCGAAGGTGGGACGCTCCTTGACCTCAAAGATTTTCGCCACGGCCTGGGGATTCAGGGCATCGGCGGCGAGGCCATAGACGGTCTCTGTGGGCAGTGCCACCACGTCCCCGGCCTGGAGCAGGCGCACAGCCTCCTCCACGGCATGATGCAAAAGGGGCGGCTGGTCGGTCGGCAGGATCGGGGTGGACATGAACCCGCACGTTCCGCCAAGATCCGGCGATTGCAAGAGGGGAGGGGGAGGAGCGCGATGGCACGTCTTCAGTAGCTTTCTCTCAAGCCCGCCAAGCCAGCAGATTCCGCGCGTGTTCACGCGCGGATTCCAGCTTACCGCCGAGCATGCGGGCGAGTTCTTCGATGCGTTCCCCATCAGCGACTTCGCGGATGTGGGATTTGGTGCGGTCGCCTTCGATTTCTTTGGTGACGACGAAGTGGCTGGCGGCCAGGGAGGCCACCTGGGGGAAGTGGGTGATGGCGATGACCTGATGCGTGCTGCCCAGGGAGGCCATCTTGTGGCCCACGGCCTCGGCGATGTTGCCACCCACGTTGGCGTCGATTTCGTCGAACACGAGAAGTGGCACGGCATCCTGCTTGGCCAGGGCGCTTTTCACGGCCAGAAGCACGCGGGACATTTCCCCGCTGCTGGCGGTGAGGCGCAGGGGTTTCAGCGGTTCGCCCGGGTTGGGGGCAAACTGGAAGTCCACCTCCTCCAGGCCCTGGCGGGCGGGTTCGGCCAGGGGTGAAAGTTGGGTCTCGAAGACGCTGCGTTTGAAGCCGAGATCGGCCAAATGGGTGGCCACTTCTTTGGCCAGCTTGGGCGCGGCATCAGCACGTTTTTTGGAAAGCTGTTTGCCGAGTTTTTCCACCTCGGCCCGGCGATCCTTGACGAGTTTTTCCAGGCGCTCCAGTTCCTCGCCTCGGTTCTCGATCTTTGCCAGTCGCTGCTCGGCCTCCTGCTGGAATTCAAGGATGGCGGCGACGGTGGGGCCGTACTTGCGTTTCAGGGTCTGGATGGTGTGGATGCGCTGGTCCAACTGCGCCAGCTCGGCGGGGTCGGTTTCCAGGTCGTCGGCGTATTCCTGCACACTGCTTTCTAGCTCAGTGAGCTCGATCTGGGCGGACTTGAATCCCTCAAACATGGCGGTGGTGCCGGGATCAATCTTTTCCAGCTCATGGATGTGGCGGCTGATTTCGCGCAGGGCATCCAGGATGCCGCCTTCACCCTCGCCCAGACGGGCGGTGATGGCGGCGCAGACTTCGGCTAAGCGGGCTCCATTGGCGGCGATGCGGTGGCGGGCTTCGATCTCCTCTTCCTCGCCCGGCTTCAGCGCGGCGGCGGCGATTTCCTGGGCCTGAAAGCGCAGCATGTCCACCTGTTGGCTGCTGCTGCGTTCGCTGTTGGCCAGGTCTTCCAGCTCGCTCTGGGCGGCACGCCACTGCTGCCAGACGGCTTGGTATTTGTGCAGGGTGTCTTCGCTGCCGGTGTATTTGTCCACCATCTCAAGCTGGCGGTCTTGGGAGTTCAGTGACTGGTGGTCGTGCGGCCCATGCAGGTCCACGAGGTGCTCGCCCAGGGCTTTCAGCACCTGGATGGTCACGGGGGAACAATTGACGAGCTGCTTGTTCGCGCCGCTGGTGCTGATGCTACGCTTGATCAGCAGTTCGCCATCCTGGCAGGGCTCCAGTCCGGCCTCCTCCAGCACGGCATCCACGGCGCGGGTATCCTTCAGATGAAAGCTGGCCTCCACGGTGCAGGTGTCCTGGCCATTGCGGATGAGGCTCCGGTCGGCCCGTTCGCCCAGAATGAGTTTCAGGGCACCGACGATGATGGACTTGCCCGCTCCGGTTTCACCGGTCACTCCGATCAAACCTGCTCGTAAATCCCAGGTGACATCCTCGACGAGGGCCAGGTGACGGATCTTGATGAAAGAGAGCATGGTGGGAAAGGTTTGGCGGAGCGATTATGCGTAGATCTCTGCGGCATTTCAACCGCAAGTACAATTCATTTGAACATGAAAATGCGTCAGAGACGAATCTCTGACGCATGCACAGGAACCAAGATGAACGATGAAACTTACTTCGCCAGGGTGGATTGAGTTTCTTCGATGACTTCGAGCGGGATGGGGTAGTAGCCGTCCTTCACCACCACCTGCTGGCCGTCCTTGCTCTGGATGAACTTCACAAACTCGGTGGTCAGCGCGTCGAGGGGCTGGCCGGGCTTTTTGTTGATGTAGATCAGCAGGAAACGGGCGAGGGGGTATTCGCCGCTGAGGCAGTTTTCATAGGAAGGCTCGGCCAGTTTGTCAGCGCTTTCGCCAATGGGCAGGGCGCGCACGCCGGAGCTGATGTAACCGATGCCGGAGTAGCCGAGGGCAAACTCGTCCGTGCTGATGCCCTGCACCACAGCGGAAGAACCGGGCTGCTCTTTCACGCTGCTCTTGAAGTCGCCTTTGCCGAGAGCGTGCTCCTTGAAGAAGCCGTAGGTGCCGGAGGCGCTGTTACGGCCAAAGAGGGAGATGGCGCGGCCCTTCCAGGAGTCCACACCCAGTTGACCCCAGTCGGTGAGGTCCGCAGGAGCACCCAGCTTGCGGGTGGAGGAAAAGATGGCGTCGATCTGGGCCAGGGTGAGGCCTTTCAGGGTATTGTCCTTGTGGGCAAAGACAGCCAGGGCATCCACCGCCACTTTGATCTCGGTCGGTTTGTAGCCGAATTTTTTCTCAAAGGCGTCCAGCTCTTCCTGCTTCATCTCACGGCTCATCGGGCCTAGCTGGCTGGTGCCGCTGATGAGGGCCGGAGGGGCGGTGGCGGAGCCTTTGCCTTCGATCTGGATGTTCACGTTCGGGTACTTCGCCTTGAAGCCTTCCGCCCAGAGAGTCATCAGGTTGTTCAGAGTATCGGAGCCGATGGAAATGAGGTTGCCGGAGACTCCGCTCACCTGCTTGTATTCAGGGATGGCGGCATCCACCTCAGCGCTGCGGGCGAAGGAGGCCAGGCTGCCGAGGCTGAGGGCGATGAGGAAGGAAGTGCGAGTCATCATGCTTTGCGTAGGTTGGATTGGAGCGTGGCTGGACTCATGGCGGAAGCTTTGTCACATGGCGCGTAAAGACGTGTGACAGTTTTGTCACGTGCCTGGGCGGCATGTATCAGCAATGTGACAAGAAGGGCAGTTGCCAAGTTGACGGCCCGGTTCATCATCTTGCCCGCTCCATGGCTGCCCCCGCAAAGAATCCCGTCTCACACCTGCCTACCTCCATCCAGGTCCGGGATGTGGACTTCTATTATGGCAGCAAGCAGACGCTGTTTGATGTGACGATGGATATTCCCCGGCATCAGGCCACGGCTTTCATCGGCCCCTCGGGCTGCGGCAAGTCCACCCTGCTGCGCTGTTTCAACCGCATGAACGACCGTGTGGATGGTGCTGGCGTGCGCAAAGGAAGCATCAGCGTGGAGGGCACGGACATTCACAGCACCGCGCTGGATGTGGTGCAGCTCCGCCGCCAAGTGGGCATGGTCTTCCAGAAATCGAACCCCTTTCCGCGCAGCATTTACGAAAACATCGCCTACGGCTTGCGCCTGCATGGTGAGAAACGCAAAGACTACCTGGACCACGTGGTGGAGGAGAGCCTGCGCGGCGCGGCCCTGTGGGATGAGGTGAAAGATCGCCTGGAACAAAGCGCCTATGGCCTCTCCGGCGGCCAGCAGCAGCGCCTATGCATCGCCCGCGCCATTGCGGTGAAACCGCAGATCCTGCTGATGGATGAGCCTTGTTCCGCGCTGGATCCCATCGCCACCGCTCGGGTGGAGGACCTGTTTCATCAGCTCAAGGAGACCTACACGCTGGTCATCGTCACTCACAACATGCAGCAGGCGATGCGAACCGCGGACTTCACCGCTCTGTTTTACCTGGGCAAGCTGGTGGAATACGATGAAACCATGGCCCTGTTTGAAAATCCCAAGCAGAAGCTGACGGATGATTATGTGCGGGGTCGGTTTGGGTGAGGCTATTTTTCACATCCTCAAATCATGATGCGTTGATGTGTTATTGACGCATCGCCGCCAGCGGCTATTTTCACCCATGCCCGCCCGCCCCAACGTCCGCTCTGAACTCGAAGCCGCCATGCGCCAGCGCATCCTGGTCATTGATGGAGCCATGGGGACGACGATTCGCGGCTATGGCCTCAAGGAAGCCGATGCCCGTGGGGACCGCTTTCTGACCAATGACAAGGACCTGCTGAACAACGGCGACATCCTTTCCATCACCCGCCCAGACATCATCGAGGACATCCACCGTCGCTTCCTGGAAGCCGGAGCGGACATCATCGAGACAAACACCTTTTCAGGCACCAGCATCGCCCAGGCCGAGTTCTTCCGCGAGGTGCCGCATGGCCGCCGCAAGGATCCTGAGTTTTTCCAAGAGATGCTGGAGGACCAGTTCCTCAACGACATCGCCTGGGAGATCAATTTTAACTCCGCGCAGCAGTGCCGGAAGTGGGCTGACTTGATCGGTGAAAAGTCAGGCCGCAAGCGCTACGTCGCCGGGGCCATCGGGCCGCTCACCGTGTCCCTCTCTCAGTTCCCGGACCTGACGGACCTGAGCTTCCGCTACGTGACCTTTGACCAGGTGAAGCAGGCGTACAAACACCAGATCCGCGCCCTGATCGCCGGTGGGGTGGACACCCTGATGGTGGAGACGATTTTCGACTCGCTCAATGCCAAGACCGCGCTGGTGGCCATCCGTGAAGTGTTCGAGGAGGACGGGCTTGAGTTGCCAGTGCAGATCAGTGCGGCGGTCGGTCCTGGGGGAGAGACGATGATCTCTGGCCAGGTGACCGAGGCCTACCTGAACGCGATGCGCCATGTCAAACCTCTGTCCATCGGTCTGAACTGTTCGTTAGGCCCGGACAAGATGCGTCCCTTCCTGGAGGAACTGTCCGCCAAGGCCGACTGCTTCGTTTCCGCCTATCCAAATGCGGGGATGCCCAACCCACTGGCACCCACAGGCTTTGACCTGCTGCCGCCGGACATGGCCGCGTATGCGAAGGACTTTGGTAGCAGCGGTTTCGTGAACATCATGGGCGGCTGTTGCGGTAACACGCCCGAGCACATCGCCGCCATCGCCAAGGCCGTGGAGAATCTGCCGCCGCGCCAGGTGCCTGCGGATAGGCACACCATGCGCCTCAGCGGCTCGCAGCCGTTTGTGTTTGATTCGGGTGACAAGGACGTGCGTCCTCCTTACCTCATGATCGGCGAGCGCACGAACGTGGCGGGATCGCCCAAGTTCGCGAAGCTGATCAAGGAAGGTAAGCTGGAGGAGGCCGTCACCATCGCCCGCCAACAGGTGGAGAGCGGGGCCAACGTCATCGACGTGTGCATGGACGAAGGCCTGATCGACGGCGTGCCGATGATGACCAAGTTCCTCGTCCTCCTGCAGACGGAGCCGGAGGTGAACAAGGTGCCCATCATGGTGGACTCCTCGAAGTGGGAGATCATTGAGGCGGGTCTGAAGTGTCTGCAAGGCAAGGGCATCGTGAACTCCATCTCGCTCAAGGAAGGCGAGGAGAAGTTCAAGGAATACGCCCGCAAGATCAAACAATACGGCGCGGCCACCGTGGTCATGGCCTTTGATGAGCAGGGCCAGGCGGCGACCTATGAGGACAAGATCCGCATTTGCGAGCGTGCCTACCGCATTCTGGTTGATGAGGTGGAATTCCCACCTGAAGACATCATTTTCGATCCAAACATCCTCACCGTGGCCACGGGCCTGGAGGAGCACAACAACTACGCGCTGGACTTCATCAACGCCACTCGCTGGATCAAGGAGAACCTGCCGTATGCGAAGGTGAGCGGCGGCGTCAGCAACATCAGCTTCAGCTTCCGTGGCAACAACAAGGTGCGTGAGGCCATGCACAGCGTCTTCCTCTACTATGCCATCAAGGCGGGGATGGACATGGGCATCGTCAATGCAGGCATGCTGGAAGTTTATGAAGAGATCCCGCAGGACATGCTGGTGAAGGTGGAGGACGTCATCCTCAACCGCCGCCCAGATGCCACGGAGATCCTGGTGGACTATGCCGAGCAGTTCAAAGGCCAAGCCGGTGCCGCGAAGAAGACGGAAGTGGATATGTCCTGGCGTGAAGCCCCCGTGGCCAAGCGTCTGGAGCACGCCCTGCTGCGTGGCATCACCGATTTCATCAATGAAGACACCGCCGAGGCGCTGACTCTCCTCGGCAAGCCTTTGTCCGTGATCGAAGGTCCGTTGATGGATGGCATGAGCGTCGTTGGCGACCTCTTTGGCGCGGGCAAGATGTTCCTACCGCAGGTGGTGAAAAGCGCCCGTGTGATGAAGCAGAGCGTGGCCTATTTGCAGCCCTTCATGGAGATCGAAAAAGCTCGCAAGGCGCGTGAGCGCGAGCTGCTGGTGGAGATCGCCGGTAAGACTGCCGAGGCCTTGAAAACCGGTGGTGAAGTGCAGGTGAGCGAAGGTTTTAGCTATCTGCCATACCCAGGTCTGACCCTGGAAGAACGCCGCATGGAGGTGAAATTCGCGGCTGAACTGGCGGCAGATCTGGGGGTTTCGGAGAAAGAATACAAACGCCGTTTTGGCATCATCCTCGACCGCAATAGCGTGCAGGAGATGAGCGCCGACTACGCCGCCTCCCGCGAAAGCCGCCAACGCTGGAGCGTGGCGACGCTGGAGCCAGCGGGGGCGTTTGTGGACTGGATGTTTGACAAGTGTCTTCAATCCGCCAAACCAGGGGATGCCATTGTCTTCAATGCCGGAGGCCAAGGCAGCGGAAAAACGACCGCCACGGTCGGTCTGCCTCTGCGGGAAGGTGTGATTGCGGTAATGGACGGCACGTTGCAGAACTATGGCCGTAGTGAAGAGCATTTTGCCCAGGCTCTCGCGGCAAAATGCGCCGTAGACGTTCGTTTTGTGTTTGCTCCCTGGCCACAGGCGATCCGCAACATGGTACACCGCTCCATTGAAGGGCTGGGCAGAGTCGTTCCTCTCAAAAGAGCTGCCGGCGGTCACTTCAATGCCGCCCGCACGACTTTGGCCCTGGTTGAGAAATTTGGGCATTTGCCGGATTTCACCATCACCCTTTTGGATAACAGCCAGCATGGTCATCCCGAGGTCAAGCCTCTGGAATGGCTGGCGGAGCGGTTTTATAAATCCGTTGAAGAACTGCTGATTTTAGGCGAACAAACTCTCAAACAAGAATTCTATGAAAACAAACTCCAGCCCGCCTACACTGACCGGCTCCTGGCGCAATTTCTCTCCCAAACTGAGTCCGGAAACGGCGACTCTGTTCAAGCAGATCGAACAGGACAGCCTGGAGAATCTTCGCCGGGCGGGGCAGGCCGTGCTCATGGAGCCGCAGGCGGAGTATCAGGTAACTCCCAAGAAGCCCTAACTGCCGAAGATTTCATCCCGGCTGAAGCGGCCCAGCAGGGCGGCGGCAAGATCGTCCTCGCGACGGTGAAGGGGGATGTGCATGACATCGGCAAAAACATCGTCGGCATCGTTCTTGCCTGTAACGGTTTTGAAGTGACGGACATGGGCGTGATGGTGCCCTGTGCAAAAATTCTGGAAAAGGCTGTGGAAGTGGGGGCCGATGTCATCGGCCTCAGCGGCCTTATTACCCCATCTCTGGATGAGATGGTGCACGTAGCCTCAGAGATGGAGCGCCTGGGCATGAAGCAGCCGCTGCTCATCGGCGGTGCCACGACCAGCGCGGCCCATACCGCCATCAAAATCGCCCCGCACTACAGCGGCACCATCGTCCACGTGCTGGATGCCAGCCGCAGTGTGCCGGTGACGACGTCCCTGCTCAGTGAAGAGCAGCGCGAAGACTACATTCGCAACAACGAGGCCCGTCATGCTCGTCTGCGTGAGGAGTATGGCAAGAAGAAGGACCGTCAGTTGCTGAGCATCGCTGAGTCCCGCGAGAAGGGCTACAAGTGCGACTGGGCCACCCAGGAGATCGCCACCCCAAGCTTCACGGGGACGAAGAGCTATGAGGGGCCGGATCTCGTCGCCACCCTGCGGCCCTTCATTGACTGGTCGCCCTTCTTCCACTCCTGGGAACTGCGTGGTCGTTGGCTCGCGGCCGAGGGCCGGTTCAACTCCGCCCATGAAGATCCTGAGATGAAAATTCAGGCGGATGAGCAGGCGCTGAAGCTTTATCACGATGCCAACGAACTGCTGAATCGCATCATCGCGGAGCAGCGCTTCCAGCCGCGTGGCGTGTTCGGCTTTTACCCGGCCAACAGCATCGGGGATGACATCGAAATCTACACCGATGAGTCCCGCAGCGAGGTGCGCACCACCTTCCACACCCTGCGCCAGCAGGTGATCAAGAAAGATAACCCGAACTACGCCCTCAGCGACTACGTCGCCCCGAAAGGCAGTGGCCGGGCGGACTACATCGGCGGCTTTGCCGTTGGCATCCATGGCGCGGATGAATTTGCCAAGGAGTTCGATGCCATCCAGGATCCTTACAGCGCCATCATCGTGAAGGCGATTGCCGACCGTCTGGCGGAGGCCTTTGCGGAATACCTGCACCAGCAGGCCCGTTTTGCTTGGGGTTATGAAAAGCCCGGCGACCTGACCCATGAGGAAATGGTGAAGGAAAAATATCGTGGCATCCGCCCTGCCCCAGGTTATCCCGCGCAGCCTGACCACACGGAGAAACCCCTCCTGTTTGACCTCATCCAGGCCACGGAGCAGACTGGGGTTGAGCTGACGGAAAGCATGGCCATGCATCCGGGCAGCGCCGTCAGCGGCCTGTATTTTGGACACCCGGAGGCGCATTACTTTGGCATCAGCGTGGTGGGCAAGGACCAGGTGGAAGACTATGCTGTCCGCAAAGGCATGACGGTGGAGCAGGTGGAAAAATGGCTCGGCCCTTGGTTGGGCTACTGATTCATCTTTTTTACTAGGGGATGAGGTATTGTTAAATTTGAATCTGTTATCATAGTTTTAGACAATTCGCTGGCGCTCGTCCCCAGTCTCGCCATTCAATCACCCCAATGGACCTGACCTTCGTCTTCCCCTGCCTCAATGAAAGCCGCACCATTGCACTTTGCATCAATGCGGTCCGCGCATCGTTGGAGTCCGATCCCTCGCTGAAGTACGAGATCGTTGTCGCCGACAACGGCAGCACGGATGATTCCCGGCAGATTGCCGCGGGTCTGGGTGCCCGTGTGGTCCCAGTGCCGCAGCGTGGTTACGGGGCGGCCCTGCGTGGGGGCATTGAGGCGGCAGAAGGCAAGTACGTCATGTTTGCCGATGCCGATGGCACCTACTTTTACGAGAATGCCCTGGAGCTGTATAAAACCACCTCAGCGGCGGATGCGGACATGGGCATCGCCTCCCGCATGAAGGGGAAGATTGAGCCCGGAGCCATGCCTTTCCTGCATCGCACGCTGGGCACTCCAGTGCTGACGACGCTGATCAACCTGCTTTTCAAAGGCAAGCTGAGTGACTGTAACTCCGGCTTCCGCTGCTTGAAAAAGACGGCTTACCTCACCTGGGACATCCGGGCGAGCGGCATGGAATTCGCCTCCGAACTGCTAATCAAGGCCCTCAAGCACAAGGCCAGCACGGTGGAAATCGTCTCCGGTCTGCGCCCTGCCCCCGTGGACCGCGTGCCACACCTGCGCACCTGGCGGGATGGCATGCGCCACCTGCTTTTCATCCTGTCCGAGCGGCCACGTTTGTTTGAACTGAAGGGCCTGACCCTCATCATCCTGGCCTCCGTGCTGCAGGCGATTGCCGCCTTCACTGGCCCCATCAACTTGGCGGGTCTGAACATCTTCAACATCCACAGCCAGGTCCTGCTGATGCTGGCCGCGCTGCTGGGCACGCAGATCTACATGCTGTCGGCGGCCATGTTCCTGCAAAAGACGGAGCAGCCGCGCTCCATCACGCGCAAGCTCATCGAGATGGATGAAGGCAGCCTGTTCTTCCTGCTCGCGAGTTTGCTGACCGCCATCGGCGGGGTGATCGCCTGGCTGTTCACCGTCTGGGCCCTTTCTGGTTTTGGCGGCCTGAATGAGGCGGGGCCACTGGTCATCTGGCTGCACTTCCTGGCCGTGCCGGCGGTGATCGCCTTTGGCCTTCTGGGCGTGCACATCCTGCGTAAAGGGCGTCTGGGTTAAGTCTGCATAAATTTCTTGGCGACCTGGGGCATCTCCTGCGAGATTGCAGGCATGCCCTACCTTATCGACGCGCTCGTCATCCTCGCCTACTTTGGGATCATCATTGGCATTGGCCTGTCCCAGCGCAGCAAGAGTGGCAGCCTGGAGGGGTTCACCCTCGGAGACCGGCAGATCGCGTGGTGGGCGGTGCTCGCTTCCATCCTGGCGGCGGAGATCAGCGCCGGGACGTTTTTTGGGGCTCCTGGGGAAGGGTACGCCCTGCGTAACTACACGTACATTCAGCTCATGGCGGGGTATCTCCTGGCCCGGCTGGTGGTGAGTGCCGTTTTCATTCCGGCTTATTATCGTTATGGCGTGGTGAGCGTTTATGAATTCCTGGGCATTCGTTTCGGGCCGCTGACACGGCGCTGGGCTTCAGGCATCTTTTTGGTCACCCGGTTGCTGGCCAGCGGATCGCGTCTTTGGGTGCCTACAGTGATTCTGGTGCTGGGATGGAAGCTGTTTGTGAATCCAGACACCACCCCGATGCAGGAGTTTTGGCTCTATGCCGCCGCGTTGGTGGGCATCACGGTGCTGACGGCGATTTATACCACCTTGGGTGGCATTCGTGCCGTGATTTGGACGGATGTGATTCAGATCGGCGTACTTTTTTCAGCCTTGGGTTTTGCCCTCTGGTACTTGCTCAGTCACACCGGAGGCTGGGGGGCTCTTGAAGGTGCCATCCAGGAACCCATGGTCATTGACTGGGGCCGTCCGGATCCTGCTCATCCAGGGGCCTGGGGTTGGGTGAAAGGCATCCTGGAGACGGAGTACACCATTTGGGCAGCGTTCATCGGCAGCACCTTTGTCACTCTGGCCACTCATGGCACCGACCAGGACATGGTTCAGCGCATGCTGACTGCCAAAAACAAACGCCAGAGCGGCGTGGCCACCATCCTTTCTGGAGTCTGTGATATCCCGGTGAATTTCATGGTGCTGAGCATCGGTATCCTCCTCTATGTTTACTTCCAGGCAAACCCGGCTGAACTGCTGCCAAAGAACGCAGCAGGTGCGGTGGATAGCAGTCAGGTCTTCCCCTACTTCATCCTGAATGTGATGCCGCAGGGCCTGCGTGGCCTGGTTGTCGCCGGGGTTCTGGCTACGGCCATGGGGTCTCTGAGCACGGCACTGAACTCACTCGCTACCAGTTATGCCCGTGACTTCCACTTCCGCTGGTTTGGTGAGCCTGAGACCGATGCGGGTCAGGTCCGCGTGCTGCGCTTTAGCACCGTGCTGTTTGCTTTCCTACTCATCGCTGTGGCCTTGGCGACAGCCTGGGTCAAAGCGCACAATCCCAGCCTGCGCATCATCCCCATCATTCTCGGTGTTTTTGGTTATACCTATGGCTCTCTGCTAGGCGTCTTCATGGTCGGCCTCTTCACCAAAACCCGTGGCAATGACCTGGGCAATGGACTCGGCATGTTGGCGGGGTTTCTGGTGGTGGCTTACCTCAGCGGTTTGGATCAAGGGCTGGCGGCCACGGTGGGTTGGGGGCAGGGGATATCACGTCCAGACTGGATGCCTGTGGTGGAGTTCCCGTGGCGCATCTTTTTCGGCACCGTCGTGACCTTTGCTGTGGCCGTCTCTTTCCCTACCTCACTGGGCATGCAGCGGCATCGTTACCTGGCCGAAAAATAGCGGTCGGGCTCGGCTGAGGCGGGTCGCCTCAGCCTTGGGTTGCATGGCGAAGAGACAAGGCTCCGAAACAAATCAGGATTTTTTCCATTCTTCGCCTTCGTCGTCGTCATCATCGGAGCCCGTATAACCGTCGCTGTAGCCGTCGTCCGCTTCGTCCTCATCATCCTCTTCATCCAGGCTCAGGCCTTCGAGAGCCTCCAGATCCAGGTCATCGGGGTCGATCTCTTCGAGGTCTTCGTCTTCCTCCTCCTCGTCATCGGAGGTTTCCTCTTCTTCGGCAGCGGCGGCTTCTTCCAGGCCGCGTTTTTCGATCTGGGCCAGGGTCTCGGTCACGTCTTCCACACTGTCCCACACCTTGCGGGCCACAAACAGGGGCGCCCCCTGCTGCACGGCCATGGCGATGCTATCGCTGGGGCGGGCATCCAGTTCGATGAGCTTTTTCTGATGCAGCTCATTGGAGGCAGAAAGGATCATGCGGGCATGGAAAACGCTGCCTTCCACATGATTGATGATGACGCGCTCCACCTTGGCACCAAAGGCTAGTAGGACACTGCCTAACAAATCATGAGTCAAAGGGCGGTCTTTGGAGACGCCGCGCATGAACATGGAGATGGCCGTGCCCACGGACTCATCCACATAGATCACGAAGGTCTTGTCCGAATTTCCCAGGAAAACGGCAAAACTGCCGTCCAGGGGCAGGACTGCACGCACTTGGGCTTCGACGACTTCGCGGTTCATGCCGGAATTTAAGCCGTGCGTGGCCTTGATGGCAACACGCCCCGTGAAATAATACTGCGCTATTTCAGGCTGCTGGGATCAGATCACCACGTCTGACGGCTGATCTGGCGGTCCAGTTGCTGCCCGTAATTGCGCATTTTCTGGTCCTGGGACTCCACCGAGGAGTAGGGGGCTGGACCTGCTGAGTAGTTGGGCGTGTATGCTGGGGCACCGCTGCTGTAGGTCGCCCCGCTGTAGCTGGAGCCGCTGCTGTAAGATGGGCGGCTTGTGCTGCTACGAGGGCTGGTTTTTACGCCTAGCCAATTGACGTCATTGGAGCCGTAGAGAAAGGTTTTGCAGCTCGTCAGGCTGAGGCAGGAAGTGACAAGAAGGAGGCAGTAGATTGAGACTTTCATGCGTCGTCATGTAGGATTTGTCCAAGAAGCGGTCAACCAAACATTCACTTTGATTTTAGATTTAACCTAAAGGTTGTATTTATAAATCAGTAAGTTTCCTCGATTTACTCCTCCGTCCGTACTTTCAGCATCGGGGGGGCGTTGCGGGTGTTTTCCTTGGTGGCAAAGGCATGAACGAGGCCGTTGCGTGCATGTTCGTCGGTATCGCGGATGACGATGAAGGTGACGAGGCCATTGCTGTCTGTGCGCAGGAAGTCCGCCAGCACATCACCCTTCAGTGTGAAGGCTCCGCGCGTGGTGCCCTGGGGGATGTGCAGTTCCCCCAGCTTCCGCGCCTGGCTGGCCACTGGGGCTACCCGGTGCTCCTGCGCTTCCGAATGAGCGGGGGCCTTTTCCCAGCGGATCTCTTTTTCATCCCAGGCATCCTGGGTTTCCTCGGTGAGGCCATAGATGGAGAAAACGGCGTCCGGCACCAGGGAAGCAAATCCAAGGTCGCTGGGCTCCACATGCAGGGTCAGCTCGGCCTCGGCGATGCGCTTTCCTTGGAAGCGGCTGAGGTCAAAGCCCAGGTAGGCCTTCCTTTCCAGATTGGTGTTGTGCGTGCTGTGCTTGATGCGCACGTAGGCTTCCCGACCGGTGACGTGGTATTTCGGGTCGGACTGGATCCAGGTGTCCTTGCCCTGGCCATAGGCTGTGGTGAGAATCTGCCAGCCATCGCCCAGGTCATTGATCGGGCCGGGGAGCCAGCGGCCCGGCTCCGGCTGCTCCGCCTGGTCGTTGGCATCTGGGTAGGTGGCGCTGTGGAGAAAGCCGCCGTAGTCCACACGTTCTCCTGCCCGCAGTTCCTGGCGGCCGGGTTTGCCCTGGCGCTCCACCTCCACCAAGCCCTCAATCACGTGAACGAGGCACTTGCCATCGTCCCCGGCACTCACGCCAAAGCGGGTCCCATAGTCCACAACTTTGGTATCCGGCGTGTGGATGGTGAAGCCCTTGGCCTGAGGCGGGACTTCGGCCACGACGGTGCCCTTTTTTACCCGGCATTCCATGGCGGAGATGACTTCCAGTGTCACGGGCGCTTCGAGGGCGACTTCGGCCCCGCTGGCAAATTTCAAGGTGGCGATGCCATCCAGCAACTCCAGCATGCCGGGCTGTAGGTCGGCTCCTTCCAGCGTGGGCAGGGCGCTGTTGCCCCACTTGCAGTCGCTTGCTTTGGCCAGCGTCGCCACGGGGGCGGGCTCGCGGGCGATCAGCCAGACTGCCCCGGCGGAGACGACGGCGGCGGCCATCGGTAGAAGGATGCGGGCGAGGCGGGAAGATAAGCGCGAGTTTGTCAGGCTGGCGGCGGCCGGGGCCGGGTCTGCCTCTTCACTGAAGTACCCTGTGCGCATTTCTGCGGTCATCAGGGAGGCCTCGGCGATGAGCCGACGTACCTCTGGCTGGTGAATAAGCGCCTCGTTGAGCTGGCGCTGCTCCTCCTCATTCACGGCGTGGTCCTGGGCGCGCTCCCAGAGTTCCAGCCAATACCAGGTTTCGTCGGGTTTCATGGTTGGGCCTCCATCTGTTTCTGCATGCACTGCATCAGGCTCATGCGTACCCGGCTGAGGGCCCGGTAAACGGCGGCCTCGGTGCGGTTGATACGGTCAGCCACTTGCTCGATCTCCAGTTCGTCAAAGTAGCGGAGGTTCACCATCTGGCGATGCTCGGTGGGGAGCTTGGCCAGGCAGGTGCGCAGGGCATCCTGGCGGCAGGAGCCCTCGTCGGCCAGTTCAGACACGGCGTGGCCCAGGGCCTCAAGGGCCTCTTCATCCAGGGGCAGGTGCGCTCGCTTTTTGAGCCGCCGATGGCTGAGGATCTGGTGAAAGGCGGTCTTGCGTGCCCAGGCGATGAAATGGGTGCCGAGGGTGAATTCATCGAAGTGCTTCCACAGCAGCAGTTTGGTCTGCTGCAGGATGTCCTCGGCCTCGCTGTCGCGGGGGACCAAGCCATGCACATAGAGGGAAAGTGACCGCTCATGCGTGGTCAGCAATTCCAGAAAGATGGTGGTCTTGTCATCGGCCATTCCAGGAGGATAGGCCTGTCATCGCTCGGATTGGACAAAAAAGTGGTCCGTTGGCCTGCGAATCCTTCTTTTTACAGATCTTGTTTCAAGGTGGAGCTGGGCGGCTGCAGCAGGCTGGGGCTGCGGGCAGGCGGTGTTTCCGGCGGCAACGTGGGGACGCTGATCTGCGGGGCTGCCGGGCCGCGAGGCGGTTCAGGCGCCAGGGGGCGTGCCCCTGATTTTGTGGCCGGGAGGGGCGCTGTATTTTCCACGGGCACCGCCTTGATCACGGGGCGTTTGAGCCAAAAGGCATCGCCGGAGGCATGGGCGAGGATGGCACCGATGACGATGGAACCACCCAGGAAGACGGCCGCACGCAGCCAGAACGGCACAAACTCGCTCGGGGGCAGCAGGACCTCGCCTGGGTTGATGGTGGGCGGGGCATCGGCGGCGGTTTTGGCCCAGTCATGCCTGCCACCGCTCTCGGTCACGGAGGTGTCGCGGAAAAGGAGCTCGGCAAAGCCAATGGTGGGCTTTTCTGAAACAGGAGCGAAACCGCTAGTGAGTGCCTGGGGGGCTCCTTCAAGTGCGGTCGGCTTATTGGCGGCAGGGTCTGCGGAGATGGTGCGAGTGCGGGCACCGGCTTTGGGCTGCAGTCCCAGAGGCTCTGAGGCAGGGGCCGCAGCGGGCTTCACCGTTTCGTGATGCTGCACGATGCGGGCATAGCGGGCCAGAAAGTCTTCGCGCAGGCAGACTTTGCCCTCGCGTTGGCGATGGATTTCCTCATCAAAAAGACGGGCCAGTGCTTCGCGTTCCCGCCGCTCTCCAGGTGGCTCGCCCGTGTGGCCAGGGAGAGGCGCAAGCCCGACGAGGAAGCGACCGATGGCCGAAAGCCAAGCTCCGTTCCAGAGGCCGGGCCTGGGGGCTTTGATCGTGGGGAGCAGGACGGCGGGATCCAGTCCACGTCCGGCCATGGAGGCCAGGGTGGGGTGGGCCCGCAGGACGATGGAAAAGGCAGGCCATTCGTTGAGCTTCGTCAGCAGCAGCTTGGCCGTGCGGGCATCCTCCCGTGGGAACCCGGTAAGCAGGAAGATGTCTTCCAGCCGCAGGCGTTTGGGATCCAGGCCGGATTTTTCCAAGGAATCCAGAGCGCCGTCGAGTCCGGCAAGCACCAGATAGGCCTCATGCACACTCAGTGCGCGCCGTTCGCGGAGGAGATCGGCTAAGCTAACTCCCTCGACAAGTTCCTCGGCGAGGCAGGTGATCTCATCTCCTTCGTGGAGGAGGACCATGGGGATGAGGCTGGGGAACTCGCGCTTTTTGGCCAGTGCCAAGCCTTGGTCATCCATGGCGCGGACGCTGCTGCCCACTAGGCGGGGCGGGGGCACCTGCTCCACCAGCACAGTGCGGCCCGTCTTGGTAAGGGTGCCGCGCATGGAGTAAGGGTTGGCCATGTCCAGCCGCTGGCTTTGGATGCGGATGAGATTCACCACGCCACGAGCCACTTCCTGGTAGCTGGCAAAATGAGGAGCCAGCAGGGCGCGGGGTTTGTGCGCGGTGGGGATTTCTCCCGTGAGCTGGTCCGGAGCCAGCTTTTGCAGGGCGTTCTTGAGATCGGTCAAGGCGGTGACCACACTCCGGGCAGCCGCTGCAAGGCAGGCGGCCAGCAGTTCCATGAAATCAGCGCCGGGCAGTAACTGGTCGGGCAGAGTAGGGCCGCCGCCAGACTGTTCCTGAAAGAAGGTGCGCAGGAGTTTAGCCGACTTTTCAAAGGCAGGTTTCAGAACCTTGGCTTTGGCGGCTTCACCGGTCAGGAGCCGATAATCGGCCATTTGGATCTGCACCTGCTGGGAACCTGTCTGGACCACCCGCAGGCCATTCAGCACGTTTTCGGGCAGGCAATCGGTGTTTTCGACCAGGGCGATCACGGCTTCCAGTGCGCGGCAGGCGATCATCACCGCCAGCCAGCCGGGGATTTCCTGCTGGCGGGCGAGGTAGGAGCGCAGCGTCTCGCCATCCACATTGCCAGTGATGTAGAAGGGGTTGCCCTCGTCTTCGCCAGAATCGAGCAGCCTGGAAAGCAGGGGGTGGCCATGGGCCTGGAGACGGCGGCAGGCCTCTTCAAAGGCGGCTTTGTCCGCCAGCGGCTCCAGCAGAACGTGGCAATGGACGAACTCCTGCTTCAGGGTATCGAAGGCGAGCACGGCGACCTGGTCAGCATCGCGGAGCAATTCGACGTTATTCCCGTCCGCGTCCTGGACGATCTGATAGTGCCTGAAAAGACTGGGTTCCGGCATGGGACTGCGTGGGGAAGAAAGGATGGTGCCAAGTGTCCGCTCGGAGGCGAGCTTTTCAACCACAGACTCAATCTGACATGAATTGAGCTGTCCGACGTTCTGGCCAGAGCTGGTGAGTACAGTATCTTCAGAAAACGGGCCAAATCATGAAGCTTTCCTGAACGGCTGAGCCGCAAAGGGTTCAAGTGAGTGGACAGCGCGCAAGGTGGGACGTTCATCATGAGGCGGATGAAGTGACAATCTTTCAGCTTGCCGGAGGTGCCAGGCCTGCCGCATTCTGAGGCCTCTATGATGAATCTCCTGCGACTTTCTTTTGTCCCCCAGTCCGTGGATCTTGGGCTGCTCATCCTGCGCGTCTCTATGGGTTTATCCATGCTGATCCTGCACGGCTGGGACAAGTTTCAAAATTTCAGTGCTAAGGCACCGGGTTTTATGCGGCTGTTTGATATCGTGCCTTCCAATATCAGCCTGGGAATGGCGATCTTTGCCGAAGTGGTGTGCTCGGTCCTGCTCATCGTTGGTTTCTTCACCCGTTTTGCCGCGCTGAACTTGGCCATCACCATGGCGGTGGCATTTTTCATCCAGCACAAAGGCGTGCTCTCGGGCCCGGGATCAGGGGAGCTGGCCTTGGTTTATCTCATCGGTTTTGCCACGCTGGTGTTTGCTGGCGGTGGCAAGTATGCCGCTGACGGAAAGTGAGGCCCCTCAGGGAATGCCAAGAGAGGTTGCCAGCGCCTCTTCGGGTGTTTTGTGACTGTGCTGGTGGCATCGGATCTGCGCCGTGTGGCCGGGAAGTATGGCCTGCGATATCAGATCTCTGGTGGTGAACTCTCATGACAACCGTCACTCCTCTCACTGATTTTCCAGACCTGCTTTCGCCCATGGTGGTGAAGGAGCTGCGTCAGGGGCTGCGGACACGGCTCTTTGGCGGGGTGCTGCTAGTGCTGCATGCCCTGCTGGTGCTCATCACGCTGATGGGGGATGCCTCATCGAACGGGACGGAGGTGCGGGGCTTGATGGATGGCCTGCTGGTCTTTGTGCTGTACTTCATTTTCCCGCTGAGCGGTTTTTCCGCGTTGGCGGGTGAGATGAAGGCCAACACGATGGACATGCTGGTGCTCACCCGGCTGTCGGCCGGGCGCATCGTTTTGGGCAAATGGGCCTCCATCATTGTGCAGTCCCTGCTAGTGACGGTGAGCGTGGTGCCCTACATCGTGGCCAGATATGTGTACGGCGGGGCAGACCTGTTTCAGGACATCCTCACCCTGGGTTTCCAGTGGGTGGCGAGCGCGGTGCTGACGGCCGGCGTCGTGGCGCTTTCCACGCAAAAGCAATTTTGGTTACGCGCCATTTTCATCGCCGTGCCCCTGCTGCTGAGCGGCGTTTCTTCGGTGGGCTGGATGCTCATGGGGACGATGAGTCGCACGATGGCTTCCGGAGGCACCACCACCACGGCCATGGGGTGGCAGTATGCAGGCTGGATCTTCGGTGCGGCCTGGCTGATTTTTGCCCTGCTGAGTTTTGGCGCCTCCCGCATCGCGCCTGCCTCCTCCATGCTGCCGGTGATCAAGCGTCTGGTGAATCTGGCGGCCCTGTTTCTGATGGTGCTGATGGCGTGGCTGGTGGCGGGGATGGCCTCGGTGTCCTCAGCTCTCCCCGAGGTGCTGGTGGTGGTGCTGGTAGTGGCGAGCGTGGATGCCATGACGGACGATGTGCGCAAGCTGCCCTCCATTTATCTGCCGTTCTTCAAGCGCGGCTGGTGGGGCCGGCTGGCGGGGCTTTTTTTGGCCCCTGGCTGGATGCATGGCTTTCTGTATTCTCTGCTACTGGCGGGGATCTGCATCGCCTTGGTCAGAGGGCCGGATGCAGCGAACATCTGGCTGGTGGGCTGCTGCATGTGGGCCTCGGTATTTTTCGCCCAGTTGCTGGCCTTTCGTCGCACGGGTGAATACCTCAGCGCCACCTTTGCTGGGGCATGCATGCTGGCCTTTTTTACCATGCTGATTTTCATGGTCCAAACATCCTCCCGTAAGGAGGAGCTGAAGTGGCTGAGCAGCCTCTTCCCCATCAACACCATGTCCATGCCCCATCACGGCAGTACGGCGGGGATGAATTATTACGATCTAGGCCTCATTGCCAACGGGGTCTGGCCTTTCCTGCTGCTCCTCCTCGCTCTGCGGGCTTTCCGCCAAACTCGTCCGGCCCGCCTGGAAGCCCATCAACTGGCCAGATCATGAACACGTCTCCATTGACCCTCCTGCGTGACTTTGACGACCGCCTGAGCCCCATGGTGGTGAAGGAGCTGCGTCATGGGCTGCGCACACGGATGTTCACTTCGGTGCTGACGGTGATCCAACTCTGCATGATCCTCATCGTAGGTTCAGGAGTTCTCGGGGTGGACATGGAGGTGATCGGCAATCTCTTTTGGGGTTTTGCCCTGGCTGCGCTGCTGGTCGCGCTGCCGCTGCGGGGATTTGGCACCCTGTCGGGAGAGTTTGGCAGCGGGACGATGGATATGCTGACGCTGACTTCCATCCCCTCGCTGAGGATCGTTTTTGGGAAGTGGTCCGCGCTGTTCAGCCAGTCGCTGCTGCTCGCCGTTTCCTTGCTGCCCTACATGGTTGGGCGGTATCATTTTGGCGGGGTGGAAATCTTCCAGGAGGGCATCGCCCTGCTGGTGACTGTGCTGGCATCCGGCTTGGCCACGGCCGCGTTTGTGGCTTTTTCCTCCCAGCGTTCGGTGATCCTGCGCCTGTTTTTGGGAGTGGGTCTTCTGTTCTCGCTCATCCCCGTGACGGCCTTCGTTTTTGTGATGATCAATGAGTCCGGCGGTGACCGTGCGCTGAGCGAGTTTCTCGCCCTTAGGATGTGGGAGCAGGTGGGCATCGTCGGCGGGCTGCTGCTGGTTTCCTGCTATGGGGTTTATACTCTTCTGGCTCTCGGAGCCTCGCGGATCGCCCCCATTTCCGAGAACCACAGCACGGGCAAAAGGCTCATCCATCTGGCGGTGTTGGGCCTGCTGGCCGCTGTGGGGACGGCCCTGTGTTTTCACTCAGATGACGGCGCTTTCTTTTTCGTTTATGTACCCTCCATTGTTCTGACTTTCGTGGTGGGGGTGGATGTGCTGACGGAGGATATGCCGCGCTTTCCCAGCGTGGTGCAGGGGCTGGTGAGGTGGGGGAAGCCGGGCCGCCTGCTGTATCCTGGCTGGGCGAGCGGAGTGTGGTTTTATTCTTTGTTAGGCGCGCTGAACCTGGGCATGCTGACCCTTTATGTCGTCCAAAGATCGGGGTCGGATCTGGAGGAGTCGTTTTTATGGGTCGCTTGCATGCTGCTGTCGGCGGTGCTGCCGGTCTGCCTGCGGATCAACAAGACCAACCGTTTTGCCAACTGGTGGGTGGTCAACATGGGGCTGGGGGTGGCGGGTGTGCTGCTGTCCATCGTTGTGAATATCAGCGACGCCAAGACGGGGAGTTTTCTTGGGTGCATCACTCCGGTGACCGGGCTTTTTGTCATGACAAACCATTACCAGTTTAAGGACGAAATCCTGGTGGCCACCGCCCTGGTCGGCATCGGCTGGCTGGTGGCGGCCCTGGCACTGGTGTCCCGTGAAAACAAGGTTTACGCCCTTTTGGAAACTGAGGCCAAGGAGCTGGATGACGGTTCCAAAAGTTCATGAACACACTGCCTGACATGGCCGAACTGCAGAGGCTCCAGGCGCAGGCGCGGGAGTGGGCGCGTGTGCTGAAGCTGCCTTTTCGCCAGCAGCGCTGGCGGGGCCACAGCGGTGAATTCCAGGGCACGGGCGTGGGCAGCAGTCTCGATTTTCAGGATCACCGCGTTTACATTCCCGGGGATGATCCGCGCCAGATCAACTGGCAGGCCTATGCCCGCACGGGCACCTACACGATGAAGCTCTACCGAGAGGAAGTCCGCCCGCTGGTGGACCTGATCCTGGATGTGTCGGACTCCATGTTTGCCTACCCGGCGAAACAGCAGCGTGTGCTGGAACTGCTGGCCTATGCGGCGGAGGCGAGCCTGCAAACTGGGGCCACGCTGCGGTGTTTTGTCGTACGCGGTGCCGGGCACAGAATGCTGGAAACGGACCTGCTTTTGTCGGGGCGCTGGCCGTCGGAACTTTCCTCCCTGCCCGCCAGTGCCGAGGCTCCTGCTTTGGCCCGCCTGCCTTTGCGTGCCGGGGCTTTGCGGCTGTTCATCAGCGATCTGCTGTTTGCGGCGGAGCCTGAGACCCTGCTAGGCTGCCTGAGTCAGCGCAATGGCCGGGGCATTGTGCTGGCACCCTTTGCCGAAGAGGAGGCCAGCCCGGCCTGGGATGGCAATTACGAATTCCAGGATGCTGAGACGACGCATCTGCATGAACACCGGATCGAGCCGGACATTCTCCGGCGTTATCTTCAGGCCTACGCCCGTCATTTTCAGCTTTGGAAAACGGCGGTGGCCAAGCACGGTGTGGCTCTGGTGAGGGTGCCTGCTGGGCTGGGCTTTGTGGAGGCGCTGCGGACGGAAGGGATTCCCTCCGGCGGCATTGAGGCGGCCTGAGGTCAGGTCTCTTTGCGACCGCGCAAGGCGGCACGAACCATGAGCACCTCGCCCACGTTTTCCGCCGTCAGCAAGCCGACGAGCTTGCCTGAAACGGGATCAATCACCGGCATGGCAGGGCAGGGGGTGGCACGCAGCCTCTCAAGGCCCTCTCCCAGGCTGATGACGGCGGTGACAGAGTCTGGGCAGGTTTCCAGCACCTGAATGGCGGGGTGCATGGGGCCGTGTTCGCTGAGGGCAGAGACGAGGCGGTTGCGCGTGAGCACGCCCAGCATGTTGCCACCGGGGTCCAACATGGGAAAATCCTGCTGACTGCCGGCAAGCAGATGAACGACGGCATCTCCCAGCGAGGCATCCTGGGGCAGGGTGCGGAAATCGGTGAGCATGGCATCGCGCACCCGCAGCCCTCGCGTGGCCTCTTCCTGAGTGACGGCGGCGGCCTCCTGCCCAGCGGCCATGAAGATGAAGAAGGAGATCAGGAGCAGCACGGGATGGAATTCACGGGAGAACAGCATCCACAGCGCCACGGTGAGGGCGATGCCCTGGCCCAGCGTGGCCGCCCAGCGGGTGGCGCGGCCATAGTCGGTAAACATGGCCAGGAAGGCGCGCAGCACACGGCCGCCATCCATGGGAAAGGCAGGGATCATGTTGAAGGCGACCATGAGCAGGTTCCACAGCATCAGTTTCTCCCAGAAATGCCCGGGCTGCTCAAACCGGTACTCGGGATTCACCACCATCTGGAGTCCCAGCGCCAGCTTGATGGCCGCAGCGATGGCCACATTGACCAGGGGGCCGCAGATGGCCACGACGAACTCATGCGAAGGTTTTCTGGGCATGCGCTCTAGCCGCGCCACCCCGCCGATGGGCAAAAGCGTGATGTCGGGCGTGCGGATGCCGTAACCGCGCGCCGCAAAGACGTGGCCGAACTCATGCAGCAGCACGCAAAGGAAGGCGGCACTCACAAACAGAAGGGCATCCACAGCCCCTGCGGTGCCCTGACCTCCGCCCATGCCCTGCACGGCCACCAGGAGCAGAAGAATGAAGAAGGTCACATGGATGCGGACCTCCGTGCCAGCCACCGTTGCGATTTTGAAAGACCATTTCATACGGCCTGCACCTTGCACGCGCCATGCCAGGATGCAAAGGGCGCATGGAGGGTTTCTCCATGCGCCCGGATTCAGACAGAGGATCGAGGATTAAAAGCGGATGCTGACGTCGAGGGTGAATCGGTCATCGGTCAGGCCGTTTGGCTCGATGATGGCTTTTTCATAGGCGAGACCGAGATCCACATTTTTGAAAATGCGCGAGCGGAAGCCCACCGCGAGGGTTCCCTGGGTCACGCCATCGGCGCCGCTGGAGCCGAAGTTGATGACATCGTAACCTTCGCTGTTGAGGGCGATGTTGTTGCCTTCGTTGACCACGGTGTAGGCATTGAAGGCCAGGAAGGGAATGAACCAGCGGCAGGTGTAGTAGTCCGCCATGAGGCTGTAGTGGACGAGGGTGCTGTTTTCATCGCTGTTGTTAGGCAGGCGCAGGCCCAGATTGCCTGAGAGGTGAAAGTCTCCGAATCCTTTTTGGGCCGCCATGAAGAGGTCCCATTCGCCGCCCCCACGCCCCTGGAAGACTTCGCGATCCCCTGTGGGGACTTTGAAGGTGAAGCCTGGGGTGAGGATGAACTGGTGGGCTTCATCATCGATGAGCGCATACTTCAGACCCAGGGCCAGGTCCATCCAGCCTTCAGGATTGGCGATGGCATCGTTGTTGATGTCAAAGTAACCATCCTGGGTGGCGATGATGGCCAGGCGATCTGTCAGCGCGTAGCGGATCTGCAAGGCGTAGAGCTGGGCATTGCCACCGCCGAGGAAGGAATCGTCAATGTTGTGGTAAACAAAGACGGGGCGCAGTTCTGACCGGATCACCGCATCTTCATGGAAGAAGGGATTAGCCACGGGTGAGATGGTGTGCTCCTTCCAGCTCACTGCTTCCACCGGGGTGGTGGGAGCTTTGGCGGAGATGTCCGGAGTGCCGGCCTGGGCGGCGGTGATGAGTGAAACGGCTGCACAGGTGCCCAGGCTGAGGCTGCGCAACCACCGAGGGTGGGAGTATGAGTGATGGTCCATGCATCGAATCAAGCATGGTCTGCCTCTGCATGATCCTCCCGCCTTGGCATTGAGTGAGCCTGGATTTGCAGGCTAGGGAATCAGGCTTTCATGGGAGGCGAGTTCCCGGACCGTCTGTGTATCCAGTACGTCATAAAAAGCGCGGCGAGCCTGGTAGAGCAGGGGCTTGAGGCGGCAATTGTGCGTGATGGGGCAGCTATTGGTCGCGGGAGTGAAACACTCCACCAAGTCTCCGCTTTCGATCAGGCGAACAATCTCTCCGATCTTGGTGCCAGGGGTGTGAGCGGCCAACATCAGCCCGCCACCGGCACCTCGGCTCGTTTTCAGCCAACCGCCCTGGGTCAGCCTTTTGGCCACCTTGGTGAGGTGATTGAGGGAGATGCCATAAAAGTCAGCCATCTCCCGGGTGGTCACATTTTTATCCGGATGATTCATCAGGTAGATGAGCAGCCGGAGGGCGTAGTCGGTGTGGTAGGTGAGCTGCAAAGCGGGTGGAACTGACGATATAAGGAAGCCTTTTTGAAAGTCATTGAAAGAACGCTTTTCAAAATAGGTATTTAATATACCTATTAAAACATGCAAAGCACAAGTTCTCATCTCCCAGACCTCGAGGGCCGTGCCGAAATCGAGCAGCTCGTGAATGCCTTTTATGATCGTGTGCGGGGCGACGATGTTCTGGGTTTTATTTTCAGTGAGGTGGCGCATACGGACTGGGCTGCGCATCTGCCAAAGATGTACGCCTTTTGGGAGCAGGTGATTTTTCGCACCGGCGGTTACACGGGCAATCCGCTGGCGGTGCATGCACGGTTGGTGCCGCTGACTGCGATGGGGAGGCCTCAATTTGACCGCTGGCTGCAGATTTTTCAAAGCACGGTGGACTCCCTGTTTTCGGGGCCAAACGCCGACCACATCAAAAACTGCGCGGCCGACATGGCTCAGGTGATCCATCGCCGGATCAACCCCGATGCAGATCATAGCGCCCACCCTGTCGGGCTGACTCCAGAACAGCGTGCTCGTTATGCCGCTGCCGGTCAGAGCTGACCACCCTTTCGCGTTTTTTCCCTTACCCGGCAAAGCGCGTGAACCCAACCCAACACCACCCCTACCATGAAAAAAGCAGTCCTCCTGTTCTCCTTCGGCCTTTGCCTCACAGTCTTTGCCGCGGAGCCCGTTGCCCCCAAGCCGCTCAACACCACCTGCCCGGTCAGTGGCAAGGCGGCAGATCCGAAGATCACCTGGGTTTATGAAGATCAGACCTTCGCCTTCGCCGACGAAGCCAGCCGCCAGAAATTCGAAGCAGACCGTGCGGCCAGCCTTTATCAAAAGCTGGGAGGCAAGGCGGCGCTTGAGGCGGCAGTGGAGCTTTTCTATGTGAAGGTGCTGGCCGACAAACGGGTGAACCACTACTTCGAAGACATCAGCATGATCAAGCAGAAGCGGAAGCAGAAGGAGTTTCTGGCCGCTGCACTTGGCGGGCCAAACCCGTATGTGGGCAAGGATCTGCGCACGGCACATGCCGACCTGGACGGTCTCAATGACACCCATTTTGATGCCATTGCCGAGCATTTGCAGGCCACGCTTCAGGAGCTCAAGGTGGATCCTGCGCTCATTGCCCAGGCGATGGCCATCGTCGGCAGTACCCGCGATGCAGTGCTGAACCGGCCACAGTCTGCCAAGCCCTGATCCTGGGAGCCTGGCCATGAGATGCCCTACCGGTGTGATGGCCGGTAGGGCATGCTTTTGGTTAGGGGATTCCGGTCAGGCAGTCAGGGCGTGCTTTTCAATGCTGATGATCTGCATGGCCATGCGCTGGCCTTGGGCCTTGAAGGTGATGGTGTCGCCCTCTTTCCGGTGCAGGGCGGCCCTGCCCACGGGGGCATCGGCAGAGATGCGGCCGGCGACGGCATTGGCCTCATGAGGATAGACGATCTGGATGAAAAGGTCATCATCCTCGGAGGATTCGATGGCATTGAGGGAGCGTAGGCGTACGCGGTCGTAATAATGAATTTTGGACATAGTTTGTTAGGTTGAAAACGTGAAGTGATGCCAGGTCGGAGGCCTGGAATGAAGGCATGGACTCTCCCTCCCGGTCGGAATGCCGGGTGTCAGGGGAGCCGTGGGAAGCGCCGGATCAGCCTTCGGCGGCCTTGACGGCCTTCAGGCTGGAGATGGCGAAGTCAGGGTGGGCCTCAAGCATCCGCTGGGTGGCTTCGGCCAGCGCAGCTTCCTGAGTCGCTGCATGGATGCAGTGACGGGACTCTGCGGTGAGCCTGCCAAAATCAGCCTGGCAGGTCAGGGTGCCGGTGACCTTCCAAAGCGATTCATGCGAAGGCGCATCCAGTGCGCTGCCGACATGGACGGGAGGATCCTCCAGCCCCTGCCAGGTTTGTTTCAAAGATGTAATGAGCCTGCTGACAAAGGATGCAAGAGACGAGGGGAAGGCCTCGGGGGCCTTCTGCAAATGGACATGATTCATGATGTGAAAAGAGAAATCGCGGCGATGCCATCAGGCGCGCAGCGGAGTTTGTCTGAATGCCAGTTGAGAGGTGCGGAGCAGCCCGGAAGAACACCAGGGCTGTCCGCTCACGCCCGGCTTGCGCCCAGGCGGTGGCAGAAGGGCACGCCCATGCCTTTCGCTGCCGTGCAGGCGCGATGGCTATTGTGAGGCGTCTCTTTGTTCACGATGAGAAAAAGAATAACACGGCTTCGCCCAAAGGCAAGCCATTCACATCCTCTTTTGGTTCTTTTGTTGGTTAGGTGAGAGCCGCCTGCCTCTTTTCAGGCGTTCTCTTTGGCGCTGTCTTTTGAGGGACGGACAGCAGTTCACAGAGGCGTATGAGGTCGTCCTCGGTGATGTCCACAAACGAGTCCAGGCTGCGGAGCGCAGCCACGATTTCTTCATGGGTCGGCTCCGGCTTGGCCCCTTTGGGTCGCCGGGGACGATGGGTCAAAAAGGCTGGGTAGCGCCGCCAGCGGAAGCAGAGGTTCAGCAGGACGGCCAAGCCAACCATCATGAGGGCATTGGTGAGAATGGGAAACAGCACAAAGCCAAAGCCCAGATCACGAATGCCGGGGCCGCCAATGACCGCCATCAAGGCCGTGGCTCCTCCGGGTGGATGGATGCATTTGAACTGGTGCATTACCCCGATGGCCAGGCCCACCGCGCAGGCACCTGCGACCGCCTGATGAGGAATGTATCGTGCGCAGAGAACACCGACGAGTGCGGACAGTCCATGGCCCGCGATAACGGGCCACGGCTGGGAGAGCTGGCCGTGAGGCACGGCGAAAAGCAGCACCGCCGTGGCTCCCATGGAGGCCACCACCAGACTGCCGTCCGTGCCATCCAGCCCGTGCTGAACCAGCAGGATGAGGAGGAAGATCGAGAGGATCCCACCCGCGGTGGAAATGAGCTTTTCCTTGTAACTGACGGCGCTGAGTTCAATGCCGAGCTTTTCTTTCCATGATTCCATAGGGCGTTTAAAAAATGCCGGGGCTTTTGTCCGAGAGACTGGCAGCCTCCGTGGGGCGGGCCCACCAATCGCTGTACAGCCTGCCCCAGTCGCTGACGCTGCGCTGACGGCACACAAAACCCTCGCGGCAGAGCATGGGGTCTGGCTGGGTGATAGCGGAGGCGGTGATGCCTGTGGCCTTGCGGAAGAAAGCATACAGGAGTCGCAACGTCAGCCACGAGCGGAATCGGCTCAGCGGTGGGCCTGTCACCTGGAAATCTGCCTGCAACCACTGGGCATTGGGGGTGGCGGCCCGGGCCATTTTCACGATGAGGCTGCGCAGCTCTTCCTCACGAAAGCAGTCCAGAAAAAAGCAGGTGACGATGAGGTCAAAGGTGGCTTCGGGAGGTTGCCATTCCCTCGCATCGGCCTGCACAAAAGTGATGCCGGAATGTGCGAACCCGGCCTGCGCGAGCCGTTTGAGTGTCCGCTGCAGCATGCCTGCGCTGGAGTCCACCACCGTCGCCCTCGCGTAAGGAAAGGCGCGACGGTACTCAAGCAGGAAGCGCCCGTCACCCTCACCTAAAATCAGGGCGTTGGCAGGGGGATGCAGCATGGGTAGAAAGGCGGTGCGGCAACGCTGGAGTTCCTTCCCGGCAAACAACCATTCCATCCAGTGATAGTGGGGTGCCAGGGTATCGAAACTCATGAGGAGGAGCAGCAAATTTCCAGGGACTGAGAAGCGGAGGTGCAGGCTCCAGGTAAAATGATGGCCCTGCGATTATATCGTGACACGATAAAAGTCAATCCTGGCATGGTTCGTGATTCATCGGCATCACGCAGCTATGCCCAAGCCCCGAAAAATCTCCCAGAGCCAGTATGAAACCCTCGCCGCCTTCCGCTTTGCCCTCCGGCAGTTTTTGCGCTTCAGCGAGCAGGCGGCCCAGGGTGCGGGGCTGACACCGCAGCAGCACCAGGCCATGCTGGCTATCAAGGGCTTTCCCGGCCGAGCCAGGGTGACGGTGGGGGAGCTGGCGGAGCGGCTGCAGATCGCCCATCACAGCACGGTGGGGCTGGTGGACCGACTGACGGCGGAAAAGCTGGTGACTCGGGAGCCTTCCAAGGAGGACCGCCGTCAGGTTTTCGTCAGCCTGACTAAGCGTGGGGAGCGGCTGCTGGAAGGGCTGTCTTCCGTGCATCAGGAGGAGCTGCGACGCATCGGCCCGGAACTCCGGGAACTGCTGGAGGAAATGACCGGCGGGGAAGGGGACAGCTGAATGGAGACTGTCATCCGCAGTTGAACAAACACGCAGCCGGGCCTAGCAAATGGGCCCATGAAACTCTCGACCTGGAACGTCAATGGCATCCGTGCCTCCCTGAACAAAGGCCTGCGTGAATATCTCCTCGGCAGCGACGCCGATGTGATCTGCCTGCAGGAAACCAAGGCGATGGAATCCCAGGTGGACTTGGCCTTTTTGTCCGGTTACCAGGCGGTGTGGAACAGTGCGGAGAAAAAAGGGTACTCAGGCACTTGCATCCTCAGCCGGGTGCCATGGAAGGGCCACACCCTGGGCCTGGGAATCGGCGAACACGATCGCGAGGGCCGTGTCATCACCACGGAGTTCCCAGACTTTTATCTCGTCACGGTCTATACGCCCAACAGCAAGGCGGAACTCGCCCGCCTGCCTTACCGCCTGCAGTGGGATGCGGCCTTTCGCCATTATCTGAAAAAGCTGGAGGAGAAAAAGCCGGTGCTGACCTGTGGCGATCTGAACTGTGCCCACCAGGAAATCGATCTGGCCAATCCCAAGTCCAACCGCATGAATCCAGGATTCAGCGATGAAGAGCGTGCCAGTTTCACCCAGCATCTGGAGGCCGGGTTTCTGGATGTTTTCCGCGAATTCGACAAATCGCCTGGACGCTACACGTGGTGGACACAGCGCACCCCAGATGCGCGGGCCAAGAACATCGGGTGGCGGCTGGACTACTGGCTGGCTTCCGCAGGCTTGCGTCCTGCTATCACTTCATGCACGATCCGGGACGACATCCATGGCAGTGATCATTGCCCTGTCGAAATGGTGATCCAGCCCTGACATTTCCCGTTATGAAAACGTTTCTTTTCGCCGTAGTCATGATTGCCGCAACTCTGCACGGAGCTGAGCCGCCGAAGCCGACGGAGGCAACTTACAAAGAACTGAAGTGGCAGGATGACGTTTACTTTCTCAATGGTAAACCCTTCTCCGGCCTGGCGCGTGACAAGCATAAGGATGGCAAACCCAAAGGCGAATACCCCTTCACCGAAGGCAGGCTGCATGGAGTCGTCCGCGAGTGGTGGGAGAACGGGCAGCTTTCCACCGAGACCCATTTTGAAAAGGGCCAGCGCCATGGCCTGAACCGCTATTGGTCAAAGAGCGGCGAGCTGATGAAGGAGCAGGTTTATGAGCGCGACAAATCGGTGAGCGAGAAGCACTACGACGTCAAATAGCACGATGGGAGGATAAGCCTTGGTGGCTTATTCGGATTCCAGCCTACCCTGTTTGTGCCGGTATCCTTGAATCATACCCTGGCCAAGATCGAGGTTGTACATTTTTTGTAGGTCCTTAAGTTCCAGCAGGGTCCAGGGAACGAGGGGATTGGCCCCGTTTTTGGTGTAAACGAGGTCATCTGCCAGGTAGATGCAGGAGTGGAAGGCATTGCCTTTGGGATTGATGAACATCAGCACATCTCCAAAGCGATAAGGGGCCTCCACTTGCTGGAAGTTTTCCAATACCGCGCTGGAGGCGAGGTGGGAGTCCAGGTAGTAGTCCTGTGCCGTGAACTTGAAGAAGTTCAGCGTCGTCCAGTGGCAGTCCGGGAAGCGGATGTGCGTGGTGAAGTCGTCGCCTGGAAAGGTGTACAGCAGTTTGCGGGGCAGGGCAGGCAGGACATGGAGGAGGTCCAGGTGCTCAATGCCAGACACGGCGGCGGTGGCTCGGAAGAGCGGCTCCAGCTCCTTGCGCCGGAGGTTCAGTCCGGTGGACCAATAGTCGAGCATCTCCGGTAGATTGCTGCCAGGGTTTACCTCCAGGCGGGCAATCAGGGTGCGGGTGCGGGTGAGCTTCTTTTTGATAAGCTGGGCTTCCGAGTTCGATTCGGCCAGTCCTAGTAAGAGGGGAATGTCACTGAAAGCGAGGGTGTCTCCCCGGTGGTACGACAGGTGGCGAATGGCGGAAATGAGCTCCGGCCGGAGGCCAGAATCCTGAGCCCATTCGTCCACATTCCCGCCCAAGAAGAAGATGGGGAATTCATAAAATTCGTTATGAGGGTAGCTGGCCAGCCTGGCATAGATCCGCTGCCGTTCGGTCTCACTGAGAGCTTCAATGAGGGCCGCGCTGGGAAAAAGGTTGGCGATTCCATTGCGCCGGATCACGGCCCTTGGGTTGAACAAAGGGCTGACCAAATCATTGGTTAGTTCCGTTTCTGAAATGAGGGCCTCAAAATCTGCCAGCCTTTCTTCCGGGATGCGCCAACGGGGCTGTGTGTCGGGCGTGGGTGCGCGTGAAACCACGCTGTCCGGGGCTTCGAGATAAAAGTAGTAGCACTGAATCTTCCCCCAAGGGCCTTCTTTGGTGAAGAAGGAACGCTCTGGAGGTAAGGCATCTTCCTGCCCCCAAATGGATGTAGAAAGGACAAAGGCAAAGAGCCAGGTGCTCATAATGAGGACCTTTGAAAGCGGGCGGCTGGAGCAGATGGGGGGTGCCAGTTGCATGGTTAGGCGGAGGGATACTCAAGTCGCGAAGACGATGTTTCCGCAAGCCTGGATTGATAAAGCTTTGGCGTATTGATGGGGGTCAAAGCTTTGCCTTGGAGTTGGTCAGACCTTAGCCGCAGACAAGCCATCGTCTAATAGCCGCAAGATGCCGAACCAGTTCAAAATTCGAACTGAAATTAAATCGGTAGCGGCCTCAGAGGCACTGCCGATCCGCCTTTTGCACGGTCGACAGTCCATCTCAACCAGCCCCAACCAGCCTGATGAATCCACCTTATCACACCCTTTCCTGCCGCCGTCTATGGCTGGCCATCAGCTTGTTAGGCACCTTCGTTCCATCGGCATGGGCCTTGGATCCCACGACACCCGCAACAGGCTCCTGGAATCTCACCTCGGCCAATGGAAACTGGAGTGACGTTACGCGCTGGCAAGGGGCTGTTCCCAACGGGATGGACCAAGTCGCCGAACTCATCAACAACATCTCTGCAAACCGCACGGTGACCATTGATGCCGCCATCGCTGGCACGAACGTGACTCTTGGCGGGCTGCGGATAGGAGACCTCAGCGGAGGCAACTCCTTCACCCTGGCGGGTGGCACGCTGACGATGCAAGCCTCGGAGGGGAATGCTTTCATCACCAAGCAAGGTAAGAGTGGGAATGATACGATCAGCTCGGCCATTCAGCTCAACAGTGCGGTAGATTTTTTGATTGCCGATACCAATGGCAACAGCCTGGGGCTGACATTGGCCGGAAAAATATCCGGCGGTGTCACGGGCACAGCCATGATGAACCTCGCCGTCAATGATGGGGAGAACTTCGTCCGTCATCTGTTACTGAATAACAATACGAATGACTTTGCCGGGCAGATTGTCGTGAATTCCGGCTTGCTGAGGCTGGAGGGAGGTGCACGTGGAAGTTCAAATGACTTTGGGGCAAGCGCCGCCGGATTACGCGGTGTGGGCAATGAAGTCATCATCAACAACGGTGGCCGCGTGGATCTGCGTGACAGCGACTATGATGTGCAGGCCGATGACACGGAGATTTTCATCATCGCTGGCGCCGGGATGAACGGTCTGGGCGCGCTTGTGAACACCGCTGGCACGGCGTCTCTTTCGCATCTGACCCTTTCAGGCGATGCTTCTGTGGGCGGTTATTCCAGCACGGAACTCAAGCGCTACCTCAATGCTACCGGGGATGAAGAAATGGCTGCCGTTTTCGACTTGGGCGGCCATGATCTCACCAAGATCGGCACGGCGAACCTAGTGATTGAAAATGCGGACATCCGCAATGCGGCGGGTTCATCCATCAACATCCACGAAGGCGCGGTCATGTTCCGCAACAAAGGCGGGTTGCTGGGGGGTGCCCTCATTGGCGGTACAGACCGGGGCAACCAGATTGACGGCATGACCATCAATGTGGCCTATTATGAAGGCACTTTTGACGGGGTGGACCTCACGCAGGGAAGCCGCACGTCGGATCCCTTCAATCCCAACCGTCTCGCGAGTGATCTCTCTGGCAATGCCGTGACAGCCGCTCGGCTTATTTTCCGGACAGACTGGGGCACGGGCAATACCCACGTTCCTAACCAAAAGGTGGTAGAGACCTATGACAATATCACCATCAATCTGAACTACGGGTCGCTGATCCGTGAGGGCAATGGTGAAACCGGGCGCACCTTTGATCACATCTTCGGGCCAGGGACGACTGTTAACTTGGTCGGCGGCGGCATGGGTGAAAACATCTTCAGCATGGGTGGCGGGGCGGTGGGGTATAACAGTGCTACGGACAGCTATGATCATCCTGGGTTGACCGAAATTCAGGGAGTCATTGACAACACTTCGGGTGACAATGAAGGCACTGGCTTTACCAAAAGAGGTAACCGTGAACTGAGGCTGACCGGCAACAATGCCAATTTCAATGGTGACGTGCATGTCAAACAAAGCACCGGGCGTTTCCTTCCTTCGCAATACACAAACACCTCTCCGACAGGGGCTGCGGAATCGCAGTACTTTAGTCTCTCGCTGGCTGGGCCTCAGGGCAGCCTCAATCAGGCCGATTCCATCACCCTCAGCCGCTGGGGCTCGCTGGCCCTGCTGAACAATTCGGGAAATGCCGTCTATGCGAGCGCCAACAACAATGACCGTCTTAATGACAATGGGCTGCTGAATTTGCGGAACGGATACCTGACCTTGGAAACGGATGTCACGGTGGCCAATACGGAAAACTTTGGTCACGTGGCAGTGACTGCGGGCACGAATTATTTGTACCTCGACACCCGAGCCGGTGGCCAGTTCGATGGCAGCTTTGCTTCGCTCACCCAGAGCAACGGCGGCATCCTCAAAATCTACAATCTGAACGGCAGCCACACCTGGGGGACTGGCGCTGCGGATGACCGGCTGAAGCTTAACGATACAAGCGGACTGCCTTTGGTTGGGGCCAACGCGCCAGGCAGTAGCACGCAGCAGGTGATCCCAGGGCTTTTCGGCGGCAGTCTGCCTGCCAGCTTTGCCGCAGCCACCGGGGCGGCGGCCAATCGCACGGCTTACACCATCCAAAATGCCTACGCCTTCGGTGGCTCTGGCCTCGGGCTGATGACGTTGGATAACGGCTATCTCCGGCCTCTGACAGCCAGTGAGTACAGCGTGGGCGGCACTCCGGTGGCTGGGACAAACTGGTTGTTAGACCGCTACATTGATCCGGAAAGCGCCGGGGGCCGCAATAACTATGCCAACCGGAATGTGACCCAGGATGTGATGGTCAATTCCCTGACCATCGGGTTCAATGCAAGCACCTCAGGGCAGGCTGTGCCTGTGGCCGCCCGTGACTACCTCATCATTGAGCCAGGGCGCACGCTCACCATCAATTCAGGCATCATCAATTTCACCTCCTTCATCGAATCTGTAAACACCAACCCTGAGGCCGTGATCCGTGGCGGTAGCATCAGCATGAACGGTCAGGCGGCCATCATCAATTCCGCCCTTTCTCGTCATGATCTGGATGCCAATAGCGGTTCCTTCGGCACCTTCATGCCGGGCAGCAATGCCTTCCTGCGCAGCAACATTATCAACGCCACCGACCTGGTGAAAACGGGGCGCAATAACCTCTACCTGGACACTTGGAACCAGTTCTCTGGCAATGTCTATGTGAGCGAGCAAGGGGGCCTGCTGGTACGCCATCCGGGTGCCCTGGGGGCTGGCGCGGAAGGCCGCGAAGTGGTGGTGGGTGGTGCGGGCAATTTTTACCTCGAGTATGGCACCAACATCAGCGGTGTGAACCTGCGCGTTTCCAACACGTTTGACACCACCCGCACTGTTCTCCGCAACGAAGGGGCCTCGCACAGCACCTGGGGAGGTGATGTCATTTTCGACCTCGCAGATGAATCCGGCTCTGGGGAATTCCAAACCCACGTGATCACCGCCCGCAATAACGGCACGCTGACTCTCTATGGCAATCTCTACACCGCCAACAATCAGAACATGTCCGACAATGACACGTGGAACGACCCAACGGTCATTTCCACCTCTATCGGAGAAAGTGCCACTTTGAATTTCCGTGGCCAGTTTCGCGACACGGAGGCTGGTTCCCTGGCCAATGTGGGTGCCACAGGTGACAATGCGACCCGGCTGGACCGCAACCACTCACTGGTCTTTCAGATGCGTGGGCACGACGAGATGAACGTCAATGTCTTCCAGCAATGGGATGCCACGGGATCGATCTTTGCCACCCAGGGATACTTCCGCATCCAGTATGATCCTGCCGCAACCGGCCTGGACGGCACAGGCTTTCAGACCAGCGATGCGCTGGCGGCAATCACCCAAGACAACACTTGGAATCAAATGTGGTTAGGTGGTCCGCAGAACTCTCTCGGCGTAGCCAATTCCGCCACCAACGTTTATCATGGCCATGTCCTGCTGACTCGGGCAGATCAGGTGCTGAACTACGCGGACCGCATCAACATCAGCAACAACAACCGCAACCACACGCTCACCCTGGGCGGCGAGCACACCAGCGGAACGGCCTACATAGGCAGTGCCGACAACAGCCTTTCTTACCGGATTCTCTTTCAGAACTCCAATACGGAGAGAGACCTCCGCTTCCTTCAGGTGCGCGGCGGCACGCTGGTGGTCAATGCCCGGCTGGAGGATAGCAACACCACGGCGGACAGCTTCAATGCCTCCGTTTCTCTCGTGGGTCCTGGGACGGTGGTCTTCAATCGGAATGCGGTGGGGAACTCCAATGTGGACCGCTGGAACTTCATGGCAGGAACTGCCGTCTGGAGCGGTATGAACGGAGATAACCAGTTTGCCCGCACACGCACCACTGGCACCAATGCCCTTGCCTCTATCACCACCTGGGGCGGAGGAAACCTGGTGCTGGAACAGCCTGTGGGCACGGCCATGCGAACCCAAACTGTGGATGGAAACATCTACCTAATGAAGGGTGCGAGCTCCGCCACTACCCAGCAGAATACAACCCTGACCCTGGGTGCGGCTACCCGTGTGCTGAGGCGTGACTCAGGCTCATCGTTGGCCTTTATGGAAAATGGCAATGGAGCGATCAACATCAGTGCCACCGATCTGAGCACCACGGCTGGGGCTTTCATCGGCGGCTGGGCCGTTTATGGCAGCACCGCCAGCGGTGTCACGGACTGGGCGGGGCGGCAGGCGACAACTGGGGTACAGGCCTTTGCTGCCTACACGAACGACTCATTCGGTGCGGCCAATCACACTAATCTTACCGCCAGCATGGCCCTTTCAGGCAGCACGGAGAGCCAGACATTGCGTTTTGGGGCTGCGGGTCAGCTCGATATCGGGGCGGGGAGTACATTGTCTTTGTCCCAGGGAGGTTTGCTGGTGCCTGCGACGCTCGCGGGCAGTGTCAGCATTCAGGGGGGCAGCCTCACCAGCACCTGGGCTCAAGGCTCCAATGATCTAATGCTTTATAACTATGGCCAGGGGGTAATGACCATCGGCTCAGTCATTGCCAATGATGGGGCGAATAAGGTGAACCTCGTCCACGCAGGCAGCGGCACCACGGTGCTGACGGCAGACAATACAATGACAGGCAACGTCTACCTAAACAATGGGGTGCTTCAGATCAGCAGCGACTCCCAGCTTGGTCAGGTCAATGGCTCCATCTCACGGGTAGTGCTCATTAATGCGGGCAGCAGCTACACCGGTAGCCAGACTGGTGCCGCTGCTTCGTTGCTAGGCGGCAATGGCAGTGGTGCCATAGTCACCTTCAATACGGGCACGAGTACCGTCAGTGCGATCAATGTCACTAACGGGGGCAGCGGCTACACCAGTGGCGTACTTGTCACTCTAGACGGCACTCCCGCGGGTAATAATGCAGGGGCATGGGCTATCCTTGATAGCGGAAATTTGCACTTCAATGGGGGCACTTTGCATGTCACCGAAAGTCTAAAACTCAACAGCGGTCGCACCATTTTCCTCGGTGGGAATGGTGGCACCCTGCGTGTGGATCCGAACAAGGTGCTGACCTTCGATGGTTTCATCAGCGGTGATTACAATCTTGTAGATACCGACAATGGTTACACCCTCTCAGACAGCCTGGGCACTCCTTGGGAGGCCTCCTCTGTTCGGAATCCGGATATTGGAGATCTCACCATCAATGGTGGCGGTACGGTGGTGTTTCGGTATGCGCCTTTGGGGGATGGCTCCACCCCTGCCAATATGGGCCATGCCTATGGCGGCATCACCTGGATCAATGACGGCGTCCTCAGCTTGCAAGGGGTAGGCAGCACCGGGGTCACTGGTGCTCTGGGCACTCACCGCTCCTTCCTCGACAGCACGGTCATCGGTGGGAACGGGAGCCTGGACCTGTTCTTTACTTCGTCAGATCCCACCATTGCCGAATGGCTGACCCTGCGAGGCAGCGGTTTCGAAGGCGGCGGCACCATCCGTTCCATGGTTACAGGTACGGGTCGTGCATACAACCTCACGGGACAAATCCATGTCGAAGAGGATGCCCTGCTGAAGATCTTCAACTCGCATAGCATCTACCTCAACAATGGCGGTGGCGACATGTTTGGCACGGGCAACATCACCCGCATCGGCAACGGTGAACTGCGGCTCTATGGCAACACCCCTGAGTGGACTGGGGCTTTTCTTTCCGCCAGCGGTACATCGCGACTCATCGGCGCCGGCAGCGTGGGTGGTTTGACGCGTATGGGGCTGGACCGCAATTCGATCTTCTACCTGTCCACCGGCGGCACCTCGATTGATGAATTCCGGGATCGTCTTCCAGACAATCTGCCCATCACCGCCGATGGCTACATTCGCCTGCGCATGGATGCAACAGGCGGCGTCCATTCCGGTTTTGAGAAAGCGGGCATCCTCACGGCGCAGGCCGGGGTGCTGGGGCTGGAGTACAACCTGGGTGCCGACTACCTAACCACCTCGGGTGTCACCGCGAACCGTCTGCAGGGCGATTATGCGGGCTGGCATTTCACGGAGATCGTTCGTCAGCCCGGGGCTTCGGTACATCTGCGGAATCTGGATTCAGGAACGACCTTTGCAGGACGTGATTTCTTCAGCGGCAATGTCACGGACAAGGCTGTCCTGCGGGTGGATGTGGCTCCCCTTGCCATTGGCACGGGCAATGGCCTCAATGGCAATGCGCCTGTTGTTCCTGGTTTCTTCGGCGGCACCCGCGATCTGCTCGTCGCCTCTTCGGATGGTGTGACTCAGCGCTTTGACGAATCCTACACCTCGTTCAGGCTGGTGACGTTGGACAGCGATGGCAACGGCAATCATTTTCTGCGTCCGCTGGAGCTGTCCGAATACAAGACGTTGGCAAATCCAGACGGTGCCGTCACCACCACAGTATCACTGGATGACCAGGGCCTAACTAATGATCAGAATCTGCGAATTGTGGGTCGTGATTCGGATTCGCTTCAGTCTGGGCAGTTCGGTGCCACCCGGCAAAATTCACTGTTAACGCTCAATGCCTCGAAAACGGTGAACTCACTCAGTTTCAACTCTGAAACCTACGTGCAGAACGGGGCTGCGAACCCCACCTCTGCCGCGACCCAGGGTGGAGACCACACCACGTTGCAGATGCGGGATGACACCAAGCTCACCGTCGCTTCGGGTATGATTCAGGCGGCTAACTTTGGTGTGCTGGACCGCATGGGCATCACCAACAGCGGCAACTCGAATCTCGACATCCGTTCCCAGATCAACGGCGGTGAACTCGATTTCGCCGGGCAGGAAGCGCACATTTATGTGGGCGGCTTTTTCACCCGATATGATACGGCAGGCCAGCCGAAGGGGTATGAGGGCATTGACGGTGACAATACCACCCTGACCATCGCCTCAGGCATCACCAACTCCAATGGCTTGGTCAAGACCGGTCCAGGCGCTCTCATACTGACTGGCTACAACACTTATTCCGGGGCCACCCATGTGAACCATGGCTCGCTCTATGCGCGCAGTGACTTTGCCCTCGGCCAGAGTGACAGCGTGAATGTGACCGGCGGCGGCAATTTTTATCTCAGCCATGGGGCAAGTGTTTATGGAGCTGACATCCGTGTGGGCACCATCAGCGGGAACAACATCGCCTTGTCGATTGAGCAGGGCGGCACCTGGGGTGGAAACATCGTCTTTGACAACGTGGACAGCGCCGGAGCCACGGGCTACACACGCAGCTTCATCCCGCGTGTCTTGGTGAACTCGACCAACATTGGTACTGTCGAGGGCGACATTTATGGCGGGGCCGGTCTTCTTGCCGCAGGCGTGCAGGCCACAGAGTCCCGTATTTTCACCACTTACACCGGGGCTGCCGGCATTCTCGATTTCCGGGGGCAGATCCGTGATAATGCCTCGGGGGCCATCGGGGCACCCGTCACTGCGGCCAATCAGAACCAAGTGCTGCGCATGGAAGTCATCGCCACCACCAATGAGGCCAATGTTCAGCTCTGGCAGCCTTATGATTCTGCGGGCCAGATCATCCTCAAGCGTGGCTACTTGCGCTACTCCGGCTCGGGGGATTTTTACACCACCGGTGCAGCGGCAGCATTGAACCCGGACAATGCCATGTCCGGTTTCCACATAGGTGGGCGCGGCCTCATCGCCAGTGGTACGGCGGATGGTCTCACGACCTCCAATGCCACTTTCGTGCTGGCCAATGAAGGTTCGGTTTTCAATCTCTCTTCGTGGACTGTCGGCGGGGACATCACAGACTCAGGCAACATCTTTGGCCACGGCAACTGGGGGCTGGGCAACACCACTGGCAACTCCACCATCGGCGGTGAAAACCGCTCGGGAGAAGTCGTCTTTGGCACGGGCACAGGCACACTCCGGTTCACCCCTTACACGACCTTGGCCGACAGGGATCTGCGGCTCTATGCCGCCCCTGGGGGTGAAGTCAGCATTCGCGCAAATCTAGTGGATGGCGGCACGGCGGCCAATCCGGTCAATACCTCGATCACCAAAATCGGGGCCGGGCAGGTGAATCTGCAAGGCTCAACCGCCGGGGCGGGCTCCGTCGAAGGAGTGAATGTGCTGGGCGGGCTGTTGCTGCTGGAAGGCTATGATGCAGCACCCGGCCGCCGTGTGGGGCTGAATGCCAGCCTGCTCCTGGGTGGAGGCACCTTGGCTGTGGACGGTGGGCAGGAAAACTTTGGCACCTTGCAGATCCGCGCAGGTGGTTCGGCCTTGGCGGCCATCGGGGCGGGCCAGCTTGACATTGCTGCTTTGGGCACCCGCAGCAGTGGGGGGGCTCTTCATTTGCAGGGCATCGCAGGCGGCAGCATCCGGTTGGGCGATGTGGCTGAAGGAACCCGCCTGGGTTCTTACGCTACTTTTGGTTCGGCTGCGGACAGCCAGCCTTTTGCCACCGACTGGGCCTCGGTGAATGCTTCGGGTCAGGTAGTGGCCTTTGCCGGTTACGCCAATGATTCTCTCGGGGCTGGCTTGCACACGGACCTCCAGGGTTCCTCGATGGTCGCTGGCGTCACGGAATCGGTGCGGTTTAACACCCCCGGCGCAGCCTTCACCAGTGGCAGTCTGACGGTGAATGATGGGGGACTGCTTTTCACCAGCAACTACGCTGGCGGTGTGGCCATCGCCTCTGGGGTGGGTGTCATCACCGCCGCTGGTCGGGATCTGATCCTGCACAACTATGCCTCAGCACCTGTGACCTTGGCCGGCAATATCACGGGTAGTCAAAATGTGGTCTTCACTGGCATCGGCGAGACGGTCCTCACGGGCAGCAACAGCTACAGCGGCAGCACCTTTGTCACTGGTGCGTCCACACTGACCATGGATGGCATCAGCCGTCTCGGCACCGGCCCGCTGAACCTCAATGGTGGAACAGTGAGCCTGACCGGCACCGGGACTGATACTTACTCCGCCAACGTGGTGCTGGGCAGCGGCGATGGCACCGTAAGAGTGGTAGATGAAGACAAAGTGCTGGTATTTCGGGGCGTCATTTCCTCGGAGGCCAATCCGGTGGCCAGCCTCAGTGGCAATCCCAACAGCGGAGGCCTGCGTATTGAGGGGGCTGGAACGGTCCAGTTCGGTTCACGCACCGATGGTGCCACCCTGGTGGGGGTGGCCAATACTTACACGGGCCTGACCATCCTGGGCGATGGAGTCAACTCCCTGCGGGTGGACCTCCAGGGCGGTGGTGCGAACAACACCCAGCACACGCCCTTTGGCAGCACGGACTCCTGGACGGATGGCACCATTGTGAAGAACAATGTGACCATCGAATTTTCGCCTCAGGAAGGTTCTCCCGCAGGGACGGACCAGGTGCGCTACCGTGAGTGGATGCAGTTCGGCGAACAGGCGGGTGACCAGATCTACCTCAATCACACCACCCGTCGTCAGATCGTTATGGACGGTTTTTACAACCTCGTGGGGGACCTGAACATCCGCACTCAAAATGCGCTTCTCCCCGGCAGCGGCACGGGCAACCGGGAGTTTTATTTCAATCCGAATGAAGGTGGCCTCACGGGCGCGGGCAACATTGTTAAAACAGGCGCAGGCTCGCTGTATCTTTACAACAGCATGACCCAGTGGACCGGTGACCTGGATCTGCGCGAAGGGCTGACTCTTCAACTCATGTATCCCGGGGCGTCTCTCGAGAGTACGGGGAATATCTTGTTAGGCGATCCCACAGGAGTCTCCACCTCGACTGTGCAGTATCGTGTGCAGGCCAGATATGGCAACAGTGACACGGCTGTGGACAGCGGGCGCCAGACTTACCTCATCCCTCGCGATTTCAGTGTGCGCGATAACATCAACCAGGAAGTGCGCATCGCCGGTAGCTACGCCCCAGAATCCACCCTGGACTTCACGGGCGACATCTACCTGGGTTCCGGCAGCACGGGCGGCGGCGGGGCCCTTTCGCCCAATCATGTGCGCTTCTACTATGAGGACTCCACCGCCTACAATGCTGCCGTGGTGGGACATCAGCAGCATGTGCTCATGAATTTCCGGGGCAATCTCAGCGGCTCCAACAACCTCATGCTGGACAATACGGAAGACGGCAGCGCGAACAGCGATCCTTATGACCAGTTTGTGACCTTTCTCTTTGCAGGCGACAACAGCGACTTCACCGGCAGGGTCACCATCGGGGCAGAGCAGGGGGTTGGTACCAACAACTTCGACCGCGACGACAATGAGATCTTCCGCGCAGGCTCTGCCACGGCGCTCACCTCGGCCAACATGGTGGAGATGCGCAATTTGAGCACCTTTCAGACAGGCGGCCAGGGGCTAACGATCGGCGGCCTCATTTCGAATGACGGTGCCAGCACCTCCGGGCTGTATTCATTCACCAGTCCTACCTGGGATCCCACCCGCCAGACCACGGCGGATCTGGCTGCCATCAATGCCAATGTGGATCCGGCTTCGGGGACATTGCACGGAGCCACCGGCACGGCCAACTACACTCCGGTCGGCAACAGTTCGGCCATCGTCGAAAATGCCTCCACCACACCAGGCACCCTGCGCATTGTCCAAAATGGGGACACCGCCTGGGATGTCTATTTCCGTGATGGAGTGCCTTCAGCTCAGTATGAAAAAAGCGCCGCGACGCCAGGCTCCCTGAGCATTGAAAAACTCGGCACAGGTGCCGCCACTCTGACCATCTTCAATGATTACACGGGCACCACCACCGTCTCCGCTGGCACGCTGCAGGTAGGGCAGGGCGGTACGGGCGAATGGGGTTTCGTCAGCCAGGGAAGCACCAATGCATTCACCGCCCTCACGAGCACCAGCGGGCGGATCGCAGGCAGCACTGGAACAGGCATGACGACCGTCATGGCTGGTGCCACGCTCAGCGGCACGGGGCATGTGCGCGGCGGGCTCACGGTTCATGGCACTCTGGCCCCGGGGGATTCGGTGCTGACAGTGGTCGGGGTAGGGAGGGGGACTCTTTTTGTGGGCGATGGCAATGGTGGCGACCTGGTCCTGAATCCGGGAGCCATTCTTTCCATGCAGGTGCTGGGAGCCACGCTTCTGGATTCGGAGCTCGCTGCCGGAAATTTTGTCATCGGTGGCTTTGAGTATGAGGACTACATCTCTTTGCTGCCCTGGATCAATCCTTCCTCCAGCGCCTTCCCAGACTACTTCGGGCAGACTGTCCCCAGCAGCACCGCCATTGTATCGGCTGCGCACGATCACCTCGAAATTGGCGGTGGCCTGACCTGGAATGGAGGCCGCATCGAGGTCCTTCCTACCGATACAGGGTTCATCCCCAGCGCAGGCAATGTTTACAATTTGCTGGATTGGTATGGTGTCGCCGATTGGGGCAGCTTCGATGCCGGATCCAGCCGTTATCTGGTGGGCAACGGCGATGACAATGGCGATCTCAATCTTCCCGATCTCTCCGCTTATCCTCACTTGCGCTGGGACACGGGCCTCTTCAACAGCCACGGCGTGCTGGTCATCGCGGTCGTTCCAGAACCCAGCCGCGTGCTGCTGCTGGTGGTCGGCGTGGCCTTCCTGTTTTTCCGCCGTCGCCGTTAGGCTGCTGCCGATTGGTCGGATGAAGGACGGGCTTCCTGGGTTTTTGTTCCTTCATTCGGCCAGGAATGATTCTTGCCGTTATAACTGGGCGGGCCGGAGCGTTAACTGCGCCCCTTCATGCTCCGCCTTTTCATTGCCTGCCTTTTCTCGGTCTCCGTTTTTGCTGCGCCAAACGCGGAACCTTTCCCCACACCTCCCAGCATCAAAGGACTGCAGGTGCAGATGGTGCCGGATGCCTTGGAACTGGGCATCCACCATGCGGGAATCAACATCAACCTCACCGCCCTGCCGGACCTAGCGAAGAAACCTGGCAATCCCACGCATACGGTGGAAGGGCAGACCTTCGCCTTTAACGCCGCTTATCTGGCCAGTCTGGATAGACAAATCAAACCCCTATCGGACAAAGGCGTCGCCGTTTACCTCATCCTCATCGCTTACCCTTCGAAGGAAGCTGTGCGTGATGCTTTGGTGATTCATCCCCGGGCCCGTGCGGACTACAAATACAGCGTTGGTGCCTTTAACAGCGTGACTCCCGAAGGACGGCTCTGGCTTAGGGCGGTGACGGAATACCTGGCGGCGCGTTGGTCGGGGGACCAGCCACAGCATGGCCGTGTGTGGGGATGGATCGTGGGCAATGAGGTCAATTCTCACTGGCTCTGGTACAACCTCGGCAAGATGCCACTGGCCGAGGCGGCCAGCCATTATGAAAATGCCTTTCGCATCGTCCATCAGGCCATTCGCACCGCCTCCGCACACGCACGTCTCTACATTTCCTTCGATCATCACTGGGCAGTTTCCATGCATGGCATCAGCGCGGAGGAGGCCACCCCTGGCCGTGATTACCTGGACACATTTGCCCGACTCGTGCGCGAGCGTGGAGACATAGATTGGCATGTCGCTTGGCACCCCTACCCGGAGGACCTGGGCAATCCACGGGCCTGGGCGGACAAGAGCGTAACCAACGATGATACCACGCCAAAAGTGACTTTCAAAAACCTCCAAGTCCTACCGAAGCATCTGGAACAAAAGGAACTGCTTTATCAGGGGCAGCCCCGCCGCATCATCCTGTCAGAGCAGGGCTTTCACACGCTGCTCACGCCGGAGGGGGAAAAGCTCCAGGCCGCCGCTTATGCTTACGCGTGGGAAAAATGTCTCACTCTGCCCACGGTGGATGCGTTCATCTACCATCGTCATGTGGATCACGCGCAGGAGGGCGGTCTGCGTTTAGGTCTCTGGCGCAATGCGCCCGGGAGCATCGCCGATCCTCATAGCAAAAAAGCCATCTGGGAACTGTTTCAGAAAGCCGGGACGCCTGAGTGGAAAGCCGCCGCCGCTCCACTGCTGCCAGTCACGGGATTGAAGGATTGGACTCAGCCTTAAAGTTTACCGCGCCAGCAGTTCCTCACCGCGATAGATCACTCGCTCAACCAGCCCCTTCAGCGTCTTGTTCAAGAAGGGGGTGTTGATGCTCTTCGACTTCATGAACTCGGGGGTGAAGGTGGTCGTGCGATTTGGATTGAAGAGGATGAAATCGGCGATGCCGCCTTGCTTCACAGGCACGAGCTCTAGTTTCATCAGGCGGCGCGGCTCCGCGGAGTAGCGTTTGACGATGAGGCCCCAGTCCAGGATGCCTTTTGAGATGAAACAATCAAAGAGGCTTGGCAGCGCCGTTTCCAGGCCGGTGATGCCGAAGGGGGCGCTGGCGAAGGCCTGATTCTTTTCAAACGGCGTGTGGGGTGCGTGGTCGGTGGCGATGACATCGAACCAACCATCCTTGAGCCCTTGCAGCAGCAGCGCATTGTCTTCCTTCGTGCGTAGCGGTGGGTTCATTTTGTAGTGCGTGTCATAGTCGCCGATGTCTTCATGGCTGAACATGAGATGGTGGGGGGCGATCTCGCAGGTGACGCGGATACCCCGGTCCTTGGCGCGTTTGATGGTGCCCATGCCTTCGGCGGTGGTCACGTGCTGGATGTTCAGATGCACGCCCGTATATTCTGCGAGGCGGATGTCCCGAGAGATGCAGATCTCTTCGCTGATGCTGGGGATGCCTTGCAGGCCGAGGGCGTAGCTGATTTTTCCCTCATGCATGCTGCCTTTGCCGCTGAGTTCCTTCACCTCGCAGTGACTGGCCAGGGGAATGTCAAAGTCGCGTGCGTATTCCATGGCGCGGCGCAGCACTTGCGGGTTGTCCACGGCGTAACCATCATCCGTCAGCATCACACAGCCGGCGGCTTTCATGCCGGCGATGCCTGCCAGCTCCTCCCCCTTGCGGCCTTTGGTGATGGCTCCGGAGGTGTAAATGCTGGCCCCGATGCGTGTGCGGCGTGCAGTTTCCAGCACCGTGCGGACGACCCCGGCATTGTCGATCGCCGGGGAGGTGTTCGGCATCATGACAAAACCCGTCACCCCTCCATTGATGGCTGCCTCGGCACAGGTGGCGATGTTTTCTTTGTCCTCCTGGCCCGGCTCACGGGCATGGACGTGGATGTCAAAAAGAGAGGGCAGCAGGATGCGGCCCGTGCAGTCAATAACCTCGGCATCCGCCACCCCGGTGATCTCAGCGGCTACGCCGATGATGCGATCCCCCTCCACCAGAACATCCCCGCGCATCAGTTGGGCGGAGTCTTCGGAGGCGATCTGGGCGTGGCGGTAGAGACGTTTCATGAATGATGAACATGATATGACGCGCGAAAGCCGAGTGGCAAGGGGGACGCTGAAAGTTTGCACGCCCCTGAGCAGGGGATGTTTGTCTCCCAGGATTTTTTTTCGGGGCTACGGAATATCTTTGTCTGTTGGCGGCTCCCAAAGTGCGGGTGGAATTTGCCGTTCCCAGACGTAACCAGTCAGGAAACGGCGAAAAATCCCCTCCCGCGCCGTAATTCTCCCCCCAATGCAAAGACTCCTTGCCCTCAGCCTGGTGCTGGCCGCGCTTTCCTCTTGTGAGCGCGCTCAGCAAAAGACCGCCGCCGCACCGCCGCCCTCCCCGGTCACGGTGGCTAAACCCCTGGCAACTGAGCTGACGGAGTGGGATGAGTTCATCGGCCGCCTGGATGCCCCGGAATCCGTCGAAATCCGTGCCCGCGTCTCCGGTTACCTGGAAAAAATCCACTTTCGGGAAGGCAGCGACGTCAAGGCTGGCGACCTGCTTTTCACCATTGATCCGCGCCCTTATCAGGCCGTGGTGGACCGCACCCAGGCCGATGTGGAACGCGCACAGGTTCGGGTGAAATTGGCGAAAATGGAGGCCGAGCGTGCCAAGGAACTCATGGAATCCAAGGCCATCGCCGTGGAGCAGATTGATCAGCGCAATCAAGCCCTGGCGGAGGCCGAGGCCAGTCTGCGCTCTTCCCGGGCAACGCTTCAGCAGGCGCAACTGGACCTGGAGTTCACCCAGCTCAAATCCCCCATTTCTGGAAGAACGGGGGATGTCCTCATCACCCAGGGGAACCTTATCAACGGCGGCAGCAACAATTCCAACGCCACCGTCCTGACCACCATCGTCTCCGTGGACCCCATCCACTGCTACCTTGACGTGGATGAGCAGTCGGCCCTCAAATACCGTGAACTTCGCCGCCTTGGGCAGCGCGCCAGCGCCTTGGATCAGAACATCCCTGCCGAAATGGCCCTGGCCAATGAGGAGGGATACCCGCACAAAGGCGTAATTGATTTTGTGGACAATCGGCTGGACCCCGGCACGGGCGTTATCCGTTCCCGCGCCCTGTTTCCAAATCCAGACGGTCTCATGGCTCCCGGCTTTTTCGCCCGTGTGCGCATTCCTGGCAGCGGCAAATACAAAGCCCTGCTGGTGCATGACAACGCCATCGGCAGCGATCAGGGCAAGCCGTTCTTGTTCGTGATTTCCACGGAGGGAGTCGCCAAGCAGGTGCCGGTGGAGATCGGGCCCCTGCATGAAGGTCTGCGCGTGGTGAAAACGGGCATTGCCCAGGATGACCGGGTGGTGGTGGAGGGCATGGCCCTCGTCCGCAATGGGGCTACGGTCTTGGTCAAGGAAGAGCGCGAGATGAAGGTCGCCCCGCTGCAAACCGCCACGAAATAAAGCCGCATGAACATCTCCCGCTTTTTCGTGGACCGGCCGATTTTCGCCACGGTTCTCAGCATCGTCATCACCCTGCTGGGGGGTCTGTCTTACTTCGGCCTCGCGGTGAATCAGTACCCCGATGTGGTGCCGCCCACCGTGGTGGTGAGCGCCACTTATCCTGGGGCGAATGCCCAGGTCATTGCCGATACCGTCGCCACTCCGCTGGAGCAGGAGGTCAACGGGGTGGAAAACATGCTCTACCTGTCCTCGTCCTGTACAAACGACGGGCGCATGAACTTGACGGTGACCTTCAAGCTGGGCACCGATCTCGATCAGGCTCAGGTGCTGGTGCAAAACCGTGTGAACGCGGCCCTGCCACGTCTCCCGGAGGACGTGCGCCGACTCGGCGTGCAGGCGCAAAAGCGCTCGCCTGACTTAACCCTGGCCGTGCAGTTCTTTTCGCCGGATGACTCCCGCGACGTCATTTACCTCTCCAACTACGTTTTGCTGCAGGTGCAGAACCAGCTCGCCCGACTGCCGGGTGTAGCGGAGGCCTCTACCCTGGGTGGGTTGGATTTCTCCATGCGCATTTGGCTGGACCCAGACAAGATCGCTGGGCGCGACCTGACCGCTGGCGATGTGCTGAAGGCGATTCGCGAGCAGAACGTCCAGGTGGCTGCCGGGCAGCTCGGTGCCATGCCTGCGCCTGAAGGCACCAGTTTTAACTACACCCTCACCACCAAAGGCCGACTGATCACGGCCGAAGAATTCGGTGACATTGTCATCAAGACCAATGCCGATGGCCAGGTCATCCGCGTCAGCGATGTCGCCCGCATTGAACTGGGGGCCCGCGACTATGCGGTGAAGAGCTACATGGATGGCAAGAATGCCGTCTCCCTGCGTATCTTCCAGCTTCCTGGCACCAATGCTCTGGACACAGCGGATGGGGTGTATGCCAAAATGGCGGAGCTGAAAGAACGCTTCCCGCCGGGGGTGGACTATCGCATCAACTATGACCCCACTCGTTTCGTCCGTGCCTCCATGGAGTCGGTGCTCCACACCCTGCTTGAGGCCATCATCCTGGTGGTGCTTGTGGTGGTGGTGTTCCTGCAAAACTGGCGCGCCTCTCTGATTCCGCTGTTAGCTGTTCCGGTGTCTCTCGTCGGCACCATGGCGGTGATGCAGGCCTTCGGGTTCACGCTCAACAACCTGTCTCTCTTCGGTCTTGTGCTCGCCATCGGGATCGTGGTGGATGATGCCATTGTGGTGGTGGAAAACGTGGAGCGCTTCATTGCCAAAGGCCACTCTCCACGGCAGGCCACCCTCCTGGCCATGAAGGAGGTGACCGGCCCGGTCGTCGCCGTGGCTCTGGTGCTCACGGCGGTGTTCGTGCCTACAGCCTTTCTCGGTGGCATCACGGGGGAGTTTTATCGCCAGTTCGCTCTGACCATCGCGGCCTCCACGATCATTTCAGCGTTTAACTCGCTCACACTCAGCCCCGCCCTGACGGCCCTGCTGCTGCCTCCACACGGGGCAAAACCCGACATGCTGCAGCGCGCGATCGACCTATTGTTCGGCTGGTTCTTCCGGCTGTTTAACAAGTTCTTCAACGGTCTGTCTAATGTCTTTGGTAGCATCGTGGCGAAGCTGGTCCGCATCGGCATCGTGGTGCTCCTGGCCTACGGGGGCCTCATCGGGCTGTCTGGCCACCTGTTCAAGATCACGCCCACCGGCTTCATCCCCACCATGGACATGGGCTACATGCTCGTTGTGGTTCAGCTTCCGGATGGGGCTTCGTTTGAGCGTACCGATGCCGTGGTGCGTGAGATGGACGTCATCGCCCGCGAAACGCCAGGCATCGCCCACACCTTCGCCATCTCCGGTTATTCCTCCGTGCTCCAGGCGAACCAGAGCAATGTCGGTGCCGCCTTCCTCATCTTGGAACCGCATGATAAACGCACGCCCGAGCAAACCTCGGATGCGCTCATCAACGAGATGAAAAAACGCTTCTCCGGTATCCAGGCTGGGCGTGTCATCGTGCTGCCCCCTCCCGCCCTGCGCGGCCTCGGCAATGCGGGCGGTTTCAAGTTCCAGATTCAGGACCTGAACAACGCTGGATTGGCCGGTCTTCAAAATGCGACCAACTCCCTCATGGATGCCCTCCGGGCTGAGCCGGGCTTCACCTCCATGATCTCTGGCTTTCGCTCTAACGTGCCACAGTACTACCTCGATATTGATCGCCAGGCTGCCAAAAACATGGGCATCTCCTTGGCCGATATCAATGAGACCCTGCAGGTGTACATGGGCTCCGCCTACGTCAATGACTTCAACCTCTTTGGCCGCACCTACCAGGTTACGGCCATGGCTGAACCGCAATACCGTGTGCGGCCCGAGGACGTGCTGCGCCTGAAAACGCGTAACCAAAAGGGTGAAATGGTGCCGCTTGGGGCCCTCGTTAAAATGAACCGCATCGGCGGGCCAGACCGTGTTGCCCGCTACAACATGTACACCACGGCGGATGTGAATGGCAACACCCTGCCCACCGTCAGCTCTGGCGAAATGGTCAGCAGTGTCGAGCGGTTGGCCAAAGAAAAATTGCCCGATGGTTTCGCTATCGAGTGGACGGACCTCACTTATCAGCAACTCCTCGCCGGCAACACCATCGTCTTTGTGTTTCCTCTTTGCGTGCTCTTTGTCTTCCTCGTGCTGGCCGCCCAGTATGAAAGTTGGAGCCTGCCGCTGGCCGTGATTCTGATCGTGCCGATGTGCCTTCTCAGCGCCCTGGTGGGCGTGTGGATCCGGCAGATGGATAACAACATTTTCACTCAGATCGGGCTTGTGGTGCTCGTCGGTCTGGCGGCGAAGAACGCCATTTTGATCGTCGAGTTTGCCCGCCAGCGTCAAGAGGCGGGTATGGATCGCTTTGCCGCTGCTGTCGAGGCGACCAAGCTGCGTCTGCGCCCCATCCTCATGACCAGCTTCGCCTTCATTCTGGGCGTGCTGCCTCTGGTCATCGCTAAAGGTCCTGGTGCTGAGATTCGTCAGGCCCTCGGCACTGCGGTGTTCTACGGCATGATCGGCGTGACCTTCTTCGGCCTGCTGTTCACGCCTGTGTTCTTCGTCCTGCTTAGCCGGAATGTGAAAAAGCCAGTGGTCGAAGATGATCACTCGCACGTTGCTGAACTGTGAAGCTTCTCTTTCTCTGCTCTCGCAATCACTGGCGCAGCCCCACCGCTGAGGCCATTTATCAAAATGACCCCCGCGTTCAGGTACGCTCCGCCGGAGTCAGTTCGGCGGCGCGCACCCGGGTAAGTGAAAAGTCGCTGCGATGGGCCGATGTGGTTTGCGTGATGGAGCACTGGCAGAAAAAGCGCCTCCGCGATGACTTCCCCACCGTCATGGGGGATTTACGGATCGAGGTGCTGGATATCCTCGATGACTATGAGTACATGGACCCCGCTCTCATTGAGCTGATTCGAGAGCGGGTGGAACCCTTGATCATGTAGGAAACACAAAAAAGCGGCAGGTCAGAACCTGCCGCTTAAGGGGCAAACAAAAGGGGAGCGCTACTGGCGCACTTCCTTGATGTGCTTGTCAGGTGCTGCATCGAAGGTGGCCTTGCTGGCGGCGTCCGCAAAGGCGACCTGGCGGGAGTAAGTCACGGTTTTGGAGGCATCCACTTTCTTTTTGCTCAGCGGGCACTGCACGCCATTGGCGCTGAGGATGTTGCTCAGGTAGGCCTTAGGCGTAGCATTGAACTGAGATTTGCAGCGATCACAGCAGACGGCCACCGTTTTGCTGTAGTTGCTGGTGATGGCCGCATTGGCGGGTTTACCTGAGATCGGGCAGACCTTATTCAGGGGTTCTGCAGCAGGGGCCAGACTGGAAAAAGCGGCGACGGCAAGGAGGGCGAGGAGACGTTTCATGGGCTAGTTTTTGCGTGTGTCTTTCGACGGTACAACGGATAACTGATTCAATCCTTTTGCATCAACCAAAAATCGAACCTGGATTTTCCTTATGCTGCTTCCTGAAATTCTGACTTGTCTGGGCATTGGGGTGGTCAGTGGGATTGTCGCCGCGCTCTGTGGGGTGGGTGGCGGTGTGGTCATGGTTCCTGCGTTTGTTTTTCTCCTCGCCATGCCTCAGCGGCAGGCCGTGGCCACCAGCCTAGCCATCATCATCCCCACCGCCCTCATGGCCACCACACAGAATTCACGCCATGGACTGGTTAACTGGAAGGTCATGGCCGTTACCTCCCTCTCCGCCGCCCTGTTTGCCTACTATGGCTCTGGCTGGCTGAAGACCCTAAGCAATGAAACCCTGACCCGGATTTTTGGCGTCGTCATGGTCGCATTTGGCCTGCGGATGCTCCTTGTCGGGAAGGCGTGATCTTTCCTTGCGTCACTCCCGCCTCGCCGCCACCATCGCGCCATGTTGAAACTCGGTTTGATCGGATGTGGAAAAATGGGCGGTGCCCTCCTGCGCGGTGTTGAAAAAGCCCTGGGCAGCAAGGAGCTGTCGGTCGCTGTCAGTGATGTGGTGCCTGCGGCAGTGGATGCCCTGCGGCAGTCCCTTGCCTGTCAAACCCGAGTCGGCACACCTGCGGAGGTGGTCTCGGCCTCCGAAGTCGTCCTTCTCGCGGTGAAACCCGGGGACATGAAAAGCCTGTGTGAGGGACTTTCCTCGCTGGAGGGGAGCCGACTTTACATCAGCATCGCTGCCGGCATCTCCGTCGCCCAGCTCGAAAGCTGGCTGGGAGAGCGCCAGCGGGTGATCCGCTGCATGCCCAATACGCCCGCCCTGGTCGCGACCGGTGCCGCCGCTTTTTCGCGGGGCGCGAAGGCCACTGTGGAAGATGCCGCCGTGGCGGTCAAAATCCTCGGCAGCGTCGGCACGGCTGACGAGGTTTCTGAAAAGCTTCTGGATGCGGTCACCGGCCTCAGCGGCAGCGGTCCCGCCTATGTTTACACCGTCATTGAGGCATTGGCTGATGGGGGAGTGCTCATGGGCCTGCCGCGCACGGCAGCCCTACGCCTTGCCGCCCAGACAGTGGCCGGTGCCGCCCAGATGGTGCTGGAAACCGGGAAGCACCCGGCCTCCCTGCGGGATGAAGTCACCAGTCCCGGTGGCACCACCATCGCCGGACTTGAGCAGCTCGAAGCCCATGGCCTCCGCCACGCCCTCATCCAGGCCGTTCGCAAGGCCACAGAGAGGAGCAAGGAACTGGGAGCCTGATCTGGAACCCGTTCTTTATGCCATCTTGTCTCCGGCCTCGCCTGGCAGCAGCCGATGTACTTCCTTCAGTAATTGGGCCGCCGTGTAGGGCTTGCGCAGTAGGATGGCATCCGCAGGCAAAACAGAATCCCGGCGGAACGTCTCAGCCGAATATCCGCTGGTATAGATGATCTTCAGGCTCGCCTTGCGGGCGCTTAGCTGCGCAGCCAGCTCGTGGCCACCGACACCGCCTGGCATGATCATGTCTGTCAGCACCAGATCCACCTGGGGACCGATCTCCTCCCAGAGCGTCAGCGCCTCTTGCCCGTTGACCGCCTCATGCACCTTGTATCCATGGGAGGTCAGCACATGTTTCACGATGGTGCGCACCGTCGTTTCATCCTCAACGATGAGGATGGTGGCGCTGCCCCGTGAACCCAGTGAAGAGGGTAGGGCGATTTCCTCCTCTGCCGGCGCTGGCACTGGGTTGACCAGCAACGGCAGAAACACGCGGAAGGCGGCGCCGGCTCCTGGCTGGCTTTCCACACTGACCCAGCCGCCATGCTGCTGGGCAATGCCAAAGACCGTGGCCAGGCCGATTCCCGTGCCCTGACCGATGGCTTTGGTCGTGAAAAAAGGCTCGAAAATTCTCTCCAGATGTTCTTCTGAAATGCCTGTCCCCGTATCCCGCACTTCCAGGCAGGCATATTCGCCGGGTGCTGCCTGCGTGGGTGCCTGTGGCGGCATTTGCCGCAGGGGGACTAAGCGTGTTGTCAGGGTCAGCGTTCCGCCTTGGGGCATGGCATCCCGAGCGTTGACGGCCAGATTCAGCACCACCTGCTCCATCATGCTCAGGTCCGCATGCACGAGTGCCGGTGCCGGACTCAGGCGGAGGTTGATCAGGATATGCTCCCCGATCAGCCTCTGCAGCATCCGGTTCATATCCGTGACGATCTGATTGAGATTGAGCGTTGTTTTGTTCACGGGTTGTTGGCGGCTAAAGGTCAACAGTTGGCGGGTCAGAGTGCCCGCCCGGGTGGATGCTTCCAGAATTTCGCTGAAGGCACGTGTGGTCATTTCCGGGGACAGTTTCACAATCTTGGCCAGGGATGCATTCGCCTGGATGACCGTCAGCAGGTTGTTGAAATCATGGGCTACGCCGCCTGCGAGTTGACCAATCGCATCCATCTTCTGGGACTGACGAAGCTGGTCTTCAAGGTGCTTTTGTTCCGTCACGTCATCACTGAAAACGGACACACCTGTCACCTCTCCCGAATGGCGGATGGGGTTGAAGGAGGCCTGGAAAATCCGTGTTTTGCCGCGCACTTCCTCGGTAAAGGTGGCCTTGAAACGTTCGCCCTTCAGTGCCTTTTCATAGTGAGGACGCCACTCGGCAAAGTGCGCGGCAGGCTCCACATCCGGCACATGCTGGCCGAGCTGGGCTTTCTTCCCACCGATGACCAGGATATGATCCAGATACCGGGAGTTGAAGGTCAGGTAGCGCAGATCCCGGTCCAGGGACCAGATGGCCCCGGAGCTGTTTTCCAGCAGCGCCAGGAGGTTGGCCTCGGAAACACGGCGCGCGGTTTCAGCGCCTTTCCTGTCGGTGATGTCATATCCCTCTACCAGCATGTAGCGCAGGAATTGGTCCTCCTGCCTCACAGCCCGGATGGAGAAATCAATGGCATGAATATTTCCCGCCCGGTCTGGATGGACGGTTTCAAACCGGACGTAGTCTTTGCCTTGCTGGATTTGACGGATGGCATCGCGGAGTTTGTCCTGTTCGGTGCTGGAGTGGGTCCACCAGATGGTATCCCAGAACCATTTGCTTACCACTTCTTTCAGTTCCACTCCTGCAAAGGCCCGGGCAGCGCTGTTGGCTTCAATCACACGCCCTTCCGTATCCAGCAGTCCCTGCAAGAGAAACGTATTGTCCAAAATCGCAGAAAGCTTCTGCTGGCCCTCCCTGACCTCCTGGGTGCGCACCTCCACTTGGCGCCGTAGCTGTAAAGTCCAGAGCGTGGCCAGACTGCCAATGAGGCTGAGAGCTGCAATGCCCCATAAAAATGGTTTCAGATTTGTTCCAGCCTCAGGCCTCCAGATGAAGCCCTGAAGATGTTTCAGCTCTTTGACAACCTGGGTTTCAACAAAAGTCTGAGCAATGCGTTCCCACCGCCCATCGTTCATGTGACCAACTTCCACCAGATCTGCCTGGATCAGCGGCACCATCTCCCGGGCCTCCACTTCCAGATTTTCCCTCAGGATGCCTCTTTCCTTCACACCGGGTATTTGGAGGATGTGTTCGATAAGTTCCTCCGGGTGCTTCATCGCATAGTCCCAGCCCTTCAGGGAAGCCTCGACAAAAGCCTTCACCAGGGCTGGGTCTTTCTTCACCAGGCCTTCGGTGGTGAAAAGCGTGTCGCCATAGAAATCCACCCCGTAGTCGCTGAAGCGTATGAAGGCGGGAGTCACTCCCCGCAGGCGGAGTTGGGTGGGCTCCACCGTACTGTAGGCGGAAATGGCATCCACACGCCCTTCGATCAGGTCCTCGTTGCTCCAGCTATGCGGCCGAAATTCGATGCGGTCTGCCGGCAGCCCTTCACGGATGATCATGGCCCTCACCTCAGCCTCTCCCTGGTCGGTGGCCACCATCAGCCGCTTGCCCACTAGGTCAGATGGCTTGGTAATACCTTGTTTAGCGACACTCAGCAGAATGTAGGGTGAGTGCTGGAAGATGGAGGCACAGACCACCACTGGTTTGCCCTGCATGCGCGCTAGCAGCACGTCACAGTCTGTCACCCCAAAGTCCGCGTCGCCGGATTGCACGACTTGTAGGGATCGTCGGTTGGGATTGCCCTCCCGCAGTTCCACCTCCAGGCCCGCCTGCCGATAGTACCCCTGAATCTCGGCGGCGTAGTAGCCCGCAAATTGAAATTGATGGTGCCACTTGAGCTGGATGCGCACTTTTTTCGCGGGTGGACCATCTGGCGCGGCCAACGCTTGGGACGAACTTCCGCAGATCCAAAGAACGACCAGCAGTTTGAGTGGCAGGTTCAACGCTGCAATGGCCCCCTGGATCGCTTTTTGACCCGGTGACAAATTGCCTCGGTTTCGGGGCAATGGAGGCAGCAAATCCATGACTCTGTCGTAGTTAAAACGTGTTCATTCAGGTTCAGAGGTGCGCACCGCATCCAGGGTGAGCTGCCACTGTTCCTCTCCACGCCAAAAGTTCCGTTGGACCCGCATCGCCACATCCCAGGGTGGTTTGGGCAGGTTTTTCAAAGGAGCATTGAACCAGCGAGCTTCCATTGAGGCCCCATCCTGGCTCAGCATCACCCGCAGGTGCTTCTCTTTCATCAGCCGCCCTGGCAGGCGGGGGGTGACCCGCTTGCACAGAAATACCGGCTCGTGATTGCGCTGGCCGAAGGGTTCCATCAGCCTGAAATTACGTAGAAATTCCAGGGAAAGATCACGCAGGCGCACTTCCACATCCAGCTCCAGCACCGGGGTGAGGGCTTCTTCGCTCAGCGCCCGGCGGGCGGCTTCGGAGAACCGCTCGCGGAAAATCTCCAGCTTGTCTTCATGGACGGAAACACCCGCTGCCATCGCGTGTCCCCCTCCCCGTACAATGTGCTCCCGGCAAAACTCGATGGCTTCAACCAGGGAGAAACCCAGGATGCTGCGGCCGCTACCTTTGCCCATGCCATTCTCATCAAAGGAAAACAGGATGGTCGGGCGGTGAACCAGCCGTGAAATGCGTGAAGCGACGATGCCCACCACGCCCGGGTGCCAGTTACGCGAGCCCAGAACCACGGCCGGAATGTGTTCCAGATCGCCCATGGCCAGCAGTTGCTGCTCGGCTTCGTTAAAAACTTCCAGTTCCACGGCCTGGCGATCGCGGTTGTGATTTTCCAGCAAGGTAGCGTAGTCCGAGGCAACGAGTGGGTCCTCCGCCAGCAGAAGTTGTAGGGCGGTGGAGGCCGTATCCAGGCGCCCGGCCGCATTTAGGCGCGGCCCCAGGCGGAAGCCCACGTGGTGGGTCTGGATGAAACCATCCACACCTGCGATTTCCTTCAGCGCCCGCAGGCCGATGCGCTCCGTCTGCGCCAGGGCCTCCAGACCTCGGCGTACCAACAGCCGATTTTCATCAATCAGGGGCACCAAGTCCGCCACCGTGCCCAGGGCTACCAGATCCAGGGCCTCCTTGAGGTCAAAGTCCACCCGGCGGGTCTTCAGCAGTGCGTGGGCCACCTTGAACACCAGCCCCGCCGTGCAGAAGTAATGATACTCCGTGCCTAGTTTGGGATTCACCAGCGCGACACAAGGAGGGCGGCCAAAGGGGGACAGCTCATGGTGGTCCACGATCACGCAGTCCACTCCCTGCTCCTGCAGCCAAGTCAGCTCCTTGATGGAGGTGGTGCCGCAGTCCAGCGCCAGCAGCAGGTCCGGTTTGCCAAATTCCTCAAACAGCCGCGCAAAGCCGTCCATGCTCAGTCCATAACCTTCCTCCATGCGGGAGGGCAGAAAGAGGTGGGTCGGCAGTCCGTAAGCCTTCAGCGTCAGGTGCATCAGCGCCATGGAGGTCACGCCATCCACATCGTAGTCGCCGTAAAGGGCCACGCGCTGGTTTTCATCCACCGCTTTCAGGATGCGCGCCACGGCGATATTCATCTCCGGCAGCACGGTAGGGTCGCCCAAAGAGGCCAGTTTTGGCACCAGGAAATCCTGCACCTGATCCGCCGAAAGGAAACCGCGCTGGGTTAGCAGGGTGGTCAGCAGCAGCGGCAGCCCTGTGTCCGCCGCCAAATCCCCCGCGGCCTCAGGCACAGGCTTCAGGAGCCAGCGCGGAGGCAGGGTGTTCGGCAGAGGGATTTCAGAGGCGAGGGCCATTTTCAGATGTGCAACCTCCTTGTATGCAGCACGCTCGTAGGCTAGTCAAAGCATCCCTCCCCCATTCATGTCTTCCACCTCCGTTTCCTCTCTTTCCGGCCGTCTTTGGCTGGCAGGCATGGGCCTGTTTTTGGCTCTGGCCGGGCTGCTCTTTACCTGGGTGCTGTGGACATCGTGGCAGCGTGCGGAGGAGACCCGCCGCTGGGTTCCCACTCCCTGCCGAATTATTTCCGCGCAGGTCTTCAGCGAGCGCCCCACCCCACATTCCAATCCCGCGCACAAAGCCGACGTGCGCTACTCGTACACCTTTGAAGGCAAGCCCTTCACCGGCACTCGCATCAAGCGGGTGGACTCCGCCAGCCAGCACGAAGAAAACGCCCGCAAAAAGCTGGAGGACTACCCCATTGGCCAGGAAACCACCTGCTACGTCAATCCTGCCCAGCCAGACATCGCAATCCTCAAACACGACTCGCGTGCCGCGCTCTACTCCATCTGGTTCCCGCTGCTCTTCGTGGTCGGCGGTCTAGGCATGGCCTGGAACGCGCTGCGGCGGCGGTGAGGGGGCTCTACGTTTACCTTGAATTCTCCACGGCCAATTCACCTTTGGGTTTTACCGTGAAAATGAAGGATGGCGCAAATACCCAGTAATTGTCTCCTTCGTCCTCGTTCATGCAGTCGCAGAAAACGGTGAGTTCGAGGCCATTGGAGAAGGTCAGAAGCAAATCTCCTCCAGGCTTGGAAAGCTTCACATCGCTTACCAAGGCATTCGTGATTTGGTGAAGACCTTGGAGCATCTCTGCTCCAGCTTGATTGTTGCTTCTAGAGGAACAAAGGACTTTTTTTTCTGAGTCCAGCCGCCAGGCTGCGTCCCGGATAAACAAACTCCATTTTCCCTCATACTCCCTGATTATAGGATCCAAATTTTTCACTGGCTTGGCCCGCAGGTGCTTTTCGCCAAATTGAAGTGAGACCATGGAGCCTGTTCCCGCCCCTGCTACGACACCCCAGGCGACCATGCCTACCAACTGATTGAGATGATCTTGGAATGCTTCAAAATTCATCGCTTTAACCTCAATACTTCGAGAGGATTGACTCACCCCAGCACCACCCCAACCTCCAGCGGTTTACCCCGCAGGAAATCTCCGGCAGCGAGGCGTTTGCCGCCTTCGGCCTGCACTTCTTCCAGGGCCAGCAGACCCTGGCCGCAGGCCACGATGAGGCCGGTTTTTGGATCGCTGCCAACCACGGTTCCTGGCACCGGGCAGGCTTCGGCCTCGGGGATGACCTGGGCGCGGTGCACCTTCAGCGGCGCGGGTTTGCCGTCTCCGGGCAGGAGGGTGAAGGTGCCGGGCCAGGGATTGTAGGCACGGATGAGAAGCTCCAGTTCCGTGGCGCTGCGGCTCCAGTCCAGGCGGCCATCTTCACGCTTCAGTTTGCCGCAGTGACTGGCGAATTCATTCTCCTGCGGTTTGCGTGGGGCGGGCCCTGAAGCAATCAGGTCCAGCGCCTCTTCCAGGCTGGCCGGGGCGGCGAGGGCCAGCTTGTCATGCAAGGTTCCGCCTGTGTCGGTGGGCTCGATGGTGACGCGGTCCATCAGCAGGATGTCGCCGGTATCCAGGCCTTCATCCATGTGCATGATGGTCACGCCCGTTTCGGCATCGCCGGCGCGGATCGCGGCCTGGATGGGGGATGCCCCGCGATACTTCGGCAGCAGGGAGGCGTGGATGTTGAGGCAAGCCAGCTTCGGCACATCCAGCACCGCGGGGGAGAGGATCTGCCCGTAGGCCACCACCACGGCCACATCGGCATTGAAAGCTTTCAGCTCCTCCACGGCATTTCTAATTTTCAGGGGCTGCATCACGGGGATGCCCGCAGCTTCCGCCCGCACTTTGATCTGCGGTGGCGTCAGCACCAGCCTGCGCCCGGCAGGTTTGTCCGGCTGGGTCACCACGCCCACCACTTGATGTTTGGGCGTGTAGAGAAGCCACTCCAGCGAGGGCAGGCCGATGTCCCCGGTACCAATGAAAAGGATGCGCATGCGGCAGTCTCTTACACTTTCATCATCTCGATGTCACGCCAGGCTTGAAGGGTCATCACTCCCGCCAGGATGTCGTAGAGCACCTTGGCCGGCGGCTGGCTGGCATCGATGTCCACAATGCGGTCACCCTTGTAGTATTCCAGGATCGGCTTGGTCTCAGCCTCGTAGGTGGCGAAACGCTGCTGGATGACGCTCTCGTTTGCGTCGTCAAAACGGTTGTCCTTGAGGGCACGCTTGCGCAGGCGGCGGGCCAGTTCCGTGCGGTCTGGGCAGGAGAGGTGAAACACCTTCAGGACTTCGATGTCCTCTTCCATGAACTTCGCCTGGTCCACGTTGCGTGGGATGCCGTCCAGAACCAGGAAATCAATCTCCGGCTTGAACTGGTGGCCGTCCACCTTCTGTTTGATGTTCGCGCGCCAGAGCTGGACGGTGACGTCATCCGGCACCAGTTCTCCTCGGCTGGAGTATTGGACAAACTTCTGTCCCAAAGCCGTGCGTGTATCCAGAGAGCGGAACACATCCCCACAGGCCAGATGATGAAACCGGGGGATGGAGCCGAGCACCTTCCCCTGCGTGCCTTTGCCGCTGCCAGGAGCGCCAAGAATCAGAAGAGTACGAAAACGAGGTTGGGATTCAGCCATGATGGAAAACCTTTAGCATGTCACGGGAGCGTCACAAGCTAAGGCTTGAGGCGAGTTTCGAGCTTATTGTTATCGCTCTTACGGAAGACGTTCCATCACCGCAGGGATGACCTTTTCAGGTGTCAGTTGCTCCCAATCGCCTTTTTCAGCCCGAATAACGCTGACTCCCTGCTGAGGAGGTGCCCAGATGTCCGGATTCGTCGGCCCAAAAAGCAGCAGGCACGGCACCCCGCAGGCGGAGGCCAGGTGCGAGATGCCGCTGTCATGTCCCAGAAAGAAATCGCAGGTCACCAGGCGGTCCGCCAGTTCAGGCAGTGGCAGGGCGTGCCAATGCTCGGTCGTCTTGAATCCTGATACAGAGACCCCGCGTTCCAGTTCCGCCTCTCCGGTGATGAGCACCAATTCCAGCTCGGGTCTCTGTTGTTGGAGGGCTGCCGTCACCGCCTGCCAGTTCTCCAGCGCCCAGTTTTTGTGGGTCGAGCCGCTGCCGAGGTGGAGGGCGATGCGGATTGGTTTTGAAGCCGCCTCCGCTCGGGCAAACAGTGGTGTTCGCCAGTCCGGCTCGTCCAGATACATCGCCAGCTTTTCCAGAGGCTTCGCCAGTTGCATGGCGGCATGGCCCTTGCCCGGTTTGACGGAGTGGGGGCATTCCAGCAGCGTCTTCACGCCGATGACTTCAAGCTGGCCGCGCAGGACTCCATCGGGATCGAACAGGTAACTGACGATCACCTTGAAGCTCAGCAGATACTCCACCAGGGCCGGGTCCAGCGGGGCTCCTTTGGCAAATAGCAGGGCCATGGAACGGTGTTCCAAGCTGCGTACGGAATCTGCCAGCCCGGCTTTCACTGCCAGTTCCATGATGCCCGGATAGCCCAGGATCTCCACGTGACATCCAGACAGAGTTTCCCGGATCAGTCGGATCGCGGGCAGGGTGAGGATAAAATCCCCGATGGCCCCACCGCGAATGACGAGGATGCGCGGTTTCTGGCGCTCCATAAAGGTCTAGTAGGTCGTGATGGCCAGCACCAGCAGTAGCGCCCCGTAGGCAACGCCGGACCAGACGGCAAGATTCCAGCGGGCAGGTTTGGCCAACAGCCAGTTCGTCCAGTCCCGCATCAGGTAAGGCATGCCGACAAAGAACATGCCGACGATGATCCAGACGTAGGCCAGGATGGGCAGCAGCAGTCGCGTCACAGGCGGCTGGAGAAAGGCTGCCGCCAGCACAGGACCTGCGGCCAGCAGCATCAGTGAGCCCAGGGCACGCACCGCCAGGAACTCCTTCACATACATCAGCACTAGGACAAAACCGATGGGCACCACCATCAGGAACCATCTCCGCAAAAAGAAGAATTCGCCCATGTCCATGTTGAAAAGGCACATCATGCCCCAGACGAAACCGATGCTCAGCAAGGCCGCTCCCCAGCCATAATGGCGTGGAAAGGCTTTCAGAAACTCCTTCGTACGATCTGCATTTTTCCATGCCCACAGGTGGGTCACCAGAAGGAGCAGCCCCAGCACGATGCCTGTCGGCTTCAGCGGAATGCCACCAGTCGGCTCGAGGTGATAAAGATAATTGTGCAGATCTGTGAGCATGTCGGGAGAATACCGTGTCGCTTCTGCGCGCCGAATCAATCACTTCGAACTGAGCTGCCCCATTTGATTTTCCATGCCACCTGGAAAGTTGTTGAGATTTCGGCTCAATAAGTTAAGCTCGAAGCTCCTTTCTCGTTTGCCTCGCCTTTTTATGGCACGTTCCTCAAGCATTTACGAACTCACCTCCTCTGAGCTGCATGAGGTCTATGTAGAGGCGTCTCACGTAGAAGAAAAAGGGGAAATTGTGGAGGCGGAATACGTGCCGAATGTCACCTGGGTACGTGGCGGAACGACCGTTCGCACGGTGCGTTCTGGATTCTACATGCATTGGGCGGATGAGGTATTTGACCGTCAGCTCCGCCTTCGCTGCGATGAGGAGATTGACTTTTACGTCGTCACCTTTGCCCTTGAGGGGCACTGGCAGGAGATATCGGGAGGACGCCGCCGGATTTACGACCGCTATTCTGGCAGCATGTCCCTTCTACGTTACTGCCAGAGCAGCCAACATCGGGCCATGCCGACTGCCAATGGTCGCAAAGCCAGCCACCTGACTCTAGCCATTGAAGGTAGTCAATTTCGCCAATGGCTGACGGAAAAGGAGCTGACCGAGCACCCGTTGCTCCGACGTTTTTTCAAAGGGGAAGGGGAGCCGTGCCTGATCAGCCCTATCACGCTCCGGGCCCGACTGGTGGTGGAGCAAATCCAGAAATGTCCTCTTCAGGGAATGTGCCGGGCGCTTTTTATGGAGGCGCGCTGCCTGGATCTGATCGTGGAAATGCTCCACTCGCTCAGTCCCTCTCCGGCATTGACGGCCCCTCGTCGTTTGAGCCCCCAGGACATGGAGCGCATCCACGCCGCTGCGGAATTTCTTCGACAATCTTTGGACGCACCCCCCACACTTGCGGAACTCGCCCACCGGTTTTCACTCAGTGAATCGAAGCTCAAGGCAGGTTTTCATCAGGTTTTCGGTACCACTACTTTCGGTTACCTCCGGCAACAGCGTTTGCAGAAAGCCCGCACGCTCTTGGCGCATGGAGAGTGTAGCATTTTGGATGCCTCCCACATGGTTGGAATCAATAATCCCAGCCACTTCGCTGCACTGTTTAAGCAGCACTTTGGAATAAATCCGAAGCAGTTTCAGTTGAACGCCACTCGTCAGAAATAAAACGTCATGAGGTAGAAATTGAAATGATAATGGGTCTCATTAGCTTCCTTCATGAAGCCTACCCCGTTGTTGTTTCTTTTTCTTATTAGCCTGTCCTTCCCACGCCTCAGCGCACAGGAATTATCTGGTAACCCCAACTCTGATGAAGAGGTTTTGCCTGAGATTGTGGTCACGGCGGAGGCAGAGCCCAAGACCAACTACGTGGCTCCAGTTTCCAGCTCGGCCTCCCGTCTGCCTGAGAAGGTGATGGAGAGCTCCCGCTCTGTGCAGACGGTGACTCAGCAGGTCATTCAAGACCGGGCGATTATCGACCCCCAGGAGGCGGTGCAAAATGTCAGCGGCGTGCAGCGCAGCGGTTCCTTCACCGGCACGGGCGAGACCTATCGTCTGCGCGGCTTTTCCCAACAATCTTATATCAAAGATGGCTTCCGGGCAGGCACTGTGCCGGGCGGCATCGTTTTTAATGCCGTTGCTCCCACAGATGTAGCAAATCTCCAACAGATCGAGGTGCTCAAGGGCCCTGCTTCCATCCTCTTTGGTCGGGGCGAGCCTGGCGGCGTGGTGAACTACATCACTCGCAGTGCCGCCTTTGAGGATGCCTACAGCATTCAGCAGATGGTCGGTAGTTTTGATTTTTACCGCACCCAGCTCAATGCGAATTGGGAAGCGGTCCCGGATAAGTTCGCTCTTCGTTTTGATGGGGCTTTTGAGACCGGTGATTCTTACATCGATTATGTTCAGTCGGAGCGCACCATGGTGGCACCGGCCTTCGCCTGGAAGATCAGCGAGGATACGCAGCTCCAATTCCGTGCGGAATACACCCACGATGATCGCTCCACCATTCCTGGCATGCCGTATCAAAACGGCAGTGTTGTCAAAGGCATTCCTTACGACCGCTACCTGGGTGAAACAGATTTTACCCGCAATGTCACGGATACCTACCGTGCGCTCCTCACTTTAGAGCATCGCTGGAATGAGCATCACAAAACCACGCTCTCCATGCATGGACTGACCTCCACCAGTGAAGGTGGCTACTTCATTCTTTTTAACTTTACAGGGCCTCTCCAAGACCCGGTCACGGGTGACATTGCTCGCTCTGCCTCAGCCACAGACTTTTCCGAGCATTATTTCACGACACGGCTGGATCACGTCATCACCTGGGATCTCTATCCCGATGTTAAAAACGAGCTGCTTCTCTCCGCCGAGTTCGATTTTCAAAACAATGACAACACTCGCTACCTCAGCGGGCATACCAGCCTCAATCCCTACAATCCTGTTTACACAGGTTATCAGCCCTTGCCTCTCCTGCCGGGGCTTCCCAACCGCTTTTCTGAAGTGACCCAGACGGATGCGAAGGCCTATTCCTTCCTGCTGATGGACAAAATCTCCTTTGGCGAATCCCTGTTCCTGAACTTAGGGGCTCGTCTGGAGTGGTTCGATGGCACCCATGAAGTCACGTATGCGGACCCGGGCGTGCCTTTTGCCGATTCGCTTGCAGAGTTGGATCAGGGCAGCCTCAATCCCTTTGCGGGGCTGGTGTTCAAACCTCTTCCGCAACTCGCTGTCTACGGCAGTTATTCAGAGAGCACTTACTCTTTCAAAAACATCGCTCTGAGAACCTCCAGCGGTGAAAGCTTGGACCCCGAGCGTGGTCGTCAGTTTGAGCTGGGGGCTAAGACGGAGCTATTGGATGGCCGATTCATTGCCAGCGCTGCCTTCTTCCAGATCAATAAGACCGATGTTGCTGGCACTGACCCTAGCAATCCCTTGTTTTCCATCAATGCTGGGGAGGAACGCAGCCGAGGCTTTGAGCTGGACCTCGCCGGAGAACTGGCCCCTGGCTGGAGGTTGTTAATGAACTATGCCTACCTGGACAGCCACATCACCGAGGCACCTAACGGAGCTAATGTTGGCAATCGCCGTCCGGGAGTTCCTGAACACAGTGGCAGCATCTTCACCACCTATGAGATCCAGACGGGAAAACTGAAAGGCCTGGGTTTCGGTGGTGGTGTTTACATGAGCGACCGAGTGGCCGTGGATACTGCGAATACTGGTAATCTTGCGGGCTTTGCACAAACCGATGCGCTGGTGTTTTACCGTCGCAATAACTGGCAGGTGCAGCTCAATGTGAAGAACCTTTTCGACAACGAAGTCTTCTACGCCACGGATAACGCCACGATGGTCCAGGCCGGCAATGCACGCACCTTCATTGCCTCCGTGAAATTCGAGTTTTGATCTCATGGCCACCCCAACTTCCCTCCGCCGCTGGACCATTCTGCATCGCTGGACTAGTCTCTTTTGCACTGCGAATCTGCTGCTTCTCTGCGTCACGGGCCTCTTGCTTATCTTTCATCCTGAGATTGATGCCATGCTCGGCACCATGCCTGAGATCCAGCATGAAGGGAAAACCATGCTGCCGCCTGGTCAATTGGTGGATGCTGCGCGGGAGTCTCGCCCCGGCTGGGCACCAGCGGTTTACTCGGAGGATGAGGATCACCCCGGGCGCATCTTTGTGACCATGCTGCCGCCAGGGGTAGAAGACCTGGCTAAGAGCGAGGCCGTCATTCTAGATGGCTTTACAGGCCAAGTGGCGGACGTGAAGCTGGATGAAACCTTCAGCATGATGGTGCTGAATCTACATGCGAATCTCTTCGCTGGTTTCATGGGCGAGCTTTATCTCGCTCTGGTTGGCATCGCTTTCTTTGTAGCTTTGATCTCTGGGGTGGTGATCTATGCGCCGTTCATGCGTAACTTGATGTTTGGCATGATTCGCCGTGAGCGCGGGGGTCGTCTCTTGCAGTTGGACTTACATAATCTCGTTGGCATCTCTACCGTGGCTTGGTGCTGTGTTGTCTGTTTGACGGGGATCATTTTGGAACTGGGGAAACCCCTCCTAATGATCTATCAGAGCCACGACCTCGCTGCCATGACGGCCCCTTTCAAAGATCGCCCAGCGCCCGGAAGCATCGTGCCGCTCGATCAAGCCATTCAGACTGCTCAGAAAGCCTGGCCAGAACATCGGCTCCAGTTCGCCGTCTTTCCTGGCACGCAGTTGACAGGCCGCCATCATTTCACCCTTTTTATGGCTGCAGAGACCGGGCTGGCCAAGCGGGTGCCCAAGCTAACCCTGGTGGATGCCTCCTCTGGCGACCTCACCGTGGCCAGTGATGCCCCCTGGTATATTCAGGCGCTCTTCGTCAGTGGTCCGTTGCATTTTGGCGATTATGCGGGCACACCGCTGCGGATCATCTGGGCTCTGTTTACCCTGCTCACCATCATTCTCTGTATCAGTGGGCTGTATCTATTTGTCGCCAAGCTGCGTGGCCGCCGCCGTGACATCACCCTGCTTCAAGAGGCTACTAAATGACGACTTTACGCCGCACTACCTGGGGCATCCCCGCCCTCCTCGCTATCACTTCTCTCACGGCTCTCATCTTGGCCCTCGTCGCCGAGGGGGGGTGGGATTGGCTTTCTTGGGCCTTGCTCGCCTTGCCACCCGTTTTGGTCGGCTGTTTTTGGTTCAAAAGTAACAAACAGATCTAAAAAGATTAAAAACCTCAGCAGAGTCAGAAAAGACTAAATTCTTTTCCGTGCGTCTTCGTCAGTGTGCTATTCTCACTCAGCGAATTTCCCCGCACGTCATGAAACCTATCTCGCGTTTTGGGCTGGCTTCAGCCCTCTGTTTGGCGGCCTTGCTGCCCACGTCTGTCTCTTTGGCGGCTCCTGTGAAAAAGAGCCGTGTCGAAACCAGGGCCGAGCCTGTTTTAGAAGCTGAGTTTTCCATTCACCCGGCTGAGCTCTCGCCGGAAAGCACTCTTGAGGTGGTCTTCCCCACGCCGATGATTCCCAAGGAAAAGATCGGTATGGTGGACCCGGAATCGCCTCTGGTCATCAAGCCCGCCCTGGCGGGTGAATTTCAGTGGGTGAGCACGCGCAGCGGCCAGTATAAACTGACTCAGGCCCCAAAGTTCAATGCGAGTTACGACTTTGTCCTTCGGGCGGGCCTTCGCGACCTCGCGGGTAAGGCCCTTTCCACGGAGTCTCTCGCTTCGGTCAACAGCGCCCAGTTCCGCGTCATTGACCAATCGCCCAAATGGTTCAACGACAGCGAAGCCCGGCGCATGCCGAGGTTCCTTTTCGAATTCAATGACAACGTGACCGCTGGTGATGCCGCAGCTCACATCGCCTTTGTTTCGGAAACGCCACCACTCACCATCCCGGCCACTGCCCGTCATGCCACGGGCAAGGATTTCTCCCGCTACAGCGAACCGCAGCCCACTTGGGCCGAAGAGATCGCCAAGGTTAAACCGACCCTGGCCGAAGGGGCAACCCGCCTCAGCGCCATTGTCGTCGAGCCGAAAGAGCCCCTGCCTGTCGCGGACAAATGGAAGCTCGTCATCCAGCCCACGCTGATGAATGCTTCGGGTTATGTCAATCTGGCCACGGGGGATGCGATCGCCCTGGGTGATGTGAAGCCCTTTGAAGTGCGCAAGACCAGCGGCCACACGCCTTTTGACCAGCCTTATTACATCGACATCGCTTTTAACAAAGCCCTGCTGCCCACCCAGGACACGCCTGCCAAGCCTGAGGAAATCCAGGCCCTGGCCGATAAGATGGCTGCCTCCGTCCACATCGAGCCGACGGTGAATGGCCTCAAGGCTGAGATCCAGGGCTACAGCCTGCGCCTGAGCGGAGGTTTCGCCTTGAAGACGCCGTATCGGGTGGTGGTGGAGCCTAACATCATGTCTGGCGACGGATTACCACTGTCTGCGGTGGCGGAGCAGGAGGTGGTATTCATCCCGAATGCCCCCTATGTGGCTGCTCCGGCCTTTGTGCGGACTCAACTCGCCAAAGGCGGCGGCGACTTTGAAATCTCGGCGGCGAATGTTCGCGAAGTACGAGTGCGGGCGAAGAAGCTGACCGGCCCTGAACTGCTGCAAACCACGCAAAAGTATGAGGCCTACCGCAGTGCCTTTTATCAGAACGAGAAAAAGAAGAAGGAGTTCAAGCCCGAGCCCCTGGATGCCTATCCTGGTACAGTCGTTTTTGATCGCACCTTTCCCGTGACCAAACCGCTGGATCAGAGCGAAATGCTAAAGCTCAACTGGCGCGAGGTGCTGGGTGGTGATGTCGCGGCCCCTTTGTTCCTGGAATTCGAAGGCCGGGCGGCAGATGGCGTGACTGAAAAAGGGGTCATTACTCAGACGCTGGTGCAGTTCACAGATCTTGGCCTCATGCAAAAGAGCAATGGGCGCGAGACACTGGTTTTTGTCACTTCTTTGCAGACGGGTAAACCGGTGAGTGGTGTGCGCTTGACGGCGGTGGATGCGGAGCAAAAGCTCATCGGTTATGCCGATACGGATGCCAATGGCATTGCCGTTTTGAAAGGGGCCAATCCGTCCCTTGTGCTGGCGGAAAAGGCAGGTGATTGCACTGCACTTGATTGTGATGACTCCCACATTGGCGGTGCCGTCCCGTATGACATTCCCACGGCCTGGGAAGATGTCTGGAAGCCTGTCCGTCGCACTTTTGTGTTTTCAGATCGTCCCCTGTATCGCCCAGGTGACACCGCTCATGTCAAGGCGCTGACCCGCACAAGAATGGCAGATGACCTAACCATTGATGCCGAATCCTCCAAGGCCCGCGTGGTCATTCGAGATCCGCGTTACCGCGTGGTCTTGGAGAAGGAGATCACCTTCAGCCCAAATGGCTCCTGGAACGAAGATTTCAAACTCCCTGAAGGCCCCATGGGCTGGTATGAACTCATGGTTCACTTTGATGTTCCTGGCCAGGAAAACCAAGGGGCCAGCGGCTTCTATTCCTTCCGCGTGGATGACTACAAACCCAACAGCTTTGAAGTGAAGCTGGACGGCAAGAAACTGGATGTGCTGGCGGATCGGTTGAAGCTGCCTTTGAGCGCGAATTATTACATGGGCAAGTCCCTCAGCCGGGCCAAGGCGAGCTGGACAGCTTCCTCTTCCCGCGCCTTCACATCGCCGCAGGGCTACGATGATTACCACTTCGGAGATGCGCCTCGATGGGCGCAGTATGCCAAGGACCGAGATGCCGACGGGCACTACGACGACAGCGACTCTGAGGAAGAAGGTGAGTGGTGGGTGAATGGCGATGTTTTCCTCAGCGATGAGGGCACGGCCACCCTGGAAATGCCCATGCCACCTCCAGACCGAGCGGCCCTGCCGCAGCAGGTGCGCGTTACGGCGGAGGTGACGGATATCAACCAGCAGACGATCAGTGCGGCCACTGAGTTTGAGGTGCCGGGTGCGGACTACATTCTGGGGTTGAAAGGGCCGCAGTTCTTTGGTGCTGCCGGGCAGGACGTGCGGGTGGATGTGTTGGCCATCGATTCCAAAGGCCAGCCCGCCGCAGGCCGTGTGAGCGTGGAAGTGAAGGTGGAACGCCAGGAATACCACACGCTGAAAATCGCCACGGCAGGCGGAGGCTCGACCACCAAGGACCAAGTCATCCTGCGTGAAGAACTGAAACAAACCGTCGAGCTGAAATCTCCGGCGGCCAACAGTGCCCCGACGGCACTGGTCAGCTTCAAGCCCACCCGTGGCGGAGTCTATTTTGTGACGGCCGAATCTACAGATGCCAAGGGCAAGAAGATGCTCTCACGCCTCCCAGTTTACATCCTTGGCGGCGGCGAGTTCCCGTGGGCCATGGAAGATGGCGCGCGCATCAATCTCCAGCCTGAAAAGAAGAAGCTGAAGCCCGGTGAAGAGGCCGTGATCGTGGTGAAAACCCCCATCGCCGGGACGGCCCTGGTCACGGTGGAGCGCAACAAAGTGCACCGTCATTTTGTCACCCAAATCTCGCCGGAGCAGCCCGTGATCCGGGTGCCGGTGCAGGATGAGGAAGCCCCGAACGTGTTTGTCTCCGTGGTGCTCGTGCGTGGCAGTGATAGCAGCCCGAAACAGCACAAGATGCCGGAATACAAGGTCGGCTACTGCCAGCTCGAAGTGGACTCAAAGGCCAAGGAACTCACTGTGGCCATCGCTCCTGAAAAGCCAGAGGTGAAGCCCGCTGAGTCCTTTGCAGTGACTGGCACCATCACCGATTTCCAAGGTAAGCCCGTCATCGGCAGTGAGGTCACGCTTTATGCCGTGGATGAAGGCGTGCTCAGTCTCATGAAGCATGAGACGCCGGATCCTTCGGCCTACTTCCATGAGGCTCAGCCGCTGGCCATTGACAACTACACCTCCTTTGATGACCTGCTACCGGAAGAGTTCGCAGCTCGCGAACGTGGTAACAAAGGTTTCGTCATCGGCGGTGGTGGGGAGATGGATGAAAGTGCCCTGCCGGTGCGCAAAAACTTCGTGGCCACTCCTCTTTGGCTGGCCACGGTGGTGACGGACGCCCAGGGCAAGATCAGCACCACGGTGAAAGCTCCGGACAATCTCACCCGCTACCGCCTGATGGCCATTGCCAGCAGTGGCGCAGATCGTTTTGGCAGCGGTGAATCCGCTTTCAAAATCAACAAGCCCCTCATGGTCGAGCCCGTGGTCCCACGCTTTGCGCGCCTGGAGGATGAGACCCTGCTGAAGGCCGTCATCCACAATACCACCCCTCATTCGGGGGATGTGGAAGTGCGCCTGGAACTGGATGCCACCACGGACTTCATTCGCGAAGAGCGTACCTTCATTCCTGCCAGCCTGAAGCCTGCGGCTTCTGCCGAACCAAAAGTATGGTTGCAGACCGTTTCCATCAAGGCGGGCGAAACCACCGCCGTGGCTTTCCCCGTTCGGTTTGCCAAGCTGGGCACGGCCCAGTGGAAATGGTCGGCCAAAACGGTGAAGTGGACAACCGGCGCTCCAGCGCTCAATGACGCCACGGTCTCCACCTTTGAAGTTACCCATCCGGTGCCGGAACTGAAGGAAGTGCGCTATGCCCGCCTCAGCGCCGCGACCCCGGTGGAGAATCTGGCCAAGCAGATCAATCCGGCGTTGCTGGAAGGCGAAGGCAGCGTGCAGGTGAGCATCAGCACCTCCCGCCTTTCGGAGGCAAAGGATGCCCTCGAATACATCCTCAAGTATCCCTATGGCTGTGCCGAACAGACCACCTCCGCCACCATGCCCTGGCTGGCCCTGGGCGGTTACCAGCCGCTGTTTCCGGACCTTATCAGCCCGGACAAGACCAAGGACGCCATCCAGACAGGGGTGAACCGGCTTCTGCAAATGACTACGGACGAAGGCGGTCTGGCCTATTGGCCAGGGGGCAGTGAGCCCTCCATGTGGGCCAGTGCCTACGGTGGTCTCATGCTGTTGCGTGCTCGCGATGCCGGTGCAGCGGTGCCTCCGGAAGTTGTGGATAAGCTCCTCGAATACCTCTCCAAAAAACTGCGTGGCCTGGAAGAGGAAAAGGACTTCTACAACATCACGGATTGCGCCCTTGCCCTCTATACCTTGGCCAAGGGGAAGAAGGCGGAGCCGGCCTACCAAAATTTGCTTCATGGGAAACGTGATCGCCTGCCTGAGACCGCCCGCCTTTACACGGCGCTCTCCATGTGTCTGACGGATGCCCCCAGCCAGCAGATTCAGGAAATGGTGGGCTGGGCACCACCTCCACCGCCGGAGAAGCCCAATGCCAAAAAAGCGACCGCCAAGAAAAAAGTCGTCACACCTGCCCGCCCTGCGGCTCCGGTGTGGTCACACTGGGCAGGCAATGGCGTCAATAAGGCCCTGCGCCTCATCGTTTATACCCACCTCGGCCTGAAACAGGACGCGGAAATTCTGGCCACCTCCATGCTGCAAAGCCGCAATGGCCGTGGCGAGTGGGGCAACACCTTCACCAATGCCTGGACGCTGACATCCCTGGCTGCCTATGAGCGCAGTCTGAAGTCCACTTCGGAACCTCTGCTGGCCAAGGTGCTGTGGGATGCCCAGGAGCAGCCTCTGAACATTCCGGCTCACCCAGGGACGGCCCAGGTCTCCTTTGCCCTCAATGACAAGCTGGCCGCAGCACCGCTGAAGGTGGAGCTGCCCGCAGGCCGTGAAGCCTTCTCTCGCATCCAGGCCAGTGCCTACCCGCCTGCGCGTGACTTTGCGGGTGAAAACAAAGGCTATGCCATTGAGCGCAGCTATCAAAAGCTGGCCGATGACGGCACCCTCCTGCCCTTGGACAACCTACGTGTGGGCGACATGGTCGTGGTGACCCTCCAGATCGAAATCGGCGGTGGTGACCGTTACCTCGCCATCAATGACCCGCTGCCAAGCGTCCTGGAGGCGATCAATCCGGAGTTCGATTCCCAAAGCGAGCGCGAAGGCGACCAGTTGCCAGAAGGCGTGGATGCCTGGTTCTGCGACCATCGCGAAGTCCGTGCCGATCGAGCGCTCTTCTTCACCGACTTCGCTCCTGAGAAGGGCAAGTTCCAGCTCCGTTACCTGGCCCGGGTGATCGGGGAAGGGGACACCATCGCCCCCCCAGCCCGCATTGAGGCCATGTATGAGCCTAACAAATACGGCCTCAGCCCCAGCCAGCGCCTTCGCACGCTGCCATCCGGCGCGGGACAGGTGGCAGGAAAATAAGCTTCACGTTTCTCATGACCTTCTCAGCCCCGGTTCCCATTCTTCGCATCTTCGACGTCACGCGCGCCAAGGATCACTATCTGTCCTTCCTCGGCTTCCAGTTGGACTGGGAAAATCGCCAGAGTGAGGACGGTCCCCTTTATTGCCAGATCTCCAAAGACGGCTGCGTGCTGCATCTTTCGGAGCATCACGGCGATGCCTGCCCAGGCGCGGCGGTGCGCATCGAGACGGTCGGCCTGCGTGAATTCCATGCCCTGTTGCACAGCCAGGCATACAAGTATTCGCGTCCCGCCATTCAGTCCATGCCCTGGGGTACCGATGACCTCACTGTGCCGGATCCTTTCGGCAATCGCGTGACCTTTTGGCAACTCACACCTGAGGCTTGAGACTGGCTTTGCCGTGTCGTGTGTCTCTCGGCAGCGGATGCCGATTGACACACCCCCCGCCTTTCCTTCATTAAAGGAACTGACCATGCCTGAATCTGTTCCCCCCACTCCAGCCGTGACCGTCGAAAACCTGACCAAGGTTTTCAAGGCGGGCTTGGGCAAAAAGGCATTTGTGGCCGTGCGGGATCTCTCACTGCAGGTGCAACCTGGGGAGGTCTATGGCCTCATCGGCCCCAATGGCTCTGGCAAATCCACGACCATGAAGGCCATATTGGGACTTCTGGCACCCACGCAGGGAAAGACCACCATCTTTGGCCGTTCCAGCACCGAGGTGGCCAGCCGTCGCGAGGTGGGCTTCCTGCCGGAGAACCCTTACTTTTACAAGCATCTCAATGGCCTGGAGACACTGCTGTTTTATGGCCGCCTGTGCAGCATGGGAGGCAAGGAGCTGAAAGACCGCGCCCGCGAAATGCTGGCCCTCACCGGCCTGGAAGATGCGGCGGACCGTCGTGTGGCCGGTTACTCCAAAGGCATGCTCCAGCGCCTGGGTCTGGCGCAGGCTCTGCTGCACAGGCCACGCCTCATCGTGCTGGATGAACCCACCGCCGGGGTGGACCCTGCCGGTTCGCGGAAAATCCGTGACCTTGTGCTAGGTTTTAAAAAGGAGGGCATCACCGTTCTCGTCACCAGCCATTTGCTCGAACAGATGCAGGAGGTGTGTGACCGCGTGGGCATCATGGCCCATGGCAAAATGATGCGTGAAGGCCGGGTGGATGATCTCATCGCGGTGGAGAACCATACGGAAATCGTCCTTGAAGATGCTTCCCCCGAATTGCTCGCCCAGATCAGCCGGCTGGTGCAGGAAAATGGCCGCGCCAAACTCCTGAGCAGCGGCCATCCGCGCACGACCCTGGAACGTCTCTTCCTGGAAGCGACCGAAGAAAAAAAGGGCTGATTTTCTCGTCCTGCGTTCACCGTCTCCGCTCCTGAATTTCCCCCCGCTATGCCGCATTCCAATTTCTCGCCCGCCCGCATCTGGACTCTGGCGACAGCCACGGTGACCCAGCTCATGCGCATGAAGATACTCGCCTTTCTGGGCGTCTTCAGCGTCATCGTCGTGGCGGCCAGCTTTGCCTCACCCCTGCTGAATCCAGAGCAGCAGCTCAAGCAGCTCAAGGACGTTTCTTTTGGGGCCCTGCAAATTTTTAGTGTGGTCATCGGCATCGTCGCCACCGCCTTGCTCCTGCCTCGGGACCTGGAGGACCGCACACTTTACACCATCTTGTCCAAGCCAGTGCCCCGTTACGAATACCTGCTGGGCAAGCTCCTCGGCGTGCTGCTCCTCATCGGGGGAGGTCTCATCCTCATGGATGCCGCCTTCAGTGTCGTGCTCTGGCTGCGCGAGAAACTGCTGCTCGCCCAAATGGTACAGTCCCTCAATGCCCAGCGGCCCGAAGACCTGGCTCAGATTGAGGCCTATGTGGCCAAGCAAGGTCTGACGTGGAATCTCCATCTCGGTGTCCTGGCCATCTTCCTCAAAGCCGCCGTGGTCTCAGCCCTTGCCCTTATGGTGTCCTGCTTCGCCAGCAGCACCCTCTTCACCGTGGTCATCAGCTGTTGTGTGGTCATCATCGGCCATGGGCAGACGCTCATGCGGGAGTTTTTCCTCAATGGCAAAATGACCGCATGGATGGAGCAAGCCCTCTCTGCCCTGCTTGCCATCCTGACCCCGGACTTGGCTGTTTTCGACATCGTTGAAAACGTCATCCAGGGGGAAGCCGTCACCTGGGGAGCGGTGCAGGTCATGCTAGGTACCTCGGCCATGTATGTGGTGGGCTACTGCGTGGTGTCACACCTGTTGTTCGTCGAAAAGGAGCTGTAAATGAAACGCAAACTCCAAGCGCTCCTCCTTCTGCTCATCCTGGGCGGGCTGAAATTACCCGTCGAGCAGGCGGCCACCCGTTACCTGCGTGAGGCCAAGCTGCTCAGCCTGCCTCTGGACATGGGTGTCCGGGACAGCATCGGCCAGATGGGTTTTGCCGCCTCGCTTGGCGGCCTGCGATCTCTCGTGGCCAGCATCACCTACCTGCAGGCCTACACCGCCTGGACAAATGTGGACTGGGCCAAGGTGGACACCTACTTCACCCTCACCACCAGTCTCCAGCCGCGTTACGAGCGCTATTGGGACGAGGCCTCCTGGCACATGGCCTACAATGCGGCCTCCAATTACCGCAACAATCCCAAGCTCAACGCCGCCGTGCGGGAGAAGCTTTACAAGGACCACATCCAACGTGGGGTGGACATCCTGAAGCAGGGCCTGCATCTGTTGCCGGACAGTGCCTTGCTTTGGAAGACCCTCGGGGAAACGTATGAACGCCGAGTGCGGGAACCCAAGTCGGCCGCCGATGCCTACATGGAGGTGTATCGCATCACCCAAAGGCTTCACTTCGCCCGTCTCGCTGCTTATCAATACGCCATCACGGAAGATCCTGCCCTTTGGCAAAAAGCCTACGGTCTGTTGAAGGATTCCTATGACAAAAATCAGCGTCCTCCTTCACTGATCAACACCCTCAAGGAATTGGAAGAAAAGCTCAAGATTCCTGCTGCCTCCCGCATCCCTGACCCCGTCAAAAAAATCTGAGCCCGCGTCAGGAGTTGGAGAAGGGTTGACTACTTGGCAAGCGAGCTGCTGGTTCCCTCGGCGGTTGCGCCTCGGTCTTTAGGCACCCCGGCGGAGGCCCATTCATAGACCATTTTACCGTCGTGGGTCAGCTTGATTGCCACACCTTCGATGGCGTCTTTCTGGCGGGAGCGTGACCCATCTAGATAATAAAAACCGCCTTCCAGCTTCGATGTAGTGAGTTTCAGTTCACGGGTCTGCACGACCAGTTCCTCCAGATGCTTGATGCTGGGCACATCGGCTTTGCCGGTCATCTTGCGCGTCACTGCCTGTTTTCCGGCCACCTGGGTGTAGTAGATTTCATAATCCATTTTGAGCCCATCCAGCGTTTGGTTGGATCGGTTGGCCAGCTTGACGTTGCAGGCCCAGGTATCCGTGGTGATCTCTTCGTTGTTGCGGCTCGTTTTGCTGCTGTCCCGCTTGTCCTTGGTGAAGCTCGCCGCGAAGTTGTACTTGATCGCCATCGGGTTCGCTTTGCGCCATTCCGCGATGTAGGTCTGGTCGGCCGCGCTGAATTTGCTGATCTGCACCGTCAAGGGAGTGCCATTGGCCAGCTTCAGGGTCACCAAATCGGCCGTGGCAGACTGGACGTCTGCCTGCAGGGTGCGCCCATCCGGGCTGGTGAAGGTGCGTGGCTCAGCCTGCAGGTTCGCGGCCAGTGCCAGGGCCATGAAAGCCGAGATCCTTAGAGGCGTAAAATGAAGGTTGAGGTGCATAAGATTTTTTCTCTGGATAATTCAGACTTTGTCTTGAGGGAAACGGGTGTCAACGTCCGATTCCTTCATAGAGATGGAAGAACTTTTTTGTGATTATCATTATCGGATGAGACCACAAAAAGCTGCAATTCCGCCCTTTCCCTCGTTGCAGGTTAGGCCTTGTGTGGGGAAGTGAACTTTCGTCTCCCCGTCTTTCTCCTCATTGCCTGCTCAATCTGCACTATGGGCGCTGAACTACCGCTTGTAGTCAGTTTGGCTGGCTCTCCTGGCATTTATACCAAAGCCCAGTGGAAAAAAGACTGGCCCGGTTGTGCTTTTGAAGGCGGCATTGCCCCAGGGCGGGTGGAGTTGGTTAAAACGGATTCGGCTCCGGCCCTGCGTGTGAACTTTGCCCCCGGCCAGATCGGCCCGGAGAAAGGCGGTGCAGGCTGGCGCTGGCCCATCGGCACGCATGAGGCGGCAGAGCTGCGCTACACTTTGCGTTTCAGTCCCCACTTTGAGTTCATTAAAGGTGGCAAGCTGCCCGGACTCTGCGGCGGCCCGGACAATGTCAGCGGCGGGCGTCGTGCCGATGGGACGAACGGCTTTTCTGCCCGGCTCATGTGGCGGCGCGATGGCCGGGGCGAGGCCTACATCTACCACAAAAACCAGCCTGAAGATTACGGCCACAGTTTTCCCTTCCCCGCCGATTTTCGCTTTCCCACGGACCAGCCTGTGCAGGTGCGCCTCGCCGTCACGATGAATCAGCCTGGGAAAAAAGACGGCACGCTGCGTGTCTGGATCACCCTGCTAGACCAGTCGGAAAAACTCATGGTGGAGCAAACGGACATGGAATGGCGCAGCGCCGACACCTTCGGAGTGGACAGCCTTTATTTTGAGACCTTCCATGGCGGCGGTGACGCCTCCTGGGCTCCAAAGAAGCCCTGCTGGGCCGAATTCAGTGCGCTCGAAGTACGACCCGTCAAATAACTAGATCCACCAGCGCATCCGCAGCCAGCGGGTGAATTTGCGCAGCAGCACCGCCCCTGCGGGCTTGCGCCCAAGCTCTACTTTTGCACGTCCGGTTAGGCCGGGGCGCATCAGCGGCTGCAAGGGTTCGGGAATCTCCACTTTCGGCAGAGTGAGGCTGAAGCGGCCTCCATCCGGACCTGACTGCAGGGCGGGGCTGATCTGCTGCTTGCTGGTGAGCTGGCCGTGCAGTTCGCGGGCACTCTGGGTGTAGAGCAGGTAGTCCACAGGCAGGGGTGTGTTCCCATCCAGAGATTCTTCGATCAGGCTGATGTCTGCCTCGGCGATTTCGATGCGCAGATCCCAGGCATCCACTCTGGCCACCTCCGCCATCACTTCTCCGGCTTGCAGGAAGGTGCCATTTTTCAAGTGGACATCCTTGGTCATTACGATGCCGTCCAGGGGGGAGCGCAGTTGCGCCAGTTCGATCTCCATCTGCAGCCGTTTTTCCATCTCGGCCTGGGCCTGCGCCTCCAGCGTGGCCATCCGTGCCAGCGCTTCTTTGCCCTGGCCGCGCTGCCGCTCAGCCTCAGCTTCCAGGCGCTTGCGCGTCTGCGTGGTGGTGTCCAGCTCGTTTTGCAGCCGCCGAATGTCGAGGCGCGCGATGATTTGATTTTTGGTTAGGCGGTCGCCTTCACGCACCAGCACTTCTTCGATCCGCCCCGGTGCCTCGGCTGTCACCAGCGCCCGTTTCAGCGGCAGCAAAGTACAGTCACCCTCCACCCGGACCTTCATCGGCCACAGGGCCGCGAGAATCACCAGGCCGGTAAAGAGCGCTGTTTTGAAGAACCAACGCCGTTTGCGTGTGGCCGAGACTTCCTGCTGCCAGCGGCCCACTTTGGCCAGGGATTTGCCAAAAGGCATCGCCTGATGCGCTAGCGCCGCATTCAGCGACTTCCCGGCCAAGTTGGCCAGCCACTGAGCCAGCACCAGGGCAGGGGGGCGGGGATCTCCGGGGGCCCCGGCAGTGCCGAAGCTGGCTGGATCCGTGCTTTCGCACAGCAGCGTGCCCAGCACCCGTCCTTCGGCCCCATCCCGCAGGGGAACCAGCGCCGCAGACTGCATCTGGCTGTCGAGAAAGTAAGCTTCCTCCGCTCCCTGGAGGACGACCCAGGGCTGATCCTGGGCATGGCGGGCGACGAAGGCCAGCATCTCGGACACCAGTCGGCTGCGTTTATCCACCGATTCCTGCCCCGAGATCGCCACCACCCGCCAGCGATCTCCTTCGCGCACCAGGATGCTCACGCGGTTGATGCCTAACAACTCACGTGCGTGCGCCGTGGCCAGCTTGGCCCCCGTCTCCGCATCCAGCACCCCGGTCAAATCGGAGGCCAGTTGCAGCAGCCGTTGCTGGCGCTGGCTTTGGGCTCCCAGTTCGCGCAATTGGCGCGAGCGCAGGCGCGGCCCCAGCTCTGTCATCAGCGCCTGAATCATCAGCACCAGCTCGGCCAGTTTCTTCGGGTCGCTCTGGGCTGGGAACCACAGTTGCACCGCGCCTAAATGATCATCGCCACTGCGCAATGGCGCACCGATGATGGCATGCGGCCCCAGGTTCACTAGTACTCCTGGAGTCACCGGGCCTTGATCCGGTGGAGATGGCATCAGCACCAGAGGCTGTGAAGAGAGGATGATTTCCGTCGCCGCCCGCAGTGTCTGCTGGCGCTGCTCTGTGTCCGGTGCGCCCGCTGCGGCCTCCACTTGGAGACCTGCGCCTAACCGAAAGGAGATCTCTTGGCCCGATCGCTGCGCCACCAGCCAGATGGCCCCGCCCAGAGCCTCGGTGGAGCCAGCCAGCCGCTGCAGAATGGCCTGATAGATGTCCGCTTCACTGGCATTTTGTCCGGCGATCCGGGACAGCTCGGCGGAGAGGGCCTGCAGCGCCTGCTGACGTTCTTGGGAAGGGGGCGGCATGGACAGATTTAAGGTCGGTTTTTCACGGCCTGGGGTTGGCGGTGGGTGCGGTCAATGCGGATGCCTTGCCGCTCCAGCAGGCTGCCGCTCACCAGGGCCAGTTGCGTGGCCGCCTTGTTGTAATCCGCCAGCGCCGCGATCTGGCGCGTGCGTGCATCCGCCACGTCGCGCCGAGCTTTCAGGACATCAAAGGTGCGCGCCACGCCTTCGCCCAGCCGCTTCTGTTCGGTCTCCAGCAGCCGTTCACCCAGGCGCACGGATTCGCGGGTTGAGTCCAGTCTTGCCTTGGCCGCCTTCACCTGTGCGATGACGGTATCAATCTCCACCGATACATTCAGTTCGGACCTCGCAATGTTCAGGATCGCCTGCTGTTCGCGACTTTCCGCCACCGCGCTGTTCGCCTTGGCCGTGCGGTTGCCTAACGGAATGGAAAACTGAAATCCCACCTGGGTATCGTAGCCTTGGCGTTCAAAGGCACGCTGATACGCCCCGCTGCGGTCACCGCTCAGCCCATTCGCCGTCAGCGTCGCCTGGAGATCCAGCCGGGGCAGGAGTTGGTTGCGGGTGTATTTGACAATGATGGCCTGTTTTTCGGCCTCCTCGATGGCTGCCCGGTGATCGGGCCGCCGTGCCAGCGCCGATTGCAAAAGCGTGTTCCGCTCGGTGCGCGGAGCGATCATCGGCAGCGAGTCTCGTGGCAGAAAGATCAGGCCGCCACCTTCATCGAGAGAGCTGAGAATCTGGCCCTTGATGTTGCGCTGTTTTTCCACCGCAAAACTGAGGGCGGCGATCACTTCCTCCCGCGCCACGGCCACGGCCACTTCCGCCTCCTGCACATCCGCCGGAGAGAGCTGCCCTGCCTCCAGCCGCTTTTCATTCTCCGCCACCAGCTTTTGGGCAAAGATCACCACATCTCGCCGCACCGCCAGATTCTCCACCGCGAAGATGAGATCGTAATACTCCAGCATCACCTGGGCAATGGACCGCTGCAGCCGCACTTCCCATTGGTGATCGGCGATGGCCTCATTCCTCCGGCTCACCCGTACCTCGGCCAGATTCACGCTGGGGCCAAAGCCTCGCAGCAGGGGCTGGGTCAGCGTCACCCCCACAGCCGCTGCATATTCGGGGTAAAAGATGGCTGGTGGCTGCTGGCGGTTCAGGTCATTGCGGAATTCACCCAGGCTGGCAAAGAGACGATATTGCGTGCCCAGCGGCAGCAGCCCTTCGATGCCCGTCTGGCTCAGAAAGCTCTGCTGTTTGAACATGTTCGGCTCATCCAGAGGCACGAAGCTGCCGCCCGTCTGCACATACTCCAGCGCATTCTGCGGTAGGTTGGATTCCCTCCAGGTGGAACTCAGAAAATACGCTGGCTCAAACTTGCCCCAGGCCGCATCCGTTTGCGCATCCGCCACTGCCCAGTTCAGCCACTCGATCTTCACATCCAGGCTCTTTTCCAGCACCTTGTGCAGCGCCTCCTCCATCGTCAGGTAGCTCGGCTGTAGCCCCAGCGTCTCCTCAAACGTCTGCGCCCGCAGGCCTGAGATCAGGCATACGCTAAGGGCGAAAGGCAGCAGCAGGCGGAGCACAGGGCCAAGGTGGGGCAGGAGAACCGCATTGCAAGCAAGGGCATGCGCCGCAGGATGACACACAGGATAAAACCGAATACATCATGTCTTGATGATTGACCCTGGGGTCTGGCTTCGTTTGGAATGGCCTGCGTTATGCGTCATCCCATCCTTTCTCTCCTCACTGCCCTCGCCATGGGCAGCACCGCCGCTGCTGAAGTGGCCTATGAATTCGCCCCCAATTTTATCACCCCGCCTCCTGGCAAGGAAACCATTGGCAATGGCCACGGCGAAATCGCTTGTGACAGCGCCGGTAACTTTTACGTGAGCGTCCAGGGTCCGGAAAACAAAGATGCCGGCGTGCAGGTGTATGGGGCCGATGGCAAGTTCATCAAGGCTCTCAAGCTGCCCAATTCCCTCCACGGTTTTGTCATCCGCAAGGATGAGGGCGAAGAATACATTTTCGCGGCCGTCCTGGGCGAGAAAAAAGTCATCAAGGCCAAGCTGGATGGCAGCATCGTCCTGGAAATCCCCACCAGCGCCTTCCCCGAGGGCAAAGCTGGCCCGAAAGGGCTCGCCCTAACCAATTGTGATGTGGCCCCCAATGGCGACATCTACGTGGTGGACGGCTACGGCCAGAGCTGGATCTTTGTCTTTGACCGCGCAGGCAAGTACAAGACCGTGTTTGGTGGCCCTGTGGAGCCTTTGAAGCTGGCCAACACCCACAAGATTTTCATTGATCGTCGTTTTGAACCTGCCCGCATCCTGGCCTGTGACCGTGGCAACAACCGCCTTTTGCATCTGGACCTTGCTGGCAACCTCATCAGCGTCATCGCCAGTGAAGGCCTTCGCCGCCCCAGCAGTGCCTCCTTCCATGGCGACCTCATGTGCGTGGCGGAAATCGCCGGGCGTGTGAGTGTCTGGGACAAAGAGGGCAAGCAGGTCGCTGTGCTCGGTGTCAATGACACTCCTGGCCAGACGAATACCCCCAAAGTGACCCCACCAGATTGGAAGCAGGGAACCGTCACTTCTCCTCACGGCATCACCTTTGACAACCAGGGTAACATCCTGGAGACCGAGTGGAATGTCTTTGGTCGTGTGCTGCGCTGGAACAAGAAATGAGCCGTCGGTCTCTCATTCTTTTCATTCTCTCAGGGGGAGCCGTCATGGCCCCCCTGTTTGCTTTTGGCCATGCCTGCGAGTTCCTCGTCGCACGGATGGAGATCCAAGCGGATACCCTTCAGTTGGAAATCACGGCGGACTATGGTGGCAACCCACTCATAGCCGATGAAGCCGCCGCGCGTGAGGCATTGCGCAAAATCCTCCAGGTCCGCTCAAAAGGGCAGGGGAGAACCCTGGAAGAACTGGCACCGCTGAAGATGGAACGCCGTGCTGAATGGGATCCCCAGGCACCCACCGCCTTCGCTCCTGCTCCCGATGGGCAGCCTCATCAGCTCCTCACCGCCCTTTGGCAATGGCGGGCGGATGTGGGTGAGTTCTCCCTGGCCGTGCCGGAGGGCAACCTTCACGACGTCTTGCTGTGGACCCGCGATGAGCACCTGCCTGGTAAACAGGCCAAGTGGATGATGCTCATCGAAGGTGAAAACACCCCCCCGATCTTCATCCCTAGATCCACCCCCTGGCTCTCGCTGGCGGGCAGCGCATTCGTCATGGTAGGACTGGGCCTCTGGCTCTGGCGCAAGTCTCTCACATCCAGACTTTCCTTTTCAGCATCGCTCAGGTAATTCAACCGCATGGCTGTTTCCATCACTGTTGATTATGAAGGCGGACTTCGTTGCCGCGCCACCCACGGTCCTTCCCAGAACCAGTTTGTCACGGATGCTCCCGTGGACAATCACGGCAAAGGCGAATCCTTTTCTCCCACGGACCTTGTTGCCACCGCGCTGGCCACCTGCATGGCCACCGTCATGAACATCAAGGCCCAGCAAAAAGGCTATGACCTCGTGGGCATGAAAGTCAGCGTGGAGAAACACATGAGTGAGGACTCCCCTCGCCGCATCGTGCGCCTCCCCATCGTCATCGAAATCCCTTTTCCCGAATCCCATCCGGATCGCAAGATCCTTGAGGCCACCGCTCTCGCTTGCCCTGTGCATCACAGCGTGCATCCAGACATTGATAAGCCCGTGTCGTTTGTCTGGAACGGCTAACGTGCGAAAAGTATCAGAGCCCGTGCCTTTCACCGAGAAAGACCACGGGCCAGGGGCGCGATTCATCTGTTGATCATGAATCGCCGTACCCTTCTTCAGCAAACGTCCGCCCTTGGGATCACCACTGCCTTTTCCTCACTCACTCGGCTGCGCGCTGCGGACCAGGCGGGCAAAAAGCTCAAGGTCGCCGTTGTGGCCCTGGGCCGTGGTATGGCCCATGTGCAAGCCCTGCTGAAGCTCCCAGATGTCGAGATCGCCTACCTCGCGGAGACAGATTCCAATCGCCTGGAAAAGGGCCTCAAAGTGGTGGCGGACCAGCAGGCCGTCTCTTGCCAGGGCGTGAAGGATTTTCGCAAAATCCTCGAAGACAAATCCGTGGATGCCGTCTTCATCGCCACGCCGAATTTCTGGCACACTCCCATGGCCATCCTCGCCATGCAGGCAGGCAAACACGTCTATGTGGAAAAACCCGGCAGTCAGAATCCCGGCGAAGCCGAGGCCCTGGTGGCCGCGATGAAAAAATACGACCGTGTGGTGCAGATGGGCAATCAGCGCCGAACCTGGATGAAAGAGGCCATCGAAGCCCTGCACGGCGGCGTCATTGGCCCCGTCCGTTACGGGCGCGGATTTTACTACAACTCTCGCAAGGAAGTCGGCGCACCTGTGCAGCCCGCATCTGCTGACATGGACTGGAACCTCTGGCAGGGGCCCGTGCCGGACGATGCCAAGCACGACATCAAAAAATACGCCCACTACGACTGGCACTGGCTCTGGCATTGGGGCAATGGCGAGCTGGGCAACAACGGCATCCACACCCTCGACATCCTACGCTGGGGCATCAAGGGCGACTATCCGCTGAAGGTCACCTACAATGGCGGCCGGTACTTTTATGATGACGTCCAAGAGACCCCGGACACTGGCACCGCCGTCTATGATTTTGGCCATGCAGGCATGAGCTGGGAGTGCAGCTCTTGCCACCCACGTGCAGCGGAGAAACCCCTGGCCGAGGTCGTCTTTTACGGAGACAACGGCACCATGGGCATTGGCCGGGATTCCTGGACAATCTATGATCCCAAGGGCAAGGAAATCAGCCAGGGCAAAGGGGCCGGCGGTGGCGACCCCGCCCACATGGGCAACTTCCTTGATGCCATTCGTGGCAAGGCCAAGCTGAACAGCCCCATTGATGAAGGTCAGAAGAGCACCATGCTCTGCCACCTTGGCAACATCGCCTATCGCACCAACACCGTCGTCCGCTGCGATCCTAAAACAGGTCGCATGATTGATAACCCGGAAGGTGAGAAACTGTGGACCCGAGAGTATCGCGCCGGCTGGGGGCTTTGAGGCGTGTCGGGTGACACTCGAACTGCCGGGAGAAGTCCCGGCAGATTTTCTTTTTGCTGCCAGATATGACTGGCACAGAAAAAGCATTTTAGGATTGGGTCCTCTCAGATCCTGAAAATGCAGGCTGATTGACCAGCCTGCAAATCTGTGGATCCCGCGTGCTTTGGCTCAGGTCAGGGCACCTTCACTGCCGTCCACATCCAGTTCCCGCACGCGTTTCCGGTCACGTTCAGCCTGGACGGCCGTACGTAGTTTTTCCCGCACGTTTTCCACCTGGGGAATCGCCTTGATGGCGACATGCGGGCTGCTCGCGTCAGAGGTCACCAGGGTCAGGTTACCCAGGCCGAGGATTCGCAGAAACAGAGGCTGATCCATCGCATAGTCCTTCACTCGGAAAAGTTCCAGTTCATCGAGTTTCCGGTTTAGAACGCCGCTGCTGATTTTGAGTCGCTGCGTCGTCAACTCATATGACGTGCATTTGGTGACCCACCAGCGCACCACCCACATCAGCAGGGGAACCACGAGTCCGATCGCCGACAACCCTGCGGTGAAAGCGGCTCCCACAGCACAGGCTATGGCGAGCAGCACGCAGAAAAAATAATACCAAAAATGGACCCACTGGGAGGTGTGTCCCTGCCAAAGTGTGGTCTCATCAGGTGCACTGGAGGGTGCGGCAGTAGATAGGCTCATAGGATTGTTCGGGGACGTTTCAAGCTACGACGAAGCGTGGTCCGAGCCAAGAGTCTTTCCTGTCTTTTGTTGGGCGTCAAAATTCCGCACCAATCAACATGGATAAAAATTGATCCACCTGATCAAGGAAACACGAAACCCGAGTTTTTCCGGATAAAATAAATTGGACTTTGCTCAGAAACAGAAATTCCTTTGTTCAAAAGTAAGTGTTTCCTTTGCTGGCCTGTAACAAATAGCAACAGCTTGCCAAAATCGTTACAAAAACGGGAGGGCAGGGAGATCATGTCAGGCTAAATGCATCAGGCATTTAACACGATTTTCAAAAAGACGATGTCTTCATGTGGAATGATTTCTGCTTGCTAGCTTAACCTCATCGGCATAAACCATACATTCCATAACAAAATGAAGCCTTCATATTCGGAAATACCATTCCTCATCCGTTTTTCTCCGCGCTTGATGGCAAGGGATTCAATTGGGGGAAAACTGGTTTAAACTTTGCTGTACTGAACAAAATGAGACGCTTAAATTTGACATTCCTTTTCCGTTCAATACATTCCTGGGATTCAGCAGAAACTAAAGCCTAGATATTTTACCTACACTTCAATTTTGATACGCGCAGCCACGAAAGGTTTTTCGATTCTTAAATCACCCTTTTTTTCAAGTTTTGTAACCCCGTGGGCGAAACTACGTACAGCACAGTATGATTAACATTTTGATCCGCCTTTTGACGCTTAATGCGCAAAACGTCATCCCAGAGATCCTCTGGGCTCTCTTGGCGATCTATGTTCTCAGTGTGCTGGTGACGATCACCAGTGTTTGGTCCACCGTTCGAAGTGGTAAGGCTCGTTTTTTATGGATTTTAGTGGTAGTGTTTGTTCCTTTCCTTGGGATTTTGGCGCATTGTGTTCACAGTTTGACACTTGCAGACCTCACTTCGTTGAAACAATTCGGTCTTTTCACCAAGCGATCTGCATGAGGCAGAGTGCAAGCTTCGATTCCTTCTAAAATTTATGGCAATGCAAAAAAAATCTCTTTTTTCAATCCGCCAAACGCTTGCTCGGTCTTGTTGGACTTGTCGGCACTGTGGTGACAGCGCAACATAGCGTTGCTGCGGAGCCGGGCTTGCCCGCAACTGAAACGCAGACGGTTGGATATTTTCCTACCATTGCTGAAGATACGCTTCTGCGAGGCCCGGCAGATTCAAGAAGTTTAGGCATTGGACTGTCTCCTGATTCCGTCGAAGGTCCCGATACTCGTGGGTTGGTGGCGACAGATCTGTTCCGTTACTATGACAACAACCCTGATTTTTATCAGCGGAATCAAGACTTCTTTCGACCGATTAACAAGGGATTGGGTGTTTTCACCGGACATGACGCTTTTACAGTCGAGACCGACAGATTGCAGCGCGCTTCTTTTACGGTCGATGGCAACTTCAATATCCTGACGCGCGAGTTCAATCCAGAACTTGCCCACATCAAGGCAGGTCCCCTTTATTTTGATGTTCTCTTCGCGGGTGCGGGTGTGATCTTTTCGGATTTTAATGGAGAATTGCCCGGCACAGATCTCGACCAGAATGACGACGGCTGGGCTGCCTTCGTTGAAGTGGGTGTTCGTGGTCTGCTCCGCCTTTCGGATTCGATCTACTTGTCAGTTGCGGCCAATCTCATTTACCTTCCTATGGAAAATGAGTTGGCCTTCCGTCTTGGAAATTCTGCCAATCCAGGTCTCCTCTTCCGTTTCAACCTCAATGAGCAACTCGGGGAATGGGAAATTCTCTTCTTTGACGAATTCCTCGGTCGTTCCGGTTTGGATGTTTTTGTGGATGCAGATTCCCCCGGTGTTGATCGTGCTGGCCGTTACTATTTTGGTTTCCTGTCCGACCGCTCCAACGATTTCTACAGCAGTAATCAGGCATTCTTCGTTAATACCGTTGGTTTCCGGGCTTCCCGGCCGTTGTTCGACAATCAGTGGCGTTTCGGCTCTGGTATCGAGCATTCGGATTATTGGACCAGCTTCTCTTTCGATGACCACGGCACGCGTGATTTTCTGGAATTGTTCATGCAGTATGAAGGTTCCACCATCCCTTTTGCTCCCCGCTTCAGCTATCAGTACGTCTCCAACGACGGCTACCGCAGTCTCCTTCATCAGCTCGAACTGCAGCTTACGGGCCGTTTGACAGAAAACCTCAACTGGCTCGGTGCTGCTGGTTACGCATTCCGGACGGGCGATGCTCCAGAAACCAACGACTTCATCTGGAGATTTGAATTGGATCACACCATCACCCGCTCCACTCGTCATTACCTGGCTGTGGGACAAGGCTACCAATACAATGAGTTCCAGGCTGACACTCGTCGCTCTACCTATGGTCGTTACGGGATCGATCAGAGAATCACCTCCCGCTTCAATATTGATGCTTTCGTGCAATACGCAGAAAACGAAACTTCGGTCAACAACCGCTTCCCGATCCGTGATCGTTTCGGCGCTGGTATGATCATGACCTACCTCCCTCTGGATTTCACCGCCATCCGGGCTATGGCCTTGTATGACCAGGTCGATCAGTCGACCACTACCGACGATTCCGCCCGCTGGCTGTATCGCGTGGAAGTTAATCAGCAGTTCAGCCACCGCCTGACTGGCAATGTCTTCTACCAATACGAGGAGATGAACAGCGACGTCAACCCGTTCACCGAACACTTCTTTGGCGTCTCCATGCGCCGTTACTTCTAATTTTTCGCCCTCGACGAGACGCTCCGAACGCACTTCCAAAACTTGAGAAATCTATGAAAACAGGTAAACGGTATTCCAACATGAAATCAAACAGACTGACGAACGTGATCTCCGCCCTGGTGCTCGGTTCCACCATGTCCGCACTTGCAGGTGATCCTAAAGGTGTGGTCGAGCCGACCCCTCCTGCTTTGCAAACCAACCGGGACATCCCCGCTGATTTCCACAAGTATTTCGGCCAGCGCGTCAATAGCTGGCGCGACCGCGAGCGTCAGATCGCCAAGATGGATATGGATGCCGACATGAACCATGACGGCACCATCAGCAATACCGATCCTGCCGACAACGGTGCTTTCGAAGCCACCCCTCCTGGAATGATCCTTGGCGTGGGCGAGCGCACCCGTGTGGTGATCCGTCTGGTCCCATACCGCATTGATTTCGATGGCGAAGTGGTCGTCACCCTTGAAGTCGAAGGCATCAATCGTTCGGCCAAAACGGGTGAGTTTGCTTCTTTTGACGAGGAAATCGCCTCCATGGGCCACATTCGCGTTTGGAAAGACTCCTCCAAGAAGCAGCTTCTTTTGGATTCCAGAGATCCGGCCAAGCGTGTGGTAGAGTTCGCCACCCAATACAAGACCTACCCTTACAACCTTCCTCTGGAAGTCCCTCGTTTTGTGTTCGTGGAAGGCGTTTCTTCCTCCCCCATCCACACGGGTGATGTCCGTCTCCTGATCACCTGCTCTCACCGCGCTATCGGTGAAGCTGGTTATGCAGATCTGACCTCCGGCAAAACATCGGGCAAGACCTTCGGTAAAACTCCTGAGCCAGCTCCTGAGAAAAAGCCTCTTTTCAAGAGCTTCCGGACCAGCTTTGACCACATTCTTTTCACGGTGCAGCCAACCCCGTCGCCTAAAGAATTCATCAACGGCAACAACGAAGGCGTCTGGATCAGTCCAAATGGCAGCTACTAATTAAATAGCGCATTTCTCAGTTTCGAGGAGGATTGATAAATTTTTGTCAATCCTCCTCCGTATTTTACCAGCCAGACGATTTAGGACCAGACCAGACTGCCCGTGATGACGTTTACCCGTTTTAATTCTCCCTCGAAACTCTGCGGGGTGCTGCTGCTGATTTCGTTGCTTCCGCAATGTACAACCGAGCCTACTCAAGATCTCATGCCCGTGGCCCCAAGGATTTCCGGGGCACCGCCAGCGCCTGCGCGTCCGGTGTTTCTTGCGGGTGACCAGCTTGAGCTGTTCGTGAAGGAAGACCTCACTCTCAATGGCAGTTATTTGGTGAGAGAAGGCGGTTACATCGTTATACCGCGTGCTGGCCGGGTGACTGTCGCCGGGCTGTCCCGCGAAGAAGCTGAGCCTCGCGTTCGGGAGTTTCTGCTGAAGACCCAGCTCAAAGAAGCCACGGTCATCGTCGAACGTACTCCAAGTGTGGCTAATTCGACGGCGGTGGGCGGCGGCGGTGCAGCGACGGCCAGCATCCCTCGCGTTTTGATTTACATCACGGGCAGCGTCCCCCGCACTGGCGGCCATGCCATCCCTGTTCCTCCAGGAAAGACGGTGGGTGTTTATGAAGCCCTGCTGATTAGTGGTGGGCTCGGCAAGTTTGCGACTTTGGATAAGGTCGAGATTTTCAGGTTCGATGCCAACGGACGTCGCAAGAAATCGGTCATCGACATGCGCCCCATCATGAAAGGTGAGGCTGAAGACCCAGGCATTGCTGAGGGTGACATCATCAACGTGCCTGAAAAAGTCTTCGGATTTTAATCACATTATTGGGTGCTTCCGCACACCAAGCTGCCATGTTGAACCGTTGCGACTGTCGCTGCTGGCTTCCCGCATCAGGTGGCTTTTCATGCTATGAATTCTAAAGCAAACAGTTCCAGTTCCAAATCTTCGAAGCTCGATGGTTCTACCATCATGCGGATCATTTTGGGATACGATGAGTATTGGCGTCTCATGATCATCCTGATGATGAACGGGGTTCTGGCAGCCACCTGCTACTTTGTTTATGCCAGTGCGGCTTATCAGTCCCAGTCGCTCGTCCGGGTAAATTCCTTCATTGTCGCCAATGATGCCGCCCAGGGACTGCCGGATGGCGACCGCACTTACCGCCAGCTCCGGGCCCTTTCGGATCAGATGATGTCCGGCTATCTGGTTTTGGAAGCGGCCAAGAAGATAGGTATCGCAGATTCCACCACCACCTACGATTACCTCCGGGATACGGTGTTGCGGGTTTGCCGCGTCACGATGCTGGACCAAAGCCACCTGGAAATCCTCATCGTCTCCTTGTCGCCGGAAGTTGTCCGGGACATGCCCAAGGCGCTCGTTGAGGTTTTTGAGGAAGTCCGTCTCAAGATGCGTGATGAATATCGCGAGCAGGCCATCAAACGCTATGCTCAGGAGATCAGTGAAGTCCGCAAAAAGGTCTCGGAGCAGTTGGACAACAAGTTGAAGTTTGAGGAGCAAAGCGCCCTCGCCAGCGCGCAGATTGAAATGGAGCGGTTGAGTAACATCCCCGTGGACATTGTCAGGACGAAATACCGCCTGAAGGAGCATGAAGAAATCAATGCGGTACTGAGCCAGCAGCAGAGTGTTCTGGATGTCGTCGGCAAGCTATCGCTTGTGACCAGTTTCACGGAGGGTGAAAAAGACCCGCTGGAAGCGGGACGTGTGGTTCGTAAAGCAGGGGGTGCTGCCCCATTCACCTTCAGCAGCCCTTCCACCGACAAAAAAGTAACCCAGCTAGTGGTCCAGCCTAACATGGTGGACGGGCTGAAGCCTTGGCAGGAACTTGAGAAAAACAAGCGTTCCCTGGAAGAAAAGATTCGTTTTGCCCGCCTCAAATTCCTCGATGGACATCCCGAGGTGCAGAAGCTGGTGGATGAGCTCAAGCAGGTCGAGGCCGCTCTCGAAATCGAATTGCAAGTGGCTTTATCCGCCTTTGCTTTGGAGAAAGACCGCTTGGCGGAAAAGGTCCAGGAACTGGAAAGCAAACTTCCCGAGTATCATCTCTCCACCAAGACCTTTGATATCAAAAAGCAGGATTACGACCTCCTGGAAAAAAGCCAGCTTGCCTGGGACAAGGCTTATGAAAAGCTCAGCCAGCGTGTGGAAAGTCTGGAGTTCGATTCCGACAGCTCTTCGCTCACCCTGGAGTTCCGCGGATTCACCAATCTGCGCGATGGCGTGCCCATTTCTCCCAACAAGTCCAGACTCTTGATGATGGGCGCTCTTCTTGGGTTGGGCTTGGCAGGTGGCGTCCCTTTCCTGCTCAAGCGTTTCGACAGCTCTGTGGTCGAACTCAACGAATTTGAAGGCAGCCTCGGCATCACAGGCATTGGCTTGGTACCCCTTACGGATCCTAAAATTCTTGAGGAACTGAACCGGTCTCCGGCCATTGGCTCCACGGTGCCCAATGCACTTCTGGAGAACTTCCGTCTGATTCGCAGCAGCATCCTACTCAACCGAGGCCCCAAAGGGGATGGTCGAGTCATCATGATCACCAGTGCGCGTCCTGGTGAAGGCAAAACGACCGTCTCAGCCAACATCTCTTGGGCGTTTTCCTCCCTTGGCGATCGCACTTTGCTGATTGATTGCGATCTTCGTCGCGGTCGCGTTCACAATGTGGTCGGTGCCTCCAATGTGGTGGGCATGACCGATCTTCTGACTGGGCGCGCGACTCTGGATGAATGCATCAAAAAATCCTCCACGGACAATCTGTGGACGATCTCTCGTGGTGCCGTCGTTCCAGGGACGACGGAATTGCTGAATTCCGGTGTATTCGCGGCCCTGCTCGATGAGCTGAAAATGAAGTATGACCGCATCATCCTGGACACTCCGCCTGTCCTGGGATTGAGCGAGACTGCCTTCCTTCAGCATCATGCCGAAGGCATTGTCATTGTGGTGCGCTGTGGCGTCACCCTGCGTAAGGATGTCGAGGATGCAGTTCAGTCCCTGAAAAAACTCGGCGGTCACTTTTACGGCTTTGTGCTCAACGGTGTTGACTTTACCAAGAGGGCCAACCACTACCACTATTACTATTACTCCTCCAGTTACTACGATGCGAACTGGGATGAGGAAGAGCCCAAAAAGCAGATCTGATCCCCATCCGCCGCTTTTGGCACCTTGCCTGAAAAAGGCTGCATAAACTGCGCAATTTGATCTTTGGACGGATCGTTTTTACTTCCCTTTTTTCCGTCCATTCTTCACAACCATCGACTTCTGATTTTAAAATCCTATGAGTAATTCCAAGCCAAAACTTCATAATGCAATGTGGCCCGGACTGGTGGGCAAAGGTGACGCGGAGGGGCAGGAGCCGCCGATCAGTCTCGAACGCATGCTGGACCTCACCGCTGCCGCTGAAGTCGGCGGCCAGAAGTTCGAAGGCATCGACTATTTCCTTTTCCATCCGCACACGGACCCGACGGCCAGCGACGACGAATTAAAGAAGATCGCGGATCTCATCGCAGGCAAAGGTTTCGATGTCGGTTCCCTCGTGGCACCAGTGTGGCCAGGCACCGTCGGTGATTCCGCCATGGGCGACGATGCCTCCCAGGCCAAGTTTCTGGATGCCGTGAAGGTCGCTTGCCGCATCGCCAAGGTCTTCAATGAGCATGGCGTGCGCAAATACGGCGTGATCCGCGTGGACTCCGCCGAGTTTGGCGTGGCCAAATGGCGTGAAAACCCAACGGTGAACACCGCCCGCATTGTGGACACCTTCCAGAAGGCGGCCAAAATCGCCGCCGATCATGGCGAACGCCTGGCTGCCGAAGGCGAAATCTGCTGGGCAGGCATGCATTCCTGGAAGGACATGCTGGATGTGCTGGAAGGCGTGGGCATGCCGGAATCCTTTGGTTTCCAGGCCGATCTGGCCCACACCTACCTCTACACCCTGGGCTACAATGCGCCTGAGCATGCCCTCGTTCAAGAAGGCTACAGCGATGCCGATTTCTGGGCGGCCTATGAGAAGATGACTGACAAGCTGCGCCCTTGGACCATTGACTTCCACGTCGCGCAAAATGACGGCCAGGTGCACGGTGCCGGTTCTCATGACAAGACGGGGAAACACTGCCCGGCTGACGATCCTAATGGCAAACTCGACATCACCAAAGCCGCTGGTTACTGGCTCAAGGATGCCCAGAGCCGTGGCATCCAGCACATCTGCTGGGACGGCTGCATGTTCCCGAACGCCATGCTCGAGAAACCAGACACCTGGAACAAGATTCTCGAGGCCATGATCAAGGTGCGCGATGCCCACGGCTGGCAGTGAGTTTCCCGGGTTGATCCCGTCCTGCAGCCTGAGAGGCTTTTGCTCTCTCAGGCTGTTTGCATTTGATTTGGAGTTGTCCCTTTCCGGTTCGGAGATTACCAAGTGACGCTCGTATCTCAGGTATGTCCGACCTCCCCTTCCACTATGCCATTCACCAGGCAGTAGAGAAAGATCCCCGCTATCACCCTCATGCTTATGAGTTTGTGCGGGATGCTCTGCATGTTGCGGTAAAGCACTTTCGTGAAGGGCAGGAGGACCAGCATGTCACTGGCCAGGAAGTCCTAGAAGGGGTGCGCCAGCATGCCATCGCTGAATATGGGCCGATGGCCTTCACCATTCTCAGCGAATGGGGCCTTCACCAGGGGGAAGATGTAGGAAACATCGTTTATAACCTGATTGAGACCAGCTACTTCGGCAAAAACGAGGGAGACAGTCTCGAAGACTTCGCGGGCGGCTATGATTTTGAAACGGCACTGACTGAGCCCTTCAGACCTCGGTTGCACCGCTCGCCCAAAGAATTGTCGGAGTAACGAGGAGCCTAGCCTCCCATTCATGGCGAAAGAAACCCGGTGATAACCCAGAATTGGGCAAGGTGGAGCTTGAGCCTGGCGGAACTCTTGCCATTCTGCGCGCCTCATGTCCGCTATTCCAGCCGAGTTTACCAACGTCACCGCCGTCACCAAAGCCAACATCTATTTTGACGGCAAAGTCGTCAGCCATAGCGTGCTGTTCCCCGATGGTAGCAAAAAGACGCTGGGTCTGATCTATCCTGGGTCCTACCACTTCGGCACTGATAAGGCCGAGCGCATGGAAGTCGTAGCCGGTACTTGCGAGGTCAAGCTCGACGGCAGCGACGAAAAGATCGTTTACAATGGTGGTGAGTACTTCGACGTGCCGGCCAAGTCAGGCTTCGAAATCGCTGTCTCTGCCGGCATCTTCGAGTACATCTGTTCCTTCATTGACTGAGGCCACCCGGCGGTCTCCCGCCCGGACGGCCCCTAGCTTTCAAGGCTGGGAGACCTTGGCCCATTCTTCACGCAGGATGGGGTCCAGAGTTTGGGTCCACTTGGCATAGCCAGCAGGGCTGAGGTGCAGCAGATCTTTGACGTAATATTTGCGGATGGGGTGCCCCTTTTCATCCGCCAAGTAGCTGGTGCAGTCCACATAGCGCACCCAGTCTTTGCCCTGAATCCAGGCCTGCAGCAGGCGATTGAGTTCCTTTACTTGCGGAATCTGGGCGATGCGTTTTTCACCGATCTTCACGGAGGTGACGATGACGCGGGTCATTGGCAGATTTGCATGCACCATGTCCAGAAATCGGGTGTAATCTGCCAAAGCCTCCAGCGGCGTCAATTTGGCATTGATGTCGTTGCTGCCAGTGTAGGTCACCAGCAGCTTGGGTTCATGGCGGGCCACTACCGTGTCGAAGTGAACGATGAGATCATTGGCCACGCTGCCGCCAAAGCCGCAGTTCAGCACGGGCAGTCCTGGGAAATCTTCGTTGAGGGTCTTCCACAGACGGATGCTGGAACTACCGGTGAAGACAATGCCGCCCTTGTCGGCTGGCTTCGCGGCCAAGGCGGCGATTTCCTTGGCAAAACGCTGCGGGTTCGGACGTGGGGTGGATTCCTGAGCGACTAAACAGGAGGCGGCCAGAAACAGGCTGAGAACAAGCGCGGACTTCATGAGGAGGCTGAAAGGTGTTGGTAGAGATCAGTTCTTGGGGAAGGGGATGAGGCCGTCATTGGCCTCGGTCAGCGGCTGCGGTGTGCTACCGGGTTGGACAAAAAGGAACGAGTTGGAAAAGCCATTGTTGCGGAGGATGTGGCGTTCCTTGTCGGTCGCGGGCTGTTCGTTCAAGATGCTCACGCCGGTTTCACATTCGCCCACTTCGTTGCCTTCGATCAGGCAGGCGCTGGAGTTGAGAAGATCAAAGGCCTTGCGGACTCGGGTGATTCGATTTCCACGGGCAGTGCAGTCCTTGGAGAAATTCCAGAAACCCACCGCTTGGGCTCCGCCGTCCCGGAAGCTGCAGCGTTCGACCCCGCCGCCTTCCGTGTTGTGGAAGAGCACACCGCTGGCTAAAAAGTTTTGCAGCAGACAGTCGCGGATGGTGATGTCTTTGAAGGCGGCCTTTGCCGGGGCCGTCATGCCATCCAACCGGATCAGGTCGGTCACCTGGCCTTTGTTTTCAAAGGAGCCATCCAGGGTGAGGTTGGCAATTTCCAGCGTTTCACCTGTACCCGTGAGGGTGATGAGAGCAGAAGACGTGGAGGGATCTGCCGGGGTTCGTAGCTTCAGGATGCATCGCTCCTTGTTCACGCCGCGGAAGGCCAGTTTTTTGGCCTTTTTGAGGATGAGCCCCTGGTCCAGGACATGAGTCCCTTCAGGCACTGTGACGATGCCGCCACCCGCCTGGATGGCTTCATCAATCCATTGCTGGAGAGGTGGTGCCTCCCCATGCACGAGGGGGCAGAGGGTGAGGACCAGCAGGGCGAAAAAGGGACGCATCAGAACCTGTCGCGCTTGGAGGGGCACTTCTTGCGTCCAGGGAGACTACTTCTTGATCTCGATAAACTTGCCGGCCACGCCCCAGGCGAGCTCTTCGCGAGGAAGTACGCCGTCACCGCCCACATAAAACTTGCTGGCGACGATGTAGTTTTGGCGCTGAATGGCCCCCTGCTTTCCGCCGGAGACCATATCTGCCACGGCCAGGCCCACCGTGCCTGCGATGCCAGCCTTCTGGCGCACGTGTTCGCGGAATTCAGCCTCCGTGGGATTTGTCAGTGCCAGTCCGACAGTCGCGATGATGAGGATGAGGATAGGAAGTTTCATGACTCCTATGATGCACAGCGGCGGCCAGACACCAAGGCTTAAATCATCACGAATAAGTTCGTTTTCACGGGCGGGTCATCTTGCGTTTCAGCTTCTTCAGCAAGTCTGGGTTTCCCTCCAGTTCCTCCATCAGCAGCGTCAGCACGTCCAATGTCTGGCGGCTGATGTGGTGCTCCATACCTTCCACATCGTGGTGCACCGTTTCTGCATCCAGGCCAAAGGTGGACAAAAGACGGGTCAGCACCTCATGGCGGCGGGCGATCTCCTGGCCGATTTTGCGCCCCTCCTCGGTCAGCACCACGCCACGGTAACGTTCGTAAACAAGGTAACCTTCAGCGTCCAGTTTCTGGATCATATTGGTCACACTGGCCTGGGAGATGCTCAGATTTTGCGCGATGTCCACCACCCGTGCATAGCCCTTCCCCTCGATCAAATTGTGGATCTGTTCCAGGTAGTCCTCAATGGCCGGGGAGTGGACGTGGGCGGTGGTTTCTTTGCGCTTGGCGGGCATCGCCAAACCCATACATCAGGCAGAGGGAAGGAAAAATGGATTTCTGACAGGCATGGAAACAAAAGTTAGCCTGGGCTAACTTTTGAGTTGTGAAGTAGCCTAGGCTGATGAAATTAGTCACACCTAACATTATCATGTCAGCCAATATCGTTCGCATCTCACTCCTGCTGCTCACGGCAGCCTTCGGTCACGCGGGTTCGCCGCCGCTGCTTTCGCCCTCCGCGACCGAGATCCGGCCTATGAGCACGGACCGCCCCGACACGACCGAGTCTCCCATCACCGTGCCAGCCGGGATGTTTCAGGTGGAGATGAGCTTCTTCGATTACGAGCGCGACAGCTTTGAGGGGGAGCAGGTGGAATCCTGGGTGCTGGGGCAGATGAATCTCAAGGCGGGTCTTTCTCCAGATGTGGATCTCCAGGTCGTCTTCAACAGCTATCAGGAAGTGCGGCTGAAGTCAGGCTCCCAGTCGGATCGGTTCTCAGGTTTCGGGGATGTGACCGTGCGGCTGAAGAAAAACCTCTGGGGCAACGATTCCGGGCAGACTGCCCTGGCCCTGATGCCTTATGTCACCATTCCCACCGGGTCGGAGCTGAGTTCCGAAGTCTGGGAGGGCGGCTTGATTGTCCCCTTTTCTGTGAGCCTCACCGAGCGCCTGAATCTCGGCCTGATGGCGCAGATGGACATCGTGCATGACGTGGAGACGGGAGGCCAGGATCTGGAATTCCTGCATTCCGCCACCCTCGGTTTCGGCCTCACGGAGATTCTGGGCATGTACCTGGAGCTGGTCGGCATCGCTGGAGAGGATGCCAATTACATGGCCCTTTTTGATGCGGGGCTGACCCTGGCCGTGACAGATAATCTGGTCTTCGATGCGGGCGTACGCATCGGGTTGAACCGTCCTGCCCCTGACTTTGGCGTCTTTTCCGGCGTGAGCTTCCGCTTCTAATTTTTGCCACCATGAAACATCGCTTCTTCCTCCTTCTCTTGGCAGCCTCTCTGGCTTCCTGCGGTCCCTCCTCCACACCGGCCAAGGGTGGTCCCAAACGCATCCTCACCACCTTCACCATCATCCAGGACATGGCCCAAAATGTGGCCGGGGATGTGGCCATCGTGGAATCCATCACCAAACCGGGTGCGGAGATCCATGACTATGAGCCTACCCCTCTGGACCTGGTGAAGGCCCAGCGCGCCGATCTGGTGCTGTGGAACGGCATGGGGCTGGAACGCTGGTTTGAAAAATTCCTCCAGCAGGTGAAGGACGTGCCTAGTGCGGTGCTCACCGAGGGCATCGAGCCCATCGGCATCGGTGAAGGCCCCTACACGGGCAAGCCCAACCCGCATTCCTGGATGTCCCCTGCCAACGCCGTGGTTTATGTCGAGAACATCCGCCGGGCCCTGGTGAAAATCGACCCCTCCAACGAGGCAGCTTACAATGCCAATGCCGCTGCCTACACTGAAAAGCTGAAGGCGGTGGACGAACCCGTGCGAAAAAAGCTGGAGACCCTGCCTGCGGAGCAACGCTGGCTCGTAAGCTGCGAGGGAGCCTTCTCTTATCTGACCCGCAACTACGCCATGAAAGAGCTCTATCTCTGGCCCATCAATGCCGATGAAGAAGGCACCCCCCAGCAGGTGCAGAAGGTCATGGACACCGTGCGTGCCAAGCGCATCCCCGTGGTCTTTTCCGAAAGCACCGTCAGTGATAAAGCCATGCGCCAAGTGGCCAAGGAAACGGGTGCACGTTATGGCGGCGTGCTCTATGTGGATTCATTGACAGGCAACGAAGGTCCGGCACCCACGTATCTGAAATTGCTGCAATACAATGCCGACACCATCGTGAAGGCATTCACCGCTCCCTGATCCTCCATGTCTGCCGTCCCCCCGCCGATCTCTGTCGAAGTTGCCGATGTCACCGTGGCCTACGCAAACGGGCACATTGCGCTGCGGGATGCCTCCTTCACTCTCCAGGCCGGGACCATCTGCGCGCTGGTGGGGGTGAATGGCAGCGGCAAGAGCACGCTTTTCAAGTCCATCATGGGCTTCCTCAAGCCAGCCAAAGGACAGGTGCGCATCGCCGGGGACAGCGTCGCCGTGGCCCGCCGCAACAAGCTGGTGGCCTATGTGCCCCAGAGTGAGGAGGTGGACTGGACTTTCCCCGTCAGCGTTTGGGATGTGGTGATGATGGGACGTTACGGCCACATGAACTTCATGCGCATCCCCCGGGCGGAGGACAAGCGCATCGTCCAGGAAAGCCTGGAGCGTGTGGGCATGGAGGGATTCAAGGAACGCCAGATCGGCGAGCTCTCCGGCGGGCAGAAAAAGCGTGTCTTCCTGGCCCGCGCCCTCGCCCAGAAGGGGCGCATCATGATGCTGGACGAGCCCTTCACCGGCGTGGATGTGCAAACAGAGACTGCCATTATAGAACTGCTGCGCTCTTTGCGTGAGGAAGGGCACATCATCCTGGTCTCCACGCACAACTTGGGCAGCGTGCCTGAATTTTGCGACCAGGTCGTCCTCATCAACCGCACCGTCCTTGCCTACGGGCCGACAGACCAAGTCTTCACAGAGAAAAATCTCACTCATGCCTTTGGTGGTGTGCTGCGCCAGTTCCACTTCGAACAGTCCACCATTCAGGAGCACGACGGCCGCACGGTGAAGCTCCTCTCCGATGATGAGCGCCCGCTCGTCTTTGGCAAAGATGGGCACCTGGAATACACTGACCGCCAGGGGCGCGAAAACCTCGTGCGGGAACGGGCCAAGGAGGTGGGGGAATGAACGAACTCCTCACCCCCTTTCACTACGAGTACATGGTCAAGGCCATCCTCGTCAGCGGCCTCATCGGCGGGGTGTGCGCTTTTCTGTCCTGCTTCATCACGCTCAAAGGCTGGTCGCTGATGGGGGATGCCCTTTCCCATGCGGTGGTGCCGGGTGTTTCGCTGGCCTGGATGGCCGGGCTGCCTTTCTCTGTCGGTGCATTCATCGCAGGGGTGCTGGCCGCCCTGGGCATGGGCTGGGTGAAGGCCAATTCGCGCTTGCGGGAGGATGCCGTCATTGGCGTCGTCTTCACCACCTTCTTTGCGGCGGGCCTGCTGCTGCTCACGCTTTACCCGAGCAACCTCAATCTACGCACCATCATCTTTGGCAATATCCTTGCCATCTCGGATCCGGACATCCTTCAGGTACTCATCATCTCAGCCATTGCCATTCTGATCCTGGGACTGAAGTGGAAGGACCTGCTGCTCTACTGCTTTGATGAAACCCACGCGCGCAGCATCGGGCTGAATACCCGCTTTCTGCACTTCCTCCTTCTCGCCCTGCTTTCGGCCACCGCCGTCGCGGCCCTGCAAACCGTGGGCGCATGTCTAGTCGTGGCCATGCTCGTGACCCCAGGTGCCACGGCTTATCTGCTGACGGATCGCTTTGGCAAAATGCTAGGCATCGCCACCGGCACGGGTGTTTTCTGCGGCGTCACTGGGGCCTATGCCAGCTATTACCTGAATGGCTCCACCGGTGGCTGCATCGTCGTATTGCAGACGGCCGTGTTTCTGACCGCTCTCGTCCTGGCCCCCAAGCATGGTCTGCTGGCTGCCCGCACACAACGTCAACTAGCCTCCCTGTCATGAGCTGGTACGAGCCCTTTCTTTACAGCTTCATGAACGAGGCGCTGCTGGTCGCGGCGCTCGTCGGGGCCGTTTGCGCCGTGCTGTCCTGCTACCTAGTGCTCAAGGGCTGGTCGCTGATGGGGGATGCCATCTCTCACGCCGTCCTTCCCGGAGTGGTACTGGCCTACCTAGCTGGGCTGCCGTTGCCTATCGGGGCCTTCGCCTCGGGCCTGCTCTGTGCTACGGCCACCGGCTGGATCAAGGCCAACAGCCGCATCAAGGAGGACACCGTCATGGGCATCGTCTTCACTGGCCTCTTTGCCCTCGGCTTGGTGATGTTTTCCAAAGTGCAGTCCGAGTTGCATTTGAATCACATCTTGTTCGGCAACGTGCTCGGCATCGAGCGCGATGACATGATCCAGACTGTGGTCACCGCCTCGCTCACGCTGATCATCCTCCTGCTTTTGCGAAAAGACCTGCTGCTTTTTTGTTTCGATCCCTCGCATGCCAGCGCCATCGGCCTGAACACGCGGGCCATCTACTATGTCTTTCTCTCTCTACTGGCCGCCACCATTGTGGCCTCCATGCAGGCGGTGGGCATCATTCTGGTGGTGGCCATGCTGGTGACCCCCGGCTGCACCGCCCGGCTGCTGACGGATCGTTTCGACTGGATGCTCACCCTCGCGGCCGCCTCCTCCGTGCTGGCGAGCTGCCTGGGCGTTTACGTGAGTTTTTTCATCAATGGCTCTACTGGTGCCTGCATCGTGCTGGCCCAGGCCCTGTTTTTCGTCCTGGCCTTCATTTTTGCGCCCCGGCATGGATTGATCGCCAGCCGGAGGGGACTTCGGGGCAGGGAGGCCTGAATCTGGTCATCCTTCCCCAGAAGCGTGAAACATAAAACAATCGCTTGCCAGATGCGCCCTGGCAGTGCAGAATGGCGGCCCGTTTCACAAGAACGGAACCACACTCCTGAGTAGCTCAGCGGTAGAGCGGGTGGCTGTTAACCACTAGGTCGTAGGTTCGAACCCTACCTCAGGAGCCATAAAAATAACACACGGCAGTGTAGCTCAGTGGTAGAGCAGAGGACTCATAAGCCTTTGGTCGGCGGTTCAAATCCGCCCTCTGCCACCACCTTGAAAATCAGGGGGAGACAAAAGGCAGGAAAACGGGCTGCATCACTTCAAGCGGGAACGCTGCGGATTAAAATCATCGGCGCGTTTTTTTTGGTGAGAGGACAGCATCTCTGCCAAAGAAATTGCAAATGGAACTCGAAGGAGTGGCCAGACCGATTGTAAAAAGCGGGTCTGAGAAGTAATGACGGGCGCAATACTGTGCAGCGGCAGCGAGGTAGGAACACAAAGAGTCATCCGCAGGTGATGTGACCCAGAGACAAAACACCCTGGCAGAATCGGCGGAAACAGAATGTTATCATGTTGCATAGTTTGTTAGGTTTGGGTGGTGCCAACACGTTAACATGAAGTGTGAAAAAACTGTAACCTGTTGATCGTCAATTTCGTCACGCTAATCACATCGCCAAAGGCTTTCGTGGTGCTTTGTATGGCGGCTCGTCACTATGAGCCCCCCAAGAACTTCGATCGCTGCTGAAACCCGTGTATGCCTTGCCTTCTGGCTGGCGATGGCAGTCCTTCTGGCTTTGTTGCCATCATCTTCGGTGGCTCAGGATCTGCCGCCGCCGCCATCCACGCAGTTTGGCACTTTGCAGATCCGCCAGAATGACAACCTGAACACGACTACCTCGATCACGATGACCCGTGGCCCTGGCAGCACGCTGCGCTGGGAGCCGGTGACTTTTGCCTCCAATCGTGGGGATTACGGCATCAGCTTTCTCAATGAGAACGATTTTACCTCAGGGACTCTCATCGCTTCCGTGTCTGAAAATGGTCGCGACAACAGTTCTGTGGGCGATGCATTCGGCATTTTTTATCCCACCGTTTCAGTGGCTACGGCGACGGGGACAGATCCTCCGACTGCATATTTCTTCGCCATGGCGCGGGCCGCGCAGGGTTCGGAGGTCAATGCAAACGTCTCTTTTGGTTACTTCCCTTATGACAAGTGGCTGGGAGGCACGGGGTGGATCGGCGACCGCGGCAATGGCCTGCCACTGAACCGTTTCAATGGCAGTCCGGGCCTGGGTCTCAGTGCCAACCTCGTTGACATCGGTTCTGGGGTGACTCAGTTGGACCTGCGCACGGTGGATCCCACCGCCACGCCTGCCAATGGCATCGTGCTGGTGAACCATGCCAAAAACGAGGACAATTACGCCTCCTCTGTGGTGCAGAATGACGAAATTACGGGAGAGCCGGTCAACTGGCGTCTTCACATCCGTGACAACGGTACCAGTAGTCCGAGTCTCGCCCGTCCTGAGACGGAGCAAGACCCTGTGACCTTTGTCTATTTGCCGGTGAACAAGGTGGGCACGGATGGCTTGCTGGCGCTGGGCCGTGTGAACAATGACGCAACCACCGATGTTGCTGGGGGTGTTTTTCAGATTGAAAGGAGCGTTGTTGACGGTGTCACTGTAGACGGGCGGTGGTATCTGAAGATTACCGGAGGCAGCCCGGCCACAGGGACGCTGCTCATCAGTCCCGAAGGCGGTGCCTTGAACAACATGGACAACATCGTGTCCTATCAGTGGGATGCGGCGAACAGCCGGTATGTGATTGAGAGCCGGGACATCATCAATGATTCGACTCTGCCTGTGCTCCAGGGCGGTGCAGCCGCTAAAGAGGACATGTTCAGCTTTGCATTTTTTGCCGCCCCTGTCCTGCCTGAAGTGTTTGTGACCTCACCGACGGAGGGGCAGGTCTATACCAGTCCTGCTACCTTCGCGGTGACGGCCGATGCCTCTGACTTTAATGGCAATGTGGCCCAGGTGGAGTTCTTCCGGAACGGCACCTACATTGGGGTGGATACTGAGGCCCCTTATTCCGTCCAGGAGACAGATCTTGCCGGTGGCCGTTATATTTATACGGCACGCGCCACGGACAATGACGGCCTGGCTCCCCGCAGTTCGCCTGTGACGGCTGTAGTACAGATGGATCCGGTCAACCCCCCGATTCAAACGGCATTGTTCTTCGACGGCTTGGTGGAGCATGTGGCGACCAATCCAGCTCCGCAACTGGGCGTGGGCGGTCCTCCAACGAAAGGGCTGACGCTCGAATGCTGGTTCCGCAAGGAGGGTCTTGGGGCCACGGCCAGTTCCGGTGTGGGCGGGATTGTGGTGCAGCCGCTTTTTGCCAAGGGGCGCGGTGAGTCCGACAACAACAACACGGATACGAACTATCTGGTTGGCATCACGCAAGATGGCCTGCTATGCGCCGACTTCGAGGCTTTCCCGACACCGGGAGTGGTCGCTGGCGGGGCAAACTTCCCGATCTTCGGTACGCATGAGCCTGTTCAGGATGGGCGCTGGTACCACGCGGCGGTGACTTACGATGGCGAAGTTGGTGGCTGGAAGCTCTTTTTGGATGGTGTGCAAGTCGCCACCCGCAGCACCCCCCCTGGTGCCATGCCACGTTATGACAGCAATCATCGGTTCGCCATCGGAGCGGCGTTGAACACAGCCGGCCAGCGCGCAGGCTCCTTCTTTGGGGCCATTGATGAGGTGCGTGTGTGGAACTATGCCCGCAGTGCGGCAGACATTGCTTCGACGAAAGATTCCTCGGTGGTCACGGCTGCTGGTCTGGTGGGGCGTTTCGGTCTGGATGAAGCCACAGGTGTCAATGTCACCAGTTCGGTGGATGGCCTTGTCGGTCAGGTGAGAGGCCCCGTAGACGGAGGTGGCCTGCCGGTCGCAGGCTGGCAGCCACTGTGGGTAGCCGGCGCACCACTGACGAATCAGGCCCCTTCACTGGTCCTTAACACGCCCAAGTCCAATCAAGTATTCCGCAGTGCAACGCCGATTCTGATCTCCGCCACCGCTGGTGACCTGGACGGCAATGTCGTGAAGGTGGAGTTCTTCGATGACGAAACCAAACTGGCCGAGTTGACTAGCGCACCTTATCAGTTCCTGTGGTCTCCAGCCCAGGCTGGTACGCGTGTGATCCGGGCTGTTGCTACCGATGACGATGGTGCCGTCGCTGCACAAATGGTGAACATCACCGTCATCACGCCTTCAGATCTTCTGCTGACGGAGTTGCATTCGAATCCTTCTGGCACCGCTCCTGTGGGAGTGGGTGACTATTGGGAGCTGACCAATTTTGGTTCCACCACCATCTCCCTGGCTGGATACACCTGGCATGATTCCGGTCGCAATCGCAATGCTGCTCTTGCCTGGGCTTTCCCTGAAGGCACCAGCCTCGCCCCAGGTGAATCGATCGTCTTCACTCCGGCAGATTCCGCTGTGTTTAGAACTTGGTGGGGCCTGCCACCGACCACCCGCGTTCTGCAGTCTGTCGGGGCTCCTGGTTTGGGACTGAATGATGGCGTTGTGCTTTACGACAGTGCCGGTGCTGAGGTCTTTTACTTCAGTTATGCCGCAGGCGGGTTCACCCGTTCCAATGGTCAGCCATCCCTCGGCGGCCATGCGGGGGCCTCGGCCGGCGGTTTGGCCACGGAAGCCTTGGTTTGGGATCCAAACTCGGGTCGTGGATTGCCTCGTTACATGGCCGCCAGTTCGGGCGTGAATGGTGGCGTTCAGGCCTCCGCGGGAACCGATGTGGGTTCCCCAGGCGGCTCCGGTGGCACAGGCGTCGATCCTGCGACATTGCTGCTGCTGAAGGTTGCACCTGCCACTTTCAGTGAAGGTGCAGGTGCGGCTGCCGCTGTCGGGACCGTCGAGCGTTATGGCGATGTGGCGGCTGATCTCACCGTCCAAATCGTTTCTGGCGATGCTTCTGAAGCGACCGTGCCAGTGTCCGTAGTCATTCAAGCTGGGCAGTCTGCTGCCACCTTTGAGGTCAGCGCCGTGAATGACATTCTTGCAGATGGCACTCAGCAGGTCTTGCTGACTGCAACGGCTCCGGGTGTGTCCTTGGCCTCTGCCACCCTCTCCGTCCAAGACGATGGTGACGTGGCTCCGCCCACACTCTTTGTTACCGAGATTCACTCCAGCCCTTCGGATGCTCTCGGCGCGGCAGACTATTGGGAACTGACCAATCATGGAACAGCCACAGTCAACCTGAGTGGCTACACTTGGGATGATGAAAGCCGCTCTTTTGTGGAAGGTCAGGCTTGGGCATTCCCGAACGGAACCAGCATCGCTGCGGGTGAGTCCATCATCATTACCACGGCAGATCCGGCCGCTTTCCGCACTTGGTGGGGGCTGGAGCCCACGGTGCAGGTCGTGCAGACGGTGGATGCTCCAGGGCTGGGCCAGAATGATGGCATTGCCTTGTTTGATAATACGGGCCGTGAACTGTTTTTTGTTAGCTACGCGGCACAGGGCTTCCTGCGGCCGGATGGCTCGGCTGCGCTGGGTGGTCACGCGGGTGTTTCGGGTGGCGGTGCCACGACGGATGCGCTCGTCTGGGATGTGCCTTCGGGCGTCATTTCTCCTCGTTACGTGTCGGCTCGTGTCGGCACTTATCAGGCTTTCCAGGCGCCGGGTGCGACCGATATCGGTTCCCCTGGCCGTGGTGCAGCCACCGTGCCGGTATCATACACCCTGCAGCTCTTGCACTTCTCGGATGCACAGGGCAGCTTGCTAGCCCCGCAAACAGCGCCGAACCTCGCCGCCTTGGTGGATGCCTTTGACCAGGACTACGCCAACACCCTGATCGTCTCCGGTGGCGACAGCTTCCTGCCCGGCTCCTTTCTCAGCGCCGGGGCAGACCCCGCCCTCAACGCCGTGGCCTCCGTCGCCGCCACCGCCACAGGTCGCCCGGACCTCGCCATCCACAACCTCATCGGTGTGGAAGCCGCCATCCTCGGCCACCACGAATGGGACCTCGGCTCCGCCGTCCTGGCCAATGCCCTGCAGCCCGCCGGTGCCTGGGTGGGCGCCCAGTTCCCGCTGCTGTCCCTGAACCTCGACTTCAGCGCCGACAGCCAGCTCTCCGGGCTGGTGACCACCATCCCGCTGGACACCGACGACAGCCTCGTGCCGGAAGCCTCCACCGTGAAGGGCCGCTTGGTGCCCGTGACTGTGGTGAACAAAGGCGGTGAAAAAATCGGCCTGATCGGCGTCACCACCCAACTGCTCGCCTCCCTGACCAACCTGGAAGGCACCGTAGTCAAAGGCGGCAACAGCGTGAACCTCGACGTCCTCGCCGCGCAGATCCAGCCCAGCATCAACGAGCTGAGCAGCGAAGGGGTCAGCAAGATCGTGCTGCTGTCCCACCTCAACGACCTGGCCCTGGAACGCGCCCTGGCCGTGAAACTGGCCGACGTGGACATCATCGTGGCCGCCGGATCCGAAACCCGCCTGGGCGACAGCGACGACACCGCCGTGGTCTTCCCTGGCCACGAGGCGACCTTTGAAGACACTTACCCGCTGCTGGCCGAAGACCGCAACGGCACGCCGCTGCTCATCGTCAATACGGACAGCGAATACAGCTACCTGGGCCGCCTGGTGGTGGACTTCGACCTGGAAGGCAGGCTGATCACCAGCTCGCTGCCAGACCGGCTGCCCGAAAACGGTGCGTATGCCGCAACCGCCGCCAACGTGGCCGCTGCTTGGGGCGTGGCCGAGGCGAACCTCACAACAACCGCCTTTGCCGCCGGAACCAAAGGCGCGCAGGTGAAGCAGGTGACCGATGCCGTGCAGGCCGTGATGACAGCGAAGGACAGCATCGTGTATGGCTACAGTGCCGTGTATCTGGAAGGAGCAGCCCCGAGCGTGCGCAGCCAGGAAACGAACCTGGGGAACCTGGTGGCCGATGCCAACCAGCAGGCCGTGAGAGGGATCGTGGGAGGGAACGAAGCCATCGTATCGCTCAAGCACGCCGGAGGCATCACAGGTCCGGTGGGATCGATCAACGGCCAGGGAGGCGTTGCTGAAAAAGGCCCGACGTTGGCCAATGCAGCCGTCGGCAAACCAGCGGGAGCGATCTCGAAGCTGGACATCGAAAACGCATTGAGAGGGAACCAGAAACTGATGGTGTTTGAAACGACACCCGCAGGGCTGAAGGCGATCCTTGAACACGGCGTGTCGCAGGGGACCAATCAGGTGCAGTTCCCACAGTTGGGCGGGGTGCAGTTCGCGTGGGATCCAGACTTGGCGGTGGGATCACGGGTGCTGTCGATCGCGTTGCTGAAGGATGACGGGAGCGCCGGAACACCGATCTACAAGGCAGGGAACCTGGGCAGCGGACTGCTGCCGGGAGCACCCTCGGTGATCCAGGTGGTGACATTGAACGGCTTGGCCAATGGCGAAGCCGGGTACCCGATGAAAGCGAACGGAGAAAACTTCCGGTATGTGCTGGGAGACGGGACGCTGGGAGCGGTGGTGTCCGAAGGGCTGGACTATACAGCCGTCGCCCAGGTGCCGGTCAATGGACTGAGCGAGCAGGAATCGTTGGCGGAGCATGTGCAGAACCGTCATGGGAACTTGGCGCAGGCATACCGAGTGGAAGAGAGCGGAGCGCAGCAGGACACAAGGACGCAGAACGTGAACGTGCGTGCGGATACGGTGCCACCGGTGACGGGAGCCGACAGCGATGGCGACGGCCTCACTGATATCGAGGAAATCATGCTGGGAGGAAATCCCACCACACGTCTTCGGGTGGGTGAACGGGTGAATTTGAACCTGGGTCTGTATGCTCAGGCTGGCCAGACGCTGAAGATGGTGGGTCGCCTGCCGCCAGGACTAACATTCAATGCAACCACGGGTCGCCTCACAGGTGTACTCGGTGGAACCGCCGCACTTTATGATCTGCAACTGCAGGTACTGGTCGGTGGCAAGATCGTCAAGACGATCATTGTGCCTCTGGTTGTCGAGGCCTTCCCTGCCCGTCTGCTCGGTAGCTATGAAGCTTTGCTGGAAACGGCCACGGATCTGCCTCAGGGCATCGTGCGGGTGACAGTGACACAGTCGGGTCTGTGGTCTGCCACACTGGATCTGCGCGGCACGGCCCGCCGTTCCTCGAAGGGAAGTTTTGAACTGATGTCGGGCAGCCGTCAGGTGAGCCTGCCGATGGTTTTCAAGAGCAGCCGCACCACGCCAGAAGTCACGGTGCAGATGATTCTGGACATTGACAGCCCGCAGGTGACTGGCACGCATGCCGGCACCGCTTCCAATGGTGCTGTGCGTGGCATGCGCATGGCCACCTTCGGGGCCAGCCCACCGACGACTCGCCGCATGAATGTGGTGCTGGATGCTGGCACCCAGGATGGTGTGGCCTATCCGGCTGGCCTAGGCTGGGCCAAAGGCACGGTGACAAACAAGGGTGCCGTGAACCTGGCGGGTGAATTGGGCGATGGACAGAAGATGACGCTCTCCTTGCGCCTCGGTGTGACCGGCCAGTCCCTGGCCTGGGTGCAGCCTTACAAAAACAAAGTGGACTCTTACTTTGGCGGTGTGTTGCCTGTGCCGAATGTCGGCCAGCCTGCGGCCATGACGCCGGCTTTGGAGTCCGGCACCATCTGGTTCAAAGCGGCAGATGCCAAGGAGTTGAGCTACGACACCGGCTTTGCAGCCCCTCTGCCTGTCAGTGTCATCGCCACGGCTTTCGATCCTGTGAAAACCGTAGTCGAGCTTGAGACGCTGTTAGGCCTGACGGCTTCGACCTTGAATGTGGAAATAGAGGGCGCTGGCTTGAGCTCCACCACCGGAGTGCCGATCGTCCTGCCAACCGCTTTCAAGCTGGCCACGACCTTCTCGCTGACGACCTTTGCTCCGGTCAATGGCCCCCCTGTCCCATGGACAGGCAAGATTAACAAGGCGGACGGCGGCCTCACCGGCGCGCTGACTTTGCCAGCCAGTGCAAACACCCTCCCAGGCAAGGCGGCCGCGACAGGCATCCTCCTCCGTGGCCTGACGGATGGCACTGTCGGCGGCGGCATCGTCCGTGTGCCTGTGCCTGGCAAGAAAGGGCAATTCCGAACCGCGTCCCTGCTGCTGCAACGCTGATCCTTTGCTGACCACCAACCCTTTATTGAATCTCCTGAAAGATGAAAGTTAGATCCCCCCTTCTCCTGGTGCTGTTCAGCCTCGCGGCCTTGCCCTTGTCCAGCGCCGTGGCGCAGACAACTCAAGTCGGCACCATCTTGGTGCAGCAAAATGATGCTGGTAATGCCGTCACCTCAGTGACGCTGACACGCTCGGCTGGCAGTTCCTCCTTCTTTACTCCGGTCGCGACTGGTTCAAGCCGGGGAGACTTTGTTTTGAGGTTTGAAAACACCGACAATGTCGCCGCTGGCACCCTTATCACTTCTGTGGCTGAGAACGGACGGGACAATACGGCCTTCGGTGACACCATTGGGCTATTCTATGCGACCTCCAGTGCTGAAATCACCGGCACCAATTTCTACATTCCTGTCAATGACAGCGCGCGCGAGGGAGAGGTGAACATGAACGTCGCTGCGGGCTTCTTCCCTTACAGTCGTTGGCTCGGGGGCTACGCCCGCAACGCGGCTGGGGACAATGGTGCGCTTACAAACCAGTTGCGTTCTCATGCGAGTATCCGCTTGGGGACGGAATTTCGCACGCTGGGTTCCGGTGTGTTCCTTCTGGACCTCCAGTCTCCTGCCGCAGGGGGGTATTCTCCTTTGAATGGTGTGTTGCTGGTCACACATGCCAAAAACGAAGCGAACTACGCCACTTCCCGCGCCAATCCAGATGGCACCTTCAACCTATTTGTGCGAGGCAACAATGCCACGAGCATTGCCAATGAGCAGGACCCGATTGCTTTTGTTTACCTGCCAACAACCTCACTCAATACCGATGGTCTGATCGCCCTAGGCCGGGTGAATAGCAATGCCACGACTGACGTGCTGGCTGGCCCTGCCCAAATTACCAAAGGTCCCACAGGACGCTGGTACTTGAAGATTGAAGGACACAGCCCTGAGACGGGTACACTTCTCGTCAGTCCCGAAGGTGGTGCTGCCAACAACATTGACAACATTGTCAGCTATCAGTGGGATGCGGCGAACAACCGCTACATCATTGAAAGCCGGGACATCCAGCCTCGTCCCGACCCGGACGCGCCGCTACCCCTACCTGGTCTTCAAAACGGTGCAGCAACGGAAGACATGTTCAGTTTTGCCTTCTTTCGTGCGCTCAAGGCTCCCTCTGTTTCCATCAAGGCTCCTCTGGAAGGAACCTCCCTGGTGGGTCCTGCCACCTTCACGGTAGAAGCCGAGGCCATCGACGAAGATGACGGCATCAGCCGGGTTGAGTTTTTGATCAACGGTGTGCTGGCAGCCACGGATACCACGGCCCCTTTCGAGCTGCCGCAAAATGCCCTGCCTGCAGGTAGCTATCGTTACACGGCACGTGCTGTGGATATCAACGGCCTCACGGCCAGTGCCACCGTGCAGATGTCTGTTACCTTGGATCCCAACGTGCCTGTGGCCAATACTGCTCTGTGGTTTGACGGTGTGAATGATCACGTGACCCTGGGCACAGCGCCAGAACTCGGCGTGGGCGGCCCTCCTTCCAACGGCTTTACCCTCGAGTGCTGGTTCCGCAAGGAAGGCCAGGGCGTGGTAGCCGGTGGCCTGGGGAACCTGCTGCCTCTCATCAGCAAAGGGCGCGGCCAGGCGGATAACAGCACGCTCGATATCAACTATGGTTTGGGCCTGACGGCGGGTGGACTTCTGAGCGCCCAATTTGAAGCCTTCCCGGTCAATGGGGTCGCAGGCGGGGCCGACTTCTCGGCAACGGCCACGCATACGCCGGTGGTGGATGGCCAATGGCACCACGCTGCCGTCACCTACAATGGCACGACGGGCACCTGGGAGTTTTACCTGGATGGTGCACCCGCAGGCACCGTGGTGGGCACACCCGGGGCACTGCCTCGTTATGACAGCATTCAGCCTTTTGGCATTGCCACGGCCTTCACTTCGGACGGTGCTCCTCAGGGGGCCTTCCCAGGCGTGATTGATGAGGTGCGCATTTGGAACTATGCCCGCTCGGCCACAGACATCCTCAGCCATCGCGATGCGTTCGTCCTGGATGCCGGCGGATTGGTGGGCCGGCTGGGCCTGGATGATGGTCGCGGCGCTCAGACTTCCAGTAGCGCGGGTAAACGCACCCGTGGTACTCTCGTGAACGGTCCTGTTTGGGTCAATGGTGCGCCTATGATTGGGCAGGCCCCTCAGGTCGCCCTGACACGGCCACTCGCAGGAGACCGCTTCCTGCCCGGCACATCCGTTTTCCTGGCTGCGGCTGCCGCCGATCTGGATGGCAACGTGACGAAAGTCGAGTTCTTCGAAGGGGCTAACAAAATTGGCGAAGTCACCGCTTCACCGTTCGTGTTTGAGTGGACTGCTGTTGCCGCTGGGTCTTATTCCCTCACCGCCGTGGCGACTGATGCCTCCGGCTTGGTGACGACCTCCGATGTCGTGGTGGTACAGGTGGTGGATGTGTCTCCTCTCATCATCTCCGAAGCGCAGTCCAGCCAGTCCGCCACGGCCCCGGTCGGGGCAGGGGACTATTGGGAGCTGACCAATGCGGGCGCAGCACCTATCTCACTGTCCGGATACCGCTGGGACGATTCCCGCCGCAGCTTCAGCGCCGCACTGGCCTGGGCCATCCCTGCTGACACCACCATCGCCGCCGGTGAATCGGTGATTTTCACCAAGGCGGATCCTGCCACATTCCGCGCCTGGTGGGGCCTTCAGCCGACGGTGCAGGTGATCCAGAGCCTTGGCGCTCCAGACTTGGATGCCAATGACAGCATCACCCTCTACGACAGTGTCGGCACGGTGGTAACTTCCCTGTCCTATGCTCAGTCGGGGTTCAATCGCAGCAACGGTCTGCCTTCACTCGGCGGACATGCAGGTGAATCCGCAGGCGGTGCGGCAACGGCAGCGCTGGTTTGGGAAGCTGCCTCCGGCTACATCCAGCCTCGATATGCTTTTGCAGGTGCAGGCACCAACGGTGGTGTCACCGCTGTCACAGGGAGCGATGTCGGTTCCCCTGGCAACGGCGGGGGCCCAGCGCAGGAACCTGCGGTGGTCCTTTCTCTGGCCATCGCTCCGAAGGTCTTCCTTGAAAGCTCCGTCAATCCGGCGTCGGTTGGAACTCTGTTCCGCAGTGGCGATATCACCGCTGCTCTGGATGTCTCCCTTCTTTCCAGTGACGTCTCCGAAGTCACCGTGCCAGCACTCGTAACGATTCCTGCTGGCCAGGCATCGGTGACCTTTGCGGTGACGGCGGTGAATGATTTCCTTGTGGATGCAGCACAGACCGTTCAGGTCTCCGCCCTGGCTCCAGGTGCCACCTTGGCCCGGCAGGAACTGACCGTCCTGGATGATGGCGATCTGCCACCGCCCGATCTGCGTGTGACCGAAGTCCAGTCCAGCCAGTCCCCAGAAGCCCCGGCGGGTGCCGCAGATTACTGGGAGCTGACCAACTTCAGCAACCGCGTGGTGTCGCTAGAAAATTATACTTGGGATGACAGCCGTCGCGATGTGACTGCGGCCCAAGCCTGGAAGCTCCCTGCGGGCATCACCATGGCGATCGGTGAATCCGTCATCATCACCACCGCAGATCCGGCGGCCTTCCGTGCCTGGTGGGGCCTCGCTCCGACGGTGCAGGTGCTCCAGACACCCGGCGCGCCCACCCTGGATGCCGATGACAGCATCACCCTTTACACAGAGAGCCAAGTCGAAGTCTTTACTTTTGGTTATGCTGCCAATGCCTTCACCCGCACCTTTGGCCTGCCTTCCTTAGGTGGCCAAGCAGGGCCCTCAGCAGGCGCAGCCAGCGATTTCATCGCCCTGGTTTATGACCCTGCTTCCACCGCGCAGGCACCGCGTTACCTGGCGGCCAATGGCTACCGCCTCGGCGGCCGTTTCGCCACAGTCGGCACGGATGTCGGCTCTCCCGGTGTCATCAATGGCGCGTCGGTCACCCCGCCTGCACCTGCCATCACCACGCGTGGGCCTTTGCAGTTCACCCATGTTTCCACCGTGCCCCTGGCTGGCTCGGAAATCTCCGCCTATGACGCTGCCAGCAAGCGCCTCTTTGTCACCAGCAGTGTCGGCTTGCAGATCCTGGCGATGAATGATCCCGCCTTCCCGGTGAATCTCGGCACGGTCAATTTCACCCAGGCTCCTTTCAATCTCACCTCCACCGACATCACCAGCGTCGCCGTCCGCAATGGCGTGGTGGCTGTGGCCGTGCCGAATGCCGTCAAGGATCAGCCCGGCCGCGTCGTCTTCCTCAATGCCGCCAGTGGCGCACTTCTCAGCATCGTGACCGTCGGCGTGCTTCCAGACATGATCACCTTCACCCCCAACGGGGCCCGGGTTCTCACCGCCAATGAAGGCGAAATGCAGGCCGGTGGCGCAGATACCGCTCCAGGCTCGGTTTCCATCATCGAAGTCGCTGGTGGTTTCGCCGCCCCGACCGTGACCACCGTCGGCTTCACCGCCTTTGATGCCCAGGCCGCCGCGCTCAAAGCTGCAGGCGTGCGGATTTTTGAAAGCCCTCCCGGTTCTGGCATCCTACGCCTGCCTTCGCTCGATTTTGAGCCGGAATACATCGCCGTAGCTCCAGACAATCTCACCGCCATGGTGGTCTTGCAGGAAGCCAATGCGGTGGCCATTCTGGATCTGACTGCCAAAGCCTTCACCTCCATCAGACCTCTGGGCGAAAAAGACTTCAGCACCTTGCTGGCTGACTTCAGTGACCGCGATGCCGAGGGCGGCAGCACCGGTGCCAACCTCCTGACCACGGGTAATCCGGTCTTCGGCCTCTACATGCCCGATGCCATCACCGCCTTTCAGGCCAAGGGCCAAACCTATTATGTGACCGCGAACGAAGGCGATGACCGCGATGACTTTCAGACGGAAACCATCCGCGTCGGCGCCGGTGGTTATACGCTCGATCCCACCGTGTTTCCAAATGCCGCAGAGCTGAAGGCTAACAATAAGTTGGGTCGCCTCACGGTGTCCAATTCGGCGGGCCTTCGCGGTGACACCGACAATGATGGCGATGTGGATCGCATCCTGGCTTACGGCGGACGTTCCATCTCCATCCTGAATGCGGCTGGCGAAATCGTCTACGACAGTGCAGATCTCATGGAGCGCCTGGTCTCCAGCCTTGGTCAACCTTGGTTTGACGATGGCCGCAGTGACAACAAGGCCGCAGAGCCCGAAGGCGTGGCCATCGGTGAAATCGAAGGTCGCTTGTATGCCTTCGTTGGCCTGGAGCGTGCCCGTGGCGTCATGGTCTTTGACATCACGGATCCCGCCCGTGTCGCCCAGGCAGGATTTGTCAGTCTACCTTCAGATCAGAATCCTGAAGGCATCACCTTCATCACAGGTGCCCAGTCACCCAATGGCCAGCCCATGATCGCAGTCACCAATGAGACGAGCAACACGCTCAGCCTCTACAACGTCAGCCGTTACACCCTACAGCTCTTGCATTTCTCGGATGCGCAGGGCGGTTTGCTAGCGCCGCAAACAGCGCCGAACCTCGCCGCCCTGGTGGATGCCTTTGACCAGGACTACGCCAACACCCTGATCGTCTCCGGTGGCGACAGCTTCCTGCCCGGCTCCTTCCTCAGCGCCGGGGCAGACCCCGCCCTCAATGCCGTGGCCTCCGTCGCCGCCACCGCCACCGGTCGCCCGGACCTCGCCATCCACAACCTCATCGGTGTGGAAGCCGCCATCCTCGGCCACCACGAATGGGACCTCGGCTCCGCCGTCCTGGCCAGCGCCCTACAGCCCGCCGGAGCCTGGGCCGGTGCCCAGTTCCCACTGCTCTCCCTGAACCTCGACTTCAGCGCCGACAGCCAGCTCTCCGGACTGGTGACCCCCATCCCACTGGACACCGACGACAGCCCCGTGCCCGAAGCTTCCTCCGTGAAGGGCCGCCTGGTGCCCGTGACCGTGGTGAACAAAGGCGGTGAAAAAATCGGCCTGATCGGCGTCACCACCCAGTTGCTCGCCTCCCTGACCAACCTGGAAGGCACCGTGGTCAAAGGCGGCAACGCCGTGAACCTCGATGTCCTCGCCGCGCAGATCCAGCCCAGCATCAACGAGCTGAGCAGCGAAGGCGTCAGCAAGATCGTGCTGCTGTCCCACCTCAACGACCTGGCCCTGGAACGCGCCCTGGCCGTGAAACTGGCCGACGTGGACATCATCGTGGCCGCCGGATCCGAAACCCGCCTGGGCGACAGCGACGACACCGCCGTGGTCTTCCCTGGCCACGAGGCGACCTTTGAAGACACCTACCCGCTGCTGGCCGAAGACCGCAACGGCACCCCGCTGCTCATCGTCAATACCGACAGCGAATACAGCTACCTGGGCCGCCTGGTGGTGGACTTCGACCTGGAAGGAAGGCTGATCACCAGCTCGCTGCCGGACCGCTTGCCTGAAAACGGTGCCTTTGCTGCGACGGCAGCCAATGTGGCCGCCGCCTGGGGAGTGACGGAAGCCAACCTCACAACAACAGCCTTCGCTGCCGGAACCAAAGGCGCGCAGGTGAAGCAGGTGACCGATGCCGTGCAGGCCGTGATGACAGCGAAGGACAGCATCGTGTATGGCTACAGTGCTGTGTATCTGGAAGGAGCAGCCCCGAACGTGCGCAGCCAGGAAACAAACCTGGGGAACCTGGTGACCGATGCCAACCAGCAGGCGGTGAGAGAAATCGTGGGAGGGAGCGAAGCCATCGTATCGCTCAAGCACGCCGGAGGCATCACAGGTCCGGTGGGATCGATCAACGGCCAGGGAGGCGTGGCCGAAAAAGGCCCGACGTTGGCCAATGCAGCCGTCGGCAAACCAGCGGGAGCGATCTCGAAGCTGGACATCGAAAACGCATTGAGAGGGAACCAGAAGCTGATGGTGTTTGAAACGACACCCGCAGGGCTGAAGGCGATCCTTGAACACGGCGTGTCGCAGGGGACCAATCAGGCGCAGTTCCCACAGTTGGGCGGGGTGCAGTTCGCGTGGGATCCAGACTTGGCGGTGGGATCGCGGGTGCTGTCGATCGCGTTGCTGAAGGATGACGGGAGCGCCGGAACACCGATCTACAAAGCAGGGAACCTGGGCAGCGGACTACTACCCGGAGCACCCTCGGTGATCCAGGTGGTGACATTGAACGGCCTGGCGAATGGCGAAGCCGGGTACCCGATGAAAGCGAACGGAGAAAACTTCCGGTATGTGCTGGGAGACGGAACGCTGGGAGCAGTGGTGTCCGAAGGGCTGGACTTTGCAGCCGTCGCCCAGGTGCCGGTCAATGGACTGAGCGAGCAGGAATCGTTGGCGGAGCATGTGCAGAACCGTCATGGGAACTTGGCGCAGGCGTACCGAGTGGAAGAGAGCGGAGCGCAGCAGGACACGAGGACGCAGAACGTGAACGTGCGGGCGGATACAGTGCCACCGGTGACCGGAGCCGACAGCGATGGCGACGGCCTCACTGATATCGAGGAAGTCCTTCTCGGCATCGGGGACAATACGTTGCTGCGCGTCGGTGACTATGTGGACCTGAATCTCGGTGCTTTTGCTTCCGCAGGTCAGACGCTGAAAATCGTGGGCCGTCTACCGGCTGGCCTAACGTTCAATGCAATCACGGGCCGCCTCAGCGGTGTGCTTACTGGCACAGCGTCGCTTTATGATCTGCAATTGCTGGTCATGCAGGGAACCATCCCGCTCAAATCCTTTAACCTGCAGCTCACGGTCGAGGCATTCCCTGCTCGTCTGCTCGCCAGTTATGAGGCACTGCTGGTGGATGCCAATGGCCTGCCCAAAGGCATCCTGCGGCTGACCGCGACGCGGCCTAGCTTGTGGACGGGATCTTTAGAAGTCATCGGTCAGGGCCGCCGTGCCGGCACAGGCAGCTTTGTGTTGGTCCCCGGCCGTCAGCGGGCTGAAATCCAAATGGTCTTCAAGGGTTCTGCGACTGTCCCACAGGCCAATGTCACTGTGACCATCAATGCGGAGTCCGCACTGGTGACGGGTACCTTTGCTTCTGGAACGGTGACTGGCGACCTGCGTGGCTTCCGCCTCGCTTCTCTGGGCGGCAGCCCACCCGCCATTCGTAAGCTGAACCTCGTTCTGGATGCAGGCGTGCAGGATGGCGTGGCATACCCCGCCGGGTTCGGTTGGGCAAAGGGCTCCGTCACCACCAAAGGCGCTGTCTCTCTCAAAGGCCAGTTGGGAGACACTCAGGCCCTTGTCCTTACGGCCAATCTGGGCGTGACTGGTCAGGCCCTCGTCTGGACCCAGCCTTATAAAAACAAGGTGGACTCCTACTTTGGCGGCGTCATGCCGCTGCCAAACTTGGGGCAGCCGGAAGCCACCATCGAGCAGCTTGTGCCTGGCACTTGGTGGTTCAAGGCCGCCGATGCCAAAGAACTGAGCTATGATGCAGGCTTTGCAGCCCCGCTGCCAGTCACGCCTGTCGCGGCGGCATTCGATACCGTCAAAACAACCACGGAGCTGGAAACCGCCCTGGGCCTGACGGCTTCGACCTTGAATGTGGAAATCGAGGGCGCGGGCCTCAGCAGCACCACCGGTGTGCCCATCGTCCTGCCCACTGCTTTCACGCTCGCTTCTAACTTTTCCCTGACGACCTCGGCCCCGGTCAGTGGACCTCCCGCCGCATGGACGGGCAAGGTCAACAAGGCCGATGGCAGCCTCACCGGCACGCTCACACTGCCAGCCAGTGATGGCACCCTGGCCGGTAAAGCGGCGGCCAGTGCGGTCCTTCTTCAGGGCCTTCCTTCAGGTGAAACGGTCGGTGCCGGTCTCATCCGCGTGCCTGTCCCTGGCAAGAAAGGTCAGTTCCGAACTTCCTCCCTGCTGATTGAAAAATAATCCCCCCGGATGTTTACTTCCCCCCCCCACGTTCCTCTTGGTCATCCTTCAGGTACTGCCGCCGCGCACTGCTTGCGAAGTCTAACATTGAATGGTGATGGGGGTGGCCCCGGTCGCCCTCCGAGGCGGGGTTTTACCCTGGTGGTGACCTTGGTCATCCTCGCCGCAGTGACCATCCTGGTGGTGGGTCTCTACGGGATTGTCTCGCGTGAAAGTCAGACCTCCGCCAGCTACGATGCCGTGGAGCAGGCAGATCTTGCCGTGCAATCCGGGCTCGACCGTGTCGGTCTCATCCTGCAAGGGGCCTTGGCCGATGAGCTGGGGGTGGTCTTTTCCGCCCCCCTTTCGCCAGCGCTGGATGAGAAGCAACGCCCGCGCGAAATGCTCATGGTGGCCAACTACGATGCCACGGCCAAGCAGTGGAAATACCAGCCCCTGGCCTCAGGGGTGGCCAGCCCGCCAGCGGGTGACAAGTTGCAAATGCCGGCTTCCGAGTTTGAAAAGAAACCTTCCACGGATCCCGCCGTCGGACCTTCAGTGGAGGCCAGCGAATTAGAGGCGCGAAAGCTTCCTGCACCGGCCCCTTGGATGGCCCGTGTCCCTCGTTATTGGATGCAGCTTCGCCTCCCTTCAGACCCTGGAAAATCTGAGTCGGAAGGTGAAGACTCGGCTGAGGGAGAGGAAGGTGAGGAGAAATTGGTCGCCCGTTATTCCTTCTATGTGGAGGATCTACAGGGCAAGCTCAGCCTGGCCAATGCGGGCATCCATGATCGCGACAAGGACCTGCCTTATCACGCCACTGACTTGGTGAATGAAGTGGTGCCCGGGCCGGTTCCTTTTGTGCCAGGCCTGTTCATTGATCCCGGTGGCCGCTGGCGGCGGAGCCCCTCTTCCGTCTGGACTCTCCTGCGACCGGATGTGGAGCCACTCACCTCCGGCGGCACCCCCCAGAGCATCAATGCCATGCACAGGCGGCTGACCGCCATCAATTCCAAGCGTCTCTCTTTCAGTCCAGACATGTGGCGGGAATTGCTGATCGCGCCCGATCCTCTCACGGACTGGCCCGGCCTGGACCCGGCGCGGTTGAGTGGCCCGACGGCCCGTCTTGCCAATGGCTCCCTGGTTGATGAGCAACTGCGGGCGCTTGAGGAAAACACCACCGGTTACCTTGCTCCCTATGATGAACTCGCCCTCGTGCCTCATGGACCAGGCTTCGCCTACGGCGGCGAGCGCAAGATCAATCTCAACGAGGTCTTGAACAAGATCGGCGCGGACGTGGGCCCCACGACCCATAACACCATGTCCACGGAGGTGGATCGTATGGCCAGGCACATTGACCGTTATCTACCAGAATTCAGCCAACGTGGGGGCGGATACACGCTGCCTCGCCGGGTGGCGCTCACCCAGCGTGATGAACACCAGATGGCCTACCTCAAAAACTTGGCAGCAGGCATGATCGATTATGCGGACAAAGATGCCCTCCCCTCCATCAACGTCGCTTTCGGCGGCGCTGGCAGCGAATCGGACGAAGCTAACATTGAGTACCGGGGAACCGACGCCCACCCCCTGGTGAACGAATACTGGCAACGCCATCGGTTCGAGCGTTTCCTCTCACGTGAGGTGGAATGTTCCTTGACCGACTATGTGGAACTCTGGAATCCGACGAACCAAGAGATCACGGGTGAGATAACTTGCTGCTTTGAATATCGCGGTCGTTTCTCCGTGGGCTTACGCAGCTACCCCGTCATGTCCTCACTCGGCCTGACTGTCTCCGGCAAGCCTGAGGAAATCTCCGGGTTGAACGGGCTGTGGTTCACTCCACAGACCATCACCCTCAAGCCTAACGAAATCCGTGTCATCGCCTTTGATCCCGTGCGATTCAAGCTGGATGGTGGTGCTGAGGGCAATGTCACCGGGGTGCAGTATTTTGGCCAGCCCGCCAACGGCAACGATGACCGCGAAAGTCGTTATCGTCTCGCCTTCCGCCCATCCGGCACCACCGACTACACCGTCGTGGACATGCCCTTTGCTCCGCTGGAACGTTATCAGATGAGTTCCAACCTCAGTGTGCGCCAGCGGTTCAATGTCAACCAGCCTGGGCTCTCCTACCGCCTGCGCGACAAAGACTGGGCCTTCAATGTCGGCGATACCCGCGCTGCCTACTATATTGACTATCATCAGGAAGTCATTGACTACGATGACGGTTCCAGCCCCTGGGGCCGCAACTTCCGCCGCTTTGAAAACTTGGCCGGGGAGTCGCGCACTTACCTCTGGCCCGATGGCGGTCACAACAGCCTCCCTTGCCCCACACGCATCGGCTCTTTCGACCGAAATCCGGATGACATCACCATGCAATCGCCTGTCAATCCCACCAACAGCCTGGCGGAACGGCAGAAGTTTGTGCAGCGCATTTCCAATGCCGGACGCTTTTACAGCACCACCGAACTGGGGCACATTTTCGATCCCGTCATGTGGAGCCCCCGTGGCACCACCTGGAGCGACTCCAACATGCCCAAGGGCGACCTCCTTGAATATGATGAGCATGCCGACATCCGGCCAGGTGAGGTTAAAATTGATCCCAGCTCCAACGAACTTGATGCCCATAAACGATTCTGCGGTGGCAACACGCTACGCATTGGCCGTATGGAGCACAGCCTCTTCCGTCCTGACTATCGCGCGCAGCCGGATTCGGGTCGCCCCGTCCATCGCGGGCTGGCATCCTCCTCTTTGTTAGACCTGTTCCATTGTGGGGACAGCAACTCCCTCGAGGCTGCGCGCATTACCGGGCCGCTCGTGCGCATTGATGGTCATGTGAATGTCAACACGGCCAGCCGCGAAACGCTGCGGGCACTCATCGCGGGCAGGCTGTCTTCGGATCCCTTGCTCAAAAAAGACAGCAACGATGCCGAACCCACCGCCGAGAAGCCCGTCGTCCTGCTGCCTGCCTCCACCAGCCGAACCAAGGCGCAGGCGGACATTATCGCTTCGGCCATCATCCAGAACCGTCCTTATGTTACCCCGGCGGAAGTGGCTGAAAAAGCCGTGCTCTCCCAGGCTGATGCGGCGACCCTACAAGAAGATCCCGAACTGCCGCCGCTGGAGGCGAATATGCCCGTCTTTGGCTACACCAAGCGGGATGAGGCGGAACCCCGGCGTGTGCGCCCGGAATGGAGCGATGCGGCGGCAGAAGAACTCTTCAGCCGCCTCTGGAACAACAGCACGGTGCGCAGTCGGCACTTTCAGGTGATCGTCTGCGGCCAAGCCGTCAAGATGGGACGTGATGGCAAGGCAAATGTCGTGGCCACCCGCTCGCGTCTGTATCATCTTTTTGTTAGGCCTGTCCGCAATGCTGATGGCACCCTGGAACGCCAGGTGGTCGAGGTAACTTATTCACGCGCCCTTTAATTTCACCGCCCATATCGTTTTCCAAAATCGTCTGACCGAAGTGACAAGAGTGCCGTTTGCAATCTTGGTCGCGGATAAGAGACCGTCAGTCTCTTCATTCGGCAGATCATTTAAGACAAAGATTGGGAAATCGGTATAACCAACCCTTGTCTCACAAAATTGACACACGGCATTGGTTGTTCGTCAGCACTTATCAGTGAACTGAAGTGACCACGAAAGCTGTCTTAAAACCATGTTGATCCCCCCCTCATTCATGCGGCGACAAAGCCCCTTCCGTCAGTTGAAGCTACGTTCTGGCGGTTTCACTCTGCTGGAAATCCTCGTCGTGATTAGCATCATGACCATCATGATCGGTCTCGTTCTCGGCAAATCTGGAGCGATCAGCGGCACCCAGGGCATGACTGCCATGCATCAGGTCACCGCCATGTGCGACCTCGCCAGGGCGCGTTCACTGCGTGGTGACGGCACTGTTCTCATGGCCTTTGCGACAGTGAATGGCGGCCTCACAGGTGAGCCTTATCGTTCCGTCGTTCTTTGTGCCGAAGATGTCACCACGGAGGATCCTGATGACTATGCCGCTATCTCGGAATGGTTCCATCTTCCCCAAGGTTATGTCTTTACCAATGTGGGCGCAGCCTCTCCCAATGCGGGCGCCAACGTGCTGACAGCTCCCAATGCGACTCGCCGTGTCAGATTGCCTGGCAATGGTCCGAGCGTCGAACTCCCCTGCGTGGGTTTTGGATCTCTGGGAGAGGTGGTGTTTCCTGAGGCTGATGCCAATTCTTTGGACTCGCTGTTGATCGCCATCGCGGAAGGCCAGGCCAGCTCCAGCGGGCCGCTGTCGAAAAAAGGCGAGGTACATCGCCCAGACGAGTGCCGCTGGCTCGCCGTCCGCCGAAATTCCGGATCCCCCATGATTCTGCCATGATTGTTCACTTCTCATCTTTTTCTCCGTCTGCTAACCGCACACACCGTCGGCCTTCATTCAAAGGTTTCAGTCTGGTCGAGTGCATCCTCTCGGTGGCCGTCACCGCCACCAGTCTGCTCGCCATCATTGGCATGCTGATGGGTACCCTCGGTGTGGCCAAAGATTCCAAGGTGGAGACCACTTCCGGCGTCCTTCTCCGTCAATTGGCAGGTGAAATTCGGGAGATGCAGGCACCCACCTTGCCCGATGCCGAACCTCAGCCAGTGATCCTGCTCATGGATGAGTCCATGAAGATTTTGGAGCACAGCCGCTTCGAGGGTAGCAGCGTGCGGGAAATGTATGACTCCGGTGCTTCCCAGGCATCGGCCGCCTCCTTCGCACGGATTGATCGTGTGCCCAATCCCGAGGATCCGCTCATGGACCGTATCATCATCCGTGTCGAATCCCCTGCGGCTGCCCCTGCTGCCATTCGCACGGTGCGTCGTTACGCCGCCCTGAGCCCGAAATAATCCAACATGCGAGGAACTCTGAAAAAGAAAACGCCTCTATCTTCTGGCTCTGCTGCGCGTGTGGCGGCCCCGCGTGGATTTTCGCTGGTGGAGCTTCTTGTCACCATCTCGGTGGCCTTCATCGTCATTACCGCGCTCATGCAGAGCATGGTCGCCACTCTGGATTCCTGGACCAAACAGGATAAGCAGTTCTCTAGCCAGCGGGAAGGCCGCGCCGCCTTGCGCCTGTTGACGGATGATCTGGCCTCCATTGCTGTCATCCCGGCAGGAGGGCCTCTGGCAGATGATCCGCAGGCGGTGGCCGGGAAGCAGCCGATGCGCTTTCTGCTCCAGTCAGGCACGCCTACTTCCACCTCCACTTCGCGAATGGCCTTTTTGCGGACTGTGAAGCGTGCAAGCAAGGGAACCGACAGTGGTCGGGGAGATTTGCAGTTGGTACTCTATGGCATCGCCCTTACGCCCGATGGAGGTGCCAGCGGGGTGGAGGAAGATGCCAGCAGCCAGAAGCTGGTGCGCCGCGAGTTTTCACCTGCGGAAACCTACCGCAGGCTGGAAGGCCACCGCATTGGCGGCCAGCCCATGGTCTTTGAAGAAGACTGGAAGGAACTGGAAAGTCTGCCCAAACCCACCACGGGAGAAGAGACCCCTGCGGCAGCTCCTCCTTCAGCCCGCAATGCAGTGCTCGCGCATGACGTCATCCGCTTTGAATGCAAGGCCCTAGAAAGCCTGATGCCTGGCCAGCCGGTGCCGCAGCCCTGGCCCACGGAGCAGCTTCCCAAGTGGGTGGAAGTCACCCTGCGTGTCACCAATCGGCAGACGGGTCGCTTGCTCAAGAGTGCGCAGGATTGGCGCGGTGAAGGAGTCCGTGCGGCAGCCATCACCAATGGCACACCGGAAGTTTACGAGGACGATGCTGAAGTGCGCACCTTCTCCATGCGCCTGCGCCTGCCTCCCGTCGCCTTGTAATTCCCTCCGGCGTTGTCTGCCCTGTTTTGTTGAAATCTGCCATGAACGCTTTCGTGAAAACCTCCCCCTTTCAATCTCGTCGCTTCATCCTTGCGGGTGCCGCCTTGCTGCTCACAGCCTGGCTTCCGCTGCCGGCCCAGGAGGCCCCAGGCCTAGAGGTGCCGCCAGATTTGGCCTTTATCCGGCTGGTCAATGCCGTCGGCCTGCCCGGTAGGCTGAAGGTGCGCATCAATGGCAATGAGGCCGATCCCGCAGGCTTTCAGCAGGGAGATGCTACGGGAGCTGTGGGCCTGGCTCCCAAGTCCTATCCGGTGGAACTGGAACATGAGACGTTGGGGAAGGAAACCCTTGAGGTTCCGTTGCAGACCGGGCAGATCACCACGGTCATTGCTTACATGACGGAAAAGCCAGCCCTGGACCCCAAGACCAAAAAGCCTGCAAAAGGTGAAGCTGAAAAAAAAGGCCCCCGTCTTGCCTGGCACTTGGATCAGTCGCCCACGAGCCCGCCGGACCTGAAACAGCCTAGCTTGACACTCGTCCAACTGACCTCCGCCGACGAGATGGACTTCAAAGTCTCAGGCACACCCGCGACCGTTCCTGCGGCAAAGCCCGTGCGCGTTCCCATCACCCGCGCCATGGGCGCTTTCCCAGAGGTGCACTATCAGAATAAGCCCGTTAGCCTGCTCAACTTCAAGTTTCCTGCGGACCAGCTTGTCGTCTTCTTCACTGGCGATGACGGCACCCTCAAGCAAGCTCCGATGCGCAACGATGTTCAGTAAGATCTCAGGACTCTGCGGTTAGTTCCGCAACCTCACCGGGCCTGGAGATGAGAATAGTATGAGGCGCAGAATCGTGTCCTCAAATATTCTTTTGGATGCTTGCCTAGGCTGCATCTCAACTTGATTCCCGGTTCAAGTGAAGTATCTCGGCGGTCAACGGCAGTTCCCGACGTGAGCAGCCGAACAACTAAAATCTATTCCGAGGTTTTATGGGCGAGCATTCTTCACCGTCTCAGGGCATTGAACCGAACTTAGCGGTCATGCGGCAGCATCGGGTTGTTAATAAATTACTTTTTGTTAGGCTGATTGCTGCCTTGTTCTTCATGCTTTCACTGGCGGCCCAGGCCGGAGTGTTGGACCGCAAACCTGATTATACCGATTACGATGTGCCTCTTTACGAGCAGATCACCAACCGGATCAGAGCCAAGATCCTGGCCCGTTTAGGCGAAGGGACAAACACCCGCGACCGCTACTTCATCATCCCGTTTGCCTATCAAAACAAAGGCAACGCCCCCGAGTTTTCGCATTCCTTCATGTCAGTCATCCGGGTTTTGGCTGACCATCGGCAGCGTCACCTGACGGCCGGACTCACCAAGGGGACCTACAAACACCGGGAGTTTGAGGCGTTTACCATTAGCTGGCTGCCCCACGATTTTTCGACCAACCCTCATCTGTGTGTCTTCAAGGGTTTTGGCAGCCGCCTCTTTCCCAAGATGAACGCCTGCCCGCTGTCTGTGGGCAGGGACTTCAACCTCGCAGAAACCATCCAACTGGCCGTGAATGCCAAAAACGCGGTCTGCATGTGGGGGCCCTATGAGATCAGCCAGGGAGGATTCGACCTCGGTGTGCAGCGCCTGCGTCTACTCGAAAGCGGTGCCATCATGTATCGTGCAGATGACCGCCTTTATCGAAAGAACAGGTCGGCCATCAACTGTTTCCACGCCATGGCAGGGCTGTATGATCTCTATCCCAATGGCGGGATCTTTGGCACCGGTTTCAAGATGTGGGGCGTCAATGGCACCGCGCGAGTCCTGATGGAATACAGGGATACGGCGAACTTGCGCGGTCTCCTCCTCGAGACTGTGGATGAGAAGAAGGACCGCTTCGGCTTTGTTTATGCCGATCCCAATGGTCGTAAACCTTACAATCCCTTCAAGGTGGCGTCGGCTTATCGAAAATAACTGCTATCAGGCACTCTTGGTGCCGATGTAGAGGGAGGCGATGCCCAGCGATAAACGGTATGTTTTGACCTGATCGAATCCAGCTTCACGGATCAGCTTCTCCATGGCTGGTCCTGAAGGGAAACGCTCCACGGAGCTGCACAGGTATTCGTAGGCGGCCCGTTCTCCTGTGATCCAGCCGGCGATTCTGGGCATGACGTTCTTCAAGTAGAACAAGTACATGGGCCGGATAAGCGGCAGGGTGGGCAGTGAAAAGTCCAGGACGTAGAGCCTGCCTGCAACCTTCAGCACCCGGCTCATCTCCTGCAAGGCTCCTGGCCAGGAGGCCATGTTGCGAAGGCCGAAGGCGACGGTAAGGGCATCGAATGCACCGGATTGGAAGGGCAACTGCATACCATCCGCCGCCACGAGGTGGGTGGACCGATGAACCTGGGCTTCGCGCATCATCGGGATGGAAAAGTCGGCCCCCAGCACTTTTGCATCGGGGCAGCGTCTCTCGAGTTCGCGGGCGAGGTCGCCGCTGCCAGTGGCGAGGTCGAGGATCAAACGGGGCCGGGTTTCAGCGACGAGGCCGGACGTTTTGCGGCGCCAGAGGACGTCAATGCCGAGGCTCAGCACATGATTCGCCAGCATGTATCGCCGGGCGATGCCTGCGAAGGCTTTTTTGACATAACCGGCGTCCTGCATTTTTTTAACGGCACCCCAACAAGTTGTTGAGGTGGTGCGCGCGAGAGGACTCGAACCTCCACGATGTTACTCACTAGAACCTGAATCTAGCGCGTCTACCAATTCCGCCACGCGCGCAAACGCCTTGGGTCGGGGTGGAAATAATCGGTCACCCCAACTGTTTCTCAACTGAAAAATGAGTTATTTAACAAATTCTTTGGGCAGAGACTTTCTGCCCTCGGAGTTTACCAATTCTTGATCCATCGCTGGCTTGCGTCTTTGACGGCTCCAGGTGCAATGGTATCGATGGAACGGGCGCTGGTGTTTTCTTCGTCATCCCCGAAAGACCAAAGGTCATAGGTAGAGTTGACGGTGGTGGGTTGCTCACCTGCAACCTGCGGGGCAGCTTTGACATATTGGAAGGGGCGGCCAAAGCCGTCTGTCATGTAATAGCGTCCGTCACGGTTGATGTAGAACTCCTTCGGCATGTCGGTGAGCATGACGTTCTTGGACTCGGTCTCATCGAGCGAGCCATCGGATGATGCCGGGCCGCCGTTGCTGGGGGTCTGAGCCAAGAGGATGTTGTCGTAGCCATCGCCGCTCAGGGCCTGGTAAAGCATGGCTGCGGCACCAACTTCATAGGTCTTGTCGCCAACAGCAACCGTGTCACCAGGGTTCTGCGGGGCAGGGTATTCACCAAACTCGTTGTTATACCGTTCGAGGGCGCTCTTCATGGCACTCATGGCCGCCGTCGTACGGCTGCGAGCCGCCGATTTTTGGGCATAGGTGAAGCCGCCGATGGTCAGGGCAAAGAGAAGGGCGATGATCGTGATGACGACGAGAAGCTCGATCACTGTAAAGCCTGCCGGGGCAAGCTTCCGGGAATGACTTTTCATAGGTTGGGGGGATGGAGGGTTACTATGAGCCGCCGCTGAGGCCTTTGATGACTTCGATGAGCGGAAGGAAGAGGGCCATAACGATGACACCGACGACGACGGCCAACATCACGATCATGAGAGGTTCGAGCATAGAAGTGAGGCCAGCAACGGCGTTGTCCACTTCATCCTCATACACGTCGGCGATCTTGAGAAGCATTTCAGGGAGCTGACCAGTTTCTTCACCGACGTCCACCATGGAGATCACCATCGGCGGGAAGACACTGCTCGACTCCAGCGGGGCAACCATGGACTCACCTTCTTTCACGGCGTCATGCACCTTGGTGATGGCGTCGGAGACAACGACGTTGCCGGCAGTTTCACGGGTGATGTTAAGGGCCTGAAGGATGGGCACACCGGAGGTGACGAGGGTGCCGAGGGTGCGGCTGAAACGGGAGATGGCCGTTTTGCGCTGCACATCGCCGAAGAGGGGAAGCTTGAGCTTGAGGCCGTCAATGACACGGCGTCCGCCCACAGTGGCAGCATAAAGCTTCCAAGCGACGGTGAAGACGATACCGCCAGCGACGAGGTAGAGGAAATTTCCCTGCATCCAGCGGCTGAATCCGATGACGAGTTTGGTCAGTTCCGGGAGCTTGTCTGCAGAACCCAGCATGTCTTCGAAGATCTTCTCGAAGCGCGGGACGATGACGAGCATGAGGAAGACCATGATGAGCACGGCAATGATCATCACAATGATGGGGTAAACCATCGCCGCGACGACCTTATTCTTCAGCTTTTGGGCTTTTTCCTGGTATTCAGCAAGACGGTTGAGGACGACTTCGAGCACACCGCCCAGTTCGCCAGCCTTCACCATGTTGATGTAAAGCTTGTTGAAGATCTTGGGGTATTGGGAAAGCGTCTCGGAGAAGGTGCTGCCGGTCTGGACGTTTTCAGCAATGGTGGAGACGGTGCTCTTCATCACTGGATTCGGCTCCTGACGTGCCAGAACGGTGAGACCGCGAAGCAGAGGGAGGCCGGAATCGATCAGTGTGGCGAGCTGGCGGGTGAAGATCATGAGGACCTTGGCCTTGATCTTGGCGTTAGCCCCGGCTTTGACGGCCTTGCCTTTGCCCTTGGGGGCGGCAGTGGACTTGGCGCGTTTTTTCACCGCCGCGTCACCCTTGCCCTCCTGGGCGACCTGAGTTGGGTAAAGCTGGCTCTGACGGAGGAGGTTGATGGCCTCGGCTTCGGTGGAGGCATCGAGTTCACCGGCGACTTCTTGACCGTTTTGATCGAGGGCGATGTAGTGGAACTTCGGCATAGAAAATGGGCGCTGCGGGGGTTCTGGGGCGTTTTTGAGATTACCGGGTCAGGAGGGAGAATGTCCAACAAATAAATGGTGCCAGAAACGACAATGAACCGTTTCTGAGCCTGGGATCAGGTGTATTTCAGCACTTCTTCAATGGTGGTTTCTCCGTCATAGATGTTGCGAAGACCGTCTTCGCGAAGGGTCACCATGCCGAGTTCGATGGCTTTCTGTTTGAGAACAAGAGTAGGAGCTCGTTGGGTGATGAGCTCGCGGATAGGATCGTTCACGTGGAGCAGTTCGTAGAGACCTTTGCGGCCTTTGTAACCGCTGCCGCCGCATTTTTCACAGCCGTTGCCGGTGTAGAACTGCTTACCGCCGATGTCCGAGGAACTGAGGTTGAGCTGGTTAAGGATCGAGAGGCTGGGCTCGTAGGCCACGCGGCAGTTTTTGCAGATGGTGCGCAGAAGGCGCTGAGCGAGCACGCCTTCGAGGGTAGCAGCGACGAGGAACGGTTCCACGCCCATGTCGACAAGACGGGTGACGGCACCGGCGGCATCGTTGGTGTGCAGGGTGCTGAGCACCAAGTGTCCCGTGAGGGAGGCCTGGATGGCGATCTGGGCGGTTTCCTTGTCACGCATTTCCCCGACCATGATGCGGTCCGGATCCTGACGGAGGAAGGCGCGGAGAGCGCGGGCGAAGGTGAGGCCGACGGCATCGTTAACAGGAACCTGCATGACACCGTCCAGTTCGTATTCCACCGGGTCTTCGGCGGTAAGAAGCTTGGTATCAATGGTATTGATACGGCGGAGGCAGGCGTAAAGCGTGGTGGTCTTGCCAGCACCGGTGGGGCCGGTGACGATGAAGATGCCGTTCGGTTTGTTGATGGTCTCGGTGATGTAATTGAAGAGTGGGGGCGGCATGCCCAACTGCTCGAGGTCGAGATTCACGGAACTGCGGTCAAGCACACGAAGCACGACGGACTCTCCATGCTGAGTGGGCAGGGAACTGACACGCATGTCCACCGGCTTTCCGTTGACGGAGGTCATGATGCGTCCGTCCTGGGGAACACGCCTTTCGGCGATGTTCATGTTGGACATGACTTTGATACGGGAAATGATGCTGGTGGCCAGATGAACGGGCGGTGGTGCCATTTCATAAAGGGCTCCATCCACACGGTAACGGATTTTGAATTCGTGCTCGAAGGGCTCGAAGTGAATGTCGGAGGCGCGTTCCTTGATGGCCTGGGTCATCACCAGGTCAACGAACTTGACGATGGGTGCGGAGTTGGCCTCGATTTCAGGGGAGTTCTTACCGGCGTCCTTGAGGTTACCAAAAATCTCGTCAATGCTCGGGGCACCGGTGCCGTAGTGCTTGTCGATGAGATTTTGGACCTGGCTGCGGCGTGCAACGACGGGAACGACGGTCTTGTCCAGACCGAAGCGGAGGTCCTCGACCAACTGGGGATTGAGCGGGTCGGTAAAGGCGACGTGAAGGCCGCGGCCATCGAGGGTGATCGGAAAAGCCCCATAAAGGCGGGCCATGCCGGCGGGGATGAGGCCGATGACGGAGGATGGCGGTTCGAATTCGGTCAGGTCAAAGTGGTCGGCACCGAGTTCTTCGGCGACGAGGGCCCAAAATTCATCTTCACCCGTGAAGATGCCGTAATCGAGAACCACCTGGAGGATTTCTTTGCCATTGTGGACGGCGTCCTGGGTAATGTCATAAGCCTGGCCATTGTCAATCAGGCCCCGGGCTTCGAGCATATCTACCACATTCTGGGGAGTCATAGGGGGGAGTCAGTCGTTCTAAGTTTTAATTCGCAGGGGCGCAGGCGCATCAGTCAGCATCTGCCATGGTGGCCTCGATCACTTCTTCGGCGGTGGTCAGGCCGGCGAGGACCTTGCGCACGCCGTCTTCGCGCAGGGTGCGCATGCCCAGTTCACGGGCGCGCTTGCGGATCTGCGGGGTGGTGAGCTGCTGGTTGACCATGTTGCGAACTTCGTCGTCAATCTTGAAGATTTCGGCGATGACCATTCGGCCTTTGAAGCCGGACTGGCGGCACTTGTTACAGCCTTTGGGCCCCATGATGTTGGCGTTGAAAAGCTGGCTGGCTTCGAGGCCGAGGCTGCGGAGTTCGCGCTCGCTGAGGCCGGAAGGCTGCTTGCACTCGCCGCAGAGTTTGCGGACGAGACGCTGGGCGAGAATGCCGCGGACGGCGGAGGCGATGAGGAAGGGTTTGACGCCGATGTCTGCGAGACGGGCCACGGAGCTGGGTGCGTCATTGGTATGCAGGGTGCTGAAGACCAAGTGACCTGTGAGGGAGGCGTTGATGGCGATGGAGGCGGTCTCGAGATCTCGAATTTCCCCGATCATGATGATGTTGGGCGCCTGACGGAGGATGGCCTTCAAGGCTGCGCCGAAGCTCATGCCGACATCTTCGCGAACCATGACTTGGTTGATCCCGGCGAGCTCGTATTCCACCGGGTCTTCCACGGTGATGATCTTGCGATCAGGGCGGTTGATGAAGTTAAGGCAGGCGTAAAGCGTCGTTGTTTTACCGGAGCCGGTAGGCCCCGTCACCAAGACGATGCCGTCCGGGAGAGTGATCAGCTTTTCAAAGGTGTCTTGGTCATCCGAAAGGAAGCCCAGGTCTGCGAGACCGAGGCGGAGGCTGCTCTTGTCGAGCACACGCATGACCACGCTCTCTCCGTTGTTGGTAGGGATGATGGAGACACGCATGTCCAGCTCCTTGTCATTGAAGGCCATCGTGATACGGCCGTCCTGGGGGACGCGCTTTTCATCGATGCTCATGGATCCGCACATGATCTTGATGCGGGCAATGATGGAGGAGTGGAGACGTTTTGGGTGGTGCTCCACATCGTGGAGCACGCCGTCGATGCGGAGGCGAACGCGGACGTCTTTTTCCAGCGGTTCAATGTGAATGTCGGAAGCGCGGTTTTTGAAGGCTTCCAGCAGGATGTTGGTCACCAGCTTGATGATCGGGGCATCGCCGTCGGAACCACCCGAGCCTGGGGCCGGGGTGACAAACTCATTGCCGTAGATGTTGGTCTGCAGGAGCTGGATGAGCGCCGGGGTGGAGCAGTAAAATTCGATGTCTGGCTGCAAGACGTGGGGAAGGGCGTCGAGCGTCTCGAAGTCGTAGGGATCGGCGACGACGACCTGCATGGAACTGCCGTTCATGCCGATGGGGGCCACCTTGTAGCGCTTGGCGACTTCCATGGGGATGAGGCCTTTGAGGGCCGGATTGCCAGGGAAACCGTGAAGGTCCATGTACTCCATGCCGGAGTTGACGGCCACGGTTTGGGCCACTTGTTCATCGCTCACCACCCCCGTTTTGATCAAGCAGTCCAACAAGCTTTCGTTGGGCTTCTTGGTCGTCTTGGCCTTTTGGATGTCAGGATTGGAAATCAGCCCTGACTCGGTGAGCAGTTCCAGGAGATACTCTTCGTTTGAATACATGCAGCGGGGGGATTCGCGGAATTTTTTTGAGAATAATCAAAGTAGAGGATTTTGGAGCCGAGTGTCAATCATCGTGGGAGATTGCCCCTGATTTCTTTTGAAAGGGTGGGGGAAGGCGGGGCGGGGATGAGTGACCGAGGTTGTCACCGGTGGGGGATGGGGAGAAAAAATGCGATTTTCCCCATGTGGGGATTTTGAGTCGCAACGCATTGAGCGACAAGGGTTTGCGGATGGGGATGATTTCCCCATGCCATCCCCATCTGGGGAGAAAATCCCCATGTGGGGATGTTTGGGGAGGGGGGAGTGGCCGTTGGAAAGGGCGGGATGCGGGCTGGGGGCTGTCACGCGGGTGCCTGTGAAGGTGGAAGGAGAAGGCGACTCGGGCTGCGCTAGACATTATTTAATGATATCCTGAAAATGGGGGATATCAAGCCGTCTGATGGTTTTCGGGGCTGCCATGGCGGGGCTGGCGGGTCCTTAAAATGAGGGGTTGGGCAGGATGAATGACAAACTTGCCTTGTCTGGTGCGTTCGTTACTGCCATTCCTCACCTTCTTATGTTTCGCCCATCCCTTGCCTCGCTCGCCTGCGCCGTTCTCTTTTCTCTTTCCACGGGGCAGGCCCATGAGGCGGGTATCCAGATGGCGGAGGTGGCGGATGTGTTTCTGCTGTCTCTGAATGAGGAGCAGAAAGCCAAAGCCACCTTCAAGTTTGACGATGAGGAGCGGGTCAACTGGCACTTCATCCCGCGTGAGCGCAAGGGGCTGCCGATGAAGGAGATGACCCCGCAGCAGCGCCTGCTGGCCCATGCTTTGATGAATACGGGCTTGGGATTCCGTGGGGCGGCCAAGGCGGTGACGATCATGTCCCTGGAGGAAGTGCTCTTCCAGATGGAGGGGGCGGAGGAATCCAAGCGGGCCGCAGCCCGTGAGAAGCGCGATCCTGAGAAGTATTTCGTGAGCATCTTCGGCACGCCGGACCCGAAGGGGACCTGGGGCTGGCGCATCGAGGGGCATCACATGTCCCTGAATTTCACGATCAAGGACGGCCAGTTGCTGCGTGCGACGCCTTCCTTCATGGGGACGAATCCGGGCGAACTGCGCCAGGGGCCGCTGACGGGCCTGCGGGTGCTGGGCAAGGAAGAAGACCTGGGACGCGAGCTGGTGAAGTCGCTGGATGAGGCCCAGTTCAAAACCGCGCTTTTTGATGCTGTGGCTCCGAAGGAGATGCTGACGGAAGCGGCCAAGAAGGTGGACCCGCTGAAGCCTGAAGGCCTGGCCGACACGGCCCTGAATGCGACGCAGAAGGCGAAGCTGCGCGAGATCATCGACGAATACCTGACCCGCCTGCGCCCGGAGATCGCGGCGGAAACCTGGGCTGAGATTGAAAAGAATGGCCCGGTTTATTTCGCCTGGGCAGGAGGCAAGGAGCGCGGTGAGCCGCATTACTACCGGGTGCAGGGTAAGACCTTCCTGATCGAGTATGACAATGTGCAGGGCAATGCCAACCACCCGCACAGCGTGCTGCGCAGCTTTGATGGTGACTTTGGCCGCGACCTGCTGGCGGAGCACTACAAGGAAGCTCACGGGAAGTGAGGTGTGGCAGTGCTCAGTATCCGGTGTTCAGTTTTCTGTGAACTGAGCACGGGATAGTGGGCTCTGGCGAAGGGGGGAGCTGCCGATGAGGTCGAGGGGTTCGTGCGTCGCGCTGCGACGCCAGGCGGTGAGGCGTGCGGTGAGTGGATGAGACCCGGCCTTGAAAGGCCGGGCTAGGACACGGTTGCCGCTCTGCGGCAGAGGTAGGGGATCAACCCGATGGTGGGTTTGGACGAGAGGGAGCAATCCGTTGCTGCGGTCGAGGGGTGTGAGTCGCGCTGTGACGTTTGGCGGTGAGGTGTGCGTTGGGGGATGAGACCCGGCTTGAAAGGCCAGGCTAAGACACGGGTGCCTTTATCAGCGGATGAATCGAGCGGAGTTAATGAGCCTCAATTAAGGGGCTGGTTTCGCTGTTACGTCGGTCATCCATTCCTTCACGGCGCGCTGGATTTCGCTGGCGACATCGGCGCGGGCTTTGGCGAAGGGGGGGCGGAACCAGGGGAAGCTGCCGATGAGGTCGGGGGTGACGAGGACCTGGGCATCGGTGCCTGGGCCAGCGCCGATGCCGATGGTGGTGGCTTTGACCTGACGGGTGATTTCTGTGGCGACCTCGGCGACGACGCTTTCCAGGACCATGGCGCAGGCTCCGGCGGCATCGAGGGCGAGGGCATCGGCGATGAGCTGTTCGGCCTGGGCGGGGGTTTTACCTTTTTTCTTATAACCGCCTTCGAGGACGACGCTCTGGGGGAGCATGCCGATGTGGCCGACGAAGGGGATGCCTGCCTGGACGATGGCGCGCACCTGGGGGATGAAGGCAACGCCGCCTTCTAGTTTCACGGCATCGGCCCCAGCCTCCATGAGCAGGCGGGCGCTGGCCAGGGCTTGCTCGGGCGTGTCGTAGGTGTGAAAGGGCAGGTCGGAGATGACGGGCACGCGCTTGACGCCCCGGCGGACGGCGGCGGTGTGGTGGCGCATCATGTCGAGGGTGACGCCGGTGGTGTCTGGCAGGCCGAGGACGACCATGCCGAGGGAATCGCCGACGAGGAGGAGATCGACGCCGGCTTCATCGAGAAGGCGGGCGGTGGGGTAGTCGTAAGCGGTGAGGACGGTGACGCGTTCGCCGGCTTGTTTTTTCAGGGGGAGATCGGTGAGGGAAGTCAGCATGGCGGGGGAGGGGAACCATTCGCAGGAGAAGGCAGCGGTCAATGCGGGAGCGGGGTTCTTCTGCGGAGTGGATGAGCGATGAGGTTGCAGCGGGGAGATGATGTTATGTGGGATTCGGGTGGGTGCTTGGAAGCGCGGGGTAGGGCTGGGCTTCGAGATTGCTTTCCGCTCAGGGACTGAGCGGGCTACCTGGGGAGCTATTTATCCAGCGGGTATTTCAATATGGAAGACGGTGCTTTCCGTGCGCATAAATGACGGAGCTGCGCACGTTCCTGTCCTACCCATGCTTACTTTTGACGCCCACCTTGATCTGAGTCTCAATGCCCTGGAATACAACCGCGACCTGCGCCTGCCTGTGCATGAGATCCGCCGCCGGGAAGCGGGGATGACGGACATCAAGGGGCGTGCGGCGGGGACGACGGCGTTTCCGGAGATGCGCCAGGCGGAGATGGGGCTGTGCGTGGCGACGCAACTGGCCGGGTGCATGGTGGGTGCGCGGCCCATGGCGAACTGGATGTCCCCGGAACAGGCCTATGCGCAGACGCAGGGGCAACTGACCTGGTATCGTGCGATGGAGGAGGATGGCCAGATGCGGCAGATCAAGGATCTGCGTGGGCTGGAGGCGATGATTGATCTGTGGACAGACGGGAAGCCGAATGAGGGCAAGCCCATCGGCTACATCCTGAGCCTGGAAGGGGCGGACAGCATCCGCAGTGTGGGGCACCTGGAGCGGCACTGGGAGCAGGGGCTGAGGGCGATGGGGCCGGCGCACTATGGGGTGTGCCGATATGCACTGGGGCATGACCAGGTGGGCGGGCTGCCTGCGGTCGGCAAGGAGCTGATCCAGGAAATGGACCGGCTGGGCATGATCCTGGATGTGACGCATCTGTCTGATGGGTGTTTTTGGGAGGCACTGGATCTTTTCCAGGGGACGATCTGGGCGAGCCACAGCAACTGCCGGGCGCTGGTGCCGGATGTGCGCCAGTTTAGCGATGAGCAGATCAAGGCGCTGATCGAGCGAGGGGCGGTGCTGGGCGCGGCACTGGATGCGTGGATGATGGTGCCGGGCTGGATCCGCGGGAAGACGACGCCGCAGAGCGCCGGGCTGAAGCTGGAGGTGATCTGCGATCACATCGACCACGTGTGCCAGCTCGCGGGGAATACGCTGCATTCAGGCATCGGTACAGATCTGGACGGGGGCTACGGGATCGAGCAGACGCCGGAGGACCTGGATACGATCGCGGATCTCACGCGCATTCCGGACATGCTGGCGAAGCGGGGGTACACGCAGACGGACATCGAGAATGTGATGCACGGGAACTTTTTGAGGCTGCTGAAGAAGGCGTGGGCGTGAAGGGGCGGGACAGTGCTCAGTGCTCAGTTTTCGGGGCAGGGGTAAGGTGGTGGGTTTGGGGGCTTGCTTGCACGCCCTGATTGACCGTGGGCCGAATGGTCTTACTGTGCGCGTCCGATCATGAGCCAAGCCCCCGCTATTTCCCCAACCCGAGAGAAAGATTTTCCTGAGTGGTATCAGCAAGTTGTCCGTGCCGCCGACATGGCCGAAAATTCGGAGGTGCGCGGGTGCATGGTGATCAAGCCGTGGGGCTATGGCCTGTGGGAAAACATTCAGAAACAACTGGATGTGAAGTTCAAGGAAACCGGGCATGTGAATGCCTACTTTCCTTTGCTGATCCCGCTGAGCTATCTGGAGAAGGAAGCGCAGCATGCGGAAGGTTTTGCTACGGAGTGTGCGGTGGTGACGCATCATCGTCTGGAAGCGCAGAAGCAGCCGGACGGGACGACGAAGATGATTCCGACGGGCAAGCTGGAAGAGCCTTTTGTGATCCGCCCGACTTCTGAGACCATCATCGGCGCGGCCTTTGCCCGCTGGGTGCAGAGCTACCGTGACCTGCCTTTGCTGATCAACCAGTGGGCCAACGTGATGCGCTGGGAGATGCGCCCGCGTCTGTTCCTGCGCACGGCGGAATTCCTGTGGCAAGAAGGCCACACGGCGCATGAGACCCATGAAGAAGCCATGGAAGAGACGAAGCTGATGCACAAGGTGTATGCCGACTTCCTGCGCAACCATCTGGCCATCCCGGTGATCCCTGGGGAGAAGACGGAGAACGAGCGTTTCCCTGGCGCGGTGAACACCTTCACGGTGGAAGCGATGGTGCAGGACAAGAAGGCCATTCAGGCTGGCACTTCGCATTACCTGGGGCAGAACTTTGCCAAGGCGGCGAACATTCAGTTCCTGGGCCGTGACAACACGCGCCAGTTTGCCCACACGACGAGCTGGGGTATGAGCACGCGCCTGATCGGCACGCTGATCATGGCGCATGGCGATGATGACGGGGTGATCATGCCGCCGCGGATGTCGCCTTACCAGATTGTCATCCTTCCGGTTACGCCGAAGCCGGACACGCGCCAGGAAGTCATCGATGCCTGCGAGGCGCTGGCGAAGACGCTGCGCACGCAGACCTTCCACGGCGAGTCGCTGCGCGTGCATGTGGACAAACGCGATCTGCAGGGCGGGGCGAAGAACTGGGAATGGATCAAAAAAGGCGTGCCTCTGCGTGTCGAAATGGGGCCGCGGGACATCACCAGCCGCAGCGTGGCGGTGTGCCGCCGCGACCAGGGGCCGAAGGCGAAGGAGATCGTGGGCAAGGAAGACTTCCTCCGCGATGTGACCGAGAAGCTGCAGGAGATCCAGGACGCGTTACTGGCTCGTGCTACGGAGATGCGCGATGCGAACATGAAGAAGATGGACACGCTTGAAGAATTCCAGGCTTTCTTTGCCGACAGCGGTCCGGGCGGCTTTGCGCTGATGCACTGGGCAGGCAGCAATGAGGAGGAGGACAAGATCGCGAAGGAGATGAAAGTCACGATCCGCTGCGTGCCGCTGAGCGACGAGTTTGCCGAAGAAGGGAAGTGCTTCCTGACGGGCAAGCCGAGCCAGAAGCGCGTGGTCTTTGCGAAGAGCTACTGATCCGAAGTTTTTTGAGTGCCCCGTTTCCTTGTTAAATGGGAGCGGGGCATTTGAGTTTGGGGTAGGGGGATCTCTATCTCAATGGAGGCCGCGAGAGCGTGGGGCCATGAAGATGGCGAGACGTCATCGCGCCTTGAACCGTTTGGCCTGGGCAGATTTTCCACCGAAGCTTATCGGGGGAAGGTATGAATCGAAGGTGCTTTGGCTGGCTTGGGATCTTTGATCCCAGGGCAGTTCTGCCGGCTATGGCTCGGGCTGCGTGGGTGTGGCGCCGAAGCCGGCGGGGCTGCCGTTGAGGATGATGTCGTCGGGCGAAAAGAGGTCTTTGTCGGGGCCGGCGGAGCGGATCTCGATCTGGTTACCGGAGTTTGGGTGGAACCAATAGGGGGAGCCCCAGCGGTCGAGCAGGAGGCCGTCGCGGATGCGGGGAGACTGGCGGGGGAGCCAGGCGCCTTTGCCGGATTCGCCGATGAGGGAACGGGTGACGTCGCCATTGTCCCCGAAGGTGCCATTGCCCACGCCACGCTGGTGGAGGGAGATGAGCTCTTGGATGATTTCGAGTTCGCGTTCCGGAGGTGTTTCGGGCTGAGTCATCTCCTGGTGCATGGAGGCGATGACGGGGTCCAGCTCTTCGTTCGGCGGAGGTGTGGGGGCGGCCGGTGGCAGCGGGGCGACAGGCTCGGGCTGGCGTTCGCGGGCAGCCTTGCTTTGCACAGCGGCGCGGAGGATGGCGGGGTCCGTCAGGGCCTTGGTCATCCAGTAGGTGAGGATGACCAGGACGGCGAGAAGCAGGACAAGGATGTAGGGGCCTGGACGCTTGGGGAAGGCGGACATGGACCAGTATATACGGACGAATCAGGCCGTGTAGTCCACAAAGTCGAGCTTGGCGGCGGGGCTGAAGGGATCGGTGAAGCGGGCGAGGTTGGGGAAGACGGCGCTCATCTGGCCGGGGCTGACGCCGAACCATTTGGCGATGACGGCGGCGTACTGGTCCACGGAGGTGGAGGGGATCCAGCGGCCGCGGTTGCCCTGGACGTCGATGCCGCCATTGACGGTAAGATTCGGGAAGGTGCCGAAGATGCGTTTGCCCTTCACGGCACCGCCCATGACCATCATGTGGCCGCCCCAGCCGTGATCGGAACCGCCTGTGGCATCTGTTTTGTTAGGCGTGAAGGTGCGGGTGAAGTCGGAGGCGGTGAAGGCCATGACGTCATTCCAGAGGCCGGGCACGCTGTTGACGCTGTCGTAGAAGCCTTTGATGGAGCAGGAGAGGAGGCGGACGAGGCGGTAGTAGCTTTGATCGGTGCGGGCCACATCGTTGAGGGTGGGAATCTGGGAGGTGTGGGTGTCCCAACCGCCGAGCTGGACGAAGAAGACCTGGCGTTTGTTTTTTAGCACACTGTTGCCGATGATGAGGCGAGCGACCATTTTCATCTGGCGGGCGAAGTCTTCGGTGAGGCCGTTGATGCCGGTGCCGTTGAAGGCATTGGTGAAAAAGGTGTCGAGTGCGGTGTTGCCTCCGCCGGTATCTGTGACGGCGAGGGCGCTGCCGACGAGGCCTTCGGTGACGCGGGCGTTTTTGGCGACGTTGACATACCCCTGATCGAAGAGGTTGCCGTGGCTCATGGCCATCATCTGCTCGAAGGCGGCGAGACGCCAGCCAGTGTTGTTGTTCTGATAGTTGGAATTGGTGCTGCCCGGGGTGAGGGCTGGATTGTAGCCTGAGAAGGGCTGCAGAGCGGGGTTGGTGAGGCCGCTGTTATAAGGTGAGCCAAAGCCGCTGTAGGAGGAGACACCGGTGCTGCCCATGACGTAGGGCTGCTGCTGAATGCCTTTTTGGAAGCTGTTGATGCCGTTGACGGAGACGCTCATCGAGAGGCTCTCGGGATCGATGTTATGGACGCCATCGAGGATGTCGGCGATGCGGCCACCCCAGCCGCTGGTGAAGGGGCGGTCGGGCACGGAGGACTGCCACTGGACCTGTTGGTCGGAATGGGAGAAAAGCTGGGGTGGCTTTTGGGAGGCGGGCAGGCTGTTGAAATTGGCACGCGTCACATTCGGCTGGGTGAGGGTGCCGACATTGCAGATAAAGGCGAGGTGCCCGGCATCGAAAATGGATTTCAGGTGGGTGGCACCAGGATGCACGGCAAAGCGGTTGCCATTGCCATCGGCCGGGATGTAGCCGGAGGCGTGCTCGTATTCAGAGGGAGGGTTGTCGGGGTTAAGCTGGGTGCCTGCGGCGGTGATGTCGGCCAAGGGGATGGCGATGCCACCGGTGCCGCCTGCATAGGTGGGGATGCCACGACCGCTTTCATAATGACCACGGGCGGTGCCTGCGCCGCCAGAGACGGGGATGAGGATGTTGTTCGTATCCGTGCCTCCATTGAGGAAGATGCAGATGAGGGCCTTGTAGTCGCTGCCGGCTCCCTGGGCGGCGGCTGCGCCGACGAGCTTGAGCTGTGCGATGCTGTTGACGACGCTGGTGACTCCCAAGGAGGCGGCTCCAGATTGGAGCATGAAGTCGCGGCGGTTGGGCTGGCTGCGGTCCGGGGTCTTGCGAAGAAAGGGATTCATGACTCGGAGTAGGGGTGGCGGAAAGGAGGCGGGCGGCGGATCAGCGTGCGCTGAAGGACTGCGGGGAGATGCTGACCAGATAGGCAGCGATGCGGCAGCGGTCCCGCACCTCGTTGTTGTAGTTGGTCGTGTCGGTGGTGAGACGGGTGGTGCTGTAACCACGGTAAACGCCATTGACGACCGACTTGCGAGGGTTGGTGATGCCCATGTTGGAAAGGTCGGCCAGGGAGAGATCTGGAGTCTGTGCCTTGAGCCTGCCGCCGCAGAGGTAGAGATCCAGTTTGTCCACCACGGCCAGGGTGCCGGCGAAGTGGGCGGTGGAGGCATTGGCATTGCCGCCTGCGGCCACATAGGCGGCATTGTAGATGCTGATGATCTCGCTGTAATCGAAGATGAGGCGGTCTTTCTGGAGGGCGGAGCCGGAGGTGTCGTTGCCAAAGTAGCCCGAGGCTTTGGCCCAGTTTGACATCGGGGTGGGATGCCGTTCGGGGGTGACTGTGATGGTGACATTGGCATCGGGCTGGGAGCCTAGCCGGAGGGTGTAACTGTCCGTGTTGGCGGCCTGCGGATTGCCTGAAGTGGTGGCTGAACTTTCGACGACGGAGGTGCCGCCGCTGGTTTCGGAGATGATGACTGAGCCGCCGTCATTGTCCTGGATGGTGACGGCAACGTTCTTGGTGTTGGTGGCTGTGTAACCACCGCCAGAGGGGACATTGGTGATGGTGAAGGCTTCGGTGCCTTCGATGAGGGCATCATCCACGGCGGTGATCTGGACCTTTTGAGGGATGTTCCAGTTGGTGGTGGTGAAGCTGAGGGAGGGCGGTGTGGCCGTCAGGTCAGCGTTGGTGTTGATGGCCATGGCGACCGTGGCGGTTGGCGCACGGCGCAGATTGAGGTAGTAACTGTCCGAAGCGCCGCCTTCGAGGGCGAGCGTGCCATTTTGAGTCTGCAACAGATTCACGTCATTGCTGCCGGTGGGATCGTTGTCTGCCACAAGGACGTTGATGGAGGCGACACCGACTTGGCGATAAACGGTATCTGCGGTGGTGAGGCTGTGGCCGATCTGGGCGATTTCTAGGACTTCGCTGGTGGTGTCGTTGACGGCGGTGACGGTGACCGTTTGCGGAGCGCTCCAGTTGGCGGAGGTGAAGGTGACGCTGGCGGGGGAAACGGTGACCTCGGTGGTGTAGGTACCGATGTTGTTGACCGTAGTCTGAAGATTGACCGTGACTGGCGAGACAGGGGCCTGACTGAGAGCGAGGGTGTAAGTGTCAGTGGTGCCACCTTCGGCGACGAGAGTTTCGCTGCCGGTCTCGGCAATAATCACGCGGGCGGTGCCAGCGGTTTCATTGTCATTGATAGTGACGTTGAGGCTGGGGATGGCGAGATTGCTGTAGTCGGCATCGGTGCTGCTAACGGCGTGATGGATACGGGTGGTGTGGCTGCCTTCCGCGATGTTGTCATCCACGGCTGCGACGGTGACGGTCTGGGCGGTGTTCCAGTTGGCAGGCGTGAAGGTGTAGCTTTGCAGGGCGAGGAAGGAGTTTTCCGTGGCGGTGGGAACCAGGGACTTGGAGACCTTGACCTGGGGGCCTGCATTGCCGGTGAGCTGCACGGGATCCTCCAGATCCACGCCGGGGAAGGTGGTCATGCCGGTGAGGGACATCCAGGTGAAGGTCCACAGGCGGTTCACGCGGGCGACGATGCTGGTCTCAGTGGCGATCTGCATTTCAGGGGCGACGAGGCCAGCCTCTGACATGGCACCGGGCACGCTGTAATCTGGCAGGAACCAGTTGAAGACGCTGGGCGCGCGGAGGGGAGACTGGCCGAGCTGGGAGGAGGTGTCGGCAAAACGGAAGCGGGAGGCATTGGGCACAAACTTGTCCACTTCCGCCTGTGGATAAGGGGTGCTCATGGGGCTGTCCGTGCTGCTGAAGGGGATGGGGACATCGCGAAGGGTGGTGAGGGGGATGCCGGTGTAGCCTTTCAATGCACGGATGACGGCCATGAAGTGGACCATGGGCTCTTTCATGCGGCCATTGCCCACGGTGGTGTCGGCCAGCTCGATGCTGCGGGCTTCGTGATCCAGCATGATGGCCTTGAGCACGCTGCCCAGGTTGCCATTGGTTTGGCGGTAGCGTTCGCTGACGCGGTAGAGGTAGCCGGAGCTGGGATTGGAGGAAGTGAGGCGCTGAATGAGCCAGCGTGAAATGTTGATGGGGGTGTTTTGGTGGCCGTTGTAGCTGCCGGAGGAGGGATTGCCGGCGAGGCAGTTGTGGGCCAGCGTGATGTCGGCCTCCGCCATGGTGTGGCTGGTGCCGTCGGCCGTGGCTGTGACGACTGTCTGGGCAGGGACGAGGGTCTGGCCGTGTTTGCCGGCGAGGAGGGTCTTGGCCCCGAAGTCGTGGAGGGTGGGTGCCGCTGCACTGACGGTGCCGACCTTGCCAAGCACCTTCATCGGATAGATCCAGGGGGCCTGCCACCAGGAGTCGCCACCGCCTTCGCTGAAATTCGTGAAGGTGGTTCCGTTGCCGTTAATTCCCCCAGCTCCGCCCTGAATCTCGATTGTGGGGCTGACGCGGATGTTGGAGGCGGCCATATACATTCCGTTGAATCGTTGAACTGAAGCATTGAGATGGCGGGCACCGTGGCAGAAGCCGGTGAGGACGCGGGCGAGTTCGGTGATGTCGCCATTGTCATAGGTGGGTACGGGGAGTCCATCCTGACCGAGGACGAGGCTGCCATCGGGATGGCGCAGCACCAGGCCGATGGAGAAGAGCTGCATGATCTCACGGGCGTAGTTTTCATCCGGGCTGATGGTGACGCCGCCGCTGATGTAGGTGGCGCGGTTGCGCAGATGGCTGAGGTAGATGCCCATCATGGGGTGGTAGGTGACCTTTTGGAGGAGGTCGCGGTACTTGCCGAAGGCATTGTCGGCCAGCATGTCCCAGTAGGCGGCAGCGCCGTAGTGCTTGCCCTGGACGGTGGCATCGATTTCGGAGATGACGAGGATCTCGCTGAGGGCCTGGGTCATGCGCTGGCGCACCTGGGCCTTGGATTGGAGGGCAAGAGTCCACTGTTCGCGTCGGCGGTTGTTGTGAAAGGGGTGGTTGTTGTTGTAGGTGCCGTTGCTGGTGGTGGAGACGGTGGGATTGCCAAAGGCATCGTAGCTGACTCCATAGGACACTTCGCCGTATTGAGGGTCGTTGCCGCTCCAGAGGGGTTTGTTCCCGCGCAGGACGAACTCTTCATTGTCCGCCGCCATCGTGAGGGTGGTGAGGCTGGGATTCGGGGTGATGGCGGGGTCCATCTGCTTATCCAACCAGTTTTCCAGGCCCTTGAGATAGGTCTGGCCCCCGGTCATGGCGGCATCCACTTCGGCGCGGACTTCGGTATAAAGCTCGGCGGTGGGGCCAAAGGTGCACTGCTCCAGGAAGCGGTAGATATCGCGCTCAATGGCTGCCCCGGCGACGGACTGCCATTCGGGCGAGCCGTAGGCAGGACCATCATGCAGGGCAGGGTTATAGGCGAAGGAGGTGGAGCCGGTGGCTTTGTTGAAGTAGCCGCGGATTTCGCCGGTGGGATTTTCAGCGGTGGTGATGCTGATGTAGAGCTGACCGGCGTGCAGGGCGGTGAGCATGGCCTGATCGGTAAACTTGGTCTGGGCGGCGCGGATCTGCCACTGCTTGCCGGTGACCTGACCGAGGCCGACATTGATGATCTCCAGATCACTGTCCACCCGCAGGTAAGCGGTGTTTTGGGGGGAGGTGAGGTTGCTGAAGGTGAGGCTGATGAGGGCCTCGTCATTGTCCCCCTGAACGAGGGCGGTGGCGATGCCGGTGGCGGTGGTGCTGACGCCTGCCTCCTTGCCCAGGTAGGCGACGAAGAGGGTGCGATTGTCCTCATTGGTGGGATCTGCATCGCGGATGAGGGCGGTGCCGGTGAGGGGCGGGGTGGCGGGGCCGCTGCCGGGCCGAAGGATGTTCAGGGTGAGCAGTTCTGGAACTTCTGGGGTGCTGTCCAGGACGGGATGGACGATCACATCCATCTGGCTGGCCCCAGCGGGCAAGGTGAGAGTGCCGGTGGCGGCACCGGTGATCTGGCCGGAGGGCTGATCCACGGTGAGGGTGAAATCCCCAGAGCTGGCGCTGCCACGGCTGGGGACGGGATTGCCACTGCTGGCATAGGCCAGGGTGAGGGGCATCGCGCTTTTGTCCGCCGGGCGGCTGAGGCGGATGCGGGAGGTGAGGCCTTCCTTTTCCTGGGCTCCGGTGGTGCTGGGGAGGGTGGTGGTGGTGAGTGCGAAGAGGCTGGCAAGCACATCGGCATCGGAGGCGGTGCCACCGGAGGCATTGCCCGGGCTGGTGGCGAGGGCAGGATTGGTGCCGGTGATTCCTTCGGCCCAGTCGTTGATGCCGTCCTCATCGGTATCCTGATCGGACGTTTCCACCTTGTAAAACTTGCGGTTGGTCCCGTCGCCTTTAGGTGTGGTGAACTGAATGGCCGCCCCGGTGCCGGTGAGGGCCGAGCCCTGAGGGGTCCAGACAGGCCCGTTCGGGGAGTCACTGCTGAGGAGCTGGTAGCGTTTGCCCGTGGAGGAGGGGAGCGTGAACCGCACGTCATTTTCCACCAGGGCGGATTCGGAAATGCGGAGGACGTCAGCCGGGTTTCGGGGATCGGTGCCGGCGATGCTTTCCAGGATGTTGCTGCTGCCGTCGCCATCTTCATCGTCACCAGGCAGGAGGCTCCAGGCATTGTGAAGCTGCTGCCAGACATCGCAAACGCCGTCTCCATTGTAGTCCGAAGCGGCTGAAAGCGGCGAGGACAGGGGGAGCAACTGGGAGAGCACCAGGGCTTTCACTGTCATCCAAAGGGGAGCACGGCGCATGATTGAGGGAGAGAGGTTAAAGTGGAGTGAAGCCCGGAAAGACTCACCTGGAACGAGTTGTTTTAACAAAAAGTGAGGAATGCCGTCAATCTCCATTTTTGTTAGGCGGTGCTTCCCGTCTGTGAGGGTGAAAACAGGTCCTTGGGATCTTTCAGATCGAAGGCTTGAGGGTTCAAGGAGTGACGGCGTCCCGCCGTGCACTTGCGGCCAGGCGGGTGCGACACGTGGGCATGAGGGCGAACGGGCGGGCGAGAAATGGGGGTGCCTGGTTGATGGCGGGACGCCATCACGCCTTGAACCGGTTGGCCTGCGAGGGTTCTCGACCTAAGATTCTTGGCGGTGAGTCGTGGGTGGGGAATTTGAACCTTGGGTCTATTTCGTGGTTTGATCGAGGACGGGTTTGAGCGCTTCGGCCCAGACGGCGTAGCCTTTTTGGTTAGGATGCAGGGCGTCTGGCATGATGTCTTTGGAGATGGAGCCATCGGCCTCAAGCCACTTGGAGGTGATGTCGAGGAAGGTAATGCCGGGCTTTTGGCCCAGGGGAGCGAGGCGCTGATTGATGTCTGCCAGAATGGCGCGTTTCGGGTCGGCGGCGGTTTTCCCCCGAGGGAAGATGGCCATGAGGATGACCTGGGCTCCGGGGCATTTGGCCTGGGCCTTTTCGATGATGAGGCCGATGGCTTCGGCGATCTCGGCGGGGGTGTTGTCGCGGGCGTTGACGGTCTTGGCCAAATTATTGGTGCCGATGTGGAGGACGATGGCCTTGGGTTTGAGGCCGTCGAGCTCGCCTAACTGGATGCGTTTCAGCACGTTCTGGGTGCGGTCCCAGCCGAAGCCGAGATTCAGCACAGGACGGCTGCCGAAGAGGGACTGCCAGGTTTCGCTGCCCCGGTTGCCCATTTTGGCCCCATCTGGCAGGCCGCCCCAGAAGTGGGTGATGGAGTCGCCGATGAGGACGATTTCAGGATTGAGGGTGTCTTTGATCTTGAGGATTTCTGCGTGGCGTTCTTCCCAGCCGTAGCCGTCCTTTTCCAGCTTGCTCATGGGCAGGATGGCCGTGTTGACGGAGGTGAGGGTGGGAATGATTTTGGTGATGGCTGCGGCCACTTGCTCGGCCAGACGGTCGTAACCGGGGCTGCTGAAATGGACGTCCTTGGGGTTCTGGAATTTGGCGAGGTCGGGCTCGATCCAGGCGTAGAGATCGTTGATGGTGATGCCGTGCTTTTGCATCACACGAGCAGCGACTTCGTTGCGGGCGACGAGGTCGGCATTGGTGGCGTCGTTCATGCCGCCTTCGGCGACGGGGGTGGTGTTGGCCCAGACGACTTTGGCTCCGGTGGCCTTGAGTTGGGTGGCGAGGCTGTCCAAACGCTGTTCGTAATCGGCCAGGGGAGTCTTGCGGTCATGGATGCCGAAATTGAAATGGATGATGTCCCACTTGCCTGTGCCCAGCCAGACGGGGAGCTTTTTCAGGCCGTTGGCGGTGGGGCCACAGTTTTCCGGGGCGCGGTGCAAATTGGCCACGCCAGCCAGGGCCTTGCGGGTGGCGAGGGTGTAGCCCCGGGAGATGGAATCGCCGATGAGCAGCACGCGCGGCAGCTTGGGGTCGTCCTTCACGTAGTCCCAGGCGGTGACTTTGCCGGCCAGCTTTTCAGCCTGGTAAATGGGCAAGTAAAAACCCATGCCGAGGTTCTGCTCCAGCACGGTTTCCCAGGCCTGCTGTTCGGGAGTAAGGGTGGCTTTCCACGCGGCGAATTTTTCGGCGTTGATCTTCTGGTCGGCGGCCTTTTTCTCAGCGGCGGCTTTTTGCGCGGCTGCCTCCGTGGCGTTGGTGGGCTCAGCGGCAGGGGCGCTGAAGGCGAGCAGAAGGAGGGCGGGGAGGAGACGGAAAAGAGGGCGCATTGGAAGGCGGAGTTTACGGAAGATTGGCAATGGGTCTTGCCCGTGTGTTTTTACAAGGGGTGGTATGGAGCATTGCTAGTATATGGAGGGAATAGGTGCCTCGCCCTTTCAGGGCTTTTGATGCAAGGGGAGTATTGTCGGGATTTACCCAGGGCGTTGCCCTGGGCTTTGTTGTGCCACCCCTTTGGGGCTGGGAGCGGCTGGAAGGAATGGGCGGGACACTTTGCGAGCAGCGAGGTTAGTTTGCAGGCACAAAAAAGAGGGACGTCTTGCGACGTCCCTCCGTGATTTTTTCGAGGCTGTTGCCGGGGGCGATTACTGCCCTGGGCGCCAGTCTTCGGTGGCGAACTTGAAGGCCTGCTCGAGACCGACGAGGTCGGTGCTTGGGCGGAGGGCTTCGAAAGCTTGGCTTTCCTTCTGGATTTCGGCTTCGCTGTAGTTCATGGCCTTGATGGAGAGACCGACGCGGCGCTCCACTTTGTCCACCTTGATGACGCGGGCTTCGACTTCGTCGCCGACGTTGATGACGTCCTTGACCTTGGCCACATGATCTTCGCTGAGCTGGGAGATGTGAACCAGACCGTCGATGTCGCCTTCGAGTTCCACGAAAGCGCCAAAGGAGGCGATCTTGGCGACCTTGCCCTTGACGACGTCGCCGACTTTGAAGCGGCCGTCGATTTCGGACCATGGGTCGGTCTCAAGCTGCTTCATGCCGAGGCTGATGCGCTGGTTGGCCTTGTCGATACCGAGCACGGTGGCTTCCACTTCCTGGCCCTTCTTGAGCATTTCGGAAGGATGGTTGACCTTGCGTGTCCAGGAGAGGTCGGACACGTGGATCATGCCGTCGATGCCTTCTTCCAGTTCCACAAACGCACCGTAAGCGGTGAGGTTGCGGACCGGACGGGTCATCGTGGTACCGATCGGGTAACGAACGTCGATATCGTCCCAAGGATTGGTTTCGAGCTGGCGGACGCCGAGGCTGATCTTGCGCTCTTCCTTGTTGATGCCAAGGACGCGAGCTTCGATTTCCTGACCGACCTGAAGGACGTCGGAAGGACGGGCGATGCGCTTGGTCCAGGAGAGTTCGGAGACGTGAACGAGGCCTTCGACGCCTTCTTCCACTTCGCAGAATGCACCGTAAGCGACGAGCTTGGTGACCTTGCCACGAACGGTCTGGCCAACAGGGTAACGGGCTTCGATGTTTTCCCAAGGATTGTTCTGGAGCTGCTTGAGGCCCAGGGAGACGCGCTCTTTCTCGCGGTTCACTTCCAGGATGACGACGTCCAGGCGCTGACCGATGCCCACCATTTCGGTAGGATGGTTCAGGCGGCCCCACGACATATCCGTGATGTGGAGGAGACCGTCCATGCCATTGAGGTCCACAAACACACCGAAGTCGGTGATGTTCTTGACCACGCCGACGACTTTGTCGCCAGGGTTGACGGAATCGAGGAACTTCTGGCGCTGTTCGGCGCGCTCGGCCTCGATGACTTCGCGGCGGGAAAGGACGATGTTTTTGCGGTCGTCGTTGATCTTGACGATCTTGAATTCGAACACCTTGCCGACGTACTCGTTGAGATCCTTCGGCGGGATGATGTCGATCTGGCTGCCTGGGAGGAAGGCTTCGACGCCGACGTTGACCATGAGGCCACCTTTGACGACGGATTTGACCTTGCCTTTGACGAGCCCGCCATCGCGGAACACGGAGGCGATTTTTTCCCAGTTCTGTTTGTAGGCGGCCTTTTCCTTGGAGAGGACGACCATGCCTTCATCGTTTTCGAGACGTTCGAGGAGGACTTCGACTTCGTCGCCGACCTGGATGTCGTCATCTTCAAACTCGTTGGCGGGGATGGCGCCTTCGGATTTGTAACCGATGTCCACGAGGACGATCTGCGGTTTGATTTCGAGGATCCGGCCTTTAACGATGGATCCTTCGGAGAGTTCACGGAAGGATCCTGCGATCATCTCCGCGAGAGTAGCTGCGCTCATGTATGTTTTTCGGGTTAGGAGTGTTCTGTTGATAACCGAACACGGCCTCCCACTCCTGAGGGCTGCGTCGGGCTGATGTCCCGCGCGGCCAGAGGGCCACCGGACAAAAGGGCCGCCATATTCGGGGGAGATCGCGGAATCGCAAGGGGAAAGACGGGCCTAAAACGCCGCATGAGCGGAATTCCCGCCCTCCGGGGCTCGCCTTGCAGGGAGGTTCGTCTGCCTCCGGCAGGGGGCAATCTCGCTAGCGTTTGGTCACCTCATCTCGGCTGCAACCCCGGGAGGGAACTGATTACAGTGTCTTTTTGTTAGAGAGCAGCTCGGCTTTGAGTTCCTGAATCTTGGCGTCGGCCTGGTCGATCAGGGGATCAAACATGGGGATCTCCTTGGCGTTTTGCCCCTGTTCGTGCTTTCGGAAGCCGAAGAGGTAGGTCTCGTTCTGGGGGCGCCAGCGGTTGAAAAAGAGTTCGTCTTTTTTCAGGACTTCTTTCTGGAGGCCGCCGAGTTCCGCCTCGGAGATCTGGGGCGGGGTGAGGCCCAGGCCCTGGACGAGCTTGGTGCTGAGCTTTTGATAGCCTTCGCGGGTGTAGTGGACGCCGTTTTCGGTGAGGGGCTTGGCGGTCTGGCCGGGTTTGGGCATGCCGCCCATGAGCTCGAACCAGTCCACGAAGTAGGTGTTCTGGGAGCCGGCGAATTTGCGCAGGGCATCGCGGAAGCTGGAAAGATTTTTGTTGGCATCCGTTAGGTCGGGCATCGGCGGTGGCAGATTTTCCAGAGGTGGCGGTGTGGCGATGATGACGCGGACGCCGGGGGCCTGCTTGCGGATAAGGGCGAGGAGATTGCGGTAACCCGTGAGGAAACGAGGGAGATCGCTGAGGCCTTCGAAGGCCATTTCAGAACCGTAGCAGAGTAGCACGACGGTGGGTTTCAGCAGTTCCAGGTGCTTGGCCATGCGCTCGAGGCCCTCTTCTGGGGGGCCGAAGTAAGAGCGGGCGTGGCCGTAAACGGTATCGCCACTCCAGGCGAGATTGCGGATCGTCACTTTGGTTTCGCCAAGGGCGAGGGCCAGTCGGGGCTCAAGGGTGGCGTAGCGTTGCTCGCGCTCGATGACGGTGTTGCCGATGAGGACGAGGCGGTCGCCATCCTTAAACGCAAAGGCTGCTTTCTCAGCGGTAGCGGCGGCAGGGGCAGCCGGAGGTGGAGTCGTGTCCTGGGCGAGGAGGTGCGTCCCGCTGCAAAGGCAGGCCAGGGCGGCGGTGAGGGTGGCGGTCCGAATCATGCGGCCCGTATTGGAGATGATGCGGCGCGGGATGTCCAGAGGGGAATGATGAAGGGCATGCGCTTGTTTAAGCGAGGATGCCTTTGATCACATGGCCGTGGACGTCGGTGAGGCGGCGGTCAATGCCGTTGTGGTAGTAGCTGAGGCGTTCGTGATCCAGGCCCAGTAGGTGCAGGATGGTGGCGTGGAAATCGTAGATGGTGGTGACCTTTTCGACGGCTTTGTGACCCAGCTCGTCGGTGGCTCCGTAGCTGACGCCGGGCTTCACACCAGCTCCTGTCATCCAGACGGTGAATCCCTGGGGATTGTGGTCGCGGCCGCTCGCGCCTTTTTGAAAGGTGGGCATGCGGCCAAATTCCGTACACCAGACGACGAGGGTGTCTTCCAAAAGGCCGCGCTGGCGGAGATCGTGGATCAGTGCAGCAGCAGGTTGGTCAAAGATGGGCGCGTGTTTGTCATACTGCTCCTTCAGCTTTCGGTGACCGTCCCAGTTGCCGATGCCTTCGCCCATGGCATAGGCTCCATTGTAAAGCTTCACGCAGCGGACGCCGCGCTCCAGCAGGCGGCGTGCGAGGAGGCAGTTTTTCGCAAAGCCGCTTTTGACGGGATTGGGATCATCCACGCCGTAAGCTTTTAAAGTGGTGGCGGATTCTTTGGAAAGGTCGCTCACCTCCGGCACGGAGAGCTGCATCTTGGCGGCGAGTTCGTAACTGGCGATGCGGGCGGCGAGTTCCGTGTCACCGGGGAATTTTTCCAGGTGCTTTTCATTGAGGAACTTCAGGACATCGCGAGAGGCGAGGTCGCTGGCGGCGGAGACTTTCTCAGGCCGAGCGAGGTTGTAAATAGGGCGGCTGGAATTGAAGGCAGTGCCCTGAAAGACGGCAGGAAGGAAACCATTGCCCCAGTTGTTTACGCCTGCCTGGGGGACGCCGCGCGGATCCGGGATGGCGACATAGGCGGGCAGGTTTTCTGCTTCGGAACCGAGGGCGTAGCTGACCCATGAGCCGAGGCTGGGGAAGCCATCGAAGATGAAGCCGGTGCTCATCTGGTTTTCCGCCGGGCCATGGGTGTTGGACTTGGCCGTCATGGAGTGGATGAAGGTGAGGTCATCCGCCATGGAGGCGAGGTGGGGGAAGAGATCGGATACCATCTTGCCGGTCTGGCCGCGAGGCTTGAAGTCGTAGAGCGGTCTAACCAAGTTTCCGTTTTCGCCCTGGAAAGTGAGGAAGTTTTCTTTGGCCCCTGGCATAGGTTTGCTATCCATGCGTAGCAACTCGGGTTTCCAATCCCAGGAATCCAGGTGGCTGACGGCCCCGGAGCAGAAAAGAACGAGTACGCGCTTCGCCTTGGGCGCAAAGTGAGTGCTGCGTGCGCCGAGTGGGTTGGAGGGATCAATGGCCGGGCGGATGGGCCTCGTACTGGCCAAGGAGGTGTTTTCGCCTAGCAGGGTGGCTAGGCCTAGGCCCGCTGCACTGGAGAGAAAGTTGCGGCGGTTCAGCAGACCCAGGCCGTGGGTGGAGAGAGGCGCAGTCATGGCACAAAAATGAATTCGTTGGCATTCAGCAGCACGCGGCAGAGGGCGGGCAGGCCGTGCTCTTGGATGAGGGATTCACACACGCGTACTTCATCGGAGGAGGGCGGACGCTGGGTGGTGAGGGCAAAGGCCCGCTGGATCTGCTGGGCTGGTGTCTTGCCTGCGTCTCGTTCCAGGCGGGTGGCGAGGATTTCGGCCTGCTGATTGACAAAGCCGCTGTTGAACAGGCTGAGGGCCTGGATGGCCGTGGTGGAACGGGGGCGCTTTGGCTGGGACTGGCCGGCATCGGGACAGTCGAAGCTGCCAAAGGTGGAGTCCTGCGCCACGCGGACCTTGGTCATGTAGATCATACGTCGCCAGTCGGCGGGGCCGAAGTCGGCCTTGGGGTCGTACACACGAACGTAGTTGTTGTTAGGTGCGAAGGCGCTGTAACCGGGGCCGCCCATTTTGAGATCCAGTGTGCCTGAGACGGTGAGCATGGCATCCCGGAGGGCCTCTGCCTCCAGGCGGCGGGGCGGGAAACGCCAGAGGAGCTGGGTTTGCGCATCTGCCGTTAGGCCATCCTGGCGTGGGGCACTGCTCTGTCTCCAGGTCTTGCTCATGACGATGAGTTTTTGCATGTGCTTGATGCTCCAGCCGCTGCGGATGAATTCGGTGGCGAGCCAGGAGAGCAGTTCCGGGTGTGTGGGTAGAGCTCCATTGCGGCCAAAGTCGTTCGGCGTGTTGACGATGCCTTCGCCAAAATGGTGCTGCCACAGGCGGTTCACTAGCACACGGGCAGGCAGAGGATTGGCAGGATCAGCGAGCCATTGGGCCAGGGCGATGCGGCGTTTTTGTTCGGGCAGGTTTTTGTCTAGGGTCAGAGGGGCTCCCAGCGCGGAGACCGCTCCGGGCGAGACTTCTTCCTTCGGCTGGGTGACATCTCCTCGGTTCAACCGGAACGAGGGGGCAGCAGGTTCAAACCGGCCTGCATAGACCATTGGGCCTGTCTTGGCCGTGCTGAGTTTGCTTTCCAAGGCATTGACTTCTCCTCTGGCCTCATGCCAGGCAGATACCTTGCTGGCATCTTGCGGCTCTGGCTGAGAGAGGCGGGCTTTGGGGCCTGGATAAGGCAGGCGATCTTGTGAAGCTGCAACGAGCTGCCAAGTGCCATCGGCGCGAGCGATTTCGACGCGATACTCCACAGGCAAGCGATCGTTGAAGTCATCCAGCCGGTCCCGGCCCCAGACGATGGCTTCGATGCTTTCCGTTTTGGGGAATTCCACCTGCACCCAGCCTGCTCCTTTCGTCTTGCTGATCCAACTGCGGTCATTGCCATATTGGCCGTCGTTGAGATGGATCAGGCGATGTTTGCCACTGTCCCAACTTGGCGAGGCAGTGACCTTGGCCCCTTGTCCAGTGAGGGCGATGTTTTGCCCGGCGGTATTGTAGATTTCCAGTTCGTCAAGGCAGGGCTCGTAGCGGTTGTTCTCTGAAGTGGCCAGGACGGTGAAGCGCAACTTTTGAGTTTGGACCGTGGTAAAGCGGTCAATGTTGCGGTGGGTGTGAATTGGAGGTCGCGGTGAACTTGCGTTAGCCAGTGGTTCAAACTGGATCAGCCGATGAGTCGCTTTGGCTAGACGTGGCAGCAGGGTGGCGTTTTCTTCCTCATACTTTCGTGTCTCGGCTGACTTCAGCGGACGCTCCCCATGACGGACGCCTGAAAAGATGGCCTGCAGGCCATAGTAGTCCGCTTGGGATACGGGATCGAACTTGTGGTCATGGCAGCGGGCGCAGTGCAGGGTGAGGCCCAGAAAAGCGCCACCGGTGACGCTGACCATGTCATTGAGTTCATCCTGACGGGCCTTGGCTTTGGACTCTTCATCTTTGCCGATCTGGCCGGGAAGCAGGGCGGCGCTGGCGACGATGAAACCCGTAGCGGCATCTTTCCCCACGGTGTCTCCGGCGAGCTGTTCCAGGATGAATTGGGGATATGGGGTATCTTCATTGAAAGCCTGGATCACGTAATCTCGATAGGGCCAGGCATTGGGGCGTGGGGTGTTTACCTCAAATCCATGGGTTTCCCCAAAGGCGATGACATCTAGCCAATGGCGTGCCCAGCGTTCGCCATAACGAGGCGAAGCGAGCAGGCGATCCACCAATTTTTCATAAGCCTTGGGATCGTTGTTTGCGGCGAAGGCTTCGATTTCTTCGGGAGTTGGTGGCAGTCCGTGCAAGATGAGGTGAAGCCGGCGGATGAGGGTCCGGCGATCGGCTTCTGGAGACAGGTGAAGACCTTTTTCGGCAAGCTTGGCCGCGATGAAGGAATCCAGGCTGCCTTGCTGAGGCGGCAGTGGTTTGAAGGCCCAGTGGTCGCGTTTGTCCACGGTCTTGGCCGTGTCCACACCTTCAGGCCACATGGCTCCTTCATTGATCCAGCGGGTGAGCAGGCCCACCTCGGCGGTGGACAGCCTTTCCCCTTTTGGAGGCATCCGGGTGTCCTCGTCATCTGTGGTGATGAACTGGATGAGCGGGCTCTCTGGGGCTTTGCCGGATACAATGTTAGGCGCATGGGAGTCACCGCCGCGCAGGGCATCGGCCTTGATGTCCAAACGCAGGCCGGATTTTTGCTTGTCCGGCCCATGGCAGGAGTAGCAGTGTTTTTCCAGAACCGGGCGTATCTCATGGACAAAGTCCACGGGTGCGGCGGTAAGGTTGGCGGTGAAGAGTATGGAGAATATCCATCCTGGCTGTTTAAGACACAGGCGGGACGCATGGGCTCCATGCTTGAGCGCTCCATGTTTGATTATGGAGGACAGGCATCCTTGGTGTTTAGACACAGGCGGGACGCCTGTGCTCCATGCTTGGGTACTCCATGCTTTGAGCTTTAGGCTAGAGTTCATAAGTATGGATTGCCGGCGTCAAACAGGGCGCGGATTTCATCGTCGGTCATGGTTCGGCCTAACAAAATGAGTTCGTCCACGCGACCGCTTAGTTTGCGGTCTTGAGAGTCCCAGTTGCCGATCTGCGCAGGCCCCAGCAGGGCCGGGTGGGCGGTGGCTTGAAGGCATTCTTTATCAAACCTTCCATTGAGGTAAAAGCGGATGAGTTTGGCCTCGGCATCGTAGGTCACGGCCACGTGCACCCAGCGCCCTTTCTCAGGCAGGACCGGGGTGGCGGAATCTGGGAAGCCGTCTTTCTCAGAGGAGCCGGGAAGTAAGGTATTGCGTTTGAGCGCGAGGCGCATGGTGGCGTCCTTCTTAATGATCCAGTGGACTTGACCTCGCTTGTCATCATCCCAACCATCGGTGTGATAAAGGGACTGGTAGAGGGCTTCCAGCCGGTCTAGCCGCACCCAAGCGGCGAGTGTGAGTTGGGGCCAGGTGTGATCACCGCCCGCATCGAGCTTCATGTGATCGCCCACATTGACGAACTCGGGGGCGCGTGATCCAGGCCAGCGGCCCTGGGTCATGCGAAAAGTGCCGGGCGGTAGTTTGGAATTTTCAAAGTCGAGCAGGGCGATCAGGGTCGGGTCTTGTCGCAGTGCGGCCATGGCGGCATCCGAACGGCTGCGCTGACCGGAGGTGAGGGCCGCCTGCAGGGCAGGCATTTCATCGGGCTGGATAAAAGCTGCGGAGCGGATCTCTCGCGCGGCTCCTGCCCCGGATTGCAGGGAGTAGGCCTGGCCATCCTTCAGGCTCTGGCGTTTGCCTCCCTTGAAGGATTGGGCGATGACTTCGCCCTTGAAGACATGGATTTCTGCCTGGCCCTGCTGCGGCACATCCACACCAAATTGGGTGCCCAGGTCCACGGCCTGGCCTGTCGGGGTGATGACGGTAAAACCTTTCGCCGAAGGCGGCACATCCGCCGCCACCCGGCCGCGTTTCAGCCACAGCCGCTGGCCATTTTCAAACTGGAAACTCGCGGGGGCTTCGATGACCACCTTTGCCCCACGTGCGGTGATGAACTCCACGGTGCCAGCTTCCATTTCATAGGCCGCATTGTGAATCTGCATACCTTGAGAAAAAGTGCTGCTGCCAATGCCACGGGCCACGGTGGCATGAGCGGCTCCGTTGCTTTGCCACCACCACGTTCCGGTGATGAGCAGGGTCAGCGCTGCGGCTGCGGCTAACCAAAAGTGGGGAATGGCTGTCCGCTGAGGTTTGGCCGACTTTCCTTGGACAGGGGATTCCCAGCCAGTGGCCTGTTCGGCGAGGGCGGCATCCAGATTGGCCAGATCCGCAAACAGGCGTCGTGCTTCAGGCTGGGTGAGCAGGATGTTTTGGAGCTGCTGCACCTCCTCGGCAGTGGCGAGCCCATCCATGTAGCGGTGGATCCGTTCATCCAGGTTCATGACGCATCCTCCTTGGCCAATTCACGCTGAACACAGTCGGCCAGCAGGCGGCGGATCCGATGCAGCCACTGATAAAAACCGGTGACGGAACGTCCGCTGGTGGCGGCCACCTGCTGAATCTGCGCCTGCGGCTGATACGCCTGCATGAGGAGATGCTTGTGGTCGGGCTCCAGCTTTTGGGTGCAAGTCTCCAGCGCGCGGCGCTGGCGCTCCAGCCGGGTCTCATCCAGGGCCGTTTCTTCGGCGATGAGGTCCACGACTTCTTCACTGAGGACGAGGCGGTCGCGGCCTTTGTCACGCAGCCAGGACAGGACTTTAAAGCGGGCGATGCCAAAGGCCCAGGGGCGAAACTCGGCTCCTTGCCGGAACTCGCTGAATTTTTCCCACAACACGATGGCCACTTCCTGCATGACGTCATCTGCATCGGCCCGGGAGGGCACCAATCGTCGCACATAGGCACGCACGGCAGGTTCATGCGCCGTTAGGCTGCGCAGGAAACGCTGGTGCTGTTCGATTTCGGCTGGTGACATGGTGGGCTCTCAAGAGTCTTTTCCTGAAGCCGGGCCGATTTAACGAACTATTTCACGCGTGAGGGAAATTTAAATCACCGCCGTTTCAACACGAGCACGATGTCGGGGTAGCTGTCGTCCAGCTTGCGCGGGGTCTCGACTTCATAGGTGAAGTCATAACAAATCTGAAGTTCAAGTTCGGGCACTTGGCGCAGAAGTGCCTTCATTTGGCGGACGTCGTAGGTGCGGAACTGCCAGCGGGTCTCCTGAATGTGGCTGCGGCCCTGGTGGCTGATTTTAAGCCTGGTGCGCAGGGCTTCCAGGCGTGTCTTGCGGTCCGGTGGCCAAGTGTGGGTATTGCACACGACTTCGATGTCATCCCGCCTGGCCTTCCAGCGTTCGTGCTCCTCTTTGGCTGTGGTGTAGTTGCTGAGATGCAGCCCTAGAACGAAGATGCCGCCGGGCTTTAAAGCGGCGCAGACCCGTTGCAGGCAGGCGATGGCATCGGCCTCGGTGTGCAGGTATTTGAAGGTGCTGACGAGGCAATGGGCGAGATCGTAATGGTCCTTTTTGGGGGTGGTGAAGCTCTGCATCCAGTCTGGCCATAGGTGGGCTTTGAGGCCTTCTTTTTTGAGGCGTTCCCAGGCAAAGTCCAGCATCCGCTCGTTGCCATCGAACCCGGCCACGTCCCAACCCCGGCGGGCCATTTCGATGACCAGCCTGCCGCTGCCACAGGCGGGCTCCAGCAACCGACGGGTGCGGCTTTTTTCGCCAAAGATGGTCCACACGGTTTCCAGGAAGGTGGCCTCGCGCGGGGTATCGGCATCGAAGATGATGTCGTAGTATAGCGGGGTGTCGTACCAGTCGCGGTGGTCAGTGGGCATGGCGTTGCTCTTGTTAGCTGTTCACGGGTTGCTCAGGTTTGGATGGTTTAGGTTCAACTTCCTCTGCGTGTAGTAGGTAGCAGAAGAAAGAAAGGATTGAAAATGCGGCGATGACAAGGCCAAGGATGCCATTTGAAAAAACATTATAAAGACCATGGGTGATTGCCATGAAGACGATGCCCACAACAATGATTGGCCAGCCTGATGATTTGCGCTCGCTCGCAATTGCTACAAACCAGCCGACCGTGCCCGCCCAAACCGCGTGCAATAGAGGTAGGGGAATAAATCGTACTATTTGAATGGTCAGCGTGCTTCCGTAATGCTCACCGAGCTTTGGAACGATACTATCAATCCTGGATACAAATTCGTTGGTATTCATGGACTGAGCAACAGCTTCCGTAATGACCAATGCGCTAAGTTGAGCGGATTGTTGCCAATAGTTAACCGAGTACAGGACGACCTCGGCTAAAGCGAAGCCTAGGCCAGACATGAGCCCCAGAAAAATTCCTTCTCGAATTGGAAGAGATCTACGTAGTGAAAAAAACAACAATGGAAGTGCTTTGCAGGTTTCTTCAAAAACCCCGACACCAGCTACGAATCCGAATGCCCTGATAATGAAATTTTCACTCTCAGAACCGAGGTAAATATCAGCAATAATAGGCATTTCTTTCCAAGCCAGCAGCAAAGGAATTCCAACAAAGGAGGTAAATATAAAATATCCTAAACCGCGCTTCCAAAGAGGTCGTTGGGGCCGAATTAGACCGTTGAAATAGACAGCCCAAAAATAGCAAAAGTATCCGCCGATAAGCCAAGCAGATTGTTCGAAACGTAGTCCAAAAAAAAGAACGCAAAGCGAAATTAACATTGGGAAAAGTCCAAAGGTAAGAACCCATGTTACAGCGCGTTTGCTAATGAAGCTTGGACTGAATATTCGGCGTAATGGAAACAGGAGGTTATAATCCAATTCGCGGAAATGCTTGTACGTATCGCGTATAGCAACGGCAATCTCATTAGTGGGCGGGTTATGCCCTGCAACATCACTGATATTAGAGTCAAGAGACGTGGCAATTGATGAGGGCTGAATGCTTTGCGATGGTGGAGGCTTCGGCGTGGAAATCGGTCTCAAATTGCGAAACAGAATTTCCACTCCTCCAACTGCAATCATGTCCCCGCTGTGTAACGGTGCTGTGGTGATCTTCTTGCCATTTATGAACGTGCCGTTGGATGACCCAAGATCAGTAAGGCCATAGACCCCACCTTCTCGGCTGATAATGGCGTGCGCGGTAGAGACTGAGGCCTCATCGATAATGGCATCATTAGCCTCGCTCCGTCCAATTTTGAATATTGCGGAGGTTAGGCGATACGGCAAACCGTCGACGACGATTTCAGCAAATTCTTGTGTCGATGGCATGAAGTTTTTGAGTTAACTGCCTAATGACCTCACTACGAAGATGATGCTCCAATTTCAAGTGATAAACTTATGAGGGTGAGAAGTTTAATGGGCCGAGATTTGTTTGGCGCGGCAGTGGCAAAAAAGGCGCGGGATGCCTTCAATACAGCATAGCAGTTTCAAAGTTGGTCACAAAGAGGTGGTGAATTGATCTCCTAGCTTCCGTTTTTTGTTCATGTCTGACAGCCATTCCTTTTCCCGCCGCCAATTTCTGAAAAGCGCCGCGCCGTTGATCCTGCCTGCCGCTGTTTTGGGCCGTGCGGGCGCGGTTTCACCGAATTCAAAGATTCGCCTGGCCTGCATCGGTGTGGGCGGGCAGGGAACGACCAACCTGAAGGCTTTTCTGGCGGATGAACGGGTGCAGGTGGTGGCCATCTGTGATGTGGATGGCAAACACCGCGAACGCGCGATGAATCTGGCCAAGCTGACGCCCGCAGATTGCTACAATGACTACCGCGAAGTGCTGGCGCGCAAGGATGTGGATGCGGTGATGAATGCCACACCCGACCACTGGCATGCAAACGTGGCCATCGAGGCGGCGAAGGCGGGCAAGGATCTGTTTTCTGAAAAGCCTCTGGGTGCCAGCATTGCCGAAGGGCGGGCCATCTGCCGGGCGGTGTCGGAAAACAAACGGGTGCTGCAATGTGGCACCTGGAGACGATCCGGCCTCAAAGTGCGTATGGCCTGTGAACTGGTGCGCAATGGCTACATCGGTGAACTCAAAGAAATCCAGGTGGGTGTGCCCGGGACTTTTGCCATCCGGGGCGGTTACACCGGGCTGGAAGGTCCGCAGGAGGTGCCGCCACATCTGGACTATGCGATGTGGCTGGGCAGTGCTCCTGAGCGCCCCTACACGGAGGGACGCTGTCATTTTAACTTCCGCTGGATTGATGAGTATGCGCCGGGCTACATCACGGACTGGGGTGCCCACTTTGTGGATGTGGCGCAGTGGGGCGCAGGCATGGATGACACCACGCCCACCGAAGTGGAGGCGATTGAGGTAAAACGCCGCGCGCAGGGTCTCTACGATGCCCCGGAGGAGTACCGCATCGAGTATCGTTATGCCAATGGGCTGAAGCTTTCGATGTTCAGCACGAAGGATGCGGCTACTTACGGCACCAAATTCATCGGCAGCGATGGCTGGGTGTTCACGGAGGCGGAGACGCTGAAGGCCAGTTCCCTGGACATTCTGCGCATCAAGATGAAGGAGGGCGACACCCGCCTGTATGTCTCCAAACATCATCACCGTAATTTCATTGATGCGATGATTTCCCGGGAACGCACGGCGGCTCCGGCAGAGATCGCTCAGCGTGCGGCCACGATCTGTCATCTGGGGGCCATCTCTGCTAAGCTGCAAAAGGGCCTGAAATTTGACCCGAAAGCCGAGACCTTTGTCGGGGACGATGCTGCCAATGCCCTGCTGATGCGCCCCATGCGCGATGCCTGGAAGATCTGAGCTTAAGGTTCATTCATCATGAAAACATATTCATTGTTAGGTGTGGTCTTGTTGGGGCTGCTTTTTTCCTCCGTCCCTGCAAAGGCTGAGCATGAGGGGAAACTGCAAGTGCTGCTGGTGGGGGATAGCACAACGGAGGGCAGTATCCCACGCAAGCTCAGCCCTAAAGGGCCTCATTTGGAAGAGGTGATCCGCGTTTTGTTGGCGGCGGAAAAAGACCTGCCGCCATGCAACGTGATCAATCTGGGACTGAGCGGTGAGTATGTCCGCAGGCTGCTGGATTCCGGGCGCTATGACAAGCAGATGGCGAAACTTCCAGGGGTGGATTACATCTTTATCCGGTATGGCATCAACGACTATGCACGGCGTGAAAAGTTCGCCGAGAACTTTACCAAGGACTATGCCGAACTGATCGGAAGGATGCGCAAGGATCACCCGAGTGCCCAACTTGTGATCATGACGGTGATCCCCTACATGGATTCGCAAAAGAGCAATGAGATCAATACCCTCAACCGGAAAGTGGCTGTGCAGCACAGGCTGCCGCTTTTTGACATCTATCCCAGGTATGCGCAGGCCCTGAAGGATGGGCCTAACATGCTGAACTACCGACGCTACGAGCTGAAAAACATCCCCGTCCAGTATCATGAGTTGGTGAAACCTTTCGTGGCTGAGAATCCTCCGAAAGTGGTGGTGATGGATAACCAGTTTGACGCTCATTTTGGCAAGCTGCCAGGCTGGTTTGGCGACCGCCATCCGAACTTGGCAGGGTATCACGTCATTGGCGATGAGACCGCCAAGTATCTGGCCAAGATGATTCGTGAGAAGGTCAAAAAGTAAGCATTACATCCTCATGCATCTCCCCCTCTTCCTGGTTGCACTGCTTTGTCTGCCTGGGGTGGCCAGTGCGTATGATCTCATCATCAAAAACGCCCGCATCGTGGATGGCACAGGCAAGCCTGCTTACTCGGGCAGCATCGGCATCCGGCATGGACGCATCACAAGCCTCGGCCAGGTGGAAGGCACAGCGAAAGAGGAGCTTGATGCCCGAGGGCAGGTGGTGGCTCCGGGTTTCATGGACGTGCATACGCACTCTGAAAAGATCTGCGAACTGCCGGCGGCGGAGAATTTTTTGCGCATGGGTGTCACGACGATTGTGACGGGGAACTGTGGGGCTTCGCGCACCGATGTGGCGGCCTTTTTTGAAGAGATCGAAAAGGCCAAGGTGAGCCTGCATGTGGGCACGCTGATCGGCCACGGGGCCGTGAGGGAACAGGGCATGGGAGGCCGGTTCATCCGCGCGCCGGATGCGGCTCAACTGGAGACCATGAAGTCCCTGGTGGACCGAGGCATGAAAGACGGAGCGCTGGGGATGAGCACCGGCCTGATCTATGTGCCCGGCTCCTTTGCCAAGACGGAGGAGATTCTGGAACTGGCCAAGGTGGTGGCGGCCTACGATGGCATCTATGCCAGCCACATGCGCTATGAGACGAACCGCATTTTTACCGCGCTGGATGAGCTGACGCGCATCGCCCGTGAGGTGAAGGTCAAGACGGAGCTTTCTCACATCAAGCTATCTGGACCTAGTGCCTGGGGAAAGGCCGGGGAGGTGCTGGCCTACCTGGACAAAGCGCGGGCCGAGGGGCTGCGAATCACGCACGATCAGTATGCCTACACCGCCTCCAGCACGGGCTTGCGGCAGACGATTCCTGACTCGGCTCTGGAAGGCACTCGCGAGGACTTCATTGCCCGGCTTAACAAGCCTGAGCAGAAGGCGAAGATCATCGCTGGCATGCAGGAGATTTTATCGCGCAGCGGTCGTTCGGATTATAGCTATGCAGTGATCGCCCGCTTTGCTGCGGACCCCTCGCTGAACGGTCTGACGATTCCGCAGGCCGCGATGCGTGTGCGGGGTGCCGACAGTCTGGAAGACCAGATCGAGCTGCTGCTGGACATTGAAAAGCGCGGTGGGGGCAGCGGCGTTTTTCATGGCATGAATGAGGAAGATTTACGCCTTTTCCTGAAACATCCGCTGACCATGATCGCCAGTGACGGCGGGCCGCGCCTGCTGGGCGAGGATGTGCCGCATCCGCGCAGCTATGGCAACAATGCTCGCATCCTGGCCCGCTATGTGCGCGAACAAAAAGTGCTGTCGTTGGAGGAAGCGATCCGCCGCATGACCAGCCTGCCGGCGCAGACCTTTGGGATTCGGGACCGTGGTGTGATCAAAGCCGGGGCCTGGGCGGATCTGGTGATTTTTGATCCTGAAAAGGTTCAGGACATCTCGGCCTTCGATGATCCGCATCACTATGCCGAAGGGTTTGGCGAAGTGCTGGTGGATGGGGTGCCCGTGATCCGGGCGGGGAAACTGACGGAGGCCCGGCCGGGTGGTCCGCTGCGGCGCTAAGGTTTACTTCAGCGCCACAAACTCACCGCTGAACTCTACGCAGGTCTGACCTTCTTCCTGGATGATGACCTGAAGATTCATGCGCGCTTTGCCTATTTCGGCAAAGAGCGTTTTAAAATCGAGGATCGTGGTGGGATCGGGCTGTTGGCAGATGGCCCGGATCACCCCGCGCACTGGGCGTCGGTAACGGATGGTGCTTTCCCGAATGACGATGTGGGAACTGCGATCTCCCAGCATCAGCCAGAGCAAGCTGTATCCCGTGAGCGTGGCAATGGCGCTCAGGCTGCCGCCAAAGGCTGTGCCGAGATGATTGTGATTCGGCTCCAGGGGCGCGGTGATCACCAGCGTTTCGCCATCGTAACTTTCCACCTGCACGCCCATCGCCCGGGTGAGGGGGATCTGCTCATGGAGGAAGCGTTCCGTTTCGCGCAGGAGGTCATCGTTCATAGGCGGCTCAGGCGTCCAGTTGCTGGATGCGGGCCAGATGGCGGCCTCCTTCAAAGGAGGTGCTGAGAAAAAGATCCACGATCTCCAAAGCTGTCTCCAGATCCATCATGCGTTCGCCCAGGGAAAGCACGTTGGCGTCGTTGTGCTGCCGGGTCAGGAGGGCGGATTCTAGGTTCCAACAAAGACCGCAGCGGATGCCTTTCACACGATTGGCCGCGATGGCCTCTCCGTTGCCAGAGCCACCAAGGACGATGCCACGTTCGTATTTTCCAGCGGCCACCGCTTCTGCCACAGGGCGGATGAATTTGGGGTAGTCGGTGGACTCCTCCGAATGGGTGCCGAAGTCAGCCACAGAATGCCCGGTTTTCTCCAGATGAGCGATGATGGCTTGTTTGTAACGGTAGCCAGCGTGGTCTGAGCCAATGGCGATGTTCATGATGAATGAAAGATAGTTAGGTTTGGGGCATCAGTGAGTCCACCATTTGGAGAGGCGGGCCTCGGCCGATTCGGGCTTGTTGAGGCTGCTTTCAGCGTAATGGGAGGTGTCATTGAAGAGCATGAGACGAGCGCGTACGGCATCCTTGAAATCGACGATGTTCAGGGCTGCGGGGTCTTGGTCCAGATTGTCCCGGTAGCGGCGCGGATCAAAGCCCAGGAGGGAACTCAGCAGCAGGCGGATGGTGGCCTTATGAGACACGACGATCACGGACTGCCCTTCGTGATGACGCACGATGTCGAGTAAGGCGGGCAGGGCGCGGGCGGTGACGGCCAGGCCGCTTTCGCCGCCTTCTGGCGCGAAGGTGTAGGGATCTTCATCCCAGGCTGCAGCTTCCTCGGGGAACTGCACTTCCACCTCGTGGCGGGTCATTTGTTCCCAGTGACCGTGGGAAATCTCCTTCAGTCCCTCACGTGGATTCACTTCCAAATGATGGGGGCTAGCCAAAATGCGTGCGGTCTCCATCGTGCGGTCCAGCGGTGAGGCATAAACGGCGGCGATGTGCAGCGAGGCGAGCCGTTGGGAAAGTGTGGAGGCCTGATGGCGACCTTCATCGGAAAGAGGGACATTGGTGGCTCCGGCAAAACGGTCCTCGGCGGTCAGGATGGTGGCTCCGTGGCGGATGAGGTAGATGCGTGTGATGGGCATAGGCGTCGCTGATGGATAGCACTTTCAGGACCAGACGCTGGGCGATGACTTCTGCAAATGAAAAGCCCGCAGAAGGTAGCTCTTCTGCGAGCGGGACAGGGGAGGAAACGGATCACGCAAGAGCCTTGCGAAGCAGGTCATTCGCTTGGGCGATGGCGGCGCGGGCGGCAGGGGTTTCCGTGAGGACATTCAACATCACGAAGTCATGGATGATGCCGAGGTAGCGGCTGGAGGTGACGCTGACTCCGGCCTCGATCAGCTTGCGGGCATAGGCTTCGCCCTCATCGCGCAGTACATCGGCCTCACCCGTGATCACCAGAGCCGGGGGCAGGCCGCGAAGCTGTTCAGTGGTCGCTCGCAGAGGAGAGGCGGTGATCTCATCACGCACGGCATGGTCGGGAGCGTAATGATTCCAGAACCACTTCATGGCCTCTCGAGTGAGGAAGTAACCTTCCTCAAACTGGTGATAGGAGGCCGTGTCAAAGTTCGCATCCGTCACAGGATAAAACAGCACCTGGTAACGCAGGGCGGGGCCTTGACGTTCTTTGGCCAGCAAGGTCACGGCGGCGGCCATGTTACCGCCGACGCTATCCCCAGCTACCGCAAGACGGTTCGGGTCAATCTGAATGCTGTGAGCGTTTTCGGCCACCCATTTCAGGGCTGCGTAGGCTTCCTCAATGGCCACGGGGTAGCGTGCTTCCGGCGAAGGAGTGTAGTTGACAAAGATCACGGCGGCCTGGGCTCCGTGGGCGATTTCCCGGACGAGACGATCATGAGTATTTTGGTCGCCCAGCACCCAGCCTCCGCCGTGGAAATACAGCACACCTGGAAGCACCCCCTGGCTTCCCTGAGGACGCACGATGCGTAGAGAAACTTGTCCGCTGGGGCCGGCGGGAATGGTGAGTTCTTTGATGTCCACGGGGAGCTTCGCCACCGGACCTGCTTGCGCTCCAGTCAGCACATCACGGGCATCGGGGACGGAGCGTTCATAGATGGCGGGCCCACCCTGGGCAACTAGGGTGTCGAGAAAGGACTGTGCGGCAGAGTCGAGAACGGGGGCTGTGGAAGCGTTGATGGTGTTCATGGCGATGGCTTGCTTGGATGACTTATGGTTAGGTTCGTCAGGGATTCCCTGATTGGCCTTGTTGTTTTTCGGTCGTGGACAGATCCTAAGCCGTTCATGAAAAACCTGAAAATGCAGGCTCGCTGGTCTCAGCATGCGGATGGGGCATGTCTGCGTAGGCAAACTTGGTTAGGAGGTGGTCCCAAGATGGGAGTTTCAGGGTATGCCCAAAAGTAAGGCTGAGACTGACGCCGTCGCATTGGCATCCACCATACATCCGGACATTGTTCAAATGTCGAAGCCATCTTAACTCCGAAACATTATGTCCAAGCTCCTCGTCCTCTATTACTCCACTTATGGTCACATCGAAACCATGGCCAATGCCATCGCCGAAGGGGCGCGCTCGGTTGACGGTGTGGAAGTCACTCTGAAGCGCGTCCCTGAAACCATGCCGCCCGACGTGGCCGCTAAGGCTGGTGCCAAGCTGGACCAGAGTGCTCCGGTGGCCACACCTGCAGAACTGGCAGATTACGATGCCATCATTTTTGGCACCCCCACCCGTTTTGGCAACATGGCAGCTCAGATGCGCAATTTCCTAGATCAAACTGGCGGCCTGTGGATGAAAGGGGCCCTCATCGGCAAGGTAGGCAGTGTCTTCACCAGCACGGGTACGGGCGGTGGCAATGAGTCCACAATCCTCACCACAATTCCCACCCTCCTGCATCATGGCATGATCTACGTAGGCCTCCCGTATTCAGCGCCTGAACTCACGGACATCAGTGAAGTGCGTGGTGGCAGCCCTTACGGCGCAGCCACCATTGCTGGGGCCGATGGTTCCCGGCAACCCAGTGAAAAGGAGCTGTCTTTGGCCCGCTTTCAGGGCAAACACGTGGCTGGGATTGCAGCCAAGCTGACAGCCTGACGTTCCAGATTCATCGCTCTCTTTTGAAGGCGCCCCACTCTTGGATCAAGGGTGGGGTTTTTGCTGGGGGTGAGATCAAATGCAAAAAAGTTGTGAAAACGGCTTGATGTTAATGCAAATTCATTGCTTTATTGATCGTCATGCATCCTCCCGTTGCTTCTTCTTTATCTCTCGTCTTGGCCGGTAGCCTTTTGGTTTCCGGCGCTGCCTGGGCGCAAACTTCCGCCCAGTTTGAGGCTCAGCAGCAACAAAAATACGAGTATTCTACCTTCAGTGCGATGTCCGCACCCGTAGTGCTGCCGATGGATGGTAAGGCGGATTGGCTAACGGGTCTGGACGTGAGTCTGGCGGGCAAAATCTTTCCTCACATTCACATGGACACGGCTTTTGGCACGGCCTCCACCGAGCAGGAAGAACTGCGAACTGGTCATCATGATCCAGAGGAAAGAGACGCAGTGACTTTTCAGAACATCGAGTTCTCTCTTTCGGGGCGACTGGATGAGTACAACGAATTTTTCATCACCTATGCAGCGGCTGTGACGGGCGGGCGCATCGACCCGATCTTCGAAGAAGTGTTCTGGAAGTTTAAAAATCTCCCAGGCGGCTTCGAGGTTCGTGGAGGCCGAGTTTACAACCGATTTGGTATTCAGAATACTTACCACCCGCACGGGTTTGACTGGATTGACCAGTATTTGGTGAATACCCGGATCTTGGGCGAAGACTCCATGACGACGATCGGTGCGGAGATCACCTGGCTGGCCCCAGTGCCGTGGACCTCCCAGTTTGATGTGGCGTTAGGCGTGGCCCCCAAAGGTGAGGATGACCATGGTCATGAACATGAGGATGAAGGGGAGGCGCGTTATGCTACCGAGGAAGCCTTCTTCGGAGAAGATGAGTTCATGCTCGTGGCCAACTGGACGAACGTGTACAACTACAATGACTTTCACCAGTTCCGTGGCGGTATTTCCGGGGCTTGGGCGGACAATGTTTCGGGTTACCGCACCAGCATCTATGGTGTGCATGCGGAGTACCAGTGGCGCGAAAACGGTTTTGATCCAGGTGGCCGCTACTTCCGGGTGCGCTCGGAGGCCATGTTCAATCGCTTCAAGGTGGAAGACGAGTTGGTGGAAGGACGTAATCCTGAAACTCAGCAAGACTTTGGTGCCTACCTGAGCCTGCTTTACGGTCTGCCGAACAATCTGGAATTGGGCCTGCGTGGTGAATACGTGGCTGGGAATGCCGACACGGCCCAGGATTCACGTTTTCGCGTCAGCCCTGGTGTCACCTGGTATGCCAATGATGCACGCACACTGCGCTTTCGCCTGCAATACAACTATGACAACTCCAATGAGCGGGGCACGGATCACGCCGTGTGGGCCCAGGTGAGCTTTGCCTGGGGCGGACCTGAAGTGCGCTGATCTTTAGCAACAATTTTGCATTAACAATCGTTTCTTATGAGGCACCTTGGTGGCAAGGTGCCTCCATTTCCTTCCTCCAATATGAAAACTTTCCTCTCTCTCTTTTTTCTGCTGTCCTGGGGGCTCAGTGCCTCGGCTGCTGTGAAGGTGGCCACGCTTCACCCTATTTTGGCGGATGTGGCCCGGCAGGTGGGCGGCCCTCATGTGGAAGTGGTGGAGGTGATGAAAGCGGGAGGTGACATCCATCATTTTGAACCGTCTGCGCGTGATATCGCCTCCATGCGCGGGGCCCCGCTGGTGTTGGCCTGCGGTAAGCATTTGGAGACTTACCTGGACAAGCTGCGGGACAGCGTGGGCAGCGGGGTGAAAATCGTGGAGGTGGGCCGGCCGATCCCTTCCTTGCTGCTGGATCCCAAGAATGAAATCTTTGTGTGCTGCCCGGCCCATGCCAAAAGCAGCGTGGACCCTCACTGGTGGCACAGTGCCGAAAACATGAAGCGGGCCGCCCGTGTCATCGCCAGTGAACTGAGTGCAGTGGATCCTGCCAATGAAGCGGCCTATGAGGCCGGGGCCAAGGCCGCAGGAGAGAAGTTCATGCAGCTCAAGAGTTGGGCGCAAAAGGAGATTTCGCGCATTCCTCGCGGGGATCGCAAGCTGGTGACCGCGCATGCTGCTTTCGGCTATTTTTGCAAGGAGTATGGATTTAAGACCATCCCCATGCTGGGCATCGGCCGCAGTGATGACATCTCGGCCCAATACATCGCGCAGACGATCCAGGCGATCCGTGACAACAAGATCAAGGCGGTGTTTCCAGAAGACCAAGCCAACCCTAAAGTGCTTTCCGAAATCGTGCGCAGCACTGGGGTGAAGACGGGCGAAGCCTTGGTGGCTGATGGCACCTCTCTCCATGCCCATACCTTTGAGACCATGCTGGCCCACAACGTTCGGGTTATCGTGGCGGCGTTGGTTCCTCAATAAGAGCCAGCACAAATCCCCACCTAACGAAGTGCCAGGTGGGGAGGGTGGATCAACGGCTCAGCGTCATCACACACTCCAGGTGCTTGGTCTGGGGGAAGAGATCAAAGGGCTGGACCTTTTCCAGCTTGAATCCTGCTTCCGTGAAGAGCACGAGATCGCGCATCTGGGTGGCGGGATTGCAGGAGATGTAAACCACGCGCTTGGGATCGAAGGCAAAAAGCTGCTGCAGGAACTCTTCACTACAGCCGGCTCGTGGAGGGTCAATGATGACCACGGTTTCCTTGCCGGCGTGCGGCACTTCTTTGAAGATTTCGCGAGCATCTGCTGCCAGGAAGCGGCAGTTGGTGAGGCCATTGATTTCAGCGTTATGGGCGGCTTTGCGGACAGCACTCTCGGAAAGTTCCACGCCGATGACTTCCTGGAAATGACGGGCGGCACTGATGCCAAAAAGGCCGCTGCCACAGTAGGCATCCACTAGGTACTGAGCTCCCGCTGATTTGGCTTCATCCACGGCGTAACCCACGAAGTCAGCCAGGATGAAGGGATTGTTTTGGAAGAAGTCGCCTGCCTGGAATTCGAACTTCACGTCGCCCACCTGTTCGATGGCGATTTGGTCCGCTTTCGTCAGCACGCCATTCACGGCAGCTCGCATCAGGAGTGTGGCTCCGTTTTTAAACGCCTCCTGATTGGCCCGAGCTTCTGCACGAACGACGGTGAGTTGTTCATTGAGCTGGCGCATGGCGATGGGGCACTGCTCCACATCCACCATCGCATTGCGAGTTCCCACGCGCAGAAAGCCAATGGCCCCGATTTCTCCCGCCTTCGGTTTGTGAAAATGCGGGGTGATTTTGGAGCGGTATTCGTATTGCTTGGGCGAGGCAATCACAGGCAGCACCGGGTGCTCAATCTTCGCCATGTGCTTCAGCAACTCTTCCACCTGCCGCCGTTTCCATTCGATCTGTTTCGCGTAATCGAGGTGCTGGTACTGGCAGCCGCCACAGGTGCCAAAAAGAGGGCAGGGGGCAGCCACGCGCTCGCTGGAAGGCTCCAGCACTTCTACCAAGTCGGCATTGCTGTAGTTCTTGTGATTGCGGTAGATGCGGCAGCGCACTAACTCCCCAGGCAGGGCAAATGGGACAAAGACGACCCAGCCATCCACACGCGCGACTCCGCTGCCCTCATTGGTCAGGTTATCGATGCGGACATCGAGCTCCTGGTGATAGGCGAAAGGGTGGGCGACAAACTTGCGTGGGACCATCGTTACCCTGTAGCAGAGGCGGCGGGCAGGTCAAATGAGGGGTGAGATCAGATGTGGATAGGGGAAGGCAGGGGAGTTTAGGGATTGACGAAAACGCGTCAGAATCTTTACGTTCACGGATTAATCCTCGTGGCCCTGGCCTAACCAATGAAACTTTCATTTTATTCCTTGATCCTTCGTGTGGCTGTTATGACGGCCTGCCTGGGGGCTTTTCTTCCTGCCGAAGGTCAGGGGGCCAATCCCGCTTTCCAAAGTACAGAAAGTTTTTTGACGGCCCTCAACAATGCGGACTGGGAATGCTCCTTCACCAGTTACCCGCGACTGCGTTTTGGGGCGGACAAAATTGAGATTCTCAGTTCCGACGGAAAAATCACCGGCACCCTCAAAAACGTCACGCATCCAGAACCCGGCCTGATCCGGGTGGGATTTAACAACGGAGGCGTGGTGCTCTTCTCGTTTTCCGATGACCTTCAGAGTTTTGTGATCGCGAATATGTCAGAGATGAGCGAATTCGACATCCCCGGCGCAATTGCAGGAGTGAAGCTGCCTGCCACCGCCGCAGATGCGCCTTTGGAAGTCACCTTCAAGGACCATCCCTACTGGAAAAAAGCACGTCTACATGCCGCAAAAATGGAGGTGTTGGATGAGAGCGGTGCGCCCTTTGCCACCAATGAGGGCTTCGCTTTTTCTCCCCATGGGCTGGGGCTCAAACTGCCAGAGAAGGGGGCTGGATTTGCTGTTCTCTCTCGGCAGCGGGCGGGGGGCTGGTACCTCGGTGGGAGGCATTTGGGCAGCGGGGTTCGCACGCAGGCTGCCGGGGTGTTTCGGCCTTTTCTTCGCAGTAAGCTCACGGACTTCGCCCTGCGCTCAGCCCATTTCACTCGCTCTCTTTTGTTGGCTAGGCAGGAATCCATGGCCCATGCCCAGGAGCAATACGCCCTCTACAATGCCGCTAACATTTATGGCGAGGCCTCCGAGCAGGTGACCTATGCCTATAATGAAATCGGCAAGCTGCGCGGTTATGCCCTGAGCTTTGACCGAGCTGCCGACTGGCATGCCCGGGCCTACGCCGCGACCAAGGCTAACTTCGCTCAGGACAAGGCCAAGCTCTTGGAGATAGGCACCGATCTGGCCGAAAGTCAGGCCGAGAGAGGCGACTTTGCGTCGGCCAAGGTGACCCTAGCGGAGGTCTTTCCACACCTGCCTCCAGAGGGGGGCGATGCCCGCATTCCGTATGCGTTTTACAAAGCTTTGGGGGCCGCTGAATTCGGCCTTCGCAATTACCCCCAGGCAGCAAAGCAATTTGGGGACAATCAAAAGCGCGCTGAGGCGGCGAACTTTAATGGGTATGTCATTGAGTCTCTCCTGGATCTGGCGGCTTGCCAAATGGCGCAAAACCAGCCCATCGAAGCGGCCACCAGTGTCGCCCTGGCGATGCAGCGGCAGGATGAGTGGACGAAAAAGAATCCCAACTACAACTTCGACACCTACAAACTTGCCCTCGCCTGTGTGGCGCTTCAAAAATGGGACGAAGCGGTCAAATATTCATCTCTCAGCCAGCGTCGGAATTCCGTCTCCTATGAAGAGTACGCCCGTCTGCTTTCTCTGCTGAACCGGGGAGACAAACCTGCGGCTCAAAAGCTGGCCCAGGATTTCAAGCGCCGTTTTGCAGGAGGGCTGGATGACATTCAGATCCGCCGCGACATTGATGCGATGACCGTCAAACTTACCGAGGCTGTCTCCGCCCTCACACCGGCAGCCACAGCCGACCTGGAGCAGACCTGGGCGCAGCAGGTGGAGTCCCTGCGCAAACGGCCCCTGCAAAACTACATTTTCGCGCGTGCTATGGTGGCTGCCATTGCGGCATTGAAGAGTGGCGGTTAGGCCCCCCAATAAAAAACCGGAAGGTGCAGGGCACCTTCCGGTTTTCGATAGATAGGGCTTACTTGCTGTTCTCGGCGAACTGCGCATCGAAGATGATCTTCGACGGCGGGAAGTCGAGTTTCTTCACGAAAGCGGCAGATTCAGTGGCTCCGAACTCGCGGTCCATCGCGCCGTCTTCCCACTCGACACTGAGAGGACCACCGTAGCTGATGTCATTCAGCGCGCGGATGATCTTCTCGAAGTTGATGTTGCCACGGCCCACGGACTTGAAGTCCCAGTAGCGGCTAGGCTTGTGGAAGTCCACATGACCTCCGAAGACGCCTGCGTCCACGCCCAGGTTCCAGGCCACGTCCTTCATGTGTACGTGATAGATGCGGTCGCTGAACTTGTAGAGGAACTTCACATAGTCCACGCCCTGGTAGCCGAAGTGGCTCGGGTCATAGTTGAAACCGAAGGCCGGATGGTAATCCACGGCCTGGAGGGCACGCTCGGCACTGGCGATGTCGAAGGCGATTTCCGTTGGGTGGACTTCGAGGGCGAAGCGCACGCCCAGCTTCTGGAATTCATCGAAGATGGGGATCCAGCGTTTGGCAAAGTCGGCATAACCTGCGTCGATCTGGCCTGGCAGGTTCGGCGGGAAAGAATACACCAGATGCCAGATGGAGCTGCCCGTGAAGCCGTTCACGACATTCACGCCGAAACGCTTGGCGGCATGGGCGGTCTTGATGATTTCTTCTGCCGCGCGCTGGCGCACGCCTTCCGGTTCACCATCGCCATAAATGTGGGGAGGCAGGATCTGGGCGTGGCGGGGATCAATGTTGTCGCACACGGCCTGGCCCACAAGGTGGGTGGAGATGGCGTGGCACTGGAGGCCGGCGGCTTTCAGCGCGGCGCGTTTGGCATCGCAGTAGGCCTGATCCGCCTTGGCGACTTCGAAGTGGTCGCCCCAGCAGGCGAGCTCGACACCATCATACCCAAAGGCCTTGGCCTTCTGCAGCATGGTGTCAAAGGAGAGATCGGCCCACTGGCCGGTGAAGAGGGTGACGGGTCTGCCCATAGGAATTGGTAGGTTTGGGTTTGGTTTAGGGATGGGGGTCGGGAAAAACGACGTGCGCCGATTCTCTTTAGCCAGGGCACCTTGGCAATCGAAATGTCACCTGGGGGCGCTTTCCGCCATGTGCATTCCCGATAGTCCCCCGTGGCTAGAATAGGCTTCCCTCGGGCCGTTGATATCGCCTAGCATCCATTCACAACCATGAAGCGTCTCATCCTGGCCGCCGCCTTTCTTTCCTCTTTCAGCCTTTCGCAGATTGCTTCTGCGGCTGAGCCTTTGCGGGTTTTTATCCGCGCGGGTAAAAAGTCACATGCCCCTGGGGCCCATGATTTCCCCCAATTTCTCAAAGACTGGGTGCCCCTGCTGAACGAGCGCGGAGCGCAGGCCGATGGTGGGCTGGAATTTCCCACCAAGGAGCAACTGGATAAAACGGATGTGCTCATCCTTCACGCCCAGGAGGCCGGAAACATCAAAATCGGCGAGGAACGCAAGAACCTCATGGAATTCTTGAAGCGAGGTGGTGGCCTCGTGGTCATCCATGCGGCGGCCGTTTCCCGCGATCATGATTGGTTCAAGACGATCATCGGAGGGTCCTGGAACTTTAGCCGCACCAAGTGGCTGGAGGCGCCCATGAGCCTCTACTTCACCGATCACGAAAACCCCATCACGAAGGACATCTCGAACTTTGATCTGGATGACGAGATCTACTATGACATGGACATGCTGCCCGAGGCCAAGATCCTCGCCGCCGCCTACACCCCTAAAGCCGCAGACACGGGAGGCAAAGGCAACAAGGAGGCCCAGCAGCGTGCTGCCGAGGCCGTCGCCAAAAAGAAAGCCGTGAACATCTACGACATCCAGCCGCAGATGTGGACTTACGAGAAAGAAAACTACCGCGCTTTCACCTGTATTCCCGGCCACTGGTACAAAAACTTTTCCCATGTCGGCATCAAGACCGCCATCCTGCGCGGCATCGCCTGGGCAGGGAAACGGGAGAACGTGGACGAACTCTGCAAGCCGGAGGAACTGGGCGATGCGCTGCGTTACGCCGAAGGCGGCGTGCCGCGCCCGCAGGAGATGCCGAAGCAGCTCGAAATACACCCAGAATTTGACCTGACCCTGGTCGCCGCCGAGCCGCTGATCAATAAGCCCATGAACATTGACTGGGATGATAAAGGCCGTCTGTGGGTGGTGGAGACACCGGAGTATCCCAACGGTCTGCGTCAGGCGAATGTGGATGCCTGGAAGGACTCCGGCTCCATCAAGCCCGGCCAGTATGAGCGTGAACCGCTTGATCGTGTGTCCATTCTTTCAGACAGCGATGGCGACGGTGTGATGGACAAAAAGACCGTCTTTGCCGAGAAGATCGAACTGGCTACCAGCAGCGTGTTTTACAAGAATGGCATCATCGTCTGTGCCGCTCCAGACATTTGGTTCTTTGAAGACACGGATGGGGATGACAAGGCCGATAAACGCACCAAGATTTACACCAACCTGGGCAATCGTGATACCCATGCGGTGATCAACAACATGCGCTGGGGCATGGACGGCTGGGTGTATGCCACTCATGGTTATTCCAGCACGGAAGATGCAAAATCGGGCGATGGCAGCAAAGGCTTCGGCCCCATCGGTGCCGGCGTGGTACGCTTCAAGCCGGATGGCAGCGCCATCGAGCAATACGCCTCACGCGGCGGCAATACTTGGGGCCTCGACATCACCACCGATGGCCAGGTTTTTTATACCCAGCCTACCAGTGGCAATCACTTCATCCACGTGGTGCTGCCTGAGTATGTTTTGGCTAAAGGTAAGCTGCCCGGCGTTGTCGGCACAAACGCCATGTTGCCGAAGGAGCCCACCTATCCTGCCATGCACTGGGAGCAGCAGGCCTATGTGCAGATTGACCAGGTGGGCAGCTACACCGCCGCCGCAGGCTGCGCCATCTATGAAGGTGGTGCCTGGCCGCAGAAATGGAACTATGGCTACTTCACCACAGAACCCACGCTAAACATCGTCAGCCACTTCATGGTGGAGCCGGATGGCGTCACTTACAAAGCCAAACGCGAACCTGGTCGCGAGCAGACCGAATTCATCCGCAGCAGCAATCTCTGGTTCCGCCCCATCGAGGTCCGTGTCGGTCCGGATGGTGCGCTCTACGTGGTGGACTTCTGCAACCAAGCCATCATTCACAATGACACCCGTGGCCCCACACACGGCCCGGCCAATGCCGCTGTGCGTCCTGACCGCGACCACTATTATGGCCGTATCTGGAAAGTTCAGCACAAGCAGGCGAAGCAAGTCGCTGCCCACGTTTCGACAAACTCGAATGGCACCCAGGGCAGTGCTGCCCTGAAAACCTACGAGGCCGCTCAACAGGCTGTGCAGAGTGACACTGGCCGCCAGCAAGTGCTCAAAGACTTCGCTGGCGCTCAAGATGACTGGACTCGTTCGGCCATCATCGCGGCCTGTGGTTCGCAGGCACAGTTCTGTGTCGAGGCTGCTTTGATCAGTCCGCTGGCAGGTAAGCTAGATTCTTTTGTAGCCGCGCTACTGCCTTCTTCTTTGCCTGCGGGCGCTGCCCAACTCATCACTGCATGTGCCTCTACTGACTCCGCTGTGGATGCTTTGAAAATTACTCTCCTGCGTGGCATCTCCCAGCAGGTCAATGAAGCTCCTAAGTTTACCCCAGAGCTTACAGCTTCGCTGAATAAGCTCCTCGCCCAACCTTCGCTTGCCGCCGCTACGTTGCCATTGATCACGAAATGGGACAAAGACAGGGCGCTGGCCGCAGAGGTGAAAGCTCAACTCGGTCAATTCACCACGACGCTGTCTGACAAGGCTGCACCTGTTGAGGCACGCATCAATGCTGCCAAGGCACTCATTTCTGTCGGTGGCGAGGCCAGCGGTTCTGTCGTCCAAGCTTTAGCCGCTCCTGACTCTCCCGAAGCGCTGCAATCTGCCATCATCGCTGCCATGGATGATAGCGGGCAGGTGCTTGACCTGGTGCCTGCAATGAGCCGCCTCAAAGCGGGGCTCCAAAATAAAGCCTTCGAAGCCATCCTTAAACGTGCCGATGCTACCAGTGCTCTGCTGGCCGCTGTCAAAGAGGGCCAGTTGGATCGGGCTCTCTTTGCTCCGGGCGATGTCGCTCGTCTGCGGTCGCACCCGAACAAGCCGATCGCCCGCACGGCTAACGAATTGTTTAAAATCAACAACACCGCGAAGGATGCGATCATCGCCAAGCTGATCCCCGAGGTGGAAAAGCCGGGTAATGTGGCCAATGGCAAGATGCTCTTCAGCGCCGCCTGCGCGGTGTGTCACAAGCTAGGAGACATTGGCGTGGCCGTGGGTCCGCCGCTGGATGGCATGGGCGCTCATGGCCCGGCGGAATTGCTGATTCACATCGTGGATCCAAACCGTGAAGTGGACCCCAGTTTCTGGGCCTTCAACATCACCACGAAAAAGGGCGAAGCCCTCCAAGGCGTGATCACCAGCGAAAACACCGCTACCGTGACTCTGGCCACGCAGGTGGGCAAACGCGAGGTCGCCAAGGCAGAAATTGATAAGCGCGAAAACACCCGCCGGAGTTTGATGCCGGAGGGTCTGGATGCCTTGGGGCCGGAGGCTTTGCGTGACATCCTCGCCTTTATCTGTGGCGATGCGTCCAAGCACTATCGCATCTTAAACCTCGCTGAGGCTTATACCGCCGATAGCCGCGAAGGGGTCTTTGCAGGGCCGGCAGCCAATCAGGGGCAGGTGCGCCTGGCGAAGCTGGGCAATGTGCAGGTGAATCAGGTGCCTTTCTTCATCCAAGATGCCGCGAAAAGCGCCACGGGAGCGAACCTCATCGTGCTGAAAGGTGGCCCACCCAAGAGTCAGAGTGCGACGTTCCCAGCCAAGGTGGAGGTGCCCATTCATGTCGCAACCAAACGTCTCCAGTTGCTCAGCGGCATCGCCGGGTGGGGTTTCCCCGCTGTGAAGAATGAGGTGCCTGTGCTCAAAGCCACGGTGATCTACGACAGTGGTGAGAAAGAGGAATTCACCTTCCTCAATGGCGTCCATTTTTCTGACTATGTTCGGAATGTGGAAGTGCCGGGGTCTAACTTTGTGGAAGGCATCACCCAAGGACAGCAGATGCGTTTGATCTCCATGGACCTCACCAAAAAAGGCGTGGCTAAAACGCTCCTCCTGGAGAGCCCCGAACGCAATCCCACCGCGCCTGTCATCGTCGCCATTACGGCAGACATCGAGGGCAAAGGCCCCGCGCCTGCGAATGCCTCAGGTGGCCGTAAAGACAACGCTCAAATGGAACCCAAAGAAGGCGGTAAAGGTGATGGTCCCCTCGTCCCTGCCACTCCTCCCCAGTGGGAAGCGGGCAAGACCAAGGTCCTGGTCATTGGCGGAGGCTCCTCACACAACTTCGCCACCTTCTTCGGCAGCACGGATGTGGCCACGTTGAAGACCGCCGGCTATAGCGTCCACTACACGGAAGATCGGGATCAGGCCGCCAGCGAGCTGCCCCAGGCGGACGTGGCTGTCGTCAGTGTGAACCGGAAGTTCTTTGATACAGCGGCTTATCGCAAAGCCCTCATGGACTTTGCCGCCGCAGGGAAGGGCATCATCATGCTGCACCCCGGCACGTGGTATGGTTTCACGGGCTGGCCTGAATTGAACGCGCAGATCGTCGGAGGTGGCTCACGGGGGCACGACAAGATTCATCCTTTCGAAGTGAAGACGGTAAAGGAACACCCCATCATGGAAGGAGTGCCCGCCAGCTTTACGGTGGAGGACGAATTGTATTACATGAATGCGGAGCCTGAGAAAATCCCCGCAGGCACCGCTGCCATCGAAGTGCTGGCAGAGACCAGCCCCAGCAACAAATTCAACAAACCGCATCCTAGCATCTGGATCACGAAGCATCCGACGGCGAAAGTGGTGGGCATTGCGCTGGGGCATGACCAACGTGTTCATGACATGGAGGCTTTCCAGAAACTGCTGACGAATGCCGTGAAATGGGCGTCTGGTAAGTAGCGATCCTGTCTTGCATCATCTTGAGAAATCCTTTCCTGTGGGACAGGATGATGCATGGCCTTTGACCCCGAGCGCGAACTCAGCTTTTCCCTGGCGGATGGCACACCCCTGTGTGTGCGTTCCATCCGGCCAGAGGATCGTGATTTCATCACGGAGGCCTTTCGTCGTCTTTCGCCGGAGTCTCGGTACTTTCGTTTTTGGACGCGCGTTCGCGAATTAAACCCCCGCCTTATTGAGGAGATCTGCTCGCCTGATCAGAAAGACCATGTCGCCTGGGTGGCTCGGCACCAGACTCGCGATGACATCCCCGGCGTGGGCGGGGCCTCCTTTTGGCGATTGAAAGAGGATGCCACCGCCGCCGAAGTTTCCTTTACCGTGGCCGATGAATTCCAGGGACGTGGCGTGGCTACTTTGTTGCTGGCTGTGCTTTGGGAGCATGCGGTCAGTCTTGGCATCACGCGTTTGGTGGGGCATGTGCTGCATGAAAACGTCGCCATGCGTGCTTGGTGGGATGCGCTCGGGGCTACGGAGCAGGAGGCCCCGCGCCACTGGCTCACCACGTTGGTATTGGACGAATCTTTGCTGGAGGATAACTCGGCAGGCAGCAGCTTGCGGGCTCGTTTGACTCAGGTGCGGGCCTGGATGAATGAGGAAAACGTGCTGAAGGATTGACCATCTGGCGCGTTTCTGTCTTTCTGTCTTTTTTCGCTGTGACTCCTGAATCCATCCACCTGCTGTATCTCTCTGCTGGCGCCGTCGCGGTGCTGATTGTTCTCATCGCATGGCTGCGCATGAATGCCTTCTTGGCCCTCCTGATGGCAGGCTTGGTGATCGGTCTCGGCTCCGGCATGGGGCCTGCCAAGGCGATGACTTCCTTTCAGGACGGCATGGGTGCCACGCTGGGTGGCATTGCAGGTGTTCTGGGTCTGGGGACCATCCTCGGCGGCCTTCTGGCGGCCTCAGGTGGGGCAGAAGTATTGGCGAAGGAATTGATCCGTCTTTTTGGCCCGAAGCGCGTCCATTGGTGTCTGATGGTGCTCGCCCTTTGCATCGGCCTCACCACTTGGTTCGCCGTGGGTTTGGTGATGCTGGTGCCCATCCTGGTGACCTTAGCACGCGAGACGAAGGAACCCTTTTTAAAGCTAGCCATTCCCATGCTGGCGGTGCTGTCCATCATGCATGGCGTCATGCCTCCGCATCCTGGACCCGTCGTGGCGCTGGATGCCCTGGGCGCAGATCTCGGCAAAGTGCTCCTGTGGGGCTTACTCGCGGCCGTTCCTGTGGCCGCCATCTCGGGGCCTATCTTTGCTCGCTGGGCCGTGAAACACGTGCATGTGGAGACACCCGAGCCTCCTCCCGTGGACCCTATTTTGGCAGCGCGTGCAAAGCCTTCCCTTTTTATCACCAGCGCCGTTTTGGCTCTGCCCATCTTACTGCTGCTCAGCCAGACGATTGCCGAGCTTTTCTTTACCAAAGATCATCCCGTGAGAGGTGTCACCACGGTGATTGGAAATCCCACCTTGGCTCTCGGCATCTCGGTGATCTTTGCGGGCATCGTCTTTCGCTTCAGCAAAACCGAGGCGCTCAAGATCGGTGAAAAAGCCATCGCAGCCGTGGGCATGACCTTGCTCGTTGTCGGTGGTGGGGGTGGTTTCAATCGCGTGCTCAGGGATTGTGGCGCGGCGGATGCCATCGGCCAGATGGCCTCGGCAGCGCATCTGCCGCCGCTTGTTTTTGGCTGGGTCTGTGCCGCCCTCGTGCGTGTGGCGACTGGGTCTGCCACAGTGGCCATCACGGCTGCTAGTGGTCTGGTGGCTCCCTTGGTCATCGGCAACCCGAATGTGAACCCTGAGCTCGTCGTCGTTGGTATCGGCTGTGGCTCTCTTTTCCTTTCGCATCTCAACGATGCTGGTTTCTGGATCGTGAAGGAGACTCTCGGCATGACCGTGGGCCAGACCCTACGCACTTGGACGGTGACGGAAACACTGGTGGGCATCACCGGTCTATTTGTCGCCTGGGGTCTGGACATGGTCTTTTAATAATAGGGCATCATTTCACCATCAAAGCCGGGCATTTGCGCCACAGCATCCAGCGCAAGAAAGAGCGATGTCCGGCGCATGAGACGGACCCTTGATTTTGGCGACCACGCCCACCGCTGCCTGTTCCAGAACGACTGTGTACAGGCACATCTGTTGGGCCTGAAATCTGGCTGCCTCTCCTTTGAGGCCTGTTTTCCCCAGGATGCTACCGTCATCCTCACGTTCGGGGAGGCCAGTGCGCGCATCGCTGGTAGTATGCATCAGTTGCAGGCGGGGGATCAGGTGGAAGTACCCCATGCCAGCCCCCTGCGACTTCTGACCACAAGCGAGGCGGATGTGATGTTGCTGCTGAAACCCAAAGCTGCCTGATGAAATGTGGCTGCTAAGCCCCTCGGCATTCAAAGCATTGAGGTTATTTCGTCTCATCTCGTGTCGTCTTTAAGGCGGGATCATGGAGCCGATCAGCCCTAGAGATCCGATTCATTGCGCCAGGAAATAACGATCTCTCGTCCCCTGACTCACGCATGAGAAAGGGGTTCGGTATCTTTCTCTCATTTTTTTTGTGTGCCTTAACCTTTTCTAAAGGTTGTCGGAGGAATGTGCGGACGGGAGCAGACCTCTGACCCAGCGTTTCATGAAAATCACCAACCCCCCCCGCCCCCTCATCGGCCTGACTGGATTGGCTCTAGCAGTGCTGATGGGGGGCTGCACTTCCGTTTCACGGCATGAGAGTGACCTCGCTATCCCTGCCGCATGGAAGGGAAAAAAATCTGGTGTGGTTCCACTGGATACCGCAGGCCTGACACAGTGGTGGCGTAAGTTGAATGATCCAATCCTTAATCAAGTGCTTGCTCAGGCTTTGCAGTCCAGCCCTGATGTGCGCACAGCCTTAGCACGGATCGACGAATCGCGGGCCCGGCGTGGGGTGGAAAAAGCCACGCTTTTCCCCTCGATCACTACTGGCAGCACAGGCCGTGGCGAACGCAGTGATAGCAAGCTGACGGGCCTTTCCACGAGTGAAAGCTACAGTGCCAGTGTGGACATGAGTTGGGAGGTAGATCTATTTGGTAAGCTGCGTCAAAACGTCAACGCGGCCTCCGCAGACCTCGCCCAGGCGACTGAAAACTACCACGCTGCCCAGGTGACTTTAGCCGCCGAAGTGGCCGAGGCTTATGTGGACCTCCGCACCGCCCAGGCCCAACTGGAAGTGTATCAACGAAATCTCTCCACCCGTGGGGATACCGTCCAGATCACCCGCTGGCGTGAGCAGGCAGGCGAAAGCACCACCTTTGAAACCCAACAGGCCGCCAGTACCCTGGAGCAGGCACGCGCCACCCTGCCCAGCTTGAAGCAGACGATCGAGCAGACTCAAAACCGCCTCGCCTTGCTGTCTGGCAAGACCCCCGGCGCGCTCAATGCCCTACTGGCTCCACCCCGCCGCGTACCCGTGCCTGCAGCCGTTCTGGCTCTGGGCATCCCTGCAGACACGCTGCGCCAGCGGCCAGATGTGCGTGCGGCGGAGCGTGGTGTGGAGGCCGCCGTGGCACGCACGAAATCGGCCGAAAAGGAGCGCTACCCCACCTTCACTCTCAGCGGCTCTTTGGGCGTCGATGCTCTGAAGGCGGGCAGTCTGCTCTCTCCTGAAGTCGCCGCTGCGAGCCTGCTGGGAAATCTCTCTGCCCCCATCTTCAATGCGGGGCGCATTCGGCAGACCATCAATGTCCAGAGTGCCCAGGAAAAGCAGGCGCTCATCGCTTATGAGTCCACCGTGCTGCAGGCCTTGTCTGAAGTGGAGAATGCCCTCATCGCCGTGAGCCGTAGCAGCGAGCGGCTACGCACGCTGGATGGCGCGGTGACCTCTGCCAAAGAGGCAGCCACCCTGGCCGCGCAGAGTTATGAAGCCGGGCAAATCGATCTCCTGCAAGTGCTAGACGCACAACGCACGCTTTTGAGCCTGGAAGAGCAGCAAACCCTCACCCAGGGAGATCGCGCCAGTGCCCACATACAGCTCTACAAAGCCCTCGGCGGCGGCTGGTCGCGCCAGGGTTAGTTTCATTTCATCCCCCCTCATTATGGAATCACAATCAGCCACCCCCCCCGTTGATTTAAGCGAGCTGATCGGCAGCAAGAAGAAGCGCAGTTGGCTAGGCTGGATGGCCTGGATCGCCGGATCTGCCGCCATCGCCTACGCTGCTTATTTTCTTTGGGCTCAAACTCACGAGCCTGCCGCCCCACCTCCCCTTTACGTGACGGAACCTCTCGCTCGTGGGGATATCGGTCTCACCATCACAGCCACGGGCAATCTGGAGCCGACCAATGAAGTGACCATTGGTAGTGTGCTTTCCGGCACGACGGATGAGGTTTATGTAGACACCAATGACCGCGTGAAGAAAGACCAGCCTCTGGCGAAGATCATCATCCGCCGTTTGGACCAGGATACGGACAGCAGTCGCGCGGCGGTGAATTCTGCCAAAGCCAAAGTTAAGCAGGTGGAGGCCACCCTGAAAGAAAACGAGGCCAGCCTCTCGCGTCTCGAAGAACTGCACAAACTCAGCGGGGGCAGAACACCATCCAAGGCGGACATGGTCACCGCCACCGCCGCTGTGGCACGTGCACAAGCAGACCTCGGCAGTGCTAAGGCCGCCGTGGAACAGTCTGAGGCTGAACTGAGAGCCAATGAAAGCGATCAGCAAAATGCGATTTTGCGCTCACCCATTGAGGGCATTGTTCTCACGCGGAGTCTGGAACCCGGCCAGACCGTGGCTGCCAGTTTCACCGCTCCAGAGCTTTTTGTCATCGCAGAGAACTTGGAGCACATGAAACTGAAAGTTGCCGTCGCTGAGGCGGATATCGGACGCGTTGCCAAAGGCCAAAAAGCCAACTTTACCGTGGATGCCTGGCCGGATCGTTCCTACAATGCCACCGTGACGAAGGTCGCCTTTGGCTCCGCCGTGACAGACAATGTAGTCACCTATGAGGCCGAGTTGGAAGTGACCAATACGGACCTCAGTCTGCGGCCGGGCATGACGGCGACTGCGGACATCAATGTGGCAGAAAGCAAGGAGGTGCTCATCGTTTCCAATGCGGCGTTGCGTTTTAGCCCCGAATCATCCTCGGACAGCCCGAAGGGGGGGGAGGCGAAGAAATCTTTTGTGCAAAGTCTCATTCCTAGACCGACTCGCCGCTCGGGTGGTGGAGGCGGGCCAGGGGGGGCTGAGAGCCAGGAACCCGTGCCCAAAAAAGTTCCCGGTCAGGCCCGCATTTGGATCCTTAAGGGTGGGCGGCCTCAGCCCGTAACTGTAAAGACCGGGCTCACCGATGGACGCCACACCGAAATCACGGGTGAAGGTGTCACCGAAGGTCTTCCGGTCATCACTCGCGCCAATCCTGTGACTCCATGAGTGCCTCTGCCACCAGCCTGATTCAACTTCGCCGTTTGACCAAAACTTACGGTCAAGGTGACGCCGCTTTCCAGGCGCTGCGCGGTGTGGATCTGCAAATCAACAAAGGTGAATTTGTGGCCGTCATGGGTCCCAGTGGCTCTGGCAAATCCACCTTGATGAATCTCCTGGGTTGCCTGGATACCCCCACCTCTGGCAACTATCTCTACCAAGATATTGCGGTGGAAAACCTGAATTCAGATCAGCGCTCTTTGCTGCGGCGTCATGCCCTGGGCTTTATCTTCCAGGGGTTTAATCTTTTGGCCCGCACCAGTTCCTTGGAAAATGTGGAGCTGCCCCTCGTCTATCGCGGCATGTCCAAAAAAGAGCGTCGTGAGCGTGCTCAGGAGGCCCTGGTTTCCGTGGGTTTGCCTAACAAGATGCGCAACACGCCGGCGGAGCTTTCCGGCGGGCAGCAGCAGCGTGTCGCCATTGCCCGCGCCATCGTTACCCGTCCTAGCACCCTGTTTGCCGATGAACCGACGGGGAACCTGGACACACGCACCACGGATGAAATCATGGAGCTACTGACCCGGCTGAATGAAGACCGGGGCATCACCGTGCTCATGGTGACCCATGAGGATGAAGTGGCTACACACGCCAAACGAATCGTGCGGGTCAAAGATGGCCTTATCGAGTCAGACATCCGCACGAAATCTTAACCTCACGATCATGCTCTGGAATGCCTTCTCCATCGCCCTGCGCGAAATTCGCCGCAATCTCATGCGGGCGTTTTTGACCGTGCTAGGTGTCATCATCGGGGTGGCTGCCGTCATCACCATGGTCACGCTCGGGCAGGCCACCACGCAGGCGGTGAAAAATCAGATTTCCAATCTGGGGAGTAACCTTCTCGTCCTGCGCCCAGGGATGGGCTTCGGCCCCAGATCCGCCTCCGCCGGGGTGCCTCAGTTTACCCAAAAGGATGTGCAAGCCATCGAAGATCAGGTGCCTAACATCGCGGCGATTGCCCCTGTCAGCAGCTCCTCCATGAGTACGGTGTATCTGCAAAATGCGCGTATGACTTCGGTTACGGGAACGACGCCACCTTATTTTTACATCAATAAATGGACCCTGGGAGATGGCCGCCTTTTTAACGAGGCTGACTACAAAGCGGGTAAGGCAGTCTGCGTCATCGGCAACACGGTGAAGACCAATCTTTTTGGCAATCAAAATCCCGTGGGGATGAAGATCCGCCTGGGCAAGGCCTCCTGTGAGATCATTGGGGTGCTGGCCAGCAAAGGTCAATCCGGCATGGGGGACCAGGATGATACCATCATCGTACCGCTCACCACCCTTCAGCGGCGTCTAACGGGGAAAACTTCGTCACGTGAAGTGAGCCAGATAACCATCTCAGCTGAGGAAGGATCAAACAGCGAAGTTCTCATTGATGACATTTCTTCTCTCATGCGCCAGCGGCGTAACTTGCAGCCTAACCAGGAGGATAACTTTAATGTCTTTGATACCCGCCAGATCGCGGAGACGTTGAGTGCCTCGACTCGCATGATGACCACCCTCCTCGCCGCCGTCGCCGGTGTGAGCTTGTTGGTAGGCGGTATCGGCATCATGAACATCATGCTGGTCTCGGTGACGGAGCGCACGCGGGAGATTGGCATTCGTCTGGCCATCGGTGCCCGGGCCAGGGAGGTGCTGCTGCAGTTCCTAGTGGAGGCCATCACGCTTTCCTCCATCGGTGGCCTTGTCGGTATTCTCACGGCCTTTGCCCTGTGCTTCGGGCTGGCTCAGCTCATCCAGGTGACGTTTGTTTTTGATCCGCAGATCAATCTCGTGGCCTTTTTCTTCTCGACCGCTGTCGGGGTGCTGTTCGGCTTTACCCCCGCCCGCCGCGCGGCGAAGCTTGATCCTATCGAAGCCCTGCGCCACGAATAATCTCCACCATGAGAATCCTCGTCATCGAAGATGATCCGCACCTCCTCCGTAGTCTGGCGGCGAATTTGCGAGAGGAAAATTATGCGGTGGATACGGCGATGGATGGTCTGGAAGGGCTAACCAAAGCCCTGGATGAAAGCTATGATGCCCTGGTGCTGGATGTGATGATGCCGCGCATGAATGGCTGGGAAGTTCTCGCCCGGCTGCGTCCCTCCTGTAAAACTCCGGTGCTGATGCTGACGGCCAAGGACACCGTTCAAGACCGCGTGAAGGGCTTGGATCAAGGGGCCGACGATTACCTCACCAAACCTTTTGATATTGATGAACTACTGGCTCGTCTGCGGGCTCTTATTCGGCGGGCAGCAGGTCAAACCCACCCCGTCCTGGAGATTGGCCCTCTGTCGCTGGACACGGCGATCCGTCTTGTGAAACTCTTTGGGCAGGAAGTGCCGCTGACTGCCCGTGAGTACGCACTGCTGGAGTACCTGGCCCTGCATCGTGGGCAGGTGGTCACCCGCACCACTCTATACGAACACCTTTTCGATGAGGAAGACAGCACGCTATCAAACCTCCTGGACGTGCATGTTTCGAATCTGCGTAAGAAGCTAGGTTCGGACATCATCACCACACGCCGAGGTCACGGTTACTGCATCGTATGAAGACCTTTTTTCACTCACTACGCTGGCGGCTGCAGGCCTGGCATGGGCTGCTACTGCTACTCGTTGTTGTAGGGTCCACCGCCCCTGCTTACCGGCTTGCGAGGGATAACCAGATGCAGCGGCTGGATAAGGAACTCAGCCAGTTGGAGCGGAATCTTGTGCGCTCCTTGTTAGACTTGGTTCAGGCCAGCCCACCTTCTCCAGTTTCTGAAGAGCCTTCGCAACGCCAATTTTTGGGCCCTGCTGACTTTGTCCGCCGTCTGGTCGGCCAACCTGTGCAGTTACCAGAAGCTATCCTGGTTCAGTTTCGTGGCAACCAGCCAGGTTACGCCTACTTCAGTGTCCGGGACCGAAACGATCAAATCATTCTCCAGTCCGAGAATGCTCCGACGGATTTGGTTTTTCTGCCTTTGCCGACCGTGGATTTGGTTGAGGAGACGCGTAGCGTCGGCACGCGCCGTGAAACCCTGCGAAGTTCGGTGCATGGGCTAAAGGTCGTCGTAGGACGAGACATCACCCCTGAGTTGCATGAAATGCACAGCATCGCCTGGCTGCATTTATTCATCGGTCTCGGTGTTTGGTTATTCGGTTTGTTAGGCGGTTGGTGGCTCTCAGGTCGCGCCATCCGCCCCATCCGCACCATCAGCCAAACCGCTGCCCGCATCGCGGAGGGCAACCTTAAGGAGCGCATAGACATCCGCGAAATGGATACGGAACTGGGCGAACTGAGCCAGGTGCTGAACCAGACCTTTGAGCGTCTGCACGCCGCATTTGAGCGCCAACGCCAGTTTACTGCCGATGCCTCGCATGAGCTTCGCACGCCCATTACCATCTTGCTCTCGGAAACGCATCGCCTGCTCAAACGTGAGCGCTCACCGGAAGAATATCGTGAAGCTCTGGAAACCTGCGAGGCCACCGCCCAGCGAATGCGACGCTTGGTGGAGTCTCTGCTTTTACTCGCTCGTCAAGAGAACCCACCTGCCGCTGCGGCTCATCATTCTGTGTGTGATCTTTCGAGGGTCCTCAAAGAGGCAGCCGATCACTTGACCCCGCTCGCGAGAGAACGTGGTTTCCGCATTGAGACTACCCTTTCCCCCACTGTCTGCCGTGTCGATGCAGAAACCCTCTCCCTGTTGGCAACCAATCTCATGGCCAATGCCCTGCAGCATGGGGGTAATGTGAAGCTGTCCTGCGCCTCGCAGGGGCAGCAGGCAGTCTTTTCTGTGGAGGATGATGGGCCTGGCATTGATGAGGCCGATCAACCGCATGTTTTTGAGCGTTTTTACCGGGCAGACCAAGCCCGTACGGGCAACTCCGGGCACTCAGGCCTTGGGTTGGCGATAGCCAAAGCCATTGTGGACAATCACGGTGGCACCCTCACCTTGCGAAGTACGCTGGGGAAGGGTGCCTGCTTTGAGGTCCATCTGCCAGCCGGGGAGTGATCTGCATCAGCGTTTCCGTTTTGCCAACGCTTCAGCGATCTTGGTCTCGAGCGTAGCCCCGCGAAGATCCGTTGCTATGATCTTACCGGTATCACCATCAATCAATACTGTGGCAGGGATACCGCGGACTCCATACAGCTTGACCAGAGCTGAATCAAACTCCGCCGCATCACACACCTGCGGCCATACCATGCGATGCTTTGTCAGTATCGCTGGGAGATTATCGAGACTCTTTTCCGTATCTAGGCTGACGCTCAAAATTTCAAGCCCCTGATCATGAAACTTATCGTAAGCAGCAGAGACATTTGGCAATTCCCGGATGCAAGGGCCGCACCAAGTGGCCCAAAAGTCCAGCAGCAGAAGCTTGCCCTGGTAGCTCTTCGGGATCTCCACCGTGCCATGTTTCATCGTGCTGGCCGTAAATGCGGGTGCCACTTCTCCTGGTAGGATTTTCGCGCCTATAAGACGTGTCTTTGGCATGGTTTGTGGGGGTAGCTTTTGCGGGGCGATAGGGTTATTTTTCAAAGGCTCTTGGGGCTCGATGTGCGCCGCTTGAACCATAGCATTCCCAGAGGGCGAAATATCCGAGAGGAGAAATTTAACCTGATTGATCTGAAACGTCGTTGCATCGGCAAAGTACTTTCCCGTGCGTCGGTATTCGCCATCGCCATCAGTATCCACATGGATGGAGGCCCCGGTACTAAAGTCGCCATCTCCATCTGAATCTCTCAAAACAACTGGCAGCCAGATCCCTTTGGGACCTTGGATTTTACCCTCGGTATAACTATCCAAAGAATAAACGATTGTAGGAGGACTCTCGCTATCCAGGGACTGTGGCATCGTATGGAAACGCACACTCACTCGGGAGTATTCTCCCTCATAAGGAAGACTCGCCCAGCCAGTGCCGCTCAAGCTGAAGCTACCGTTCTTGAGCCTGCCCATATGCTCAAGTTCGGCGGGCGAGTCATCCGTGAGATCGCCATTGCCATTGCTATCCAGGATTACTCGCGTCTCTGTTTTCCCCACCGCCCGGTCCACTAAAAAAGTGAGGGTGCTGAATTTGGACAGCGCCTTCGATCCTAGCTTCACCTGAGCATAAAAAGGCCGCAGCAAATTGTCTGGAAGGCGAGTGATGCTATCAGGCTTGGTCGGGGTCGTTTTCAGGAGGGTCGGTTTGTAGCTTCCCACACGTTGCACGCCACCTTCTGCATGCCACTGGAGAGGGATACGAATAGGCTCTACGTTGCCTTGAGTCATATCCGTCGATCCACGCATATCGGATTGACCATACTTGCTGTTAGGTGGTCGGCCAGGTTTTGAATAAAAAACCCGGATGACCAAGAAGATGCTGAAAAGGGCGATGATGGTACCGATGACCGAAAGGGTGGCAACTTGCAGGGTGCTGGCTTTGCGGGTCGAGTTTTTGAGCGTTTGTTTTTGAGGCGAGGGCGTGTGTTGAATCGTGGCCAATTGAGTGCGGAAATCTGCTGCTGTTTGAAACCGTAGCTCAGGGGATTTTTCCAGCGCCCGAAGTACAATCTCGTCCAGACGCACATCCACCTGGATGCGCTCTGACGGCGGCTGGAGGCTGGCTGTGGGAAGTTCTCCGGTGAGCAGCTCATACAGCACCACCCCTAGCGAATAAATGTCTGCCCGGTGATCCGGTGCCGCGCACTCTTTTTGCTCTGGGGCCATGTACGGCGGCGTCCCGCCGATGAAGGTGGCATGTGTCTCCTGCGTAGTGCCATCCGTCTCCTCACTTGACTCCGCATGGCCCACCATTTTAGCAATGCCAAAGTCGGCTATTTTGATCTGCCCTTGCTTGTTCAGCAGCAGGTTTTCAGGCTTGATGTCACGATGCACAATGCCCCGCTCATGGGCGTACTGTAGCGCTTCGCAAACTGGGGGTACGATGGCGAGCGCTTGCTCTGGGGTGATGCGCCCTGCTTGCATGGCCTGCCGGAGGTTCACCCCATCCACATACTCCATCAGCAGGTAGTAAAAGCCGCCGCTTTCCCCGAAGTCATACACCGTGACGATGTTTTGATGAACCATCTGGGCCAGTGCCCGGGCCTCCGTGGCAAAGCGTTGGGCAAAGGCGCGATCCTTCTCAGTATCCGGTGAGAGAAGCTTGAGCGCCACAAAGCGGTCCAGGCTCTTTTGTTTGGCCTTATATACCACGCCCATGCCCCCCCGGCCAATGAGTTCTAACACTTCCAGTTGCGGAAAATGTGGGGCGAGTTCCTCCGGAGTCAGCAGCTTTTGTGGCGCCGTTGCTGGTTGGGTGGCCTGTGTCCAATTCATCGCCACCCCCATGAGGCAGACTGGGCATAGATCATGATGGGTGCTCTCAGTGATGGGTTCACCACATTTAGGGCAGGGATGGGAAGAAGGACTGAGTTCGCTCATACCGAATGCCTGACGGGTTTGCTGACAACAGTTGCAAAATTTTAGCGACTTCTCAGGGCCGCGAAAAGCACGCGCATCTCTTCTTCCACATCAGCACCGTCCTCCAGTGTGGAGGCCACCTCCTCTCGTACCTTCATTCGAAAGCTTTGTTTCAGCCGATGCACCGCTGATTTCAGCGAGTTCAAGTTCATGCCCAGACTTTGAGCCAAAGCCGCCTGATCTCCATGATCGGAATTTCCGGTCAACCACGGCGTGAGTTTTTCAAAAAGCGCTCCTCGTTCTTCCTTATCACACTCCTGCTTCAATGACTTTAAGGCGCGCTCCAGCACGGTCAAAGCCCATTGCCGATCAAACGCTGCATCGGGTGTAAGTTGATCTTCATCCCGCAGGCTCTGCGCCGCATCATCATCCATAGAGACAGGTTTCACCCCTGACCCACGCTTTAGTCGCTGCTCCAGTTCATGCTGGCGAAGGAGAAAATGTTTCACTGCGCCTAGCAGGTAGGAACGAAAGCGACCGCGCATTTGTTCGGCTGTACGGATGGCTTCACCTCGTAACATGTAGGCGAAGAATTCATGGGCCAGTTCCTGCGCGGCATCAGGGTCCCGCAGCTCCCGGCGCAGGTAGGCCATTACAGGCGCGTAGTAGATGTCACAGAGGTCTCTCAGCGCCTCGCGTCCTTCATGGGAGGATTCCTTTGCCCGCACCACCTGCGTCCACCGAGTGGTGTAAAAATGACCAGTCTGCTGCATCGCGCCGAGAGCAGGGGGATGAGACGATGGATCCGCAGGCAAGTTCATCATGAGGAGAATAATGGCATCATGATCTTTGTACGCGGAAAAGTTGCAGGAAATCAGTCCTCTTCCCCGACTGGTCGGATACGTTTTAGGGAATCAAAACTCACCCGCTTCATGATGTTCATGAATTCCTTCATGTATGCCGTTTGGGAAAGGCTGCGTGTCGTCGCCGCATGCAGATTCGCAAACAGGCCCTGCTTGCGCACCGGGCGATATTCCACATAGCCTTTTTCCAAGTAGGGCTGCACGGCCCAGCCAGGCATGGCGGCGATACCCCGGTGACTGGCCACCAGTTGTAAAATGGCCACCGTCAGCATCGCGGTGCGCCGCACCGGATTCACCCCCACTGGCCCCAGCACCTCCCGAATGATGTCGATGCGATCATCCGGAATCGGGTAGGTGATCAGCGTTTCTTTGGCAAAGTCCTGTGCTGTCAGAAAAGCCTTTCTACTCAGTGGGTGTTTTCGTGCGATCAGCGCCAGCACCTCATAACGAAACAATGGATGATAGACCACATCCTTACGGGGTGGGGCTTTGGAGACGATGACTAGATCCGCCTGATCTTCTAGGAGCAGCCCGGTGGGGTCCGGTTGAAAGCCAGACACCAGATCCATCTCCACTTCCGGCCAGGCTTCGCGAAAGCTATCCATCGCAGGCATCAGCCAGTCAAAGCAGGAGTGGCATTCCACGGCGATCCTGAGTTGCCCGGCCTTCCCTTCTGCAATGCGTGCCACATCCCGCTCACACTGCTGCATGGTTTTCACTACCTCATAGGCCGTGCCTAACAAACGCTCACCCGCCGGGCTCAATCGTAGCGGGCTGCTTTTTCGCTGAAACAATTCCACGCCCAGGTGCTCTTCCACCGCTTTGATTTGGTGTGATAAAGCAGGCTGTGACAGGTGAAGACGGCGACCTGCTTTGGAGAGATTTCCCGTTTCAGAAAGGGCGATAAGGGCCTGGAGATGGCGGACTTCGAGCATTCGCCATTATAAGCAATTTGAATGATGATCCACAAAACTCTGTGGATTGTTTATATCGAAACTGGCGATAGTTGTTTTATCGCCATGAGCGATATCTACACACACAATCTGGGCTACCCACGGATCGGGCAGCAACGCGAACTCAAAAAAGCCACGGAAGCTTACTGGCACGGACGCCTCACTCGCGAGGACCTGGAGGCCACGGGCCGCCGCCTGCGCAAGCAAAATTGGGCCACTCAGCAGGCCGCTGGCATGGACCTCATTCCCTGCAACGACTTCACCTTCTACGACCAGATGCTGGATTTTTCCTGTCTCATCGGCAACGTCCCTCCGCGCTTTGGCTGGAAGGGCGAGACGATGGATCTGGACACCCTGTTTCTCATGGCTCGCGGTTCCCGTGGCGAAGCCCATGACACCTGTGATCATGGCTGTAGCCAGCAGCCCGCCTTTGCCTGTGAGATGACCAAGTGGTTCGATACCAACTACCACTACATCGTCCCTGAATTTCGCTCCATCACCCAGTTCAAACTGGTCGGGGACAAAGTCTTTCGTGAATTTGAAGAAGCTCAGTCTTTGGGTCATCGAGCCAAACCCGTGCTGCCTGGTCCTGTGACTTACCTTTCGTTAGGTAAAGTTCAAGATTCAGCGAACCCTGACTTCGACCGCTTCAGCCTTCTCGATGGGCTTTTGGATGTCTATGAACAGATACTCCAGCGTCTGCAAAGGCTGGGGGCTGAGTGGGTGCAGATTGATGAACCGATCTTCGGTCTCGATCTTTCCAAGACTCAGCGGGATGCTGTTTTGGTTGCTTGGCAGCGTTTAGCTAAGGCTGCTCCAGGCTTAAAAATTATGGTCACGAGTTACTTCGGCGAACTGCGTGAAAACCTTCCCCTCTTCCTTTCCTTGCCCGTTCAAGCCTTGCACTTCGATGCCGTGCGCGGCGGGGCAGAACTGGATGCCTTGTTGGCTCGTTTCCCTTCGAACAAGATTCTCTCCCTCGGTGTGGTAGATGGGCGCAATATTTGGAAAAATGACTTCACCGCCTCCTTGCGAATCTTGGCGGAAGCTCAGGCTGTAGTCGGTTCTGAAAGACTCTGGGTCGCCCCCTCCTGCTCCCTTCAGCATTCTCCCGTCACCTTGGCCAATGAGCCATCTCTAGATGCCGAACTCAAAGGCTGGATGTCCTTTGCCGATCAAAAACTGGAAGAGGTTACCACCCTTAGCGGTCTGTTGAGAGGCACTGCGGATCAAAGCTTGCTTCGATCCAATCAAGAGGCGCTTCAGGCTCGTCGTGAAAGCTCACGCATCCACCGTGCGGAAGTGAAGACTCGCTTAGCCTCAGTGAAGGCCACGGACTATGATCGCCAATCACCCTTCGCACAGCGTCAATCCTTGCAGCAGGCCAAGTTGAAATTGCCGGAGTTCCCAACCACCACCATCGGGTCCTTTCCCCAGACCGCTGAGGTCCGTGCCATGCGCGGCCGGTGGAAGAAAGGCGAACTCAGCACGGAAGCCTACGAAGTCTTTCTCCAACAGGAGATCCAGCACTGCGTAACTTTTCAGGATGAGATCGGCATGGACATGCCCGTCCACGGAGAATTCGAGCGAAATGACATGGTGGAATACTTTGGCGAACAGCTCGACGGTTTTGTCTTCACTCAAAACGGTTGGGTGCAGAGTTATGGCTCCCGTTATGTGAAACCCCCAATCATCTTTGGCGATGTCAGCCGTCCCATTCCCATGACCGTCCGCTGGTCCCAGTATGCCCAGTCGCTGACATCGCGCCCAATGAAGGGCATGCTCACCGGGCCCGTCACCATCCTGCAGTGGAGCTTTGTACGTGATGACCAGCCTCGTTCTGAAACCACCCGCCAAATCGCCCTCGCCATTCGGGATGAAGTCGTGGATCTCGAGACCGCGGGCATCGCCGCCATTCAGATTGATGAGCCTGCCATCCGAGAGGGCCTGCCGCTACGCCGCAGCGACTGGGCAGCTTACCTGGACTGGGCCGTGAATGCCTTCCGCCTCTGCGCCAGCGGTGTGCGGGACGATACCCAGATCCACACGCATATGTGCTATTCCGAATTCAATGACATCATTGAATCGATCGCCGCCATGGATGCCGATGTCATCACCATTGAAACCTCCCGGTCTAACATGGAGTTGCTCGAGGCCTTTGTGGATTTCAAGTATCCCAACGAAATTGGACCAGGTGTGTATGACATCCACTCTCCGCGCGTGCCCAGTGTGGAGGAAATGGTGGCCCTCATGCATAAGGCGGAGGCCGTCATTCCTCGTGCGCAGTTGTGGATCAATCCCGACTGCGGCCTCAAAACCCGAAGTTGGGTGGAAGTGAGATCTTCCCTCCTTCACATGGTGGAGGCTGCACGCCAGCTTCGTGCCAGTAAGCCTGTAAACGCCTAACGACATGCATATCAAAGACATCTTTCTGGCCGCGCAACGTCCCACGTTGTCGTTTGAGTTTTTTCCTCCTCGCACCCCTGAATCCGTGAAAGAGTTGCAGGATTCCCTGCAGCAGCTCGCAGCCTGGCGGCCTGACTTCGTCAGCGTCACCTATGGCGCGGGCGGCAGCACGCGGGATCGGACCCAGGCGCTGGTCGGGGAGCTCAGCCAGTCGGATGTCTTTGATCCCATTCCTCACCTGACCTGCGTGGGCCACACGCAGGCAGAGGTTAGGCTACTTTTAGAAAATTACGCCGCCGCAGGTGTTAGCAATGTGCTGGCACTGCTCGGCGATTTACCGAACCAAGAGACACGGGAGGGCGATTTTAAAACCGCTGCCGATTTGGTCCGTTTCATCCGTCAGTTCAATGAACAAGGCCTGCATCCAGACCCACGCGGATTTGGTATCGGTGTCGCTTGTTTTCCAGAAGGTCACCCCGCCACGCCTAACCGAATGCTGGAAATGGATTACCTAAAGGCCAAGGTGGATGCCGGGGCTGACTACCTGTGCACTCAGGTCTTTTTTGACAATCATGACTTCCATGACTTCCGCGCCCGCTGTGAGCTGGCTGGCATCCACGCCCCCATCCTCGCTGGCATCCTGCCTTTGACCCAGCCAAGTAGCCTGCGCCGCATGGCGGAATTATCCGCAGGCTCGCGTTATCCCGCTCGCCTACTTCGTTGTTTCCAGAGGGCAGGGGACGATGCCGAAGCCTTCCGCCAAGTCGGTATCCACCACGCCATCACCCAGTGTGCCGATCTTCTGGATCACGGCGTCTCAGGCATCCACTACTACACTCTCAACAAAGCCACCGCCACCGTGCAGGTGCTGCGTGGCCTCGGGTACAGTAGTCACCACTCTCCGAGTAATGCGATCCAGAGATGATACTTTATGGCAAATCTGTTAACGCCTCACCTTTCGCATCACTCGGAAAGTGATGACTACTGTACAATCCCGGATTCCTTGAGCACATCGGCCCATTGGTCTCTTTGCCAGGAGGCTGCTTCGGGTCTTAAGCCTACACCGCCAGCAAACTCACCGCGCACATCATAAAACTCGATGCAGATGACTTCGTCACCGCCGAGTTCAAAGCGAGTCGCCCAGGTCTGGCCTCGGTGGTTGCAGCCGCGCAGGGTCATTTGAGAGGCCTCACCAAAAAAGGTGGTGCCGCAGCCACACTCACCCCAGTGAGTGGGGAAAAAGCCGCTGGGGAGAAACACCGCCTCATTGCGCACCGCTCCGCCGAGAGGCACTTGGCCCAGGGTCATGGATTGTAGCGCCTGCCGCACCACCCTGCGCGGCAGGCGCCAGGCCAGATCCTGCCCCGCTGCCTCCAGCGCGGAGAGGCGGGAGACGCCCTCCATGCCGGGAAAGGCAGAGTCAGGCAGGCTTCTCGAGAGGCCCTTCCAGAGCTGCCGCACCGTCTGTGAATCAGGTGCAGGTGGCTCTTTTCGGACTTCGGATTTCTGGCCAAAGGGGTGGGGCCGCCGTCCACTTGCGTGACGGGCCACAAGGTCCTCAAAGACCTCGTAGTCGGACCAATTGGTGACAAGGATCTTCAAGCATCCTTCACCACCACGATCAAAAAATTGGAAACTGGCCACCTGCTGGTCGCCTACGGTTTCGACCACCGCCATGCCCCCGCCTAAAGCAGCCGGTCGCAGCTCGGCCCCGGAACTCAGGCACACCCATTCATCACCGCCGGGGTAATTTTGAAACCAAGGCCGCTCCCAGGCGACAGCCAGGCTTAAGGGGCCGTGGGCCGCCGTGACCATCACCAGACCCAGTTCTCGCAGATTGCTGAAAAATTCAGTCCATTGACCATCCAGGTGAATGGCTAGCGCGGCACCGCCATCTGCCTCAAAGCACCATTCTGGGCGCACTCGCCGCAGATCAAAAGTATGGGCCGGAAAGCTGTAAGCAATGCGTGGCGAATGATGCGAGGTGGAATCCATGATCAAAGTGCAATCAAGAGTTAGGCTGCCAGCAAACGCTCCTCCGCCAGGATGGCGAACACGCCTTCAATCCAGGCGTCGCAGGGATCCTCATAGTCAATGTCGCAGTCCACTCGGGTATGAAAGCGGGTGGCTCCATGTGCCTCCAGCGCTTCATCATAATCTTTGCCGCACTGGCAAAAACGATCATAACAAGAATCTCCTAAAGCCAGAACGGAGTATCGCAGATGCTCCAGGCGGAAACGGGGGTGGTTGACCACCTGCTCATAAAAATTCTCGGTGCCGTCCGGTGGATCGCCATCGCCATAAGTACTGGTGATGAGGAGGGCAGTATCAAACTGCATCAGCACATCCGCCGTGGAATCCATCATGTTTTCCAGCACTGGATCGTACCCACGCTGCCGGGCGACGCTGGCGGCTTTTTCTGCGCAGGATTCAGAGTTCCCTGAAAAGGTGCCGAAGAGGATGAGAAGTGGCTTGGACATGGTTGGATGACACCGCATCATTGCCTCAGCCCCGATCCTCCTGCTGCCGCTGGTTTGTCATGAATGGTCGAAGAAATGACTTCCTTTCACCAGCCGCACTGCGTGAAATGGGCCTGCCTTCACAGCCGTATTAAAGGCATCTCTCCCCATGAAAATCTGGCTTTGCTTCTTGGCCCTCACCCAGCTCGTCTCAGCGGCAGACTGGCCGCGCTGGCGCGGGCCCACAGGGGATGGGCGTTGGAATCCCGAGAACGTGCCTGCCGACTTAGCCAATCGCCCACCAGAGCAGCTTTGGACTGCCGATATCGCCGGTGGTTATGGGGGTGTTACCACCAGTGATGGGCGGGTCTATGTTTTGGATCGCCCCAAAGAACCTCAGGATATTGAACGCATCCTTTGTTATGCCGAAGATTCGGGCAAGCTGCTATGGTCGCAGAGCTGGCCCGCCGTCTATGGACGGATGGACTATGGCACAGGCCCTCGATCCTCAGTCTCGCTTCAGGAGGGCAAAGCCTACGTTTTAGGAGCTGCGGGCATGGCCCTGTGCCTGGACGCGGCTGAGGGAAAAATTCTATGGCTGGTAGATACGGTGAAGGAGCATGGTGCGCAGATGCCCACCTGGGGCTTTGCCGCCTCTCCCGTGTTGGATGGAAACAAAGTCCTTTTGCATGTGGGCGCTATGCTAGATGGCAGCGTTCTCGCCTTGGATAAGAACAGCGGCCAGCTTCTCTGGCGCGGTGGGCCAGACCCCGCAGGCTATTGCACGCCCGAGATCATCACCCATGCCGGGCAGCGACAGCTCATCGCTTGGGGGCCAGAGCACATCCAAAGCCTGAACCCCGAGACCGGAGCCACGCTTTGGACCTATCCTTATAAAATCACTTATGGCGTCAGCATTGCGCAGCCGCTTTATCGGGATGGCATCCTGCTGGTATCCGGTTACTGGCACGGCACCAAAGCCCTGCGTCCTGATGCCAAGCCGACTCTACTTTGGAAAAATGAAAAGGACATGTGCGGCCTCATGTCCGCTCCATTATTCAAAGACGGCATCGTTTATCTGCTCGATAAAACCAAGGGGCTGCAAGGCACCGAACTCACCACAGGAAAAATCCTTTGGAGCGATGCCAACACCCTCACCCCGAAAGACCGTAATCCTCAGATGAGCCTCGTCTGGTTGCGTGAAAGTGAAGGACTCGCCGCCCTCCTCAATGCCAGCGGAGAGCTCGTTTATCTCCGCTTGAAGGCCGAGGGCTTTGATGAGCTGGCTCGTCACCAGATCATTGGCAAGACCTGGGCTCACCCCGCCTTTGTGGGAAATCGTATTTATGCCCGTTCCGATACCGCCTTGGTCGCCTTGCGGCTGTGGCCAGACAAATGATTCAGAGATTTCTCAATTCGAGAATGCGCTGCTTGTAACGTTGTGCCCAGACTTGGATCTGCTCGTCCGTCAGTTGCCTAACTCCATGGATGACAAAAGGGTCCAGATACTCCATGCCGCATAGGCGTGCTGTTTGGTCAAAGGGAGCCAGCAGTTCCTTCATCGTGTAGCGGTTGTAGCCTTCCCGATGGTAGGCTTCCTCAGGTCCTCCGGTGGTCAGCGCACTCATCACCTTTTTACCCGCCAGCTTGGTGCCGCCTTCCCCGTAGGCAAAGCCATACTCCAGCACCACATCCTGCCATTCTTTCAGGATCGCAGGCGCCGAGTACCAGTAAAACGGGTGCTGCCACACGATGACCTCATGCTCCAGCAGCAGCTCCTGCTCCGTTTCAAAGTCAATGTGCAGGTTCGGATACTCTTCATAGAGATCACGAAACGTCACGCCTTCCATCCCTTGCACCGCCTCCATCAGCGCCACATTGATGCGGGAGCGATGCAGCGCCGGATGGGCAAAGAGAATGAGGACACGGGCCATGGGATTCAATGGCAGATTTCTGGGCTAGAGCCAAGCGGAGAGAAGGGCTTTTCTCCTCGCTTGATTGAAAAATGGTCGCAAAAAAGGGAGGCTGTTGCCAGCCTCCCTTTGGGATCTTGATCTACGAGGCGGTCTAGGCCGCGTCAGCCTCAGGCGAGGGCCTTGGCGACTGCATCGGCGGTGATGCCAAGTTCCTTGAAGACGACGTTGCCTGGGGCACTGATGCCGAAGCGGTCAATGCCGATGACCTGGCCCTGGGTGCCGACGTATTTCCACCAGAGGCCGGTGACACCGGCTTCGATGGAGATGCGCTTCGTGCAGGCGGCTGGCAGCACGGACTCGCGATACTCAGCGTCCTGACGGTCGAAACGCTCAAAGCAAGGCAGGCTCACGACGCGGACGCCGGGCTTGCCCTTGGCTCCTTCGACGGCCCACTGGACTTCAGAACCGGTGGCGATGACGATGGCTTCCAGGGGGGCGGTTTCCTTCACGAGGACATAACCACCTTTGAGGGTGCCTTCGCGGCGGGTTGCGGCGCTGGCGCTGCCCTGGTGTGGCAGATCCTGACGACTGAGAGCCAGCAGGGTCGGGCCATCGGCGCGGCTGAAGGCAGCGGCAAAAGCGGCCGCTGCTTCTTCTGCATCGCCTGGGCGGATGACGTCCAGATTCGGGATCACACGCAGACCACTGACGGTTTCCACCGGCTGGTGGGTCGGGCCGTCTTCACCCACGCCCACAGAATCATGGGTGAAGATGTAAGTGACAGGCAGCTTGGCCAGGGCGGCCAGGCGGATGCTCGGGCGGCAATAATCCGCGAACACCAGGAAGGTGGCGCAGCTACCCAGGAACAGGCCGTCGTAGGCGATGCCGTTGCAGATCGCGCCCATGGCGTGCTCACGGATGCCGAACCAGATGTTGCGACCCGTCGGGTTGGTGGCGCTGAAGTCACCAGCACCAGTGAGGTAGTTTTTGGTGGAGCCGAAAAGGTCGGCGCTGCCGGTGATGAGATGAGGCACCGCCTTGGCGATGTGGTTCAAGATCTCGCCGCCGCTGTTACGGGTGGCAGCCTTGCCTTCAGTCGGATACTCAGGGATGACCTTGAGGAGGTCTTCAGCCTTCAGGCTGCCATTGCGGGCGGCGTCCAGTTCAGCAGCCAGGCCAGGGTTGGCGGCGCTCCAGGCACTGAAGGTCTGGTTCCACTCCGCGTGGGCGGTGGCACGCTGGGCCTTGAGGTCGGCAAAATAGGCCTTCACCTCGTCGCTGACGTAGAAATGAGTGCCTTCAGGGATGCCCAGGCCTTTTTTGGCGGCGTCCACAAACTTCGCGCCGCCTTCTCCGTGGCCCTTCGCTGTGCCAGCGACTTCAGGGATGCCTTTGCCAATGATGGTCTTGGCGATGATGATCTTCGGCTTGCCGTTGTCGTTCTTCTTGGCGGCTTCGATGGCGTTCTTCACGGCTTCGAGATCGTGTCCGTCAATGGTCACAGCGTCCCAGCCGATGGCGGTGTAGAGAGCCTGGGTGTCTTCGCTCTGGGTCACCTTGGCCATGGCGTCGAGAGTGACGTCGTTGGAATCAAAGATGACGATGAGGTTGTCCAGACCGTTGTGGGCAGCAAAGGCCACCGCTTCACGTGCCACACCTTCTTGGAGACAGCCGTCACCTGCCAGGGCGATGATGTGGTTATCAATGATCTTGTGCTCAGCGGTGTTGTACTTCGCTGCGGCCATCTTGCCGGAAAGGGCATAACCGGCGGCATTGCCGATGCCCTGGCCGAGAGGGCCCGTGGTGGACTCCACTCCAGGAGTTTCATGAAACTCAGGGTGACCGGGGGTGATGGAATGCAGCACGCGGAAGTTCGACACGTCTTCGATGGACACCGCGTAGCCGCTGAGGTGCAGCCAGGAGTAAATGAACATGGAGCCGTGACCTGCGGACAGGATGAAACGGTCGCGGTTCAGCCACTTCGGCTCCGCAGGATCGCACTGGAGGGTTTCACCGAAGAGGACGGCACCGATCTCAGCCGAGCCGAGGGGCAGGCCGAGGTGGCCGGAGGAGCACTTGTGCACGGCGTCCATGGCGAGACCACGGGCTTCGTTGGCGGCTTGAGCGAGGATGGCTTTGTTCATGAGAAGGTTATCAGGGAGTCTGGAGTCAAGATTGTCAAAAGAAGCGCAGGAGGCGGCCAGGCGCAAGAGGGCCGCTATTTACTGGCGCAGGGGGCGGTTTCAAGAGAGAAAACCGCGACGCCTCGTCAACAGCAGGGAGGAGAAGTGAAATTGGGCCGCCGTTTTCCGATTCTGGAAAAAGGCAGCCAACCGTGCCACGTATGCATCCTTACATGATCGAACGCAGCAGTTTTTGGGCAATTTTGGCAAGCAGCTTTCTCGCAGTCACCGCCATGGCGGATGAATCTGCTGTCATGTCCAGGCTGGGAAAGGACATCCTGCCCTTTTTGGAAAAAAACTGCCTGGAGTGCCATGATGCCGATGCCGCTAAGGCCGATATAAACCTGGAACCTCTATGGGATGCTAAATCGGCCCGGCTGGACGTGCGCCTGTGGGATAAAATTGGCGATCAAGTGCGAACCCGGCAAATGCCCCCGCCCAAAGAAAAAATCCAGCCCACCGACGAAGATCGGCAAAAACTAGGCGATTGGATCCAGCAGGCGCAACAAGTCGTGAAGGCGCAAACACCTACGGACCCCGGCTTCCGGAAGGCCCGCCGCCTCACCCGCCGTGAGTATAGCCTGACAATGCGCGACCTTCTCTACGGAGCCAGTGACACGCTGGGCGATGCCTTCCCCACGGATGGCGCTGGCGGCGAGGGTTTCGATAACAATGCAGATACCCTCTTTATCCCACCCCTCCTCATTGAGAAGTTTATCGGGGCCGCCGATGCCGGATTGGCTGCCGCCTGGGGAAAATGGGAGATCAAAAAACAACTCATCACCCAGTGGCCCAGCGAGAGTAAAAAGCCCCAGCAGGCCGCCCAGGAAACGCTGCACACCTTCGCCCGCCGCGCCTACCGCCGTCCTGTCACCGAGGCCGATGTTTCACCGTTGGTCGCCATTTTTGATCGTGGGCTGAAGGGGGGGCTGGACTATGAGACCTCCCTGAAGCGGGCTTTTAAAGCCGTCCTGCTTTCCCCCAAGTTCCTCATTCTCCAGGAGCAGGAGCGCCCCGGTGAAACCAAACCTTGGCAGGTCAGTGGCCATGAAATGGCCCAGCGTCTCTCCTATTTCCTCTGGTCCACTATGCCGGATGCCGAACTCAGCCGCCTGGCGGATGAAGGCAAGCTCCAGGAAGCAGCCGGCATCGAAGCTCAGGTGAAGCGCATGCTGGCAGATCCCAAAGCGGAGGCTTTGACGAAACACTTCGCCGCCCAGTGGTTGGGCCTGGATGCGCTTTTTAACACCGTGGATCCCGATCGCGGCAAGTACAAGGAATTCACCCAGAGCCTGCGCCAGGCCATGTATGACGAAGGGCTGTATTTTTCCTCTGCCATCCTGCGGGAAAACGGTCGCGTGCTCGATTTCCTGGACAGCAAACACACCTTTGTGAATGAGGAACTGGCTCGTCTTTACGAGATTCCCGATGTCAAAGGGCCTGAAATGCGCCGGGTCATGCTGAAGGATGAACGCCGTGGCGGTGTCCTTGGCATGGGTGGCATGCTGGCAGCCACTGCTTACCCCCAGCGCACCAGTCCTGTGCTGCGTGGGAAATGGGTGCTAGAGACCCTCATGGGCACCCCACCGCCGCCACCGCCTGCGAATGTAGGCTCCCTGCCGGAGGATGATCGCAAAATCGAAAACTTGACCTTCCGTCAGCAACTGGAAAAGCACCGCAGCAAAGCCCAGTGCATGGGCTGTCACAATCGCCTCGACCCTCCCGGATTCGGGCTGGAAAACTTCGATCCCATCGGCAAATGGCGCGACAATGAAAATGGCAAAGCTCTGGATGTCTCCGCTAATTTCGTGGATGGACGCACCTTCAGAGGCCCGGCTGAAATGCGCCGCATCCTCATGAGTGAAAAGCACAAATTTGTGCGCAATTTCTGCGCCCGCCTGCTGGGATACGCTCTCGGTCGTGGCCTGGAGCCCCAGGATCAACCCACCCTTCTGCGGCTGGAGGAAACGCTCGTCAAAAACGACTATCACGCCCTGCCGCTCATCATCGCGGTGGCGCAGAGTTACCCTTTCACCCACCGGCGGCAATGACCGACCGCTTTATCAAGGGTTCAGTTTCGGGGCGGCATTCATTTGCTCTTCCGGAGCCCCACGCCTTTGAGCGATGAAGGCCTCTGGGGAGACTCGATTCAGCGGTGCATCCGCATAACCCTGTCCTGGATTGACATACGGCCCTTCACGCACTTCAAAATGCAGATGCGCTAGATACTGTCCATCGGCCGTCCCCACCGTGCCAATTTTTTCTCCCCGATTCACGACCTGTCCTAGCGCGATCAGAATCTTGTCCAAGTGCGCATACACAGTTTGGTAGACACGCTCCTGGCTCGCATCCTCTAGATCTGTCACCCGGTGGGCCAGGATCACCATGTTTCCCCAGCCCGGACCTGGAACCCCGGCATACACCACCTGACCCATCCCTGCTGCAAAGACCGGATCCCCCAAGTCAGAGTTTCCACCGCCAATACCGTTCAGGTCATCGCCCAAATGGCGGGAAATCCGGAAAGGCTGGGCGTTGTAGGTGAAGGCACCATGCGCCGTGCCCATGGGGTGGTCAAACCGGATGGCGAGGGGTAATCGCGCCTTGTCAGCCGCGCTCAGCCGCAAAAAAGCGGGGTCCAAAGGTCTTGCTGAGCTGTTTTTCCGCCGCGTCGTCCACTCTCTCAGGCCCACGGGTTCCCAAATCAGCCATGCCAGCACGCCTAGGAGGCTGAGAGTCGTGGTAAGAGGCAGGCGCATAGGGTGTCTGAGAGCCTTCAATAGACATCATGCGAACAATGAGAGCAAAATGTGATCCTGGCTTGCGTTCAGTCTCAATTAGGCTAGACGTTTCTCAATATGGACCCACGAGTGAAAGAACGCCTCGAAGCACACCTGACCAACACTGGCCTGCGTCGTACCAAGCAGCGTGAGACAATCGTCGAAGCTGCCTTTGCGACCGACGACCACTTCAATGCCGAGGAACTGCTGGAAAAAGCCCGCAAGCTGGATCGCACCGTCTCCCGTGCCACGGTCTATCGTACCTTGCAGTTGTTGGTGGATTGCGACCTCCTCCGCGAGGTGGACCTGGGCCGGGACCAGACCTATTACGACCCCAATTTCCTCGACAAACCCCAGCACAATCACCTCATCTGCCTGGACTGTGATCGTGTGGTGGAGTTTGAAGACGATCACAGTGCCGTTCTGCACGACTGCATTACCCGCCGTCTTGGCTTCCAGCCCCAGATGAAGGCCATGCGCATCCAGGCGCATTGCGATGAATTTGCCAAAACAGGGGGGTGCAAATACAAGACCGAGCACGACGCTGCCCTGGCCCGTTAAGGCTGTGAGAAGGTGTTTTGAGGCCGACTTGTGATCGCGCCAGAAAAGCTTTTTTCCTCTCTGGGCGTTCGTTGAACGTGGCTCCAGGGTTGCACCCGCACACATTGCCGCTACTCTCCGCGCCCTGTTTATGTGGAAAGGCCGCTTTGCTCAAGAAACCAGCCAGCTCGTCCAGAGCTATGGCGAATCCGTGTCCTTTGACTGGAGGCTGTTCGCTCACGATATCCGTGGGTCCATCGCCCATTCCAAAGGCCTGCTGAAGGCTGGAATCCTCACCGTGGAGGAACAGGCCGCCATCGAAAAAGGCCTCTTGGAAATTCGTGCCGAGATCGAAGACGGCAAATTTGAGTTCAAGACCTCCCTGGAAGACGTCCACATGAACATCGAGTCCGAGCTGACTCGCCGCATCGGTCCTGCCGGGGCCAAGCTACACACCGCTCGCAGTCGGAATGACCAGGTGGCCACGGATGTGCGCCTCTATACTCGGGATGCCGTCGCTGAAATTGTGGATCTCGTCGCAGAGCTTCAGCGCTCGTTGGTGGAGGCCGCTGACCGCGCAGGCCCGGCCGTCGTGCCCGGCTACACCCACCTTCAGCGGGGCCAGCCCGTCCTCTTCGCTCACCATCTTCTCGCCTATGTGGAGATGCTGGAGCGCGATGCCCAGCGCCTGCTGGATGCGAATGATCGCCTCAATGTCATGCCTCTCGGCTCAGGTGCCCTCGCGGGTTCCACCATCATTCTGGATCGCGAATACGTGGCCAGCCTGCTGGACTTCGACACCGTTTCCCAAAACAGTATGGATGCTGTGAGCGACCGCGACTTTGCCGCCGAGGTACTGTTTTCCATCGCTCTCTGCGGCGTGCATTTGTCCCGCCTCAGTGAGGACATCATCCTCTGGTGCAGTGCCGAGTTTGGTTTCGTCACCCTCAGTGATGCCCACACCACCGGCTCCAGCCTGATGCCGCAGAAAAAGAACCCGGACGTCGCGGAACTGACCCGGGGTAAATCGGGCCGTCTGGTGGGGAATCTCATGGCGCTGCTCACCCTGCTTAAGGGCCTGCCCATGACCTACAATCGCGACATGCAGGAGGACAAAGAGCCCCTCTTTGACTCGCTGGATACCATCAAAGCCGCCCTCGCCGTCTTCGCGGAAATGATTTCCGGCATGGAGGTGAATGAAACCCGCACCCGTGCCGCCACCAGCGACCCCATGCTGCTGGCCACGGACCTGGCCGACTACCTTGTGAATCACGGCGTGCCCTTCCGCCAGGCCCACGAAGTCATCGGCAAACTGGTCGCCCATTCCCTCGCGGAGAAAGTCGCCTTTGCCGATATTCCGCTGGCGCAGTACCAGGCCTTTTCCCCAGCCTTTGAGGCGGACCTTTTTGACTGCCTGAATCTGGAAACTGCCCTCGCTGCCCGCAAAGGCATCGGCGCACCTTCCCCAAAGAATGTTGCCGCGCAGATCACCTTTTGGAAGGAGGCCCTCTCGGAATGAGTGGAGCCACCATCCCTTCACCTAGCTTCCCCTTGTTCAAGGTGGAAGATCGGGATGGCTGGCAGAAAGTCAGTTCCACGCGCCTTTTTGACAATCCCCACATCAGTGTGGACCGAGTGGAGTGCCTGACACCCCACCGCCATGAAAAGCCCGTTCCCTGGCTGGTCGTGCAGCGCAAGGCCGCCGTCGCCCTGGCCCCCATGACGGCCGATGGTCTTTTCGTTCTCATTTCCCAGGAGCGCGTGCCCGTGCAGCAGACCCTCTGGGAATTTCCCGCCGGACAGATCGATGTTCCTGTAACGGAGATCACCCCTTCGATCGTTGTGGATACCGCCCTGCGTGAACTCCATGAGGAAACCGGCTACGCTCTGGAAGCTGGCGGCACCTTGGAACCACTCGGTTGGTTTCTTCCTTCGCAAGGATTCACCGACGAGCACGTTTACCTCTTTCAAGCGAAGCCCGTGTGCGTCGTCAGCCGTCCGGAACCGGATGGAAGCGAGCACATCAGCGACGTGCGTTTAGTCAGTGCAGAAGAACTGCGGAGGATGATCGCTGCCAATGAGATCACCAACGCTCTGACACTGGCCTTATTCGCGCGGATGGCGGCCAAGGGAACGATTTGAGGCGTTGAGCTAACCCCCCGAAACTTTCACCTGATATGTGGCAAGGCATCCTGAACAAAGTCTTCAAAGTCCGCGAAAAAGTCGCGATGAACCTGAACAAGGAGGATGAGGAGAAGCCCTTCCTCGATCACCTGGACGATCTGCGCACCATGCTCGTGCGCATGGGCATGACGCTCGTCGCCGCCACCATCATCTCCTTCGTTTTTTACAAGGAGCTATTTAACATCCTGCTTTATCCCATGGTGCTGGCCGGCTTCGCGCCAGACATCGAGGCCGCAAGGAAACTGCTCATCAATATTGATGTGGCAGGGCCCTTCATGATGGCAGTGAACGTCTCGCTGATCGCGGCCGTCATCGCCTCCTTCCCTCTGCTGCTCATTTTTGTTCTTCAGTTCATCCTTCCAGGGCTGAAATCGACCGAGAAAAAACTCATCTTTCCCGCGATTGCCATCGGTACAGGTCTCTTTCTGGGCGGTGCCTCTTTTGCCTACTGGGTGGTGCTGCCCAGGGCGCTCATCTTCTTTTCCGAGTTTGCCGCCTCCGTGGGGGCCAATCAGATGTGGGCTCTCAATGAGTATGTGACTTTCACCACGCGGTTCATCCTCGTCTTCGGCATCGCCTTTGAGCTGCCGGTGATTGTCATGGCCCTGGTGAAGCTGGATTTCCTGAACTTCCGCATCATGAAGTCCACCTGGCGGCACGCGCTGGTGGCCATCACTCTCTTTGCCGCCGTCATCACACCGACACCGGATGTCTTGACGCTGATGCTCATGTCCGGGCCTCTGTATGTCCTTTACGCCATCTGTGTGACCCTCGCCTACTTCATGGAGAAGAAGGACAAGGAAGCCTACCCCGAATACTACGCCGAACTGGAGAAAGACCAGAAAGAGCTCGAAAAAGAAGGGGGCGATGAATGGGACAACGAGAACTACAACCCTTGGTTCTCCGACGACGAAAAAGACGAGGACGACGAGTATCAGAAACCCCGTGCCGTTCCGTCTGCGCCCCCGCCTGAAATCGAGAAGGCGCCGAAGACCGTTTCCATGGATGAACCTCTGGATGAGGGTGAGGACCAAGGTTCCGTCCCGGCCGAGGATGAGCCTGAAGTTGATCCGCCAGCACCTGCGTCTGAAAAGACCACGGAGGAACTCGCCCGCGAAGACGAGTCACGCAGCGGCAACCCACCAGCCTGATCTCTGGCCTTTGTCCTGGTTTTCCGGCCCTGCCATCATTCGATGGTTGGGCCGGACGTTTTTTGGGGGCCGTAGCTGCGGCATTCAGCCGATGTCGGAAAAGACCTTGATAGAAATCTGCTCACGATCTCACTGGCTGGCATACCCAGCCATTTACAGACAGGACTTCTCCCTAACTCAAATTCATCGGTGCAAAGCATTGTAAGATTACCTGTAAAGGATCTCTGAGGGGGAGCGTGTTCAAGTTTTGAAATGTATTGAAAATACAATTATTCTACTTGGTCTTGGGGTTAAATGCGCTGTGGATATGGCTTACAAACTCCTTACTTGAGGGTGTCGTTGTTGGGCGCGTTTAAGCCGTAAGTTATTTATGCGTTTAAGCCTCTTTTCAGATTACTCCCTCCGAGTCTTGCTTTTTGGAGCAGTGAAAGGCAGTGCATTCCCGCTCCATGAAGTTGCGGACGCTTACAACATCTCCCGTCATCATTTGGTGAAGGTGGTGAACAATCTGACAAAACAAGGCTACCTCTCTACCCGCCGTGGGCGTGGCGGCGGCATCGAACTCGCGATGAAGCCGGAAGAAATCATGATCGGACGGCTGGTCCGGAAAACAGAGACTTCCGTTCCTCTGGTGGAGTGTTTTGATCCTTCCACCAATACCTGCCCCATTCATGGCTGCTGCGGCCTAAAAGGCGCACTTGCCCAGGCGGTGGGAGCTTTCTACGGTGCTTTGGACAGATACACGCTCCAAGACATTATCGAAGGCAACCGACTTCATTCGATGAAGGACATCTTGTTGGCTCCAAAGCTTGCCCGCCCAGATGTCCCTCCCAATGACCAAGAGGCGGAAGAAGAATCCGACCTCATCCCAGTACTTCCGGGATGACCGTGCCCTTGTCACCCACGGTGAAAGGTCGGTTGCTGGGCGACATCACAATCTGATTCACATCCAGCCCCATGGCGTGACCCACAGTACTGTGGAAGTCCTGAATGGTCACCTGCTTGTCGGCGGGAGAATTGCCTTCCTTGTCGCTGGCTCCGTAGATGGTGCCTCCTTTGGCCGGACCTCCGGCCAGCAGGGTGCTGAAGACCTTGGGATGGTGGTCCCTCCCATTGCGGCTGTTGATCTTGGGGGTGCGTCCAAACTCCGAACACAGCACCACCAGGGTGGTTTCCAAAAGGCCGCGTGATTGCAGGTCTGCCAGCAGGGCTGCCAGTGCAGTATCCAAGAGGTTGCCGTTCTCCTCCATGCCATCGGCGATGTCATTGTGCATGTCCCAGCCACCCTGGGCGACTTCGACAAAACGCACACCGCGCTCCACCAGGCGCCGCGCCAGCATGCAGCCCTGGCCAAACTTGTTCATGCCATAGGTCTCACGGGCGGCGTTGTCCTCTTCGGTCAACCGGAAGGCTTTGAGGTCATCCGTGCTCAGTAGCTTCAGCGTGTCATCATAAAAGTCGCTGTAGGCCTTGAGGTTGGTGTCGTGGAACTTGGCGCGAAAGCCTGCATCCACTTGGTTGAGGAGGGCCAGACGCTTGTCGATGATCTCCTTGGGTGCGCCAAACTCTGCATATTGTAGGCCGGCTTCCGGATCGTGAATCGGCAGTGGGCTGAAAGCCGCAGAAAAAAAGCCGTTGCCGCTTTCGGGGGCCCGGCCCACGCAGACCGTGGAGGGCAGGGACTGGCTGCTTTTGCCCAGCAGTTCCTGCGCCCAGGCACCCAGCACCGGGTGCTTGATGGTGCCCCGTTGTTCATAGCCGGTGCGCATCAGGTATTGGCCTGAAGCATGGACCCCCGTTTTGGATGTCATGCTGCGGATGATGGCCAGCTTTTCTGAATGGTCTTTGGCGAGCTTTGGCAGGAAGCCTCCCAACTGATATCCAGCCTTGGTGGTGATCGGGTCTCCGGGGCCTTTCGAATCGCCAACCTTGGGGTCCAGAGTATCAATGTGGGACATGCCGCCGATCATTTGCAGCCAGATCACATTCTTAGCTTTGCCAAAGCCGGGCAGCGATTTGGGATCGGCCGCCGCCTGTCCCTTTAGAACGTGAGGCAGCAGGGTAACCCCGAGGGCGGCCTTGGCCACATGCTCGGCAAACTGGCGGCGGGAAAGGGAATCGAGAGAACGGAGGGCGGTGTTCATGGAGGCGGAAGGGCGGGTTACTGGACGAACACAAACTCGCGGGCATTGAAGAGTACCCAGCAGAGGTCGGCGGAGCTGAGGCCCGAATCGAAGGCTTTCGTGGCAGCAGCCATTTCATCGGACGTTGGCTTGCGGGAGAAAAAGCTGCTGTAGAGCGACTCCACCTTCTTCGCGGTTTCCGCCTCACCCATGGCCGTTGCCAGCACCAGTGACTGGGGATTTTGCAGCACATTTTGGGCTTCGCCGTTCATCAGCATCAGCACTTGAGGAATGCTTCCTTCCACCGTGTTGCTGTCGGAGATCTGGCGGTCGCTCTGGCCAAACATGCGCAGGAAATGGCCGTCACGTTCCGGCTGCCGCAGTTCAGATGCACGTGCCAGAGCCAGGCCCTCCATCATGGTCGGGCGGGTAAAGCCGTCCTCATCTTCGGTCGCAGGCTGCATCATCTGGGCGCGGCGATTTTTCTTTTTGGCAGCGCCTTTGCCACCTCCGCCGAGGGCTCCATCGGCCATCCGGCGCATGCTTTGCACCTCGGCCAGCTTTTCCACGATCTGGGCCGGTGAGATTTCGGAGACATTCAGCGCCATCACTTGGCGATAGGGTTCTGCACGCTTCAGTTTGAAATTGTCCACCTTGTCGCCAATGGCCAAAGTCACGCAGGAGTCCCAGGCCTGCTCGGCGGTCATCCGGCGCAGGATGGGGCCGGGGAAGTAATAAGGCTCTCCCAGGGCCAGCTCGCGGGTCACCGCCTCGCGCTGATAGGTCTGCGTGTTGCACAGCAGGCGCATGAAGGCACGGATGTCGAACTTCAGCCGCACCATTTCGTTGCCGAGATGCTGGAGGAGCAGAGGATTGCTGGCGGCACTGGGATCATCCAGATCGGTGACGGGTTCTTTGATGCCCACCCCAAAGACCTGTTTCCAAAGTCGGTTGGCGATGGTCATGGCAAAGCGTGGATTGTCCGGGCTGGTCATCCATTTGGCGAAGACCTCGCGGAGCTGGCTGTCATCCTCCGCCTTTTTTAGGGCCAGTTCGGCATCCTGATAGCAACGTAGGCGGCGGTCATCCTTGCCCCACATGACGAGTTTCGGCTTCACAGCTTCGCCGGGTTTGCCGTCCTCATACTTGTAGTCGTCGGGCAGCGTCATGTCATTCTCCTTGCCGTCCTGGATGGCCAGGGAATTCACGTCAAAGAGCCGCCGTGCCTGCTGGAACTGCTGCTGGGTGAGTTCATCCCTCAGGCCGCGTATCATGCCACGGGGGAGGTTGCGGTTGTAGGTGTCCGAAGCGCCAAAGAAGGCGGCCATTTCATAAAACTGGCGCTGGGTCCAGTCGGCAAAGGGATGGTCATGGCATTGGGCGCAGGAGACATTGGCGCCGAGGAAGGTGGAGAGGGTGAGGCTCAGGTTGTCGAGCCGCATGCCGCGGTCGCGTAGGAGGTAGCCTGAGGCACCGTTGTCGAGCAGCTTGCCGTCAGCCACCATCATGTCATGGACGATCTCGTTCCAGGGACGATTGGCGTTGATCTGCTCCTTCAGCCATTCCTGGTAGGTGAAGAACTTCGCCTTCTGCGCATCATCCGCCACGCGCAGCATGTCGGAGAAGTAGTTGAACATGTGGGAGGCAAAGCCGTCGTCGTTGACGAGGGTGTCGATCACATTGGCCCGCTTGGCCGCGCTGGGATCGGCGATGAAGGCCAGGGCCTCGGCTCGGGTGGGGATGCGCCCGGCAAGGTCCAGATAGACCCGGCGGATAAACTGTTCGTCACTGGCCAGGGCATTGGGTTGCTGGCCAGCTTTTTGCAGCCCCATGAGGACGCCTTTGTCGATGATCGCTGCGGCCTGGGCCAGCCCGGTATTTTTCTGGATGCCCAACCCCTCAGGTTTCAAGACGGCGGCGGCTTGCTGGTCTTCGGGCGTGAGATTGGCGACGGGAAAATCAAACATGCGGCCGTCCCGGGTTTGCAGGTAGATCTTGCCGTTTTCGATTCCGCGAAAGGTTGCCTCCACCGTGCGGCCCTGGCTGTCATGCCAGAGGCGGAAGTTGGAATTGCCGTCCGGAGCGGCAGTCTGGGCGCTGACGCAGAACGCGGGCAGCAGGGCGCACAAGGCAAGGTGAAGGGCTTTCATGGGTGCCTCCAGGTGGAGTTGCCCATGTAACGAAAGGCCTGACCAGAAGTTGCGAAGGAAAATCAGGCGTCGTCGTTTCGCTGCTGCCAGGTCAGGCCTTCGAGCTCCACGGCAGGTCTCCCGGGCAAGATAAAACTCAGGGCCCCGGAAAGGAGGATCGTCACACCCGCACCCACGGAGGTGATCCAGACGAAGGAGATATCGGTGTTGAGTTTGACGAGCAAGGACACGGCAAAGCCAAGCACCGTGGCGATCAGAATCGCCTTTGGCCCGATGCGTCCGATAAAGATGCCGCACAGGAACATGCCGAGAATAGGACCGCCCACGAGGCCGATGATCGTGTTGGTCACCTCGACAAGCGTTCCCAACTGGCCGACCACGAAAGCGAGGGCGACCACCAGCACTCCATAGAAAAGAGTCCACATGCGGGCCTGGAAGATCTGGCGTTCATCGTCAGGCAGAGGCTTGTCCGTCAGCCGCTGCTGGAAATCGACCATGGTGGCGGAAGCCAGTGAATTCAGCCCGGCAGAGATGGTGGACATGCTGGCGGCAAAAATGGCGGCGACGAGCACGCCCGCCAGACCGGGGGGCAGTTCATGGACGACGAACCAGGGCAGGATCTGATCCGCCTTTTCAATGGCGTGCGTTGCCAGCGGATCCGGATGGTGGTTGTAAAAGGCCCGTAGCACGGAGCCGGTGCCGTAGAAGAGGCCCAGCACCGGCACGGTGACGATGAGCTTGTACCACAGTCCCCGCTGGGCGGTCTTCACATCCTTCGCTGTCATGTATCGCTGCACCGCCACCTGGTCAGTGGCCATCTGCACCAGATTCAAAACAGCCCCGCCGAGGATGACGCTGGCCCAGGTCAGCCGGACCGTGGGATCCCAACTCGCCAAAGGCATGGGCTGGCCATGGGTTTGGGCCACATGAATGACTTCACTCAGGCCACCGGGAATCTTACCCACGGCCACCAGCAGGATCACAATCTGCCCCCCAAAGAGCACGCAGAACTGCATCACATCCGTCCAGATGACGGCCTTCATGCCGCCCATCATGGTGTAAAGGGTGGTCAGGATGCCCGTGGCCAGGATGGAAAATTCCAGGGACAGGCCCGTGGCCTGTTGTAGTGCGAGGGCAGGGGCATAGGTGGCAGCACCCAGCCACAGCAGCACCCGCAGGATAAAAAGGCCCGAAGCCAGCAGCCGTGCAGGCAGTGAAAAGCGCTCTTCCAGGTATTGATAGGCCGTGATGAACCGCGCCCGATAGAAGAAGGGCAGGATGAAAATCGTGGTGATGGGGGTGGCAATGAAGAACGAGAAAAGCACCCAGCCAAAGGCGAGTCCGTTTACATAAACCTCGGCGGGCCCACCCAGGTAGCTGATGCCGGAAAACATGGCTGCCATGACGGAGATGGCCACCACCACGCTGCCCATGCTGCGCCCCGCGAGGAAAAAGTCCTTCATGGTCCGCTGCTCCTTCACGAAGAGCAGGCCGATGAGGACGGAAGCAAGCAGGTAACTGCCGAAGAGGAGGTAATCAATCAAGGTGAAATGGCTCATGAATATTGCAATTAAAGTTAGGCGAGCCGTGCAAAGCCGCCGGAAGGGGCAGCCGTTCCGGCTTCGTTCTCCAGCCGGTTTTCCTGGGCTAGGTGGGTGAGTTCGCCCAGGGTTTCGTCCAGGGCTGCCAGCATCTTGTCCACCTGCGCCTGGTCATGCGTCCACATGACGTAGAGCTGGGATGACATCATGAATCCTCGCGCCAGCATGCGGCGGATCATCAGCGTCTTGGCGGCTGGGTTGCCAAAGGTCAGCGACGGCGCGCAGGGCATGCCGCCGATTTTGAGGGCCAGTCCAGGATGCTTCATCGCGAGCTGCCGCAGTTGGTTTTGCAAATGCTGGCCGAGAGACCACACATGAGCCTGCACAGGCAGCCGGCGCATTTTGCCCACACAGGCCAGCGCGGCGGCGGCTCCCAGGCCGTCGGTCCAGTAGCTGCTGGAGATAAAGCTGGGATTGGCGGCATCCATGACGGCTTCCTGACCGATCACGGCGCCAAACGGGATGCCGTTGCTGGTGGCCTTGGCATAGACGGCGAGGTCGGGTGTCACGCCCGCTCGCGCACTGCCGCCTGGAAAGCCAAAGCGCCAGCCTGCGGTCACCTCATCCACCATGAATAGTCCACCCCTGGCATGCACGGCATCGGCCACCCGTTGCAGGAAACCGTCGCGCGGTTCCTCGCTGCGCATGGGCTCCATCACCACGGCGGCCAGATTGTCCCCTTGGGCCTCAAGAGCTTTTTCAAACGAGGCCAAGTCATTGTAACGGAAGGGAGTAGCGGTGCCTCGCAGCTCCCTCGGCACGCCGAGTGGTTGCAGTCCAGGAATCAAATGGCCATCAAGGGCGCTGGTATCCCCCAGGTTCGCGGCCAGATACCAGTCATGCCAGCCGTGATAACCACAGAAGGCGATGCCGCTGCGCCCAGTGGCTGCGCGGGCGATGCGCACCCCGAGGGCGAGTGCATCCCCACCACCACGTGCATAACGCACCTTGCCAGCCCAGGGGTGCAGATCCAGCAGTGCTTCCGCGAGCTCCACCTCCTCGGGGGCATTGAGTGTGCAGTAGGAGCCTAACGACAAGCGTCGTTTCACCGCCGCATTCACATCGGGGTCTCCATAGCCTAACAAAATGGCTCCCACGCCGCCGGTGAAGTCCAGGTAACTACGCCCATGCAGGTCGGTCACGCGACTGCCCCTGGCCTGGCGAAAGTAGGTGGGCCAACTCACGGGATCAAAACTTTGCGCCCGTTTGGACATGAGGCCGGTACCGCAGGAAATGTGTGCCCGGGCATGCTCCCACAGGGCTTGCGGAGGCATGGCCGCAGTCTCGGGCAGGTGAGGTGCCAGCAGGCGCAGGGCGTTGTTGCGGAAAATGTCCTCGATGTCCGCAGTGTTCATCCCGGTGTCTTCGCAGGCCTCGCGGAGTGCCATCAGAGACTCGATACCCACCAGTGTGTAGCCGCCAAAAATGTTGAGGCCTTTGGCGGCGTCTTCCTCCGGATGGATCCAGGTGAAGCCATCGCCCTGGCTGATGCAGCTACCACGGAGCTCGCTCACCATGTAGTCGCTGCCCCACAGCACCCTGCCAGGTCCCAGGATCTCCAGGGCGGCACGGAAGGCCCCTGTTTGTGTCACCGCAGAAGTGTCCACCACCACATTGTCCAGGTCTGCCAGCACATGCAGGCCTTCCCGGGCATGGCGATAGTTGAAGGAACGCGCCACATGGGCCAGCACCAGCCGACACTTGGGGTAACGCTGGCAGAGTCGGCGGATGCTTTCGACATTGTCCGGATCGGTGATTCCTCCGGCACGCATGATGTGCAGCATCAGCACGCCGTGATGGTGGTGGCAGATCTCCCACATCCATTCCGGGGCAAACGATTCGATAGGGGCCTCCCGCGTATCTTCCACCTCGGCATAGAGCCGATAGGGCTTGATGCCGATGAAGGTGCTCGTTTCGATCAGCCGGCGGACCTCCGCCGGGTCATCTCCTGGCGCGGCCAGCATCAGAGCGCGGTTGGCAGAGGTGGCCGCGAGGGGCCCGATCTCCTGCTGCAGCCAGGCGTTCTCCCCGGCCCGGTCATTGCCAGCGCTGGGATAGCCAAAAAACAGTCCCTCGACCTCGCAGCCCGGCATCCAGCGGCTCATTGCCGCTTGGAAATCGGCCATACCGTAGCCCCGGCCAGGTTCCAGAAACACCGGTGCCTTGCCCTCGGCAAAGTGCCGCGTGTGAAAAAGATGGGTATGAACGTCGAAGATGCGCTTCGGCAAAAACCCTTCCGTGCAGCGCCGTAGCAGCAGGCGGTCGCGTTCATTCAGTTCGGTCACCAGCGAAAGTGGCATCGGAGCAAGACGGGATGGTGAGGTAATGTCTTGCTGAACGAATGCGTGCGTCTGCTGGGGCAACTGCCGCTGCCGGAGGAAAATAGTGAGAATCCGTTGATTATTAGCTGAATTTTGATAATTTTACTAAATTATTAGAAATTGTTCCCCCTGCCTTCCAGCCTAAATCGTGCTGGCCAGACTGCCAAATCGGCAGTGCTGGTGCTGTGCGGCATGGCCGCCGTGGCCCGTAGTCAACTCACGGGACAGGGGGCTGTCCTGGCTTTTCACGGTCTGAGGGCCGATGGCGAACCGGCGGGGGTGCGAGATGAAAGCCTGCATCTGCCCGTTTCCACCTTTCGCCGAGTCTGCCAGCATCTTTCGAGAGGTTATCACGTGATGCCTCTGGCTGAAATGGCCCGTCGGCTGCGGGCGGGGGAGGGGCTGCCTCCTCGCGCGGTGGCTTTGAGCTTTGACGATGGGTATGCCTCCAACTACGAGCTGGCATTCCCCATCCTGCGGGAGCTGGGCCTGCCCGCGACCATCTTTTTGGCGACCGGTTTTCTGGATGGTACCGACCCTTTGTGGTTTCAACAGGTGGACCTGGCCCTGTGCGCCGGGATCCCGCTGCCTGGAGCGGCTTCGCTGGGGGAATGGCTGGCTGAGCTGAAAACTCTGCCTGAAGAAGCCATGCGCCTGCGGGTGGAGAACTTATTGAAGGGAGTCACGCTGCCTGTAGCTCCGAAAGTCACGCGTCCGCTGACCTGGGACCAGGTGCGGGAAATGCGCGACAGTGGACTCATCGATTTTGGTGGCCACACGCATGCTCATCCCATCCTCGCCCGTTGTTCCGTGGAAAAACAGCGGCATGAAATCATCACCTGCCGGGATCGCATTTTGGCGGAGCTGGGCCAGCCGCCACGTGCTTTTGCCTTTCCCAACGGCGGTCCTGGAGACTTTACGCCGGAGACTTTGTCTTTGCTCGCTGAAGCCGGTTTTGAATCCGCCTGGACGATGATCTGCGGGCGGGCCACTGCTGCGGGGCCCTTCATGCATCTGCCTCGCTATGGGGCACCTGAATCCGTTTGGGAGACTGAGGCCACCGTTTCAGGAGCTTTTGAACTGGTGCGCCAGTGGAAAGGAGGGCGCGCATGAACGTCCCAACCTGGATTGCATCTTGGAGTAGGCCACCCGCGTGGGTCGGCCATCTTGTGGCCTGGGCTGCACCAAGTTTGTTGAAAGCGGAACATTTGCTGCTTGCCGAGGGTCAAAGGGGTGAACACACCGCCCGTCAGACCATGCCCGTTCAGAAAACTCTCGTCCATTTCATCGCTGCCCCGGGTGGAGGCGGGGCGGAAGCCATGCTGGGAAATCTGGTGGCCAGAATGGATCGCAGCCAATGGCGCACGGTGGTGATCGTCATGGATGGGCGTGCCTGGCCGCAGGACATGGCCCGGCTGAGAGATGCCGGAGCCGAAGTGCATGACCTCAAAGCAACCGCTTTCTTGCGTCGGGACACCTTGGTTCGGCTCGTCCAGTTGCTGCGTCAGATCCGACCTGACGTGGTGCAGACCTGGATGCATCATGCCGATTTTGTGGGCGGCTGGTGTGCCCGTATGGCCGGGATCCGCGCCGTGGTGTGGGGCATTCACTGTCGTGAAATCCATCGCAACCCTGGGGACTCGGATCTGAAGATGGCGGTCTTCCAGAAACTTATTGGGCGGTCCTCCCGCTGGGTTCCCGTCCGCATCATCTCCTGTTCATCAGCGGCGCTGGAAGATCACGTGCCGATGGGTTATCCGGCAGCGGCCATGACCTGGGTGCCCAATGGCATTGATACAATGCGGTTTGTCCCTGATGCGCAGGCGCGGGCCCGTGTGCGGCAGGAACTGAAAGTGCCCGAGGGAGCTCCTCTGATTGGCTTCATTGGCCGTTTCCATGAGATGAAGGACCTGTCCACCTGGCTCCGGGCCGCAGCCCTCCTGCAGGCTCGCCATCCGGAGACACACTTCTGGTTATGCGGGGGAGAGGAGTGGGAGCTGGATGAATGTGCGCGGGCCTCTCTTTCGGTGGTACCCATCCGCAGCCAGGTGCATTTCACCCCGTTTCGTCCAGACCCCCAGCGAGCCTATCCTGCCCTGGATGTCTTTTCACTGGCATCGCGAACAGAGGCCTGCCCGATGACAATCATGGAGGCGCTGTCCTGTGGTGTGCCCTGCGTCACTACCGATGTCGGGGACTGCTCCCGTCTGTTGGAAGGGGTCGGCCAGGTGGTGCCGGTGAAGGAGGCCGAGGCGTTGGCCAAAGCTTGGGAAGACACCCTCGCCCATCCGCCTTCGTCTGAAAGCCTGCGTCGTCATGCTGTGCAACGGTTTGACATCGCTGTGGCAGCTCGAGGTTACGAACAAGTTTACCAGGAGGTGCTCGCCGTATGAAGGCCCTCGTTTTCGGACTCACTCTGCTGGCCACGGCGATGCATGGAGAACTGAATGTATCGCTCACCGATGCGATGACCCGCGTTTCGCGTACGGAGGACTTGCCTCTGGTGACGAAGCTGGAATTGCAGGCGGCCCGAGGTGAATGGGAAGCTCTGCAAATGGTGGTGAACGGAGCTCCCGAGGAGGTGCGGAAGGTCACCCTGGAGGCCACTACCCTGACAGGGCCAGAGGGCAAAACAATCCCGGCCCCGCTGCTGCTGCGTGAGCATTATGTGAAGGTTTCGAAGTCCACGCCGATGTCACCGCTGCCCGCTGGCGAATACCCGGATGCGCTGGTCCCGCAGACCTTTGCCTGGCAGGAGCTGCCCGAGGTGAAAAGCGTCAATCAGCCTTACTGGGTGGATGTGCATGTGCCCTATGCCACACCGCCTGGTGTTTACAAAGGAGAGGTACGTGTGCTGGGACCCGACCGTCTGTTTTTGGCCACGCGCCAGATCTCGGTGAAGGTGCTGCCTTTTGATTTGCCAGTGGTGCCGCGGCTACGCACCTCCATCATGACCATTTGGCGCCGGATCGCCGAAGTTCATGGTTTTGACCGCCAAAAAGAACCACCGGAGCCTGAACTGCTGGTTTTGCTGAATGAGTACTACGATTTGCTGGCACAGCATCGGCTGAGCATTGACCAAACTTACCCGACCTATCCGGACGGAGCCACGGGCAAGATCAATGATGCCAAGGTGGAGGCGGGCATGCGCAAGCACCTGCTGCACCGGCATGTGAGCACGCTCGGGCTGCCCATCTGGCCGGAATGGCCCTTTGCTGATCCTTTGGAGAAAGACCGGAAGGAAGCGATGAACTACGTGGCGGATTGGATGAAGCTGATGAAAAAGCTACGCGCCGAATCGCGAGGTTACGTCATCATGGGATCGCTGGATGAGCCGAACGACGCCGATGCCTATGCGCGGGTGCGGCGCTGGGGAGACTTTTTTAATGAGGTGGAGGCCACTCATCAGCTGAAGGTGCCCTTGCTGGTGACGGAGCAGCCTGCACCTGACAACTGGTGGTGGGGACGGCTGGATGGCAATGTGGACATTTGGGTGCCGCATTTCTCCCAAGTCTGGGAGGATATGGAATCGCCTAACGGCAAGCGTGACATCGCTCGCCGCATCACGGCTGGGGACGAGGTGTGGTGCTATGCTGCGCTGGTGCAAATGCCCGGTGACTGGGAGGCGGCGCATGGCAAACCACAGCAGCTTAAAGAATCGAATCCTCCCGTTTGGTGCCTGGACTACCCGGCGATGAACCACCGCGTGCTGGCATGGGTGATGCCCCGACATGGCATCACCGGACTGACCTACTGGGACACGCTGTTTGCCAGCCCGGGTGTGGATGTGTGGGCGGATGCGGGCTCATTCCACCACACGGAAGACCGGGTTTACAATGGTGACGGCAGCTACATCTACCCGGCCACGCAAAAGCGGAATGGGGCGCACATGCCTGTGGCCAGCATCCGCCTGAAATGGCTGCGGGAAATGGCAGAGGATTATGATTACCTCATGCTGGCCAAGGATCTGGGGCTGGAAAAAGAGGCGCTGGATCTGGCGGCTACCTTTGCCCGAGGTTTTGGCGATTGGGATGACGACATGGGCAAGCTCTATGAGGCGCGCCTGAAACTGGCGGAGCTGATCATGGCGAAAGGAGGTGGCCAGTGAAGCTGGACATCATCCGTGACGAGGCTGGCTTCAAAGCCCTGGAACCCTGCTGGGATGCCCTGTTGGAGCAAAGCGCCGTGCGCACGCCGTTCCTTCGCTGGGACTGGGTGAGCCTGTGGTGGGAAGAGTTTCATGAAGGCTTTACGCTCGCGATCACCGTCGTGCGTGACGATCATGGTGCACCTTTGGCCATTGCTCCGCTGATGATTGGACCGGAGGTGGAGGGGGTGCGTCGTCATCTCCAGCACCTGGGTTTCCTGGGTGGGTTGGGCGAGGTGAAGGGGGAGCGACTGGACTTTCTGGTGCCCGCAGGCCGTGAGCCGGAACTGACGCCCATTTTGTGTCAGGTCTTCCACCTTTTGGGCGTGGAATGGCAGGCTGTGCGGCTGAACAAGCTGCCTGAGGAATCCCCTAACTATCCTTGGATCGTCCAGGCGCTACACTTATGCACGACGGGAGGAGGCATTCTGAAGGCGACTCAATGCGAGTGCATTCGGTTGAGTTCATCCTGGACGGAGTTTGAAGCTGCCTTGCCTGGCAAACATCGCCGGGAGCTCCGCCGCAGGCGCGAATTGCTGAAGCAGGAAAACGACTTTCAAGAGCAACTGGTGACGTCCGCAGACATGGAGGCCCGGCTGGATGAATTTGCTGACTTGCACCGGCAGCATTACCCCGATGGAGTCAGCTCTTTTGTCACCCCCAAATCCTGGAGATTCCACCGGAGGCTGGCCCAGAAGTGGCTGCCCAGCGGCCGTGCAATGCTGCCTTTTCTTGCGGTCGGTGGCGATATGGTCGGCGGCATCTATGGTTTTGTGGAGGGAGACGAGTTTCTGTTTTTCCAGCTCGGCTGGCACTCCCGCCTGGCGCGTTTTTCCATGGGGCATCTCAGCATCCGCTGGGCGGTGGAATGTTGCATGGTCCGCAACCTCCGTTTGTTTGACATGCTGCCCGGAACCTACCGTTACAAAAAGGAGTGGTCGCAGACCTCCCGCCAAGTCCTCGACCTGGAAGCCTACCAGCCCGAGAGCCTGCGCGCCGCCCTCTTCCGTTCTATCCGGCACCTGAAGCGCCTGCTGCCCGGTTCCTCCTCCTCTTCGATTTCTGCATGAAAGTTCTCGTCCTGACGGCTGATGCCAACACCCTGGTTTACCATCGCGGAGATCTCATCCGCGACTTCGCCGCCCATGGTTGTGAAGTGGTGACCTCTGCTGCTGAAGACTACCCGCATGTGCGGAAGTACCTGGAGGCCGCCGGTGTGCGGCATGAGCCCATCCGCATGGTGCGCAGCCGGGTGAATCTGGCCAAGGATTGGATCACCTGGCTGGATATGTTCCGTCTGTTTCGGAAGGAAAAGCCCGATGCGCTCTTTGCCTACACCATCAAGTCGGTGGTCTATGGCTGTGTGGTGGCGCGGCTGGCAGGGGTGCCCAAGGTCTATGCCCTGCTGCCTGGGCTGGGCTTCACCTTTGTGAAACCGGAAACGCTGAAGCAGACGCTGGTGCAATGGGTTTCCAAGGCTTTGCACCGGTTCGCCCTGAAAAGGGCGGATGTTATTTTCATGCAGAACCGTGACGATGTGCAGCTTTTTACCGATCTGAAGATGCTGCCGCCGGGAGTGCCCGTTCACGTCACTGCAGGTTCAGGAGTGAACCTGGATGAATACCCCCATGTGCCGCTGGAAGGAAATGCCGACATCGCCGCCGGGCGCATCCGTTTTGTGCTGGTGAGCCGGCTGCTCATCAGCAAAGGCGTTTGCGTATTTGCGGAGGCGGCACGGAAGATCAAAGCCAAGTATCCCCTGGCGGAGTTTCATCTCGTCGGTCCCTTTGATCCCAACCCCAACCGGGTCTCTGAGGCAGAGGTGGAGCAATGGGTGAAGGAGGGGACCTTGATTCATCACGGCATGGTGCGGGATGTGGCCGGGTTGCTGAAAAGCATGCATGTCTTTTGCCTGCCCACCTGGTACCGTGAAGGCGTGCCTCATGCATCGCTGGAGGCTTTGTCCACTGGCCGGGCCATGATCACGACCGATTCGGTCGGCGCCCGCGAGTGTGTGCCGTCCGGAGAAAATGGCTTTTTGCTGCCCCCTCGCGATGAGGTGGCCGTGGTGAAGGCCATGGAGTTTTTTATCCAGCAGCCAGAGCAAATTGTCCGCATGGGACTCGCCAGCCGAAAGCTGGCAGAGGAGGTCTTCGATGTCAAAATCGTGAACCGGATCATCCTCCAGGCCATGAAAATCGAACATTCTGACTCTAAACCTTCCCAAACCCCTGCGTCTGCTCCTTGCCCCCTGGGGGCAGGTGCATGATGGTACTTCCAGTTTCACGCCCACGTCATGTCCTACCAGCTCGCCCTTGATCCCAACCGCACCCAGCCAGGGGCTGCCGGTGGCGGGCAGGGCCTTGTTCCCATGGCACCGGCGACTCTCGGGGTTCCCATGGGGCTGTCCCCGGCGGACTCCAGCCCTTATCTCTCGACGCCTGCCCCTCATTTTAGCGAGTCGGTGATCAGCTTGGCGGACCTGGCAGGTTACCTGAAGAAACGCTGGTGGTTAGGTCTGCTCATGGCACTGCCTGCGGCGGCGGCTGTCTTTTACCTCCTGGGCATGGGAGCGAAGATTTATGAGTCGGAGGCGAAGCTGCGGCTGCGGCTGCAGGACACGAATGTCTTTAACTTCAATGAAATGGGGCGGCAAGGAGTGACGGAACTGAGTGCTCCTCAGCTCATCAACAACCACCTGACCGAGATCAAGTCGCGGAAGTTTGCGGACTACTTTTACACCCGTTTTGACCCAGTGAAGAGGGACGCTTTTATCCAGGATGAACTGAGCACCCTAGGGCGCAAAGACCAGTTGCTGAAATGGGTGGGCCTTTACACTCCTCTGGACCCTGCCCCGCCCATGGATGTCTTTGCCGAAAGCGTGGAGAGCAGTGTGCGGGTGGAGCCGCAAAAGGAATCCCATATTCTGCGCATTCTGGTGCGGAATCGGGATCCCCAACTGGCGGCGGATCTGGCGAATGGTTTTGCCCAGGATTACATCCGCTTTTTCGGCGAACAGGAAAGCGGCCAGACGCAGAGCGAGCGCGACTACCTTCAGACCAAGGCCGATGAACTGAAACAGCGCCTGGAAGTCAGTGAACGAAAGCTTTCCGAATACCGCAAGAGCGAGAACCTCATCCAGACCAACGAGGCGATGGATGTGGATGGTGACAAGGTGCGCCAGCTCATGACGGCCATCACGAATGTGGAGATCCAACTAGCGAAATCCAAGAGCGATCTGCAGAGCATCCGTACCACCCAACAGGCAGGACGGGATCTTTTGGAAGTGCGTGTGGTGGCAGACAATCCGGATGTGGCCTTTAACCGCAAAGAACTCGAGTCAGCAATGACGGAGCGCAAAGCGCTGGAACCGCTGTGTGGGCGCAGGCATCCCCAGATGGTTGCATTGGCGGGCCGGATCGAATCGGCCAAGAACGCACTGGATCATGCCTCGATGGCGGTGGTCACGATGTCCGAAACCGAAGTCTTGAGCCTGGAGCGGCAGATCGCAGACTTCAAAAAGCAGTTGGAAACCTCACGTGGTGAGGTGTTGGACCAAAGCGGCAAAAACGTCGAGCAAAAGATGCTTAGCGATCAGGTGGCGGCAGATCGCGAAATGTACCAGACCATCGTGAAGCGGCTGAACCAGGCTGAAGTGACAGGCAATTTCAAGGACAGCGGTGCGCTCAGCCTTTCGGACATCGCCTCTCCACCCGACAAGCCGGTGAAGCCAAACAAGCCCATTGCGGCTGTGGCGAGTTTGATGGTTTTTGGTTTGATCTTTATCGGCCTGCCTGTGGGCTGGGGACTGATGGATGACCACGTCTTCCGGCTCCTGAGGCAGAAGGGTTCCCCTTCCGCCAACATTCCCTCGGTCAAGGAAGTGCCGCACATGCCTTCAGGGCCGCTCGTCAGAACCTCGGGCTCCGCCGCCCCAGGCACGCTGCCTTATGCGCCTTCGCCCCTAGCTCCCCCGGCTCCTGTTTTCCAACCCGCCGCCCGTTCACCGTCCATGCTTGCAGGGACCACGGCCAATCAGGCTCCGGTGCTGGCGCATCTGCCGCTGATCGGCCACGGCACTCCGGAGGCCATGCTGGGCCAGTTGCTGCGTTCAGAGCCCCATGGCGCTGCGGGTGCGCTGTCCCAGCTCACCACCACCCTGGAAATGCAGGCGCTGAAACGCAGCGGACTGGGAGGCATCATCCTTCTCACCAGTGCTGAGGCTGGAGAGGGCAAGACCCTGTCTGCGGCGGCTCTGGCGGCGGCGTTTTGCCACCAGGGACGCAGCGTGTTCATGATGGAGTGCAATGCGGTCTCGCCCACGCTGCATCAATGGTTCCCCCACGCGACCCAGCACAGTTCTTGGGCGCATGACCTGGAGTCTCTCCGCTATGGCAAGACGAATCTCTTTTTGCTGCCTGCGCACGATCTGCCCTCCTATGCCACGAATGAACTGCTGGATGGGTACCGCTCCTGGATTGAACGGGCCCGGCAGCATGTGGACTGGATCATTCTGGACGGGGGGGCGATCTTGAAAAACTTTGCGGATGTCGCACCTCTCGCACCTCTGGCCACTGATGTCCTGATGGTGAACAACCCAAATGTGGCAAACTCTGCCAAGCTGCGTGCGGCGATGAGCCTGCTGCAGCCGATGATGAGCAGCAGCGCCTTCCGTGGGATGATCGTTCACGGGGCGGCGTAGATGAATGGAGCTTGTATTTTAGCTTAAATTTAGAATAATTGTGGTGGATATAAAATCTCGCTTACATTTTCACCATGTCTTCGGCCAAAATTGTTGCGTCTTGCTGCTGCCTTAGGGGCTGGATGTTGCTGTGGCTTCTCGGCTCTGCGGCGACCAGCCAGGCCGTCATTTTGGTGGATACGGACAATGCTCTGGCAAATACCACCGCTCCGACGGGCCAGTATGTAGACAGTGGCTGGGCCTACCAGGGGGAGTATGGCAGCTTTTTGGGCACGATGATCGCGCCTCAGTATTTCATTACAGCGCAGCACATCGGAGTTTCAGCTTCACCGACGTTTACCAGCACGGCTGAGTTCAATGGTGTGGTGGATGTGACTTATACGATCGACAGTTCGGCTAATGGCGGACAGGGCTTTTGGAACATCGCCGGGACCGATCTGCGGATCTTCAAGATCAATGAGACCTTCAGTTCCTATGCCACTTTGTACACCGGTGGGGCGGAGGCGGGACTGGAGATGGTGGTTTTTGGACGTGGCGGACCGCGAGGAGCGGAGGTGGAACTCAGCGGAGATGTGAAAGGCTGGTATCACACCGGATCGGATGGTGTCGCACGCTGGGGGGCGAATACGGTGGACGGTATCGTGGGTGGCGACTTACTGCGGGCTGATTTTGACAATGCATTGGGCCAGAATGAATCCACGCTGTCGGTGGGAGATTCAGGCGGTGGATTATTCGTGAATGATGGCGGAGTTTGGAAACTGGCTGGCATCAACTATGGGGTGGACGGTTTTTTCGACATCAACAACATTACCGGAGACGGCCTGGAATTTGCGGCTGCGCTGTATGACCGAGATGGCTACTACCAGGGCGATGATGGAAACGGCTGGGCGCTGGCCCCTGATTCTGCCGGGGGGATGTATGCCTCGCGGATTTCGACGAACGCGGCAGTCATCCAGAACATCGTCGGTGTGCCAGAGCCTGGAAGCATACTGATGCTGATGCTGGGAAGCTTGCTGACGCTGCGCCGTCGCCGCTGAACCCTTTTACTTTTTGAGCTCAGCAAAAATAAGCCTGCCAGCAGAGGTGGGCAGGGCACCGGAAATGGTGACTTCGACGCTCTGGCCGATGAATGTGGCGGCCTGATTGACCACGATCATGGTGCCATCTGCCAGATAGCCGACGGCCTGATGTTTGTCTTTGCCCGGCTTGGTTAATGACAGGGAAAGCTCGTCGCCAGGATTGAGCTGGGGCTGGAGGGCGATGGCGAGATCGTTGAAACTCAGGACCACGATGCCGCGCAGCCTGGCAACTTTGGCGAGGTTTTCGTCATTGGTCAGCAGTCGGGCATTCAGCTCGCGGGCCAGGGAGACGAGCCGGGTGTCCACGGGGGCAGAGGAATCTCGCAGAGTGCCGGGCGGGTCTTCGTGGATGGATAGGCGAAGGTCTGAGATGGTCCGCATCTTTTCCATCACCTCGAGTCCACGGCGACCCCGGATGACTTTTTGCGGTTCGCTGGAATCGGCGAGCCGCTGCAATTCATCGAGCACGAAACGCGGAACCACGAGGGCTCCGCTGAGGAAGCCTGTCTGGACGACGGAGGCGATGCGCCCATCAATGATGACATTGGTATCCAGCAGCAGCGGTTCACCCTCGGAGCCATCGCGCCGGAACCGGACATAGGGAATGAGGAAGGCGAACTGGTCCCGGTCGCTGCGCAGGGCAAAGGTGACGCCAAAAAAGGCGAGGGACGTGTAGATAAGAATCTCTACCACATTGCGTACCGCTTCACCATCGGCCATGGATTGAAAATAACCGAGCTGGAAAACGCCAATTCGTGTCACCAGCCAGGCACAGAAAAGGCCAATGGCCAGACCAAAGGTGGCGTGAGAAAAATCACGCAGGCTGAAGCGTGTGAAAAGGATGTCCAGCGCCAGCAGCAGGCCCATGATGGCGGCCCCGGTCAGTGCACCCATCCAGGCTGGCTGCTGAAACCCCAGCGAGATCGTGATGCCCGTGAAAACGAACAGGGCAAAGAATAGGGCTCGGACGAGCCGGATGGACCACGTGGAATTCATGCGGGAAGATGCGGATGACTGTATAAGCTTCCGTCCAATGTGACGAGGACAAAGACGGAGATCATGCGTCACGCATGACCCATGCCGAAACGCAGCCTTCATGTGCCTGTAGGGCGGTGGCGGCAAAGTCGGCCAGATAACCACGACCTGAAACCGGCTTGTCCCAGGCGACGGAGCGGGAGCTCAGGTCTGCATGCAGGTGAATGGTGCCTTCGAGCAGGTCGAACTCGATTTCGTCCCCGTCTTGGATGGCTGCGATGGGGCCGCAGACGGCTGCTTCAGGTGAGCAATGAATGCCCATGACCCCGTGAGAAACTCCCGAAACGCGGCCATCTGAAAGGAAGGCAACTTGGCCATCAAGCTCTGGCACAGCCAAGGCTGCGCTGGCAACGAGGAGTTCTGGCATGCCGGCGGCGATGGGCCCGACACCCCGCAAAACCACGAAGTGGCCCGGCTGGATTTTCTTGGCTGCCGCAGCGTCTGAAACAGCCTTCACGCTGTCAAAACAGATGGCGCGGCCTTTGAAGCGAGGACTTTGGCGGGAGGAAACTTTGAAGACCATGCCGTGAGGGGCGAGGTTGCCAAAGCAGATCTGGAGATCGGCGTAGTCTTTGAAGGGCTGACCAAGCGGGGCGATGAGGTCCTGATCGAGCGGCACATCAGGGCAGTGGGCCACATTTTCAGCCAGGGGCTGGCCTGTGACGGTGATGCAGGAGCCATCCAGGAGACCCGCCTTGAGGAAATGGCGAAGCAGCATGGCTGTGCCGCCGATGCGATGCAGGTCTGCCATGGTCCCACGCCCACGCGGAGCAAAATTGCAATAAACCGGGGTGCGACGGCAGATGGCCTGCATGTCCCGAAGGGTGAAGTCCACGCCGGCCTCACGCGCCACGGCGAGGATGTGCAGCACGCCATTGGTCGAGCCCCCCATGGCAGCAATGGCGGTCATCGCATTGGTCAGAGCTGCTTTGGTGATGATGGTGCGGGGCCGCAGATCCAGCTCCAGTAGACGACGCATGGCCTTGCCCACACGGAGGCAGTCGTCCTTTTTGGCTTCATCCACAGCAGGGATGGAGGACGTGTCTGGCAGGCTGAGACCCATGGCTTCCAGGGCAATGCCCCATGTATTGAAAGAGGCGGCGATGCCGCAGCCGCCGGCACCCGGGCAGGCGGCGCGGATGATATCTTCGGATTCCTGAAAGGTCATGCTGCCGTTGTTGGCCTGGGCCTGGGAATCGTAGGAATCCAGGATGGTGATGGGTTTGCCCGCATGGCAGCCAGGCAAAATGCTGCCGCCATTGACGATGAGGCCTGGATAGTTCAAGCGTGCGAGGGCCATGGCAAAGGCGGGGCCATTTTTATCGCAATGATGCACGCCGATCATGCCATCGTAGCAATGCGCGCTGGTGACCATCTCGGCCCCATTGGCCATGAGATTGCGGGAAACCAGGGAGGATGCACCGCCTTCGTGACCTTGGGTGATGTTGTCGCTGACACCGGAAACGCCGAAAGGAAAGGCGATGAGTCCAGCTTCCGCACAGCCTTGCTGGATCAGTTTGGCCACTTCATAGGCCTTCATGTTGCAGAGATTGCCATCAAGGAGCGGCGTGGCGATGCCGATCTGAGGTTTGTTGAAGTCTTCTGCCTTGAACCCAAGGCCCCAGTAGAAGGATTTGACGCCGCGCTGCCAGCCGTGAGTAAGGGAAGAAGAATTCCAATTGAGGGGAGAAGTCGCCATGGTGATCGGGCAAAATAGCGAGTCGCAACGCCACCACCAAACAAAAACTCCCGACCAGGAGCCCTGGTCGGGAGTTAGGTGAAGGAATCTTTAAGACTCCGACAGAATTAGAAGCTCACGCTCAGCTTCACGCCGCCGAAGATTTCGTTGTCTTCGGTGTTGTTCAGGTGACGGGTGTCCAGGGACATGTTGTAAGCAACATAAGGGGTCAGCGTGGCGCTCTTGGTCAGCTTGATTGGAGCAGACAGAGAAGGGATCACGTGAGTCAGACCGCTCTGGTTGGACTGGCCAACGATCGTGTAGTAGTTGGAGAAGCCGTAGCCTGCTTTGACAGCAGGAACGATGCTCAGCCAAGAAGTGATTTCGATCGGAAGGTCAGCACCGACTTCAGCGTAGGAAGCACCGATGGTGAGGTCATAGAAGAAACCAGCGTAGAAGTTCACTGGACCCAGAGGGGCAGCAACCGTCATACCAACTTCTTCAACGCCGCTCACGTTCAGTTCGCCAGCGCCGTTAGGGATGCCGAAGTTCGTGCCGGAGAAACCGTCAAAGAACTCATAGTGGGTGTAGACCAGACCGAACTTGGCGAAGCCAGCGTCGTAGGTCAGGGAGGTGGAGAGGTCGAGCTCGGAATAGTCGAAGTCACCAGCGCCGTCCACACCGCCGATGCCGGCGTTGGAGGAAGAGGTTTCAACGGAGGAGGTGTACAGAGCACCGAAGCCCAGGGAGAGCTGTTCCGTGAGCGGGACGCTCAGGGACAGGCCAGTCCAGACGGTGTTGTCTGCGAACCAGAGGCCGCGGAAGTAATAACGAGTGTCGTAACCCACTTCGAGGGTTGCGCCAACGGTGTCAAACAGTGCGCCAGACTCTTCTGGAACAACTGGGGCGACGCCCTTTGCAGGGGCGGAGGTGCCGGCGAATGCGCTCAGGCTGGCAGATGCAGCGAGAACGAGTGCCGACTTCGTGATGACGGAGGTCATGCTCTTCAATTTCATGATGGTCGATTTTGGTTTGTTGATGAGATGGAGGTTGGTCCGGGAGACCTCCCACCGTGCGATTCAATTAAAGCACCCCATGTGCCATTGCCAAGCATCTTTTTCTGAAAATTATTGAGCAGTTCACAATTCGGCTGTCCAAGGGAATGCCGTTGAGACTCAAGCACTTACTCCGCGAGGACGATTCTCAATCCCTCAGATGTGATTTTAAGACTCTGAATTCCAGCCAGGAATCTTTGCAGGCCCGGGTCTTTCTCCAGGTTCTCCCCTGCCAGATTGACTCCTTTAATGTATCCTAACCAAGCGTTAGGCATGGGCAGGCCACCCACGCGCACGTCGTTGACTTGAAGAGCGACCTTTTTTTGCTCGTCCATACGAGCGCTCAGGTTGACACCCAGGCGAACGGTGGTCCCAGAAACGAGCGGCAGCCCAGAATCTGCTGAGACAGGGGCCAAAACAGTGGCGGAGATGCTATCGGGCCCCAGTTGGACCTGCACCGTTTCTCCCAGGTTCTGGCTCGCCAAGTAGGCGTTGATCTCCTTTGCCGTGATGACCAGGGTGCGTTCATGTTCGCCCGGAGACGTTTCGGGTTGGCTCGCAGGTGCAGCGCTGGTTTCCAGCACGTGCAGTTTGGCCTCCAGCATCTGCTGCTCCTGGCTGGTGAGGCTGACGGGCTGGATGAGATCTGCGTAAACATTGCGCTTCACCCACCACGCTGTGGCTGCGGCGGTGAGGCCACAACCCAGAAGAAAGACTCCAGCGACGATCAGTAGGGTGCGTGGCCAGGAAGAGCGGCGGGGCAGTGGGCGGGAATCGGTAGCAGCAGGGATGTTGGGCGGAGTTTCCATAGGGTGCAAACGGGTTGACGAGGTGACTGGGTCGTTCATTCGACAGCCTCCGCCATTCCACGTTGGCACTTTCTATGGAACCGGCTGGGGCTGCTTACGGGATCTTCAGGCTCTGACCCGGGCGGATCACGTCTGAAGACAAGCCGTTGCTCGCTTTGATCTTGGCCACGGTGGTGCCACGTTTTCTGGCGATGCCGTAGAGGGTATCACCCTTGGCCACTTTGTAGCTGCCGCTGGATTTCTTGGCGGTGCTTTTTTTCGCGGTCGAGGACTTCGGCTTGGAGGAGCTGACGGTCTTCTTGGGGGTGCTGGAGGTTTTAGGAGTCGAAGTCGGGGCGTTGAAAGCATAGGGGTCCGCCTCCGCAGGAGCAGGTGGCGGGGTGTAAGTCGGAGGGGAACTGTAGCCACCGCTGACGCTGCCAGAACTCCCTGGATACGGGTTGTAGCCGCCGTCATTGCCGTAATTGGCTGCGTAGGGATCGCTGCTGGCAGTCTTCTGGCTGAATGGATTTTGACCATTTTGGCAGGAGGCGAGCAGTGAGCAGGCGGCGAGGATGGGCAGGAGACGGATGGCGGTAAACATCGTTTTGCAGGAGGGTTTGGAGAAATCAGATCTGAGACAGACTGAGTATGGTTTTCGCTTTGCTATGTTCAACATGAAACCTTGAGCGGTGTGGCTGCGTTCTCTTCTGCCCGCGCTGTGAAATCGCCGCAAAGCAAGTCTTGCGGTTTCCCCGGCGCTTTTCTAGTCTGCCGTCCCCATTCATGAAAATTGGCTTCAACCTCCTCCTCTGGACCGGTCACGTGACCGATGAAAACTTCCCTGTGATCGAGAAACTCAAAGCCGCCGGCTATGATGGCGTCGAGATCCCGATCTTCGATGTCAGCAACCCGGCCCACTTTGCCCAGATCGGCCGCGTGTTGAAAGACAACGGCCTGGAGGCAACGGCGGTGACGGTGCTGCCGGATGAGGCGCACAACGCCATCAGTTCCGTGGCGGCCAATCGCCAAGGTGCGATCGATCACCTCAAGCGCGTGCTGGAGTGCGCCCACAATGCCGGCGTGCAGACCCTTTGCGGTCCTTATTACCAGGTCCTGGGCCAGTTCAGCGGCAAATACCCGACGGAAGAGGAACTGAACAATGCGGCTGAAGTGCATCGCGCCATCTCTCCTGTGGCTGAGGCCGCTGGTGTGAAGTGCGCCATCGAGGCCCTGAACCGCTTTGAATCCCACCTGCTCAACACCATGGAACAGGCCGCTAGCTACGCGAAGCGCGTGGACCACGCCAATTTTGGCACGATGTACGACACCTTCCACGCCAACATCGAAGAGAAATGCCCCTTCACGGCCATCGAGACCGTGTTTAATTCCGGCAAACTCAACCACGTGCACATTTCTGAAAATGATCGCGGCACCCCTGGCCGTGGCCACATCAACATCACCGAGCAGATCCAGAAACTGAAGTCTCTGGGTTACGATGGTTGGATGACCATCGAAGCCTTCGGCGGTTCCCTGCCAGACCTCGCTGCGGCCACCCGTGTGTGGCGTGACTTTTTCCCATCTCCAGACCAGGTCTATCTGGAAGGCATCGAGGTCATCCGCAAAGCCTGGAACGCCTAATTTTTCCCGCTGTTAATCTGAACTAACCATGAATACTGAACCTACCCCCACCACACGCCGTGATTTCATCGGCAAAACCACGGCGGCAGCCACTGTCGCCACCGTTGCTAGCAGCGGGCTCACCATCGCCCAGTCGGCCAACGTGGCTGGCAGCGACCGCATCAAGGTCGGCCTCATCGGCACCGGTGGCCGTGGCTCAGGCGCTGCCAACCAGGCGCTGAGCACGAAGCAGGAAGGGGTGGTCCTCCACGCCGTGGCAGATGCCTTCAAAGAAAAGGCTGAAGGTGCCCTGTCCAACCTCCGCACCAAACATGCCGAGAAGGTGGAAGTGGATGACTCCCGCATTTTCTCCGGCCTGGATGGCTACAAAAAGGTCATTGATAGCTGCGACCTCGTCATCCTGACCACCCCTCCCGGCTTCCGCCCTTATCACTTTGAAGCTGCGGTGAATGCCGGCAAGCATGTGTTCATGGAGAAGCCTGTGGCCGTGGATGCCCCTGGCGTGCGCAAGGTCCTGGAGATGGCCAAGATCGCCGACGAGAAGAAACTCAAAGTCGTGGTGGGTCTGCAGCGCCGTTATCAGAACTGCTACATGGAAGCTCTGAAGCAGGTGAAGGAACAGAACATCATCGGCGATATCGTCTCCGGCCAGGTTTACTGGAATGGCGGCGGCATCTGGTTCCGTGATAAGCAGCCTAGCCAGTCCGAGCTGATGTATCAGATCAACAACTGGTACTTCTTCACCTGGCTCTGCGGTGACCATATCAATGAGCAGCACATCCATAACATTGACGTGGCCAACTGGTTCATCGGCGGTCACCCCGTGAGTGCCCAGGGCATGGGCGGCCGTGAGCAGCGTGTGGACAAGAAGTTCGGCCAGATCTTTGACCATCACTACGTCGAGTTCACCTATGAAAACGGCGTGCGCATCAACAGCCAGTGCCGTCACCAGTCCGGCGTGTACAATGCCGTGCGTGAAGAGTTCACCGGCACCAAGGGTAAGATCTACCTGGACAACAAGCCGAACTGCTACGCGGTGGACCACAAAGGCAACGTCATCTGGAAATATCGTCCAGGTTCTGGCGGTGCTGAAGAAGGCGAAGCCAAGGCCAAAAAAGGCCGTCGCACGGGAGACCCTGATCCGTATCAGACGGAGCACGACATCCTGCAGGCGGCTGTGCGTGACAACACGCCGATCAACAACGCCTACTACGGTGCGGAATCCACGATGACCGCCGTCCTGGGCCGCATGGCGACCTACTCTGGCAAAGAGATCAAGTGGGACGAAGCCTTCAATTCGAAGGTGCAGCACATGCCTGCCATCGTCACCGCTGAGACCGAGCCACCTGCGAAGCCAACGGCAGATGGCGGCTACCCTGTCGCTATTCCGGGTCTCAAGGTGGACGGCGTCGAAATCGTCTAACACGGACCTTCTGAAGAACCCCGGTCTGCCCTGGTGCAGGCCGGGGTTTTTTGTGCCTTCGGAAGGGTGGGGAAAGATTCGCCACAACTTTCCATTCTCCCGAAAGCTGGGCCTCGCTGGCTCGTTATCGAAAGCTCCATTTTTTGCGGCTGACCGTCGCCGTTAGAACCCCCTTTTTGTTTATGAAAACTCTCCTTGGTCTTTTGGCTTTTTGTCTGGCTCTCGTGGCTGGCCCTCATGCAGCGCATTCAGCCCCGCCTAACGTGGTGTATCTCATCTCAGATGACCACGCGTGGACGGATTATGGATTCATGGGGCATCAACAGATCGAGACACCCAACCTGGATAAGTTAGCGGCCCGCAGCGCGCTGTTCTCCAGAGGTTATGTGCCCACTGCTCTGTGTCGTCCGGCTTTGATGACTTTCGCCAACGGGCTCTATTCTCACCAGCATAAGACCACCGGCAATGACCCCACCCCGCTGCCTTCTATGACTGGCAAAGGCAAGAAGGGAAAAGGCAAAGGCAAGGCCGGGGATGAACCTGCTGAATACGCGGCCCTGCGTGAGCAACTGATCTCGCATGTGGAGCAGCACCCCACCATCGCTGGCGAGCTGCAAAAGCTGGGATACCTCACCTTTCAGTCTGGCAAATGGTGGGAGGGCAGCCCGGCGCGGGGCGGCTTCACAGCGGGCATGACCCGTGGTTTTCCCCAGCCTGGCGGACGTCACGGTGACGATGGATTGAAAGTGGGCCGTGAGGGGCTGGAGCCTGTGTTTGGCTACATTGACCAAGCGCTCGCTGCCAAAAAACCTTTCTTCCTCTGGTATGCGCCCATGATGCCCCACACCCCGCACACGCCGCCGGATCGTCTGTTCCAAAAATACAAGGCCAAGGGCATCGAGTCAGATCACGTGGCCAGGTATTATGCGATGGTCGAATGGTTCGATGAAACCTGCGGGCAGCTCATCGATAAGATCGAAGAAAAAGGGCTCACTGAAAACACCATCTTTGTGTACGTGGCGGACAATGGCTGGATTCAGGACCCCAACAGCCAGGGGTATGCACCGCGCTCCAAGCAGTCGGCCAATGAAGGCGGCACACGCCAGCCCATCTTGTTTAGCTGGCCGCGTGTCATCCAGCCGGGCAACCGGGGAGAGCAGCTTTGCTCCAGCATTGACATCATGCCCACCGTGCTCGCCGCCGTGGGGGCAGAGATCCCGAAAAGCCTGCCCGGGCTGAACCTGCTGCCCGTGTTGAAATCGGGCGAGCCTACCTCTCGCAAGGAAGTCTTTGGCGAGACCTTTGCCCACGATGTGGTGAGCATTGAGAAACCGGAAGACACCCTGCTTTATCGCTGGGTGGTGGATGGCAAATGGAAGCTGCTGCTGACCTATGATGGCAAGCTGGACCGCTACGCCAGCAGCCATCCGCGCACGGAAAAGCGCCCACAGCTTTTTGATCTGCTGGCAGACCCGCATGAAGATGTGAACCTGGCGGCGCAGAACCCTGAGGTGGTGCAGCGCCTGGCCGATAAACTCCAGGCCTGGTGGCCGGTGACGGAGCGGCAGGTGCTGACGAAGTGGACCGATGAGCCAGGTGTATGGCGCGAGTAATTCTGGGAATGTCCTGCTGGCTAACGAACTTTGATACCTCCTGTGAAACGTCTTTTTCTTCTTCTTTCCCTGCTGGTGTCTTGGCAGGCTGCTGCTGCGGCTCCAGCCAAGCCTAACATTCTGTTTGTCTTTGCCGACGATTGGGGGCGCTATGCCAGCATTTACGCGGAGTTGAATGGCAAAGGTGGGATCAATGATGCGGTGCGCACGCCTCACTTTGACAAGATCGCGAAGAAGGGCGTGTTGTTCCGCCATGCACATGTGAATGCGCCCTCCTGCACACCCTGCCGCAGTTCGTTGCTTTCGGGTCAGTATTTCTGGCGCACAGGTCGGGGGGCGATTTTGCGTGGGGCGGTCTGGGATGAGAAGATTCCGGCTTACCCGCTGCTGCTCCGAGGTGCGGGCTACCACATCGGCAAGAGTCACAAAGTGTGGGGTCCGGGATCTCCCTCAGATGCGCCTTATGGGGGCCAGCGTTACGCCTTCCAAAAAGCCGGCGGGAAGTTTAACAACTTCTCTGAAAACGTCACTGAAGCCGTCGCTGCGGGTCAACCGCTGGAGGCTGCCAAGCAGGAACTCTACGCAGAAGTGCGGGGTAATTTCCAAGACTTCCTAGCGGCCAATGACGGCCAAAAACCTTTCTGCTACTGGTTCGGCCCCACGAATGTGCACCGCACCTGGATTAAGGGCAGCGGCAAGGCGTTGTGGAATCTGGACCCCGAAGCCCTGAAGGGAAAAATGCCTCCCTATCTCCCGGACGTGCCGGAGGTGCGCGAGGACCTGACCGATTACTTTGGTGAGGTGGCGGCGCTGGACCAGGGCATCGGTGTTTTGTTGGATGAACTGGAGAAATCCGGTCAACTGGACAACACCCTCATCGTCATCAGCGGGGACCACGGCGCACCCGGTTTCCCTCATGGCAAATGCAATCTCTATGGCTTCGGCACGGGTGTCAGTCTTTCCATCACTGGACCCGGGGTGCAAGGCGGGCGGGTGGTGGATGACTTTGTGAATTTGACGGATCTCGCACCCACCTTTCTGGAGGCGGCTGGGTTGCCGATCCCTGAGGTCATGACCGGACGCAGCCTGTGGCCGGTTTTGAAGTCTAACCAACAAGGTTTGGTCGATGCCTCACGCACCTGGGTGGTGACAGGACGTGAGCGGCATGTGGAGAGTGCGCGGGCAGATTTCAGCCCTTACCCACAGCGGGCCCTGCACACGGCCGAGCATCTTTTTATCATCAACTTCCGGCCAGATCGCTGGCCCCTGGGAGATCCCTACCGCCTGGATGGCACGGATGAACCGACCGCGCAGGAGATCACCGAAGTCACCCGCACCACCCACCCCGACGATGATGCAGGCCCCACCAAAGCCTGGCTAGTGAGCGTGAGAAACACCACTCAGTGGAAGTCCCACTATGAATGGGTCTATGGCAAGCGGCCCAAGTATGAGCTGTACGACCTGAAGAAGGACCCGCACGAAACCAAGAACGTGGCTGATGATCCCGCCTATGCGGAAGTGAAGACACGGCTGGAAAAACAACTCATGGATGAACTGAGCCGGACGGGCGATCTGCGCTTGATCAATGATGGGGCCTATTATGAAAACCCACCCCTGGCTGGGCCTGTGGCAGAGCCCGCTGAAGGCAAGAAAAAGGGCCGGGGCAAAAAGGCAGCACCCGCCTCCGAATAATTTAAGACACCTCATTTCATGAAGCGCATTTTTGTATTGCTCAGCTCTTTGAATCTTCTCCTGCTCACAGCGGCAGCGGAGGAAAAACGGCCTAACATTTTATTTGCCATCGCGGATGACTGGGGTGCGCATGCGGGTGTGTATGGCACCCCCTGGGTGAAGACGCCGGGGTTTGATCGCATCGCCAAAGAAGGGCTGCTTTTTAAACATGCCTACACCCCCGTGGCGAAGTGTGCACCCTCACGGGCCATCGTGCTCACGGGACGCCATGCCTGGCAAAATGAAGAGGCAGGAAACCACATGGCCTTTTTCCCTGCCAAGCTGAAAAGCTGGCCGGAAGTGCTGGCTGAAAAGGGCTGGCACATGGGCATCACCGGCAAAGGCTGGGGACCAGGCAGCGCCCAAAATGCGGCTGGCAAGCCGCGCCAGATCACCGGCAAGCCTTTCAATAAACGCAAGGCTCAGGGGCTGACGGAGGAGATCGCGAACAACGATTATGCTTCCAACTTTGTGGACTTCCTAGAGGCTGCTCCCAAAGAAGGCCCTTGGTGCTTTTGGTATGGTTCCACCGAGCCTCATCGCGGCTACGAATTCCAGTCAGGCGTCAAGAAAGCCGGCAAGAAGCTCACAGACATTGACCGCGTGCCCGCCTACTGGCCAGACACCGAGACGGTGCGCCATGACATGCTGGATTACGCCCTGGAAGTGGAGCATACGGATTACCACTTGGTGCGCATGATTGCCGAGCTGGAAAAGCGCGGACAACTGGACAACACGCTCATCATTGTGACGAGTGATCACGGCATGCCTTTCCCGCGCGGGAAGGGCTACGCTTACTCCGCCTCGAACCACGTCCCTCTCGCCATCCGCTGGCCGGGTGGGGTGAAAAATCCAGGCCGGGTGATCGAGGACTTTGTCAACTTTACCGACATCGCCGCGACGCTGCTGGACGTGGCTGGCATCACCGAAAAAGAAAGCGGCATGATGCCCATCGCCGGGCGCAGTTGGCGGGAGATTTGGGAGAGCGAAAAAGCAGGTCAAGTCATCGCTTCCCGTGACCACACCCTCATCGGCAAAGAACGCACGGATGTGGGACGGCCCAAGGATCAGGGATATCCCATCCGTGGCATCGTGACTCAGGATACGCTGTATTTGAAGAACTTTGAGCCCACCCGTTGGCCAGCCGGGAACCCCGAAACGGGTTATCTGGATACCGATGGCAGCCCCACCAAGTCACTCATCCTAGAGATGGGGCGCAAGGACCGGAAGGACAAGTTCTGGCAGTTGAACTTTGGCCTTCGTCCGGGAGAAGAACTCTATGATCTGAGCGTGGACTCCGACTGCGTGCATAACCTCGCAGGCGAGTCTGTGCATGTGGAGCGCATCCGCTCCTTGCAGGAGCGGCTGACCACGGAGCTGAAGGCGCAGGGAGATCCTCGCATGTTTGGCCAGGGGAAGGTCTTCGATGAATATCCGGTGACGAGTGGCACTGGCTTTTATGAAAAATGGATGCGTGGTGAAAAGCCGAAAGCCAACTGGGTCAATGAGACGGACTTTGAAAAAGAGCCGCTGACCACGCCCTGAATGACACGGTAGCTTCCCCCTCTCCCTCGCTCTTTTTTGGATGATTATGAAACAGGCTTTTTTCCTCCTGGCCGCTTTGGCCTTCACCCTTTCCCCTCAGATCCAGGCTGCGGGGAAGCCTAATGTACTGTTCATCGCGATTGATGATCAGAATGACTGGATCGGCCACATGGGCGGGCATCCTTTGGCCAAGACGCCGAACATGGACAAACTGGCCGCACGGGGCACGACGTTTCTGAATGCCCACTGCAATGCTCCGCTGTGCAATCCTTCGAGAACGAGCTTGCTGTTAGGTCTGCGCTCCACCACCACGGGCATTTATGGCCTGTCGCCATGGTTTCGCACCCTGCCGCAGTGGAAGGACCGAGTGACACTGCCCAAGCATTTTGAGGCGAATGGTTATCGCACCCTCGCCACGGGAAAGATCTATCATGGCGGCACCGGTGGCGGTGCAGGGAAGGGCAAAAATAAAGCCAAAGCAAAGGGCGCCAGTGCCGATGAGTTTCAGGTCACGGCCCCTTATGGTGGCGTGGGGACGAAGCCGCCCGCGAAGCTCATTCCCCCGACGCCGATGGGGAACAATCCCCTCATGGACTGGGGCGTCTGGCCGCTGGACAATGATGATACCTCCAAGGGCGACTACCAGGTGGCAAGCTGGACGGTGGAACAGATCAAGAATGCCCCGAAGGATCAGCCATTCTTCTTAGCAGCGGGTTTCTTTCTCCCTCACGTTCCTTGTTATGCCACGCAGAAGTGGTTCGACCTGTATCCAGATGACGACAGCGTTTTGCCCAAGGTGCTGGAAGATGATCGGGGGGATACACCGCGCTTTTCCTGGTACATGCATTGGAACCTACCAGAGCCTCGGCTGAAGTGGGTGAAGGAAAACAACCAATGGCGCAATCTGGTGCGCAGCTACCTAGCCTGCACCAGCTTTGTGGATGCGCAGATCGGCCGCCTGATGACCGCGCTGGATGAGGCAGGCATCGCCGACAATACCATCATCGTCCTGTGGGGAGACCACGGCTGGCATCTGGGGGAAAAAGCCATCACGGGAAAAAACTCGCTGTGGGATGAGGGCACGCGGGTGCCGCTGATCTTTGCCGGACCTGGGGTGAAGCCGGGACAGCGCTGCACGCAGCCTGCGGAGCTGCTGGATATCTATCCCACCCTGCTGGAGCTGGCTGGGCTGCCCGCGCGCACAGACATCGAGGGCCTGAGCCTCATGCCGCAGTTGCAAAAAGCCGACACGAAGCGCGAGCGCCCCGCCATCACCAGCCACAACCAGGGAAACCACGGCATCCGCAGTGAGCGCTGGCGCTACATCCGGTATGCCGATGGCAGTGAAGAACTCTACGACATGCTGAAGGACCCTGAAGGCTGGAAGAACCTAGCGGCAGCGCCAGAGCATGCGGCAGTCATTGCCGACCATAAAAAGTGGCTGCCTAAAATAGATGTGCCTCCCGCACCAAACAGTGCCAGCCGCGTGCTGACCTATGACCCCGCCACGGATGAAGCGGTGTGGGAAGGCGAGACGGTGAAGCGCGGTGACGCGATCCCCGAATGAAGCACGAGCGAGTCCTGGTCTTTCGAATAACCAACTTTGATGAAAAACAATTCCTCCTCTGTCACTCGCCGTGATGCGCTGAAACTAACGGCTGCGGGCCTCAGCTCGCTGGCTTTCCAGCCCGCGTCGGTTTCAGCCCAGGATTCCTCACTTCCCTTCGGGGCTCAGTTTCCTGAGCTGGATTCTCTAGCCACAGGGGAGTGGTGGGTGGCTAAAACGAAGATGCCAGGCAAGGGGAAAGCCAAAGGCGGCGGTGCTAGCAAGCCCCCCTCCATGGATGTGCCGCGTGAGGACGTGGTGGCCTTTGCCCTCTACACGTATCAAGCCGGGGTGCTGAAGATGACGGCGCAGTTGTTTCCTCTCAAGCCCGGTGAGGTGCGCGAAGCTCGACTGGAAGTGCAGCGCGATGGCGCATGGAAAGAGGTCGCCAAAGCAGAGGTTCTGTATCCAGGATGGGACGTGCATTTCCGCGTGGAAGGGTGGGATGCCAGCGTCTCTGTGCCCTATCGCGTGCGCCATGGTGAGCGGGCGATGTTTGAGGGCCTCATCCGCAGAGATCCGGTGGATCAGGAAGAGATCGTCATCGCCAACATGTCGTGCAATTCCAGCCGCACGACCGGGCTCAGGCCGGAGATCATTGACAATCTGAAGGCGCAAAATCCCGACGTGCTTTTCTTTGCCGGAGATCAAACCTACCGCCACACAGAGCACACCGCTGGCTGGATTGAGTTCGGGCTTCAGTTCCGCGAGATCATGCGGGATCGTCCCACCATCTGCATCCCCGATGATCATGATGTGGGGCATCCGAATCTGTGGGGTGAAAATGGCAAACTCTCCACCCTGCCAGGCAATGCAGACGGCGGCTACATGTACCCGGTGGAGTATGTGAACCAGGTGCAGCGCCAGCAGTCCTGGCACCTGCCAGACTCGCCAGACCCCGCGCCCGTGGAGCGTGGCATCACCGTTTATTTCACGCGGATGACCGTGGGCGGTGTGGACATGGCCATTTTAGAAGACCGGAAGTTTAAGAGCGGCCCCTCGGGCAAGATCCCGCAGATGGGACCCCGCCCGGACCACATCAATGACCCCAGCTATGACCCGAAGACCATTGATCTTCCCGGCCTGCAGTTGCTGGGCGAGCGGCAGGAAAAATTCCTGCGGGACTGGGGGCAGGACTGGACCGGCGCAGCGATGAAGGCCGTGCTTTCCCAGACCGCTTTCTGCGGGGCCGTACACATGCATGGCAAGGAAAAGGACCGTCTGCTGGCGGACCTGGACTGCAATGGCTGGCCCCAAACCCCGCGCGACCGTGCGCTGGAGGAAATCCGCCGGGCCTGGGCCGTGCATCTTTGCGGGGATCAGCACCTGGCCGTCATGGTCAAACAGGGCATCAAGGAATTTGGCGATGGCCCTTATGCCTTCACCAGTCCAGCGCTGGTAAATACCATCTATGGCCGCTGGTGGCATCCGCTGGATGAGAAGCCAGGGCCGAATCCCGTCCCCGGGAGTCCCTTGCCCTGGACCGGAGATTTTAAAGATGGACTGGGCAACCGCATCAGCATGATTGCCTATGCGAATCCGCCCGACATTCAGGATGAAAAGCAGCGTGCCGATGGTTATGGCCTAGTGCGGTTTAACAAAAAGAATCGTCAAATCACCTTCGAGTGCTGGCCCCGTTTTGCCGATGTGAAAAAGGACCCCAAGGGGCAGTTCCCCGGCTGGCCGATCACCGTGGACATGCAGGGCAATGATGGCCGTAAAGTGGCTGGGTATCTGCCTGAGTTGGTCTTTGAGGGCGCGGCAGATCCCGTGGTGCAGGTCATCGAAGACAGCACCGGAGACCTGCTCTACACCGTGCGTGTCAGCGGCAGCCGCTTCCAGCCCCGCGTCTATGCCCTGGGCACCCACACCGTGAAGGTGGGGCGTGACCGCCCCGATGCGCAGACCTTGGCCTCCCTCCAGCCCACGCCTGGCGCGGAGGCCGCAGGTCAGCGCGTCATCCACGGGGCAGGGGAGAAGGGAAATTAAAGCGCCAGCTTTTCCCGGATGAAGGCTTTCACCGCCTGAGCTGTGGCCTCGAGGGGGTGGGTCTCCAGCGGCTTCTCCTTCAAGGTTTCCAGGCTGGGGTGCAGCGGTTCACTGCCCGTGGCCTGCTGCACCACTTCAGGGAACTTGGCGGGGCTGGCCGTGCTGAGCACCACACTCACGCGGTCCTTAGCCATGTCCGTAAAGGCGCAGGCGGTGTGGGGGTCCACCACATACTGGTAGTCCTGCCACACCTGGCCGATCACTTGCGCGATGGTGGCATCATCCATGCGGGAGGCACGTAGGCTGGACTGCGTTTTGGGCAGCGTCACCTTGTCGCCATTCTTCATGCGCAGCATGATCTCGCGCACGCGGTTCTGGTCCTTCCCCAGCATGAAGTAGAGGTAACGCTCAAAGTTAGACGCTGCCTGAATGTCCATGCTCGGAGCAAAGCTGGGGGACACGTCTCCTTGGCGATACTCGCCCGTTTCAAAGAAGCGATACAGGATGTCGTTCTGGTTTGTAGCCACCCGGAAGCTGCCGCAAGGAAGCCCCATCTGCTGCGCCAGCCACCCAGCCAGCACGTTGCCAAAGTTCCCCGTGGGCACGACGAACTCCGCCGTGGCGCGCACTTCAGCGGGCAGTTTCAACGAGGCCCAGATGTAATACACGCACTGGGCCAGCACGCGGGCGATGTTGATGCTGTTGACGGCGGAGAGGTTCACCTCAGAGATGAAGGTGGCATCGCCAAAACATTCCTTCACCACGCGCTGCGCATCGTCAAAGGTGCCCGGCACTGGGATGGCAAAGACATTGCTAGCACCCGTGCAGGCCATCTGGCGCTCCTGCAGCGGCGCCACGCGACCTGTGGGATAGAGGATGAAAATCTCGATGCCATCCTGGCCCATGCAGCCATGGATGGCCGCGCTGCCCGTATCGCCCGAGGTGGCACCCAAGACGGCTAGGCGCTGCCCTTTCAGCTTCACCTGGCGTTTGTAAAGCAGCCCCAGAAGCTGGAGCGCAAAGTCCTTGAAGGCCAGCGTGGGCCCATGCCACAGCTCCAGCACGTAGGTTTGGTCTGAGAGCTTTTTGAGCGGAGCGACATCGGGCGAATCAAAGCGGGAGTAAGCTTCCTTCGTCAGCGCGCGCCACTCCTCGGCAGGGATCTCCGGGGCGAAAATCTGGAAAAACTCCGCCGCCAGTTCCGGGTACGAAAGCCCAGCCCAGCCAGCTAGTTTGCCGGAAAGGTCCGGCAGCTTCTCTGGCAAAAACAGTCCACCATCCGTGGCCAGACCGGCTTCGACGGCTTCAGTGAAGGAATGGGGACGGGTCTGCCCGCGGGTGGAGATGTAAAACATGGTTGTCCCCCGAAAATGCCTAGCAACGCACGTAACTCAAGCCCGGAGGCAGGGAAAGCCGCGCCAGGTCATTCCGTCGTCGCCAGGGGCTGGGCCAGTTCATCCAGCGCTTTGACCGCTTTTCCTGAGTGCAGGGGGTGAAAGCGGGGGTTCAAACTCAATGCGCGTGCGAGCAATTTTTTCGCCCCTGAACGGTCCTTGATGGCCGCAGCGATGAGGCCCGCGTGGTAGTAGATTTCAGCATCGGGTGTGCCTGCACGGAGGGCGATTTCGATGGCTTTGCGAGCGCGCAAAAACTCCCCCTTTTGGTAAAGGGCCCAGGCCAGCGTATCGGCCTCATACACATTTTGAGTCTGAGCATGTTCTTCGGCAAAGGTCAGGGCCTTCTCCAGCTCGCGATCGTGGTCAGCATAAAAACGGGCCATCTGCGTGTGATCATGGATGCCTTGTTTCGCGTTCGAGAGGTGCAGCTTTTCCACCCGCTGGAAGAAAGCCTCAGCCTCCTGTTTCCGCCCGCGTAGGAGATGCAGATCCCCCATGCCGACGAGAGCCTCGTGGTTCTCTTCCTGCGTTAACACGGCCTGGTAGGCGGCGATGGCCCCGGCTTCATCATCCATGGCCACCTTGATTTTACCCTGCATCAAAAGCAGCGGCGCATGATCGGGTGTTTCACGCAGGGCTTTCTCCACGGCTTGAGCTGCGGGTAAAAGTGCGCCTTCGTGGAAGAGCATCATGGCCAGCCGGGTGTGGCACCAGGCGGTGTTCTCTGCATGGGGACCGCCTGCGTCAATGGCCTGCTGCATGAGCCAGCGCGCCTTTCTGGAATCTCCACTCAGCCACACCAGGTAGGCTCCACGGCTGTAGGCGGATAAATCAGGCCGCGCATCCATCATGGCCTGATAACTTTCATAGGCCCGTTCAAAGTCTCCCAACTCCACCGCTGCATCCCCGATGATGCCATGGGAAATGGGGTGTGTGGGGTCCACCTCCAGCGCCAGCTTGGCCCAGCGCACGCTTTCCTTGAAATCATGCCGACCGCCATAGACCCACGCCAGCCCATTCAGCGCCTCGGTATTCTGGGGTTCGATTTGCCATGCTTTTTGGTAGGCCTGTTCAGCCTGGGCATACCAGGAGGGGGCCTGGGTCTCCCGTTGTTTCTGGGCCAGGGCATCGCCTAGCTGGATCCATGAAGCAGCCTTTTGGGGGCGCTTCAGAGTCATTTGCTCCGCCTCGACCAGCAGGCGATCCGTCTTCGATACCGGACCCGACGGGCCTAGCATTTCCATCAGCGTCTTCACCTCCAGGACCACTGCGGGAGCGGGCTGCTCCACGGCAGCTTGTGCCGGAGTCACCGGGTTGATGATGGACCAGGTGATGAGGCCCACCGCCGTCACAGAAGCCAAAAGCACCAAGGAGGTGGGATAAGGGGGCTCGTTCATGAGAAATCTAAATAAAAAGGCCGGAAAAAAAAGGCGCGGCGGGTGCGGGGGCACACCGCCGCGCAGGGGAGTTTTCTCAGTCTGTGGCAGCCTTCCAAATGCGCATGGAGTCCTTCTCATTCCGCGTGCCTGCATGAGGCGTGGCAGCATATGGGAAGGTGCGGTTATACACTTGGTCATTGGAGGGAATGTTGTCCCCCACCACCGTGATCGTTTCAAAGGTCGGGCCACTGGCGACTGCTGTGAGCGCGATGTCCACCACATCATCACCAAAGCGGCGACCATTCGGCCAACCGGAAGGAATCATGTTGCCATTGCCATCGGCGATCGTGTCTCCGCCGATGAAACTCAGGCGGCTGTAGCCCTCATCGCCGGCCACTCTCACCGGTCCCGTCGTGGTATTCACGCGGATCACATCGGGGATGTAAACCGCCCGCAGGTCAGCTCTTCCAGTCGTGGCAAAGCCAGTGCCGAACACCGTATTGATCAGCACCGCCACCTCAGGATTTTCAGCAAAGCGAGCGAACGTGCTCTTATCCGTATTCGGCAGCGTGCGGTTGTAGAGGTCTTTGGAGCCCAGAGACACCAGCACTTCATTGAACAGCGGATTGCCCAGGCGATTCACCTGCACAAAGGCACTGGAAGAAGTCCGGGAAGGATACAAAATGGCCTGCGGACGGCGCACGGAAGCAAAAACTCCCACCCCCGTAGCCGCTGGCTGGAGAGCCCCTGTGTAAGCGATGCTCGGGAGCTGAGAAAGGGGAATGACGATGCCGTAATGCAGCACGTTAAAACCTTTAAAACCATCCACCCCATTGCCATCCTGGCCTAGCCCATCGGCCAGACTTCCCGTGTTATCGAGGATGCGACTGTCCAAAAGATCAAAGATCCCAGCCGTATCCGCATAGAAGCCATCTTCACGTGGCCCCGCAAAAACGGTCACGCCACTGGGCAGGTCATACGTGGTTTCTTGGGTGTAGGAATCCAGGGTCTCACGCGAGGTCGCACCTGAGATGGCACGGCCAGTTTCCGCGTCATTGTAAGCTGGCGTGGTGCGTGCGCCCACATTCGGCGGTGGCACCATGAGATTGCGCCCCAGGGTGGTCACACGCTCTCCCACATTGCGAGAGATGGTGTAAGTCTGCGTGTAATTTTGCCGTGCATCCCCCACATTCAGGATGGGGCCCACCTCCGTGCCACGGCCATAAGACAAGATGGTATCGGGGTTCTTCAAACTCGGACCTTTCACCGGATTCATGTCCGAGAAACGGAAGTTATACCGCTGGATCGTCACCCCCGTGACTGGATGGGCGATGTGGATGCAGTAAAGCGCATCATCGGCAAAACGATCATAAATGACCCCATCTCCAGGCTCCGAAAAAGGCCGCACACTCACCTCCACCACCAGCACTTTTTCTCCCGAAGGCCGCTGGCGGACGAAGGCATAGACATCCGTAAGATTCACCTGGGGATCTTGCTTGATGAGGGGCGCATCACTGTGGCTAGAGGCCTGAGCTTGAGGCATCCCCAGGGTGAGTAAGGTGGTGGCGACGGCCAGGAGCCGTCCAGGGCGTGTCTTCAACCAAGGGCGAAGGAGCCCCAGGGAAGGAGTGGAATGAGTTTTCATGAGAGTGTGGAGTGCAATGCCTCAGAACCCTTCAGCGGATGCTGTCACAGTTCTGGTTAGGTCCATTTGCGCCCACCCCCTGGCCTTGGATTCAAAAAGAACATTTTCTCCACCTTTCTCCTCGTCTGGGCATTCTCTTCCTGTCGCCTTGACATTCCCCATCGCATCGCCAAAATGCATGAACTGCTACTTCAAAAAAAGCGGGCGTAGTTCAATGGTAGAACACGAGCTTCCCAAGCTTGATACGTGGGTTCGATTCCCATCGCCCGCTCCACGTTGATAATGAACGTTTTAAGTTCTGGGCGAGGCCAAACTGATAACAAAACTGGTAACACGTTCGATTTTGTTCCTGGATGTTTGCGGATGTCTGTTTGCATTTAAAACGTGATGCGGGGATGGGGTGCTGAAGTGTGATCTGGCTCATTGAAAAGGTTCCAGGAACATCCATCCGAGAGCGCTAACCAGAAGTTTTCATGCCCCTCTGGCGCTTCCTGCGAAGCACCTAGTTTTTCAAGCGAAGCCGGTCGGAGATCATCTTTGATGTGCTCTCGCAGCCGCTGGCCTCAGCGATAGGGACAGTCATGCAAAAGAAATAAGCGGCAGATCCGCTACTCGAGAGATCGCACCAGTTACCTTCCACAATTGTCGCCACACGTCTGTGATCACGCTCAAAGAAGCGGGTTTTCACATGGCCGTGGTCATGTAGCTCATCGGTGACGATAGCGAGGAGATGAGCGCTCACTATACGCACGTTGGTGACGAGGCCATGAAGAAGGCGGCTGCGGCGATGCCAGATATCACCGCATAGATCCGGGGACATCTGTCGAGAACGTGAAAATCCGCGTGGAACATTTGAGCGCCTTTTTTTATAAGGTGCCTATTGTTATTATATATAACCCATCCTTTACATAAATCATCAAAATTATTGAATTGTGCTCATAATTTTTTGAAACTTAGTGTTGAAAAGAATTAGCGACACATCCTTATTTAAAGTGTTCCACAAAGAATGGAGCTGCTGCTGGAATCACAATCTGACAGTATTGTGGTAGTTTATGGAGGAATAGGTTACGTGCGAATGTGCCTTGCCTTCCAGAAACTGCCTTCTTTGACATAACCAACGATGTTAGCAACTCACTCTTCACAGAGTATTACCGCGCCTTATTACGGGGGGCAGGATGAGTACGTGAGACTTCCAAAAAGCGGACTCCGATTTTGGGGTCTCTCACGTAGTTGTCTGAACTCTCTAATCTTGCCGAGCTTAACCAATGGGAGGCCATTAGTTAAGTCGATTGTTGTTAAGAAGCCAGGAGCCGTAAAAGGTATCCGTCTTGTTTCAATCGAATCGTTAAGGGCATATTTAAACTCCCTTTGCGATACTCAAGTCGAGCCATGATTAATTCACTATTAGCAAGTGTAATTATTACAAAAGAAGGAACTTATTTGTTTAAGAGCCTCAGAAAACTTGTCAAAAATGCAACCAAGTCATAAAAGTGAATCAGAAGTCAAAGTCGAAATCGATGAAGAGAAAAAAGCTCAATTGGCTACCCTTCAACAAGATGTCGAGCGCGTCACCAAAACTCGGCAATCAGGTAAAGCCCTGCGTGAAATTCACGAGCGTGAGCTCTACAGGGTATTATATGACAGTTGGCTTGCTTACTGTGACAATGTCCTAGATATCACTCCGCAGAGAGCTCATCAATTGATGCAGGCTGCTAATCGAGCTGACTATCTCGTAAAAGAATGCGGCTTTGATGACGCTATTGTTCCTGAAACGGAGCGTGCGTTGCGGTTGTTAGTTGCTCTTCCCAAAGATCAAGCTGCAAAAGCCTTAAAAGCGGCGGTGCAAAAAAATGGTGGTAACCGCCCTACCTTTTGTGCTCTTGCAGCAGCGATTAATGAAATCACAGGCCAAAAGCCAGTTGATAAAGGAGCAAAAAAGAAAATTAAAGTAATTGAAGCTGCGGATCAGATGTTTGCTGTTCTGGATGAGGCTCCTGCTGAAGAATACTCATTAGGAAGTCTGAAAAAGCTCAAACGGCTGGCTCGGACGCTGACTTCGAAAATCAGTGCCCTGGAAAACTGTGAAGAAGAGGATGAGATGCCAGTCATCGTTGCCCATGGAAAATGTGAGAACAACCCAGTAACAGAAAATTCAGCTGAGTTGTAAGTCCATTAAGGCTTCTCATATTTCTGTGGCCCATATTAAAGAGCCCGGTACCGCAAGGTGCCGGGCTCAATTTGTTTCTGCACACATCAACCATGGTTGATGTTGAGAAAATTACGCTTACCTAGCCTCCCAGTTGGTCTTAATGGTGATAATTCAATGGTTTATTTGGCACCGCGATAAGCGCCTCAAGAGATCGAGCTTCTAAAACGCATGGGGGATTCCTCGTGCAGCTCCCCAGACACCGGCACTACTGGGGAACAAGACCGCCTAGATGGTGGAGACGACCTATGGCGCGGTGCTGCAAACCCTGGACCCGATCAGTGATGACGAGATCCTGCGGCGGGTGGCGTGAGGTTAAATGACAAGGCTGCCCAGGCATTCTGGGCAGCCTACAATTTGATCTATGAGCAGTGCGAGGGCACCTTAAAGGATGCGCAAGACTTCTCTGGAGCCATCGGCGTTTTCGAGGATCACTTTGCCCTTGGCTGCTTGCTGATCCAAGATCAGTTCATACAGCGCAAGAGCTCGGCGGAAGACCTCTAAAATGGTCGTGGCTCGACTTTTTGTCTGGACCAGTTCCAGGTGAGCTTTCGCCTCTGGAAGGAGATCGAGACTTAAACGAATTTTATCTTTTTTCAATTTTCCAACTATGGATGCATAAGCCAACGCAGCTCAGCCACGCGAAAAGTAATATCCACACCATGTAGGGTGGAGTTTGGAGCCAAGCCAACAATCCAAGGCTTGGGACGAGGAGTATAAACATCAGCGTGATGTTTCTTCTAATGGGAACTTTTTCCCTGCTATGAAGTGTCAGCACGCAGTCTGCTAGCGTTTCTGACCAATTTTTTTCGTATTCTCCGAGACGATCGGGTTGAGTTGGCTTATTAGGTTTAGGTAACGTTGGCATTTTGGGAGGATTAATCCCCCTGTTTAGTAGCCGCGATCTAACGAACGGTGGGTACTAATTGGGAGGCAATGGGTAAACAATGAGTGTCGCTCTTCATGTGATGATGGATTGATAGTTGATTGTGTTGTTGTGATAGGTCTTAGAGATCTTTCGTCTATGTAATTCGTCGATCAGACAGACCTGTTGTGTGCCTCCTGACAGATGCTTGATTTGTCAGGAGCTCCTCCCTGGCAATTGAAAGAGCAATTGTAGTTTACACCACTTTTAACCCACGTCAAATGTGGGTTTAGTGTTTTCTGCGATTGATGCGGTGAAATCGCATTTGATTTTGTGGCGTTCGTGGAAACTGTGCAAACGAACAGTTTAACCGTCATGAAGAATCTTTATCCTGTCATTTATGGAACCGAATGCCCTGAAGCTCTGGAAGCGCAGCAACGGCTGGCTGCTTGGCTGCAGGGGTTGACGCCTCAGCAACGAAGCAAGCTGCGGAAGGAGTTTTTGGAGCCTGAGAAGGTGCGAACGCGGACGCTGAGCCTGAAGGCCCAAGCGGAGATTGAGGCGCTGACGGGGTTTTCTCTAGCGGTTCAACCCTATACGGAGCGGCCGGACTGGGGGCTGGCCATCCGGGCTTGAGCCGCTTTTAATCTCAGGCCTAAGTATAGACATGCGGTAAAATGCTAGGGAAATTTATTTACATGATTGAACGTACAGGCTACACGCAAATACGGAAACAGTCTTCCGCCAACTCCCATGTCCATAAAACTCATCGCCCATCGCATCGACAAGGATCAACGCAGCAAAGAGATTTCACATTTCTTGAGGGAGAAACTGATCAGTGATTCTGAAGATGCTCAAAGGCTGCTGGCCGAGTTGCGTAAAGCACTCTCGCGCAAGAGTCACCCAGGGCAATTTGCCGAAGAAGCTGGAGAGAAACCGACTTTTCAATTGCGGCTCGAACGGTACATGAAGGCAATGACAGACAAGGAGTTTATTACTCTTTCCCATGACCTTACCAAGCTTCTTGAGAAGGGCATGAAGGAGCAAGTCATGGCCACCGGGGGGTTTGTCGTTTTCGCGGAGCACAAACTGGCTGAAGACACCTTGCTTCTTGTCGCCCTCCTTAGCACGGAGGCGAGGACGACTTTCGATGCCCAGATGAACCCGATAGCTTCGGCAACCCTCGACTTCGATCATTTGAGGCATGGGGTGCGAGTACGCCACGCGGGTGTTGCAACGAACGAACCTGGACTTCTTCAGTTTGTGGCGCAAAAAGCGGATGGGGTATCTGACTATTTTCGCGAGTTTCTGGGGTGTGAAAAACTCCCAGACACATCGGCTCAAGGGCGCCTTCTGATTTCGGTCTTGGATGAGGTTGCGAAGGAACACGGATTGGACATCGAAGAGGCCAACAGTGCTCTCCATAACTATTGGCAGCAGTGCCGGAAGGAGGATAAGGATCTGAGTTTAACGGGTCTCGCCAACCTCCTGAATCCTGATAATCCAGAGGGTATTCTTAGCAGCCTCAACGATGAAAAGTACGGGTTGCCTGGAAACTTTGCCCCACCTCCCAAACGGGTTATGGACAGCCTGATCAATTTTTCTTATAGCGCGAACGGCCTAAAACTGCAGCTCAACAAGGTCAAATGGGCAGACAAGATCAGCGTCAATAAAACCACTGTACAGATCAAGAATGCACCCCCAGAGTTGATCGCGAAGCTACAGGAAGAGATCCTGACATGAATTGCGATAGAGTCATCTCCAACTTGAAGCATCTCGTCAAAGCAAGTGACGGGATGCCGATTTGGCGTCAAGACGGGATGCTCACATTAACGGCGGGGTCGGCAGGGATCCCTGCGAATCTTTTGATTGTCCTGGGGGATGATGAGATCTACTCAAACTGGGAGCACGCCGCCCCAGGATCCATCGTGCCGGCTGGACAAAAGGTTGATCTAAGATGCACTAGCCAAGTGGAGAAGGCGGTTATTGCCGAGTCTGTGGAAGGAATCCTCAAACTGAGCAAGGCATGGCAACGTGAGCCAGAAGTGTACTTGGTTTGGGGGAATGGCGAACCGGTTTTCTACCGGTTTGGGATGACAAGGCTGGATGATATTCCTGAGCCATTGAAGTCCTATCACCAAGCCATCAAGCTCTGGCAGTTGCTAAGGATTTACGCCCATCACCAAGATGGGGACACGGACAGCCTCTGGTTCTTTGGAGTGCGCAAGACGGAAATTCAGCCCGGGTTCAGTCTTAAAGAACTGAGTTCTCCTCTTGATCTGTCTTCTGTTGCATCCTTCATGGAAGCCAGTGATGCCACAGAAATTCGAAAGGAAATTCTGGCCTCCCGGATTGCAGCGCATCTTGATGGACAGGACCCTGAAACCCGCTTCTCTTATCTGCTGTCATCCCTCCCCCGCTTTGCGCGTGGGTTGAGGGAGCAGATGAGCATCTATCTGTGTGAGCATTCGCCTGAAAAGCTGGAAGAGGAGGCGAAGCTGGCCGCTGTCGAGTTTGCCGGAAAAATGGAGACCATTGTGAGTGGCCTGGAGACAAAGGGGCTCACGGTGCCAATCGCTCTTTTTCTGGCTTACAAGGAAGTAAATAAAGACATGGGGCCTTTGGGGAACAGCGCCATTGTTTTATCTGCAGTTCTCTATCTGGCGGGCATGGCGTGGGTTCATTTCACCCAGAGTGCCCTCTTGGATCTTTTGACAAAATCCATTCAGGAGAAGAAAGTAGACTTTGAGAAAAAGGGGCTAGATAGAGACAACCCAGTTCTAGCCAAGGCTTTTAAAACGCTTGAGGAACGGGGTTATAGATCTGAAAAGTTTTCGGGCTGGATGTTCCTTTTGAGCTTCCTTCCACCTATCGCGGCGATCATTAAATGGTGTAATCTTTAATGAATATCTGTATGAAAATCCCGCTGATTATATCCCTGGGCTGCCTAATCGCGGCGGTGGCGTGGGCGGCGGTGCCGAAGAAACCTGTGGGGCCGTGTGGGCCTGATGCTGCGGCAAGTGTTGTTTGCTGGAAGAAGTAAACTTACGAAATATCGTTTATGAGCATTTCATTTATCCAACTCGTTGAGGCTAAAAGAGCCGAAGCAGCACGAGAGAAGCAATTTGCCAGGAATGCCATCGAAGTACTGTCTTCGCTAATCACTAATGCTGGGATGGCTCCTTATCCGGAACCCCACCCTTTAAACGTGCGTGTAGATGGTGCAAAGCTGAACCTAGAAGGTGAATCAAAATGGGACTTGGGCATCCGCTATAAACCGGAGATCAAAGCCTGGGAAATCGGTCTTCTTCTCTATGTTCCATATGGCAAACGCTCCCATCGTCCCCACTCCGAAGGGGGGGCAATCATCCAATTTGGCTTGTATTATCATCATCGGGACAAAGGTAGTTCATTCACATATCAGCCCATCGACGGGCAGCAGATTCGTTATGTGCCTGAGGTCTCAAAGGACGGTTTCATCAGCTTTTGGGAACTCATCCTTGCTGATTTAGCGGAGAGGCTGAACGCTGACGACTCATGGCGAAGCAATCCGGATGCCCTGTGGTTCACAATTGGCCCAGTGAAATAATATGAAGTCAATACCACCTCTTGCATTACTGGGGACGATTATTGCCCTGTTTGCCATTCTGATATTTGCCTGCATAAACAGATTCAGCATCAGACATATCAATGACCAAGTTGTTGTACGGCTAGACCATTGGACAGGCAACGTGGAATGGAGTTCTTTGAGCACGTCTTCTTGGCAGAAGTTCGAGGAAAAATGACATACCTGGGTCATTTATACCCTGATAAGGCTCTAGCGGCTAAGCCTTCGGGAGCCTGCGATGGGCGAGGGCGGTGGTGTGCTCGATGGCCTGGGCGAGGGATTTTAGGGCCAACTAGGGTGCCACCGCCTGGTATTGTAGATGCAAATAGATATCTCTTGTTAGGCCATTTTCAGAAACTTGTACGGTTTTAAAACACGCCCTAAGAAAATCCGAAGGGGCCTTGGCAATAAAGTTTGCTTTTCGGTTAAAAAGTTAATCTCCTGGCCAAAAATAAAGAAAATCTTCATCCCCACATCGGGGGACATTCTTATTTCACGCCTTTCATCAAAATGAACGAATCAAGATACTGTACGGATGTCCTTCCTCAGTTGCGTCGCTGGAGCCGTCACGCCTGGTTAATGCATGGCATCCTGATTGCCTCATTGATCCTCGGGCCTCAGCCGTTTAGTCAGGCCGTGCCAGTACAGAGTTACGATGTTTTGGATTACCTCGGGAATTTTGTTGAAACCCGTCAATACGAGGATTGGAACAACAACCAGGTCCATGACTCCGAGGAAAATTCCTGGGTTTATGATACTCAGGACAGTGATGGCGATGGGTTGCTGAATGCACGAGAGATTTTGTGGCAGACAGACCCGTTTAATCCAGACAGTGACTATGATGGGATTTCGGATGGCAATGAGATGGATCTGCTGGGCGGCCCCGTGGCAGGTTTTAGTCCGACCAATTGGGACAGCGATGCCGATGGCTACAGCGACCACGATGAGCTGCATAATTTTTACGGGGTCCATTATCCCACGCTCGGCTTGGGAATCAGCTACTTTGACTGGGATGGAGACGGGACGAAAAATCACGAGGATTCCCACCCTCAAGACAGCGCCCTTAGCCGGGATTACAACAATGATGGCGTTGACGACGCTCCTACCAATGACTGGGATGGCGATGGATATGTGAATTCCAACGACTCAGATCCGTATGATCCGACCCAATGGAATGACTGGAATGACAACGGGATCAATGACGATCCAAACGGGGATGACGATCAGGATGGCACGATCAATCTAAATGACTCGCACCCTGACAATTCCCTGCTGTGGAATGACTGGAACAACAACGGGCTCAACGATGATCCCAATGGCGATGACGATAGTGACGGCACACTGAATCAGAACGACTCGCATCCGGATGACGCCGCACGTTGGTATGACTGGGATAACAACGGATTCAACGACGATCCCTACGGAGATGATGACCAAGATGGAACCGTCAATCAATACGACTCACATCCCAACGCTTCTTGGTTGTGGAGCGACTGGGACAACAGTGGCTACAACGACGACAGTGAACCTCCTCCAGACGGAGATGGTGACGGATATGCAGACAATGCGGACTCCGATCCCGCGAACAATGCCTTGTGGGCAGATTTTAATCCGCGCAACGGCATCAATGACGGGTCTGAAACGGGTCTGACAGATGTCGATGGCGACTTGCATCTTGACCAGCATGATTCAGATCCTCAGAACAGTTTGCTGTGGAATGACCGGAGCCCGCGCAATGGCATCAATGATGAGGAGGACACTGACGTGGACAGTGACGGTGACGGCTACCCTGACCATGCAGATTCGGATCCCAGCGACATCAACTTGTGGGAGGATGTAACTCCGCGCAACGGCATCAATGACACACTTGAAACGGGTCTGACAGACGTTGATAACGATACCTATCTTGATCAGGATGACTCTCATCCCCTGAACGATTTGCTGTGGAACGACCGGAGTCCGCGCAATGGCATCAACGATGATCCAAATGGAAATGATGATAATGACCAGCGGATTAACCAGGACGATTCACACCCTGACAATCCGTTGCTGTGGAATGATTTCCTTCCACCCGGCGGCAATGGCTACAATGATGAGGATGAATCGCTTTTGGATAGCGACAATGACAACCATCCTAACGGTGCTGATTCACACCCTTATGATGGAAATTTGTGGAATGACAATAACGGCAACGGCATCAATGATCATGAAGAGCCGCCTGTCACGCCGCCGACTAACAGTGATACTGACAGCTACCCAGATAACAACGATTCGCATCCTTACGATGGAAATCTGTGGAATGATTATCTTCCATTGCCCAATGGTAATGGGATCAATGACGACCCTTATGCCAATGACGATGGGGACCCCCGGATCAACATGAATGATTCGCATATCAGCGATCCTTTGCTGTGGAATGATTTTAACCCCTCGCCCAACGGCAACGGCATCAATGACCAGTTCGAAGACGATGAGACAGACGGTGACTGGGACGGTTATAACAACGTGGACGACAGCCATCGTGAAGATCCCCTGCTTTTCACCGACTGGGATTCTGACGGGCTCAATGCCAATGTGGAGACCGCCATTGGTTCGGATCCTGATGTGGCGGACACCGACAATGACGGGCTTTCAGATGGGGACGAGCATTTGTTACATCACACCCAGACGACTCATGTGGACTCCGACGGGGACGGCCTGACTGACTTCGAAGAACTTCGAATTGCTCCGCATAGCAATCCTCTGGACAAGTGGTCGCGCAGTAAATTACTGGGACTGAGCACTTACCTAACGGATTTTCAGCTCTCCGGTGCTGAAGTGGACACCGATGGAGACGATATCCCCGATCCTGTCGAACTGGCCTATGGGCTCGATCCAGAGGATCCCTCTGACGCTGGGGGAGATTTGGATGCCGATCAGGTCACCAACCTTCAGGAGTACCAGGCAGGCACCAGTCTGTGGGGTAACAATGACGTTTATGATGCCGATGACGACGGCATGACGGATCTGGAGGAAGATCTGAGCAATCTTTGGTACCCAGGCCGGTTTGACCGTAACCAGCATGCCGACGCGACGGAAGATGCGGACGGTGACGGGCTTTTTAACTACGAGGAGTTTGATCTGGGGCTGAACCCGATGGACGCAGATTCCAGCACACCCAGCCTGGACAGTCACAACGGGCCGGGTGTTTCAGCGGACATGGCCTATGTCATCGCGAATGCACACCCAAACTGGACCATGCCCGTGGCGGATGGAGATGCCGATGGTGACGGGATGGCGGATGTGTGGGAGCATTTTTACCGTGCCCGAGGGGGACTTCCAGGTTTGAACCTCCGGGACGCATCAGACTGGGATGATGACATTGATGATGATGGATTGATCAACCGTTTTGAAGTGCTGAGCTTCAGGCATCCGTTGATCAAGGACTATGTGCCGCCACCGGTTACCCCTGGAAACTACAATCCCGGCACGGGCGTGACGAGTCCCTACATCCAGCCAACGGTTACGCCCTTGAACCACGGATCGGGAGGCGACTTCGAGGTCAATCACATCGTGTCCGTTCCGGCTGGCGGAGATGCTGGGGGCGGGCCGCGCATTGAGGTGCAGAATTCAACCACCTACAGTGACGGAGAATACGAAGAAAGTGGATGGAGAGGTTACGAGGAGGGGGGCGTGATGGCGAAGGGGAGGTACTTGATTGTCACTGAAGGTTGTGTGCCTGACAGTTCCGATGCTCCAAACATGATTGGGCAGACATGTGCATGCGGCACGCACTCGACACCCAACCGTTTCCGGGCAGAACTCACACAAACGGGGGGGGGAGAACGGGTGCAAATTGCCGGCATGGAAACTCCCGATGATATCTCAGATGATGAATTTTTTTATCCGGGAGGAGAAAATATCTGGAGCTGGGTGGATAATGAGGGGGTTGAATGCGATCCCGAGGATGCTCCTTCTGACGGCCCTTTTACAGGCCCCTCTTATGTCGGGAAGGCCGAGGTATGCATGAAGCTGACCCAGTCTTCCTCACAGAAGATTACCCGCAGGGTAAAGGTTACTCGTCAATATGTGGGTTCTGATCCTAGTATTTCATATGAAATGATGGAAATTGCTTCAGGTGAGCTGAACTCTAACGTCGTCTCGGCGTATGCTTCTGGCGATAACAATGGCGAGGAGTCTTCTGTCACTCTGGAACTTACTGACGACAGCACGGATGACGGCAGCCCTATGCGGATCAGCGCCTCAGACGGGGCGGGACCACGTTACCGGAAAGTGGGGCTCAATGGGGTCCCGATGCCGGATGCGAAGCCGCAGGTCCAGAATGAAAATGGAGAGCTGAACGAGGAAACCTACATTGACAGTTTCCTTGCCCAGCTCAGGCACTCCGTCAGTGATGTGTATGTGACAGATGACAGCAGCCTGCTGCCGCTGCAAGTCCGCCGGGATGTGGCTTCGGACTCGTGGTCGGACCGCTCCGGCCTGCGGCCCTGGGAGCGTCCTTTCCAGCCCTTCGGTCCTGGCTGGGGAACGAACGTCTGCAGCTACGTGCAATTCAACATCACCAAAGGCGGCGACGTTAGCGCGAACGTGGTGGATGAAACTGGAAGCCACCAAAACTATGACCACCTTGAGGCTCCCGGATTGAACGGCCTGAAAAAATGGTTTCATTCTCGTCAGGAGTACTATGACGTCAAAGGTGCCCAGAGCTATTTCCAGGCGGGGGTTGTTCCAGCCGATCCGGAACTGATCACCTTTCACACGGTCAAGCTGACCAAAAAATTTGGCACCCAATGCTTTTATGAAGTGATTTCAGGGAACACTCTCAAGCAGAAGTTCTCAGACGACCGCGTCTATGGCAGCGGGGGCGTTCAATACCAGAGATATGCCCGCCTGACTCGCGTGAAGGACCGCTGGGGGAATGAATTGCATTATGAGTACCCAGATATAGCCAGCCTCGTCCCCTGCCTGATCAAGGATCCTCAACGGCCAGGACATCAGATTTCCATCCGGCAGGAAAATGGCCGCATCGTGGAAGTGCGTGCACCCAATGGCGACAGCACCAGCTACAATTACGCCTCGCTGTCGGTTCCTTACCGGGTGCAAAATGCGGGCACCCAACACAGAACGGTGAAGGTGCTCAGCTCGGTGGTGCGCGGGGGCAATACGGTAGCTTATGAGCAGACGCTGTCGGATACGAAGGAAACGGACGATGATGGCAGATTTGCCAAGCATTATCATTTGGAGCTCACCCAGATCACAGATGAGCGGGGGCATGCATACAACTTCAGCCATATGCAAAACACCACCATCTTCTACTCCGGCAGCCAGGGACGGAAGATGCAATACGGCCTGCCAATGAAGCTGACGGCGGTGCAATCGCCCATCATTGGCACCGTCAACATCAGCAACACCCGTGTCATAGATCCGGAACTGCTCAATGACTATAATTACCAGCAGGCGGCCCGGCCTGTGACCACCATCTTTACCTATGGAACGGGATCTACCGCCCGTGCCTACACCTATCGCTTTACCGAGCCGATGGGCACCACCGTGAAAGGCGTTGTGGCCAAGGAAAACCCTGGCAATAAGGCGGTGACCTACTCCTTCCAAAAGATGGAAATCGAATCTCCAGATGGCGGCAAGGAGAGCTATCGTTTCAATCCAGGTGCCAACATGTCGCTACAGGAAGTCACGGACCGCAATGGAAACAAGACCGCCTTCTTCTACGCGGACCGGGTGCAATATTCCAACGTCATGGCACCTGACATGGGCCGGGTTTACGATGATCCCACCCTGGAGGTCAACTCGCTGGGACAGACAAAGACCTTCACTTATGATGCGGCGACGCGCATCCTGAAATCGGTCACGGACTCGCGCAAAGTCAAAACGGAGTATGTCATCGACCAGCCAAACGTTTCAGGTGGAGCCTTTGGGCGGCGTCTGAAGGAAAAGGTGGGCGGCATGGCGGGGGGCAAGGAAGAGACCCTCACCTATGGGCATGGCACCTTTGCGGGTTTTGTGACCCGCCGCACTTTGGCTCCGAACGGGACAGACCCGAACCGCCCGGCCATCGGTGTCTGCCCGCCTTTGGTGACGGACTACAGCCTGGGCACGGATGTGCAGGTAGCAGGCTGGTGGAGAAGGGTGACGGAAACGAGGATGGTGGATGGCCAGGCCCACACCACTTTGACGGTCAGCGATCTCAATGGCAACAAACGCTCCGTCACGGACGGACGCGGATTCACCACCTGCTTCAGCTACGATGGCAGCAACCGCCTGACGGGGGTGCAGTTCCCGGACGGCAGCAGCAAGAGCATGGACTATGATGCACATGGCAACCTCATCAAAGAGGCGGATGAGACCGGCCGCACGGCCTTCCATGTTTATGATGCGCTGAACCGGCGCATCACCAGCACCGTGGATCTGAATGGGAACGGCCTGGCCGACTCCCGTGCTGCCGGAGATCTGGTGGAGGAAACCACCTACAATGACATGAATCTGCCTGTGACCCAGACGAACGCACGCGGCATCGTCACACGGTTTAAATATGATGCCATCGGCAGGCCGGAGCAGGTCACGGTCAATGATGGAGCGGCCAATGCGGCCGACCGTCAGGTGACCCTGTCTGAATACCAAGTGCCCGGTCTCAACAACGGCAAAGAGGTGGGGAGCAGTGTCTTTGACATCAGCGGCTTCAAACCTGTGCGCCTGACGGATCCCGCAGGCCGTGTGGCGACCTTCAAGTATGACAAACTGTACCGCGTCACCGAACAAAGCGGCACAGATGCGGGCACGGTGACGACCACCTATGATGTGAAGGATGCCTCGGCCAATCCTGCCTCCGTCAGCCACCGGGTGATTGCCACACGTAAAACCTTATTCACCTATGATGCGCAGGGCCGGGCCATCAAGACGCAGCACCCAGACGGCACCTTCGTCCAGGCCTTCTACACCCACCATGGCCAGCCCTGGAAGGTGATCAATGAGCAGGGTAAGGAGACGCTGACCCGCTTTGATACCGCAGGGCGCGTCAGGGAGGTGGAGTCACCTGCAGTTGGAGGTGTGTCAGCCATCACCAGGACGGGTTATGACTTGGCCGGGAATGCCGAATGGGTGAAGGATGCCCTTGGCCGCGTCACCAGCACCGCCTATGACCGGCGCAACCGCCCGACGTTTGTGACGTTGCCGGAGGTGGTGGATGCTGGCGATGCCGAACAGGTGGTGAGACACCCGGTGGTTGAGACTCGTTATGATGCTGCCGGGCGTGTGACCGTGACGGTGGATCCGCTGGGATATGAAACGAAGAAGTTTTATGATCCTGCGGGGCGTGTCACTTCCGCCGAGGATGCGCTGGGCAACGTCACCTCCATGACCTATGATGAGGGCGGCAATGTGCTGACCACCACCAATGCCAAGGATCAGGTGGTGACCAACGTTTACGATGCCTTTAACCGGCTGGTTCGCACCACGGATCACAGCAACATCGTCAATGAGTTTGAATACGACAAGGCAGGGAACCGCATCCAGGTCAAAGATGGACGGGACAAGGTGAGCACCTTCACCTATGACGGCCAGAACCGGGTGAAGACCCAGGTGTTTCAGGGATCCCTGACCGCCACAGGGACTGCTACGCAGGACGTCTGGACATACACTTACAATGCCGCCGTCAAGCTCAGCGAGACGGACCCGGCCATGAACACCACCACCTATACCTATGACGACCGTGACCGCCTGGAAACGGTGTCCACCCCTGCCTTGGGATCGGTGGCGGCCAACACCCGCACCTTTAACTACGATACCTGCGGCCGCATGCTCAGCGTGGTGGAAAGCAGCAGTCCCGCCGCAGGCGTGGTTTACACCTATGATGAACTGGGACGGCAGACCAGTGAAACCGCACGCGGGGTCACCCACACTTACCAGTATGACAAGATCGGCAACCGCGTGCAGGCGAACTATGGCGACGGCAGGCGCACTGTCACGGCTTACGATGCGCTGAACCGCCCCCTCACGATCAGCGAAGGCCCCGCGTCCACGTTTGAAGCCGACAAAAAGGTGACAGGCTATGCCTATGACCTAGCAGGCCGCGCTCTCCAGCTCAATGTGGGCAACGGGCAGGTGACACGCAATACTTACGATGCGCTGGGTCGCCTGACCACGCGCGTCCTGCATCAGGCCGCCCCCTTCACGGAGGCGAACCGGCAGGCCCGCTTTAACTGGCTGCATGACGAAATCGGCAATGTCAAGCAGCAGACTGAGCAATGGTTTGGCGCGGAGGCGCGGACACGTGTCACCATGCTGTGGTATGATGAAACGAACCGTTTGTTAGAAGAGCAGATCAGCGAAACCGGGGCGCAGACCGTGACCACTGTATATGGGTACGATGCGGGGAACAACCGCGACAGCAAGCAGGTCAGCGTATCGGGCAGTGGCACCCTGGGAACTGAGGTGGGCCACTGGACCTACCTTTACAATCATGCGAATCAGCTCGTCACCACCGAGAGGAGGCTGACTCCAGGCGGGGCTATCACGGGCACAGTGAATTACCTCTACGATGCACGGGGCAACCGCGTGCGCCGGGAACTGGGCGTGGACCAGACGGCGACTGCCAGCATTCAGGGCATCAGTTACCAAGCGGCCATGCCGGGGGAATCTGGCAATGCGCTAGGTGTTCGTTTGCTGAATGGTGCAGCAGGCAGGCCTGCGGCGGGTGTGTCGGTGACGGGGAGCGATGTCAGCGTCACCCTGGCGATGGACCAGGGACTCCGGGCGGCTGTGACAAGCCAGGGCATCACCTACACCGCTGCCGAGGTGGGAGATGCTGGCAATGATCTCAAGGTGAGACTGGAAAAAGCCAGCGCGGGAGGGGATCTTTCGGCTTCAGTCCAAGGCAATGATGTGGTGGTGAAGCTGGAGACGGATGCAGGCAGCCCTCACAGCCTTGTGAACCAGGGCATCACCTACACCGATAACAAAGCCCCCGGAGATGGCCCCGCCACGGGCATTGCCCTGCAGGCCAGTGAGCCGGACCAGGAAGCCTCCGTCTTGGTGGTGGATGGTGACATTGCCGTGAAGCTGGCGACCAACAGCGGGGACAAAGCCTCCGCGACCCTGCAGGGACTGACGTATCAGGCCGTGACGGCGGGCAGCGGGGGGAATGATCTCCAGGTGCGTTACCAGCTCGCCAATGAGAACGAGGCGCTGGGGGCCACGATGGTGGGCAATCAGCTCACGCTGCGGCTTGAGCAGACCGGTGCCGAAGCGGCGGTCCTGGAACAGACGGGACTGACCTATACGGCCTCCAATCTGGGTACGGCTGGCAATGCCATCACGGTGACTCACACGCTGGGCGGAGAAGGTGAGCCGCTGCTGCTTTCGGCCACGGGCAATGGGGTGACGGTGCGCCTCGCCCGCGATGGCGGCCATGCCAAGGCGGACTGGGCTGGCGTGACCTTTAAGGCGGTGCCACCTGGGACGGATGGGAATGCCATCTCGGTGGCGATTCAGGAAGGCCAGTCGTTTGGGGAGTCTCTTGCGGCCCGAGTGGAGGGCCAGACAATCATCGTCACGCTGCCCACGGCGGCGGATGAATTTTCCTCGCCACCTGCGTGCACCGTAGCGGAAGTCGTCTCCGAAATTCAGTCGGTGGCGTCTTCCTTGGTGACGGTGTCGGGTGCTGTCTCTAGCAGCGAGACGGTGACGACGAGCACCTCCGTGCAGCTGGCCGATGGCGGACTCTATGCTCCGGTGACGACGGCAGGAGAAGTGGCAGCGGCAGCTTCGGGCCTGTTGCCTCTAGTCCAGCTCAGCGCGAGCGATCCTGACCAGTTAATGTCCGTGGGCAGCTGGCAGCTGGCCGGTGGTGAGGCTGGCGTGGTGGAGACGACCACGGCAGACGTGGCGAGTTTGCTGTCCGGCGGTGCAGCCAATGGCTACCTCACGGTGACGGGCAGCGGGGATGCCATGGTGCTGGCCCAGCCTGAAGGGGTGACACTGAGCGGTGGCGGGTCCAACTGCCAGTCCACGAGCACCGTGGGCGAGGTGGTGACCTTGCTCAATGCGACACCAGCTGTGACCGCGCTGATGACGGTGACTGGCAGCGGTGCGGCGGTGATGACGTCTGCCGACTTCCAGTACCTGTCCGGTGGCACGGCGCGTGCCTCGGTGAGCGCGGTGGATGAAGTGGTGGCCTTGCTCGAAGCCACGCCATCCGTGGCGGCCCTGATCACCGTGACTGGCAGCGGCACATCCGTTGTCAGCAGTGATGGTGCACAAACCCTGAGCGGGGGCCGCGAGGCGCTGAGCCTCAGCACGGTGAGTGAGGTGGTGACACTGCTCAGCAGTACACCTACAGTGACGACATTGATGACGGTGACAGGCAGTGGCAATACCGTCCTGCTGCCTACGTTAGAAGTGCTGAGATTGAGCGGTGGCGGCATCGAATACACCGGCACGGGCATTACGACCTATACCTGGGATGTGCCGGGTCGGCTGGCCAGCGTGACAATGTCTACAGGGCAGGTGCACAGCTATGATTACGACTACCGCACGCGGCGGATCGGCACGCATCAAAGCGCGCAGGGAGAACAGGCCGCGAAACACACAGCCATCCTGTTCAGCGGAGGTCTAAGCCTCGCCGAGTATGAAAGCACGACGGTCCAAACGACCCTGAGCAGCCCTGGAGGCAGCACGGTAAGGTATGTGCGCGGCCCGGACATGGGCGGCGGCGTGGGAGGCTTGCTGTACAGCACCCGAGGCGGAGTGCCGAAGTACAACCTGAGCAACGGCCGAGGCGACATCGTGGCGCAGAGCGACGCGAGCGCAGCCCTAACCTGGACAGCGAGCTACGAAGCCTACGGGAAACGGACGAAGGAAACGGGCAACAACGCGGACAAACAAAGAGCGAACAGCAAGGACGAAGACCCGACAGGGCTGCTGAACGAAGGCTTTCGGTATCGCGACATCGAAACGGGTTCCTGGCTGAGCCGGGACCCGGCGGGGTTCGTGGACGGCCCCAACCTTTATGCCTATGTGAAGCAGAATCCTTGGACGGCTTGGGATCCAGACGGACTTCACAGTTGGGCCGACCCTCGGGGATTGCCTGGATGCTCACCCCAGCTTCGGGTGGCTCTCGATAATGTTGATAGGGAACGCGGGGCAAGACTAGCTAATGATGTCCAAGCTGTGGGGCAATGGGTGAATGAGCATCCACGTACAATGGGAGGGGTTCAAGCGGTGGGCGGGGGCATTCAAGTTGCAGCTGGTGCTTTGGGCCTACTGGCACCTGAGCCAACTGGTCTTACGAAGTGGGTGGGGCCTATTGCAATCGCTCATGGAGCTGACGATCTACAGGCAGGTATTAGGCAGATGATAAGTGGCAAGCAGCAAGACAATATAACGACGCAAGCAACCGAAGGCATTGTTAAGGCGGCTGGTGGCAGTGACGGGACAGCCACGGTGGCTGGGATTATTGTGAACCTTGGCGCGGGGTTCATTGCTCCCACAGCCAGCGCACAGTCCATAGGCCGTCAGGTGGCGGAAATTGTTGAAGAATCTTCAGGTATCGTTGGGTTTAAAGGTATTGTTCAAGATGGCAATCTTGTTGGTCGGGCGGTTCCCATTGATGCCTTCACAAGTCATGCCGAGCTTGCTAAGCAAGCTAAGCTAATCAAAACCCCTCCTGCGGCAGGTACAGCGGGAGAATTAAAAGATGGTGCAGAAGCATTTACAGCAATCGCTGACCCCAAAGCCCCAGGTGGCTTTGCAGTTACGGGATCAATGAACTTTAACACCCAGGTGAGTGACACGGGGGCTGAGGCTGTGAGAAAAGCGTTGAATCAATCATCTGGAGGCACTGAATAACGATTATGCTTTTTACAAAACATTGGTATGCCCGGTCTGTGGTTGAACTTATCAAGGCAGCGCATATAGGGGCGTGTGATCTTTTTCCACATCCAGGCCTTCTTGAGATTGGAGGAACTAGAGTCTTTGCAAGGTCGAAACTCACTCGAAAGCTTCGTGCCGTAATTGAGCAAATAATTAAAAGAGCACCAAGATGTGGTTGGTCCGAGGCTTTCGTTAAAGATTTTACCGAGCTGTGGAGAGTCGCTGATGGTTTTTTGGTTTTGATTGACCGACCTGATGACGGGGTGTCGTGTATCCCAAATCAAGCCGCACGTCATTTTTATCTTATTTGCGGTGGCGCATGGCACTTGGTCTCCTCACTCGGGCAAACGTATGGGGTTGAGCCAGAAACGAGCCTGATTCCATTTGAGCGATTGCTTGAATATAGTGGAGTGCCGGAAAGTTGGCATGACGAGAACCTTCATAAAACAAATGAAGAGTTGAAGAGAATACTCGATCAAATGTCGGCCAAATTGTCGCTTATCCATCCTGCGTCTTGATCTTGGGACGTGGGCATAGAGGGTCTTCAAGCCATCCCCGCGTTGCGGTGGAAAATGAACGTACGCGCCAACCAATAGCCTTGACCGTGCCAAGCTCTTCAAAAGAATGAAGCGCAGCCAGCTTCTCGGCTATGAAAACCCCGTGAATGAAGAGCGCCTCCGACCGCCAGCTCTTCCGCAATCATCTCTGCGGTGGAAGGGATGAGCGGACGGCCCCGCCCTGTGTTTGGAGGGGCCAAGTTTGCCTACGTCTGACTGAACACCCCAACGCCTTGCCCACCCCGGAGCGTTGATGAATCTGCTCCCCGCAGATTCACCCTTCGGGCTACGCTGCGCTTTGTCCAAAACGCCTCCCTCCCTCGGCGTTTTTGTCCTGGTTAACTGGCCCGTTCCCCGAAGCCACGAGGATGCGAAAAGCGACGGGGCCACGACTTCAGTGAGAGATGCGACTGACTGCACGATGTAAGCAATCACCGTGAAGCCGCAAGTTTGTAAGCGTGACCCCAAGCGCCTGCTGAAGCAGGTTGATGGTGGTGTGCTGATAGCTACGCGGCTCGTTGTTTGAGCCTCCGGGCCTCAGCCCAGGCTTTGGGCGTGATGTCTTTGACCTGCCGGTTGGTCATGGTCGGCAAACGGGTAAGCACGTCACGCAGGTTCTTCCAGGGATCCAGGCTGCGGGCGCGGCAGGATTCGATGATGGTGTAAAGGATCGTATCCGTCAAACGCCGCCCCGTCCCTCGGATCTTGACAGGTCCGGCTAAACTGTGTCCGCGCAGTGTTTTCCCAGGGACTGATTTAGCGCTCTTTGGTCAGTTGCCCAGGCTTTCGGGGTGCGGCGATGCCCGGTCTGGTTGGTTTCTGCGGGGAGGCGTGTGAAGAGGTCCGTCAGGTAGGCTTCCGCGTTGATGCCTTCACGGTGGCAGTTGCCCATCAGCGTGTAGAACGTGGCGGCGCGGGAGCCGCTTTTTGGATGACCCATAAAGAGCCAGTTCTTTTTGCCGATGGCGGTGGGGCGGATTGAGTTTTCCACCGGATTGTTGTCAATCTCCACACGTCCTCTCAATACACCTCAAGCATGGGCCACAGCGTCAGGGCATAGTCCATGGCCCGCCCAAAAGCACGTTTGGGTTAGGTGATGGCGGCTGAGTTTGATTCTTTTGAGGGCTTGGTGCAGGGGGAGACGGCTTTCGGCGCTAGCCGCCAGTTGTCGCAGCTTCCCTTAGTCGCGTTTTTCCTTCCTCAGCTTCGCATCTTTGGAGAAATGACCATCAACCATGGTTGATGGTCGAATTATTTAACAATAAGTATATATCTTACTGGCGTTGACTTTATCCAATTTGAGGATTAATGTTAAAATTCCGTAAGGATGCAGGACCGGGTGAGCTGGCTTGGAAAATAAATGGATCGCCTGCTCTACATTCTTCCTTTGAAAATCAATGGTTTGTGTCGTGCAGCAAAATTCCCGCAGTGTTTTATGGTAATAATTAAACCCCCAATCGTTAGAGATAAGAGTGAAGGAGCACAGAGCAGGTCGTCAACAATGGAAGAAACGGTATTTTTCCCTCGCTTCCATTGTCTAAAAATCGAGCCGGATACTATTTCTCCCATTCCAGCATTGCTGGCCGAGATGGGTATGGTGGGGGAAGGCATCCATCAGAGCAAGAGATCTTCCAATACTGACGCACCTAGCCTTTTGCATTTCTATCATCCAGAAATCGCCAAGGAGCTCAATCCCAAGCAGCCTGACGTCACTGCAGCAGTGATTCTCTACAACCTGTCGTTGTGGCAGAGGAACAAATACAAGCAGACGGTAATCTTGGGGCGTCGCTACAGCTTTCGCAGCCTGTCGCAATTGCAGCACGATCATCCGTATTTCACACAAGCAGCCATTCACAAGGCCCTCCAGAGGCTTGAGAGGAAGCTTGGCAACGACTTTTTGGTGCGCAGGGACAAATCAAAACTGTGGTTCTCCATAGGGGAGCGAATCATGAAAAAGATCTCCGCTGTCTCGGGTCGAAATTTCGAGAAATTGTCAAAGGCTGCATGTCTCCTGAGTTTTTCAGTCTCAGATGCACAGGCAACAGAATGTGTTCGGTCAGCCGTTTTGCTCGGAAATCTGAAATATGCGCTTGCCCACTTCACTGATCCTCTACGGGATGCGCAGGGAGTCCCCTATGCCGAACTGAGTGCAACAAAACTGAGCCCAATTCTTGGCTTTTCCGAAGACACCATTTCCAGGTGCCTGAAGGCCATGTGCGCGCAAAAAATCATTGTGAAGCACCCCTCAAGACCATGCTTTTACACACTGAAAAGTGCTGATTTGTTGATCGATACCCAAACCGCAGAAGTCCAAACGAGACCCGCAGAAGTACACAGTCAACCCGCAGATGTACACAGCGCCGATGCCTCGATGCTTCTGGAACCCTTGCAGAATCAAGGGTTCCAGCGCGTTGATGAAACGACATATATAAATGAATGTATTAATTCAGATATCAAGGGTCATTACCGAGTCGCCTTGACTTCGTCAAACGACTCAGAGGACTGTCCTTTAACCGGCCTTAGCCTAATTAAAGATCGAGCAAAAGAGGTGATTCAAACCTTGCGTTCATCATCAATCAAAAATGACCAGGTTCCCGCTGCGCATACACCTGATCATGTGAGCGGTCAGCAGCCCGAGTTGCCATATGATGAGGTGCTTGCTTGCACGACTGCTTATGCAGACTTGCCTTATGACCATGTGACTGAAGACATGCTGACAGATTCACAGTGGATTGATGAGCAAATTCAAGAGGTGCTTGATGCATGGGCCATCCAGGAATTTTTGGTGGATGAGCGTGATCAAAAATCGCTTCGCCAATTGTTCCACGATAACCCCCAACTCACTGCGGAAGCCTTGTTGGAGTTGCTTTCCAACTGTCATCCCCTTTGCATTGGAGAATGGAAATTGGAGCGGGGAAAATACGACCCCCAGTTTTTCCTCAAACAGGCAAAGACACCCAAATTGATGTTGCGGTATTTGCCCCAGATCATCACTCAGGTTTACAAGCGATGTGAAAATATCGAATGCAGATGGCAGTATGAAGGTGATGTAGAGGCACCTTTTGATCATCTCAATTTTGACTACCTGGGTGGCGAAAAAGTGAGTGCTATCTGCTCATTCCGGCACCCAGACAAAATCGATGTGGAATACGTCGAATAGCAGGAGATGTGCATTCAGCGTCAAATGAGAGGCTGCATCTCCCAAAAAACACGGTTTGAAGGGCGTGGGGCGTCTTCCGCTATGGAGACACTCCCGCCTCATTCAAACGCCTCACAAAATTCGTGAGTGCAAAGCAGATGCATTCCTGTGGATTTGATCATTACCGCTCCCTGCGCATAGATCACTAAATATGGTACGATCCATTTGGTTAGGATGGATCCGCATTGATTAACGCCACTGAGCCAAGATGGTCATCACCGAAATGGTCGTGGGAATCAGAAATAATTCGGTGAAATAATTTCTTCGGTGAACGGTTGTCAGCCGAAAATATCCTTCACTGAGCACTTGAGACGATCCATGACAATTTGGAGTTTGGATAACGTGATGCTCTGCTGTTCCTGCTCCAACCGGAAGATCGTGGATGGAGGCAACCCAATTTTCTGGGAGAAGGCCTTGTACGTCATGTCACCTCTTTTCCGGCGAAGGAAGGCAGCCAGTTCTTTGTCCAGGGAGTTCACCTGCCGTCAATTAGCGAAATTTCATTCCGTATCCGGAATGTTTCGATTGAGCGTTGTGGAAGAACTGCTAGCGTAGGTGACTTCCTGATTGTCGGAAGACCTCGAAATGATTCAGAAACTCTTCCCTTGTCTCCTCCTTCTGTCATCGTTCACGGTCTGCTCAGTGGCGCAATACACACCTGGCCTCGCCCTTGATAACGGATGGGCAAGCCCGATGCATGGAGGCTCCGCTGCGATGAAGGAGTTGGCCTCTTTGCTCTCTCCCTTCGCACGTCCCTCTCCCAATGTAGCACCTGCACCGGAGGTGGAGATTTACCAAGGAGTCACCTACCTGATGCCGTTCGTAGAGGCAAAGCAGAAGCTGGGCCTCAAGCAAACCATGGTTCCCAAAAACAAAGTCATCACTGCGGGCTTCCCCAAAGATTCGCTGTTTCACTATGCCTTTGATGGGATCTTCGATGGCGGTTTCAACAAGCTCTACCTCGTTACTGATAAAGCTGATCAAGTGGTGGCCGTTCAACTGGTGTGTGAATCCCCCCGGAGAGACATGATCAGGGACATCCACACAGCCCCTGATTGGAGCATGTATAATTTCATCAACAACCGGCGCAAAGCGACGACCCGGTTGTGGGTGGACCATCAAACACATTTCCTGCGCACGGGTAGCTGGAGGCAATATCGCAAGGTCAGCGGTTATTCGCATCCAGAGGGCAAGGAGACGGTCATCCGCATAGACAGTGTTCTGATGGATCCTGATTCTCCCAACGGCACCAACTACCGTGGTCAGGAGTGGAAGCTGCTGGAGGTGTCCCAGCTCTACCTGCCTAAGCCGCTTATGGAACTGATGATGCACTACATCGGCACGACAGGTCAGCGTTAATGCTCGTCAGCACACCTGCACTAAACCTTCAAATTTCGTCTATTATGGGATGTGGAACAAAAATCGCGGCCATGCTTTGGATTGTCCTGATTGCATGCGTGCTCTGGGGTCCCTCCACAGGGAGCAAGACGGTCCACCTTGCCAAGACATCGGAAGCCAGTGACAACCGCATGATCTGGGTCTGGCTTGCAATTGCTGTCGCCATCCCAACCTTCATCATTTTCTGCATCTTCATGAAGACCGTTATGGAAGGTCTCTTCAATATTCTTGGGGTGTATATGGGCAGGGTGTTCGACAAAATCGAAGCTTGGAATAATTCACTCAAGGCCAAGTTTGAAAGCATCCGTGATAAAATCGATCAAAATAGGTAATAATCTTACTTACAATTTGACTTTTTAGGATAATGTATTATGTTGTGGATGTCGAACCAATTGACCGCGCACTCAAATCGGTGCTTCGGAAAATCCTCAAAAGGGCGACATAATAATACATGAATTCAGGCAAGATCCGTATCACCGTCCCAAAGCCACAAGGCCAGTGCCTTCTGTCGACAAGTACTTACAACATTGAACTTTTAGGGTTCACACTCCAATTGGTCTCTCACAATCTAATCTCGTTTGGAGGGGAAACATGCTGCGGTGATTTATTTAAGGTCCTAGATCGTGGCTATGAAATGTCTGGTCTTTCGATTGACGTTTACAGTTCTGTGGAGAGTGAGTTGTGCGACCTTGATGTGGTATCATTTATTGTTTTCTTGGAAAGTGAACATGATGCCCGCGTCTTGATTATTACCAAGGATACCGAAGAAACCATATTGGCTAACCAGTTAAAAAAATTGCCATAAACTGGTATAATAACATGAAGAAGGAAGGCCCTTAAGTCCTTCCTTTTTTGTGCCCTTATGGCCAGACCCACCCACTACTCACCCCCGTTGTCGAGATTCCTAGTTTGTGTCCTTTATCATGAAGCCAAGCGCCGTCGTATCCCCATGACACGACTTGCTGAAATGCTTCTGCAGGCAGCCCTCAAGGGTACGCCTGGATGGATACAAGCGAGTCTGCTCACTCCCGTCCCAGATCGCCCACAAGCGGCCTAGGACATCCACAAACCCAAGTTCAAAAGCACCGGCTTTCTCAATTCCTGAGAAGCCGGTTTTTTGTGCCCCAACACCACCCCAACATCATGGCAGTCAAACTCAGCGCCAACTACAGCAAAAAGCTCGGGCTCCCCCAATACAGCAGCCACAGCTTCAGTGCCTCCGTCGAAATCGAACTCACCGACATCTCCCAGGTCGAAGCCGAAGTGCAGAAGCTCTATCAGCTCCTGCAACACTCGGTGGACCAGGAAATCCAAGAGCCCGGTTTTGTCCCGCAAGCCAGCAATGGTCACGCACAAGCCAACCACCGCAATTACCCATCCCAAGGGCAAATGCGTCAGCAAAGCAAAGCACCCCAGCAGCCTCGCGCTAACGGAGATGCCTGGAACTGCACCGACGGGCAGCGTGGGTTCATCCTGCGCATCGTCAGTGACAACAACCTGGATAAGCAGGAGGCCGAAGATCTGTCGCAGCAGCTCTTTGGCCTGGGAGTGAAGCAGCTCAATAAAATGCAGGCCTCTCAGTTGATCGAAGATTTGCTGGTGAAAGCTGGCAAGCCTGCACGTCAAACCCGCTGGCAACAACGTCCCACCCAACGCCAAGCCGCATGAACACCCAGGCTCCCCCCAAAGAGGAGCCGAGTGAAAAAGACATCATCGCCTCATTGCAAGAACAGGTATCCGCCTCACGGTTGAACCTGTTTTTGCAGTGCAGGTTGAAGTTCTTCTTTCGCTACGTGCTCAAAATAAAAAAGCCCAAGACAGCGTCGCTGCATGTCGGCAATGCGGTTCACACCGTGTTAAAGTCATGGAACAAAGCACGCTGGGTGCAAAAGCCCCTCACGCTTATCCAAGCGCATGAGGCTTATGCAAAAGCATGGTCGGACGACCCGGACGGGATTCCTTGGAAACCCGATGAAGAGGCCGAGGACAAGACCACTGGCTGGCGTTTGGTAAACACGTATCTGCGTGAGAGCCATGTGCCTGCCGAGGTCAAACCCGATGCCGTGGAAGTGCCCGTAGAGGCCAACCTCATCAACCATGGTTTACCTCGGTTGATCGGCATCCTCGACCTCGTGCAACAACGCAAAGTCATTGATTATAAAACCTGTGCCAGCACTCCAAATTCGGAAAAAGCCGCTCACAGTCACGAGGTCCAGACCAGCAGCTACTCCCTTCTTTACCGGCACAACACCGGGCAACAAGAAAGCGGCGTAGAACTGCATCACCTGGTCAAGCTCAAGAACCCCAAGGTGGTCATCACCCCAATGCCTCCCATGATGCCTCGACAGCAGTTACGTCTGTTTAAACAGATCGAGGCCTATACCGAAGGCTTGCAGCGCCAGGACTTTATTCCTTCACCAGGGATGCAGTGCAGCAGTTGTGAGTTCTTCAACGAATGCCGCCGATGGCATTAAAACCCCCAAGCAGAAGAGGCCGGTTTTCCACCCAGGAGACCGGCCTTTTTTCTTCAACCCCATACCCTCCTTTATTCATGAGAAAAATGCTCTTCCTCTGGCTGCTAATCCCTCCGGCTTCACAGGCCGGATGGTTTGATCATACCAGCGACCCTGTGCCGGATTACCGGACCAAAATCATCACCCTCGAAAACCAAGTCAGCGCACAGCATCACACTTTGGACCTTTGGCAAATTGCCACCGGCTCTCTCGGCATCGCCTGTGCCTTTCTGTTCATCCTCGGAACCGCCCTCGGCGCAACCACACGAAAACATTATGTTAGAACACGACGAATGGGACACCTCTCCTCGGTCAACGGTCGCCAATCCCAGTTCATGGGCGAAGCGGCTGGGGGCGAGTTGGAGGCCCCTTTGGCAGCCTAAACCGCTCGCGCCTCCAGTGGTGGATCATGACTTGCCTCGCCTCAATGCCATCGAAAGATCGGCAGAAGTGATGCGCTTCATGGGTCATTGCCTCGTTTACTGGCTGTCTCCCCAAGGGCAGCTCCGTGAGTTCATCAAACTCAATTTACGCGTGGCATTAACCGTGGCCATTCCGGCCTTGGGGGTTGCTCCGCTCATCACCCTCGCACTCGGTCAGTTCCAGACCTGGGCAGTCATGCTAACTCAGACCGTGACCAGCTTTGTGCTGTTTCCCCTGTCTGTGTTGCTCAGCATCCTGCTCGTCTGCGGATTGCTCTACATCATCCGCACCTGTCTTGACCTTCGGGGCAGGGGACGCCGAGACGTGTATTAAACCCACACCCACAACCCCCAAGCCGGATCGTCCACTCATGGATGGTCCGGCTTTTTTTATACCCACATGGAAAGCATCACCCTCTACTGCCGTGAAAACGGTTCTGACAAAGTTTATCAAGCCAGCCTTCACCCTCACGCTCAGGGTTACCTGGTCAACTTCGCCTATGGTCGTCGTGGCAGCACCTTGACCACTGGCAGCAAGACACCCGTTCCTGTTTCCTACGTCGTCGCTAAAACGGCCTATGATCGTCTGGTGCGGCAAAAGTTGGCCAATGGCTACACGCAAGGTCCCGCCTTAACTGAAAGCCTCCAGCATCAACAGCAAAAGCCCACGGGCCTTCGCTGCATGCTGTTAAACCCTGTTGCAGAGGACGAACTTGAAGATCTTCTTCAAGATCACGTCCACTGGATGCAGGAGAAAATGGATGGCAGGCGAATGCTCCTGCAAAAACAGGGGAAGGTCATCACCAGCATCAACCGTTTGGGAGTGACCTTCACACCCCCTGAAACCATCCAACAAAGTGCCACCCAAAGCCCTGAGGATTTTATTCTCGATGGCGAAGCGGTGGGGGACGTGTTCCATGTCTTCGACATCCTGTCCCTGGCAGGTGAAGACATCCGTCAGTCACGCTTTGCCACACGTTACTTCCAGTTGCGTGATTTCCTGCGCACCTTCAGGCACACCCACATTAAACTGGTGGAAAGCTACTGCGCTCCGGAAAAGGAGCCGTGGTTTCAAACCCTGAAGGAGCAAGGCAAAGAGGGAGTGGTTTTCAGGCACATGGACGCTGCCTACACTCCTGGAAGACCCAACGCCGGCGGTCCATGCCTCAATCACAAGTTCTATGAAACCGCCTCCTTTGTTGTCGCCAAAAGCAATGACAAAAGGAGTGTTTCTCTGCTTCTGTTTGAGGGGGATAAAATCAAGAGGGCAGGCAACGTGACCATTCCACCCAACCATGCCATGCCCAAAGCAGGCTCGGTCGTGGAATGTCGTTATCTCTACGCCTTCTGGGAATCAGGTTCCATTTACCAGCCTGTTTATCTTGGCGTTCGTGAAGACATCCGTGCCGCTGAATGCACCACCGATCAGCTAAAATACAAAGCTGAGCCAACACTCGTGATTGTGTAATTCCACACACTCATCCCACTGCCAACCACCCCTGACTTCTTCACCGGAGCAGGGGTGGTTGGTTTTTAACCTCAACCGCATCGCTTATGAAACCCATCGTCTTACCCATTGCAGAGCTCAAGGCAGCTCTGGCGGGACTTGGCAAGGTGATCACACCCAAAGCCAGCTTACCCCTCCTTAAACACGTTAAAATTGATCGCACCGCAGATGGTTGGATTGCCCTTACCGGGACAGATCTCGACCATTTTGTCACCGTGCGCTTTGAACACCCTTCTGACGGTCCACCCGCGACCGTGCTCGTGCCTTATGATCAGCTCCTGCACACCGTTAAAAGCTGCGGCAAAGGTGAGCAGATCCGCATCACCACCGACCCCGAGAATCTGGCGATCCAATTTTCATTGGGTGGCCAGACCGGAGAAACTAAAATCAAACTCTTGCCGGTGACAGACTTTCCTGTGACACCGCGCCTTAATCTTGAATCGGTTCCGCTGCCTGCACATCTGCGACAAAGCTTCCATGAAGCGATGTCCTGCACCAGCACTGATGCCACTCGTTACGTGCTCAATGGCACCTTCATTGATGTCCGAAACCCCAAGGCAAACTACTTGGTGGGCACCGATGGAAAACACCTCTACTCCGCGAATTCCTTCACCCTCCCCCTGAAACAATCCGTCCTCATCCCCAGTCATAAATTCTTGGGGTGGAAGGATTTTCTTTGGGATGGTGAATGGCAGATCAAAAGCAACGAAGAATGGGTGCAGCTCAGCAGTCGCAGATGGAGATTCGTGTCACGTCAGATCCCGAATAAATATCCGGACTGGCAGGTTGCAGTTCCTGACCCCACCCAAGCGAAAACACACCTGACTCTGCCTCCAGATCAATTGGAAGCAGTGATCCAGTTGATACAGCGCCTGCCTAACCATGACACTCAGTTTCATACGCTGGGCATGCAGTGGAAAAGCAACACCCTCAACTTGCTGGCAAAACCAAGTGCCGAAGAACCTTGGCTGCACATCCCTCTGGAGGCGATGCAAGGTCATGGACCGGAAGTGACGATCTTTTTAGACCGTCGTTTCCTCATCAAAGCCCTGCAATTCGGCCTCCATCACATCAGCCTCTTCGATGAACGTTCACCTCTGCGTCTTCATGCGCAAGGCAAGCAACTCATCATCATGCCAGTGAGGTCTGACAAGGCAGGCACATCGCCTCAACCCACTCCCATCCGAAAGATGGACACAACGGCAGTACCTACACACCAACCCAAACCCCCAACTACAAATCCAATGCTCAATCGTCCCAACTCCGATGCTCCTGAAGCAGGGCCTAGCGCTCCTGCCATGGATGAAGCGCTCAACCTCTGCAACCTCCTGCGGGATCGGTTTCAGGACGGGCTTAACCAAATCCGTGACCTGGCCAATAAACTCAAGCTTCTCCAGCGTGAGCAAAAAACCAGTGCCCGAGAAATGAGTTCTGTCCGCTCCACGCTACGCACCCTGCAAGGCCTGAAGCTGTAGGCCGAACCATCCATCATATGGGAAACAGAGCCCGCTGCGTCTTCACCGACGTGCCGGGTTCTCTTTTTATAGGCCCTCAACAGCACACACCACCCAGGTCTTCTTTCGCCAGAAGGAACGTTTCAACCGTGCCTCCATCAAAAGAATTAACCTCATGGGTTCCCTGTCATGACCAGGCGCTTCACCCATTCAATCAGTCATCAATTAAATAATTTAAAACCTCCTCTAACTACCTCATCCCCATGATCGCAAACCTCGACCTCATCGCCCCTATGGCTAAGCCTCGTAAAACCCCTAACCTGATGTTGCATTGCGGTGCCCACACTGCCGACCTTCAAGAAGTCCGTTCTGTGCCCACGCCTGCACCTACCTATAGCTGGTGTCCCATTCCACATCATCAGCTCATCACCACCGTCCAGAAAACCCTGTCCAGTTCCCGGCTTAAAATCGGCACGCAGGCGCATTCGTTGTCACATGATGGCATGCGTTATTTCGGCCTCATGGAAGTGACCTCCCATCAGTCCAGCGAAGATTATTGCTGGGTGCTGGGATTGCGTAACAGCCATGATAAAACCTTCCCCGCTGGGATCGTGGCCGGTGCCAGTGTGTTTGTGTGCGACAACCTTTCCTTTTCCGGAGAGATCAAATTCGCCCGCAAACACACTCGGTTCATTGTCCGTGACCTGCCGCAACTGGTGGGACGCTCCATCGGCCAACTCATGGCCAAGTGGCATGACCAGGACAAACGCATCGCTGCCTACAAAGAAGCGGGCATTGGTGAAGTGGATGCCCATGACCTCATCATCCGCGCAACGGATGTGGGCGTGTGCTCCAACCGCCTCATCCCTTCGGTGCTCAATGAATGGAGGGAACCCAGATACGACGCCTTCGCCGGCCGCAATGTCTGGAGTCTGTTCAACGCCTTCACCGAGTCCCTGAAAAGCGGCAACCTGGCGGAACTCCCCAAACGCACTGAGGCCCTCCACGGCCTGTTAGACATTCACGTCGGCCTAGCCGCGTGAGAAAAGGAAGGGCCTCGGATTATCCGGGACCCTTTTCTTTAGGTGGGAGGAGGTTTCGGACATCAACCATGGTTGATGTGATTCACATTTAAATGTTAGCCCATGATGCTTCAACGCTTCCTGGCGGACGAATGACGGAAGCCTCCTCACCCCGCTGCCTCGCCCACTCTGTTAGGTGTTCAAATCCAAAAATTTAAAAGAAATTTCAATTCGTCCAGCGCGCCTCTCACCCGCTATGGGGCAAATTGGGGGGTATGGAAGCCGCCGCGGCACCTCAGGTGGCAGCAGGGGCATCCGGGGGGCCGGTGTTGTTGATGACCTGAAGTTGGTGCTGGACAAGGGTTTTCCAACCCGGCTCCATGCACAAGCTGATGGTTAAGCGAAACAATGATGTCCTCCGGGCTGCTGGCTCATCCGGCGGTCAGCAGGCAGCCGTCAGCCCGTAGCGGATGTAGAAGACATCTCTGTCTCGCAAGATTGGCTAAGCCAGCGGGATCGTGTCTCGGTTTCTACTTTCCACTTCGGAACTGTCAGGTGGCGGTCGGCGCACTTTCGTCTTTCGGTTTTTTTGATGGCTGCTCGCAGCCGTAGAGCGGAGTGTGGCTGGCCAGAGTCAGGGATAGCCGATGAGAATTGCGTACGCCATTGGGCGGCCAGGAGATCCATAGCCCCGGCAGGCGCAGGCCCAGAGCGCTTTTTTCCACCTGCAGCTCTGCCATGGAGGCTCCCTCCTCATGGGGGTTGATGATCATCTCTCCCAGCTTGCGGCGGTTGGTAGGGAAGAGCTCCAGGAGAGAGATTTCCACCATCCAGAAAAGGTCTCCGGGAATGCTGTCCAAAATAGCCTGAATCTCTTCCTGACTTAGACGCTCTGCCTGTTTCCAGCCTTCCATGTTTTCCAGGTGCTTCCGGTATTGCGACTTTTCCAGGAGCAGGGTGCGCAGTACAAGCTGGCCTTCCTTCTGGTTTTCTAGCATGCGTTGGGTCCACTCTCCGTCATGCTTTTTGATTTCGATGGAGCGCTTTTTCAATGCGCTGATGCAGATGGCCTCGGCTATCACGCTGTTTATCCTGACCCCTTTGGGCAGAGTGGTCAGCAGCCAGGCCACCCCCTCGGTGGAGATCGACTGGGGATGTTCCTTGGAGGAGGAGCGCATGCTGCGCAGGTAATGGCGCGGGATGCTATAGTGGGGACCGAAATTGTCGTCATGCCCGATGAAAGAGCCAAGCCAGAAATCGCTGGGGATGTATCCCATTTTCTTGCCCAGGTCGAAGCGGGCCTGCTCCACCTGCGGCAGCCACATATCCGGGTTGAAGGTGTGGCCGAAGACTGGCACGGCATGCAGAAAATGCTCTGCTGATTCACCTAGGGTGGCGTCTCCAAAGATGAGCATGGCCGGGTAGCCGGACTCCAGGCTTCCATAGGCCAGCCGCTGGTAGGGGAGCTTCGGTCCAGGTTGCGCCAAGTCATTGTAAGCATAGACGGAGACTTCCGCACCGGTGGTCTCCAGCAGTTTGGCAATCTCAGGAGTCAGCAGCCCGTTGCGGATGTCTTCCGGCTGCTTTTCCAGGCGGCTGTTCATCTGCCGAAAGGTGAGTGTCTGGTCCGGCTGGCTAAAGCAGGCCGCGATGGTGCGCACCGCGGCGTGGGAGCAGACATTGGTCAGTGTGTTCTGCTGGAAGAACGGATAGCCGCGGGCGATAAGAGTGGAGTCATTCACCCGGCATTCCCATTCCACTCCGCCACGGATGTGGATGTAGGCATGTCCAGGAGAGGGCATTATAGCCTCATAGACCCGGCATCTAGTCTTTGTTTGTTTCCTTGAAGTGTAATCACGCTTCAGGAGCGCATACCCGATGAAGGAGCTCGCGTCCTGATCTGAAATGTCCTCTGGTTTTAGGAAGGGAGTCCTGAAAAAGCTGAGGCGTATGACGGGCAGGCTGCCATGCCAGGCCTTTAGCCCCTGGAGGTCTTCATTTTCTTCAATGATCTCTCCGGCCTCTTCCAGCTCTTCGATGACAACGGTGGCAACCTCCAGGCGGCGTGCCAGGGAACACACGCGGTGCAGCGGCGTGGAAAGAGAGTCTGTTTGGCCAAGCTCCTCCTTCAAGAGGCGGAAGAAACTCTCGGGCCTCTGAATGTCCCGGACCTTACATGTCATCGGCGATGCCAGACGTGCGTGAAATACTGGCATCGAGTGAAGAGACTGTGCGCGGAGGGGAGTTCAATGTGCTTTCGGGCACCCTTCAGCGGACCCGAAGCACGGTCTTCCTCGAGCGGGCCTGATGGTCAGCCAGTGAACGTATGAAATGCATCACCTCAGAGAGGTAGCTGTCCTTGGCAGCAGACGACCTGCGGCGGCTTTTCGCAGGTGCAGCCTTCACCTTGCCCGTAGTTCCTGCCTTGCCCGTGCGGGAACGTATGCGCCGCTTGATGGGGGATTTAGCTTGGTTAACTGCGGGTTTTGCCATGTGGAGAAAAAGAATAAATATGGATAAAAGGGGGCTGCATTATAAAATCAACCTTTATTTTGCAATCGGTTGCAAACGGAGCTGTCTGCACCAGCCCTACCCAAACATCGCAGCAGAGCGTTGTTTGGGCGGCTAAAATCCGGCCGGACATGCCCATGCAGAGGAACCTGAAAAGGCTGCGGATGGATTGGGAGCGGCAGAAAATCCGTCAGTTTGTTTTTGACCGCAAGCTAAGGCCAAAGTTTGCAGCGGGTTGCAAATACGGGGCCGGACATGGCTGTTCTGATGAAACATGTTGCACTTTGTGCGCTGCGCCCAGGCTGGGCAGCGAGGGTAGCGCAGACCCTTTGGCAATGTATTGACAGTAAATCTTTCGGTTTCTGCTCAATGATGATGCGGAGGATCTCAAGAATGGTGCTCTATGGCTCCGGGGTTTTGTGGTCCCTCCTCAGTGGCGCGGCTTCACTTTTTAAAACGGTGGACGAACGCTATACCATGCGACCTTCGACATTTCCTTACCGACTTTGCCGGTAAGACTGGCTATGCTGCAATCCTTCTCAACGCTAACGAAAATGCCCTCCGTCACTGTTGGCAAACGCAACGATTTCGCCTGCCATCTTGGCGTTAGCCGACGGCTCGCGCTTTAATGCCGCGTCCTGACTCCGCCTAGCAGGCTCTGGCTTCTCAATTTGAACTCTTCCATAGTTGGTAAATTTCCTTTCTGCGCCGGAATGCGTCTTCGCCGCCTTCCATCACGGTGACGATGCGTTGTTGAATGTCTTTGTCGTCAATGCTGCCGTGGTCGAACGAAAACTTCTCGCCCTCCTTCCGACAGACAATGGCCTGCTCCGCATCACCCAGCACGGGAATATTGGGATTGTGGGTGGCGAAGATGAACTGCGTCAACTCCTTCCGGTCCAGCAGTTGGTGTATGAAATGGGTGTAAAGCGTCTCGTTGTCCAGGTCGTCCTCCGGCTGGTCAATGAGGATCAACGGGTAGCGTCTCAGGTGCATGAGGATGTGTAGGATCACCGTGGCGCGTTGCCCGAGCGAGTATTCCCCCAACAGCTTCCCGTTGAATAGAACGGCAGTCTCATCAGGAGTCCGGAAGGTAAGGAAATCCGACAGATGATCAAGCAGCGTGGCCTGGACTTTAATCGCGGCATTCTCGCTCAGTCCATTTGTCACCAGTTCTGCCCGGCTTTGATACAACTCGCGTCCGTCCATAAAAGCGTCCTCGATTGTCTCGTAGGCAGCGGCCTGCAGGCCACTGCCTTTGAACTTTGACCGAAGGAACTCACCGAAGGCGCGGCGTTTGCCTTTAAACGCTGTTTGGAGACGAATCTCCTGTGGCAGTTCCGCTTCCAAGCGCCGCACCTCGGCTTCGCGTTCTGTGAACCGCTCACGCCAAAAATCATGGAGCTTGTTCACTGCCTCACCAAGGAGGTCCCGTGCAGTCTGTTCGGTTTTGGCTCGCTGCGCTCCTGTTGCCAACAGCGTTACCAACTGATTAAGGCGATTCTTCTTCGTTCGGAACAGCTCCAAATCGAGCTGCGGCTCGTTGAGGGTCTTTTGCAATTCTGCCACCTCCTGCTTCATTTGGTCTTGCACGGGAATAAGTTTCTGGAGCGCCTCAGCCAAGACTTTGAGTGTATCACGCAAAGCCTGGAGCGCAGCTTGTGCGCTCGCTTTGGCTTCTTCTGACTTAGCCTTGGCGAATGTAAGCTCGACGACAATGTCAGCAGTTCGTTGCGATTTCAATACGGGGAAAGCTGCGTTCACCTCGTCCCAGTCCGCCGCCTCCTTCAGATTTGTGCCCAGCTCCTTCAGCGCCTGTTGCCATGAAATGATGGCCTGCCGGTCGCCGTCGAAGAGTGTCATCTCGGCAAGCTTCTTGTCCACCCCCTTGTCGGTGAAGACCTGGAGCTGCACCTCCAGTTCGTTCTTCTCTTTTTGTAGCGCGGCGATCTTCTCCGTCGCCTCTAGCGTCTCTTTGAGCTGCTTCGCGGTTTGGCGCACACCTTCGATAAGCGTCGCCTCTTCCTGAAGCTTTGGATCCAGACGATCCGCTAGCATTTTGTCGAGAAAGCTCTCGTCGAACGACTCCGAACGGGCAGAGAGGTCCTTCTGGCCGAAGTAGAGGATGTCCTTGAGGACCGATCCCGGGGAAATGTCGCGATACACCCCATCCAGATACACGGACGGCTGACCGCTGCGCTCCCGTTCCACCCGAACTTCACGCCCGAACTCGTCCACGGCCACCAGCACCACTTTGCCGGCGGGCGACAGCATGCGCTCGACCAAACCGGACTTGTAGCGGTCGTCTGCTCCTTCTGGGAAGCCCAGTGCATGTCTCAAACACTCAATCACCGCCGACTTTCCATTTCCACGCGGGCCGATCAGGCAGTTCAACGAAGGGGAGAATGGCACAATAATTCCATCCAAGGCACCACCGGCGAAATTGATTTGCTGAAGAAGCACCGCCTGTCGGGGTTCTTGTAATTCCGTGCGGACTCGGTGCTCATGATCAAATAATGCGAACTTGGTCGCTTCGAACGAAAGTTCTCCGAGTTTGAGATAGCAGGAGCGACCTTGTCCGATTTCCTGAATGCTTTTACGGTCACACCCCTCCACTTCGGCGGGGTACCAGTCGCCCAAAGCATTTTTTGCTTTTAGGCGGCATGGCTTGTCAGCCTCATGGAGTTTGTTGTACGAGCGGACTTTTTGGAAACCTAGGGTGCGACTTCGGAGAGCGCCATAACGACTTTCCTTCCAAGCTGCGAGTTTGCCTATGCCCAGCTCCTTCCAAAGGCCTTTGGGCTCTTCCACATGGGCAAAGATCAGAAAATAGTCTCCGCGGGACAATCCATCGAGCATCTCCACCATTTGGAGAAGAGTTTTCTCGCTGCATCCGTTTTCATGCTCATACTCTTCCTTAGTTTTTCCAGGGAACATGCTCGCAAGAAACGAATTGATGTAGTCCTTCCCAGAATCCATCCAGTCATCGCTGAAAACGATCAAAACATGAATTCCAGCTCGGCCGTCACTCAGTGAAAGCTCCACGCCGGGCAAAAGCCCGATCTTCTGCTTTCGGGCGGTCGCTCGGAGGGATTTGAACTCTTCGAAATCGAACTTGTTGTGGTTGGTGATGATTCCCAATCGGATGTTCGACTTCTCCAGCGCATTGATGTAAGAGCTATTGTAGTAGTTTTCGTCCCCGCTGTATTTGAACTCCTTGTCTGCCTTGGTGTGCAGATGGAAGTCCACGCGGACCCATTCCGCGCCTCGCGGGAACTGTTTGTCATTCGTGGAGGTCATCTTGCTCATGGTAAGTTCAGGTTGTGGAAATATTTATCCTTCATTCGCCTCCTGGGATGGGAAAAGCTGCTGTATCAGGCCTTTTTTTGAGGGTGTCGAGGCTGCTCAGGCACTTCAACGGCACACTGAGCACGTTCTACACCCCTCCCGGGCTCCGGGTCGTCTTTGACCTTGATCAGGTTTTTGGTGTTTCTGCTTTCTTAGGGGCTTCTTTGGGTGGTGCAACGGGAATTACGGTATTCTGGTTATTGGGCAGGGACAAGTCCATTGCATGTTTGGATAGGGGGCCTTATGCGGCAGGATTGGATGTCATCAAATTACAGATGAGACTCAGTGAGTATTTGGCGATTTGATGTCTCCTGGTCTGCTTGGTGATAAAGGATTTTGAGATCCTCAAACAGGATTCTAAGGCCGTGTTCCTTGGTGGGTGTGTCGAAAATCAGGCGCGAGTCATCCACAACATTTAGGCTGCCTCGCAAGGATGGAGTGTTCAGCACATTCGCTATCCAGACCAGCAGCGCGTAAATAAGGCGAAGGGGCCGATTGTGTATTCCAGCGACCAGATCATCTGGCATCCGATAGACCAGCGAACAGATGTCGAAGCTGGAGAAATCCACATCATCATCGAGACCAGATTTCTCGTGGTCTGCCTTGATGTTCTTCAACAGACGCATCAGGCAACGAGGAACTCCGATCCGGGGAAGGTCGTGCGAATGGATTCGATGGTTGTAAAGAAATGGACGGTTCAGAATCCGCTGTCCCTTGTCCCGGTTATAAACCTGGACGCCACGTTCGTGCTCCTGTCGATACTGGGACCAAGCAACGGTATTGAACCAGTTGGATGGGACCGCATCAACGGAACAGACAAGACTGCCTCCGTCGATGGTTACGCAGGTCGAACCCTTGTTATCTACCGTTGCCGCAGGAAATGCATTTTTGAGTTCGTCCGCGCAATTCTGCCGCAGGTCAATGAGGTCTTGATCTGGGTTTCCACGGTAGGGGCTTGGAGGCTGTTGTGGAGGTTCCAGCGTGTGAAACTTGTCAATGATGACCAACACATCCACATCACTGTGGAACTTGATGTGAGTATTATTGGAGACGGAACCCTGGCGTCGGAATTCAAGAGCCGGATACAACACTGCCAGTCGTGTCTTTAATTGATTTTCAACCCGGTCACCCTGTACAATTAGACGTTGTGTGTATAGCGGTGCCACAGGTGACATGGCACCAATTAGGTATTTGGTGGCATCGCCGTATTGTGTCTCAAACGATTCGCTGAAATTGTAGATCCTGCGTTCGTCTTGCGGAGCACGCCTCGCAAGGAGACGCTCGTATTTGGTGCGTGTGGACATATCAGGCTTTGGTGAAGATTAGCTCGCCATAACGGAGGCGGTGTTTGCCGGAGAAATAATCACCCGTCATCTTGGCCACTGAGTTCAAGCGCAGCTCGATCAGGCCTGGGTGCCTTTGAAGCTCTGCGTCCGACATGTTTCGCGGGGTGTTCTCAAAGGCGTAGCGGAAGATGGGCACTGCGTGATCAATCTCTAGTGAAGCCATGGTGCTCCGTGATGTTGATTTGTCGGTCTCTCCTGAAATTTCGATCCGTGTGAAGGTTTGCTTGATTTTATACTCCATCACGAACTCCATCGGCTTGCCCGTCGCCGGGTCTTCATAGGAGCTAATCCCTTTGGCTGTCCATGTGCCATTCAAGTTGGGAATATGCAGGATGAACTGAAGCCACTTCCAGAAGACATGGTCGAAGAGCAGAAACAGAACTCCGAAGGTTGCACCCACACCAAAGGGGTAGGACAGCTTATCGCCCACAAGGTGAGTAACCCTGTCACTGGCGACAAAGCCGGGAATTACGAAGGCGATAATTGCTAGGAGAGAGTAAACTGTTTGCCGGGCATTGGTGTCTATGGAATAAGGGTGCATACAATTATCCGAAAATAGGACATGTGATTAAATGCACGATCAACAACATAAATCATGTGCGGTCGTCTCAATCAGTTTGCGAAGCTCCCTGCGTTGTCTCTAGCGGGGCGGGCTTTGCGTGTGGAGCGACGGAAGGCCTCTGCGAAGGAGGATGTGCGTTCTAAGGCTCCTAGCGTTCACAATTTGTGCCCCACTGATTATGCGGATGTTTTGACGATGGAGGAAAGCGAACTCGTGGCGACACGGATGCGGTTTGGCCTCATACCTAGCTGGGCAAAAGGTGGCAAGGCGGAGGTGAATAAGAAATTCAGGCTCACGTTCAATGCCCGTTCCGAGACGATTTTTGAATTGGCCTCCTATCGTCACTCAGTGATGCAAAGACGCTGCCTTGTTCCTGTGACCGGCTGGCATGAGTGGCCCGACCGTGGCAAACCCTATTTCATTCACAATGCGGACGGGTCTCCTCTGCTGCTGGCTGCTATCTGGGATGTTTGGCAAAGCCCTTTGGCAGAGGATCAGGCTTCAGGCCCTATGCATACCTCAATGAGTGTGGTGACGACGCCTCCGGGCCGATACATGGCGAAGTTCCATGACCGTAGTCCGCTGGTTTTGGACGATGAGAGGGCTTTGGCCTGGTTGTCCCCTGGACAAGCAAAAGAGGAGCTGCAGTCTTTTTTCCAGCCCTACGAAAGTGAGCTGCTGGAGGCTTACCGGGTGTCGAATGCTTCTTTGCTGCCTCAGAATAAATCTGCAGAATCTTTGGTTCCCATCAGCTCGCCCGTTCCTCAAATGGGTGATGTGCCGGTCGCGAATGAAAATGAGACGCCTGAATTGGGATTGTAATTGTGATCACCTCGGTCCTTCAAATCAACCAGTGGTTGAGGTCCTTTTTGGGTGCGACGGTCATGTTCTCTCTGGGGAGCGGGTGAAAAAACACAGGAGGTTCTTGAAAATGTTCTAATGAACAGTATTTGGTGGAGCCATGCTCACCTCACGCCAAGTATTTTCGCTGCAAATGCTCTGGCAAACTCTCGCCAACAGCTTCTCTCTCCGTCGTGTGCCGTTGCTTGGCAGCATTGTGGCGGGAAGGCCGGAGGTTCAGGAGGGGCGGCAGGATTACTGCCTGGATGTGGATTTCGACACTCTGAGATTACCGAAGAACGCCAGGACCTTTGCCCTTAAAGTGCGCGGAGATTCGATGAAGGGGGCGGGCATCTTGGAGGGAGATGTGGTGATCATGGAGTTTCGGGAGCCCCGGCATGGAGACATTGTTGCAGCTCTCATTGATGGTGAAACCACCCTCAAGCGGTTCATTTTGCAGGGTGGCGTGCCTTATCTGCGGGCAGCTAATGTGAAATATCCAGACCTCATCCCGGCTAGAGAGCTGGTCATCCAAGGGGTGCAGATTGCGCTTCTGAGGCTCCCAGAGAGGTGATCAGCTATGATCCTGCACTTTGATGCGGACGCGTTCTTTGCGAGCGTTGAGCAGGCTGCTGATAGCAAACTGCGTGGAAGGCCTGTAGCTGTGGGTGGAGAAAAAAGAGGGGTGATTGCCTCGGCCAGTTATGAGGCGCGAAAACTGGGCATCTTTACCCCGATGCCAACAGCTAAGGCCAAGAAGCTGTGCCCCAGCCTGATTGTGTTGCCAGGGGACTTTGAAAAATACGAGCGCTTTTCCAAGCTGATGTTCAGCTACGCCTATGACTTCACTCCGGTGGTGGAAGTGGCCTCCATTGATGAATGCTACCTTGATTTAACAGGCTCATTGCAAAGCAAGGCTGGCAGCACCGCAGCGACCATTCAGACGGCGATTGCACAGAGTCTAAAACTGTCGGTGTCCGTGGGTGTGGGTGCGAATAAACTGGTGTCACAAATCGCGAGCAAGCTGCACAAACCCCACTGCTTCATTGAAGTGGCACCGGGGCATGAGCAGGGGTTTTTATGGCCGCTGGAAAACAAGTGGTTGCCCATGGTCGGCCCTCAACTTGCAGCAAGGTTAAACACAGCCGGTCTTTGCCGTGTAGGACACATCGCCTCGGCGCCATTGGACGAGCTGTCGTTGCTGTTAGGAAAGAGTGCTGTGGTGCTGAGAGATTATGCCCTGGGTCTGGATGCGCGGCCGGTGATCTGTGAAGCCCCTGCGGCTAAGAGCTATGGAGAACAGGAAACTTTTCCCCAAGATACCACGGATACTGCCTTCATTGTCGCGAGGCTTCGAGCAATGGTGGATACGCTGATGCAGAGGGTGAGGCAGGACGGAAAAAGCATTCGCACCGTCACTCTGCGTCTTCGCTACAATGACATGGACGAAGTGACACGCTCCATGAGCTTGGATGAGCCAACCGATCTGGAGCATGATGTTTATCCGCTGATGCAGGCGATGCTGAAGAAGGCCTGGGAAAGGCGTGTGAGCATTCGTCTGGTAGGGGTGCGCTTCACCAAAATTTACCACGCCAGTTTTTCAGCGCTACTTCCTCTGGAAGCATCTGATGCCAAAAGAGAGAGGCTGCATTCATTGGCGATGGTGGTGGATGATTTAAAGCGTGGTCATCAAAGCATCATGCGTGGACATGACTTGTGGTTGTCGCAACATCGGCATGCGCCAAGACAGGTGCTCCCCAAACCTCGACTGGTCACAGATGCGAGTGCTTCGACAACGAACAGAGTCTTGCAGGAACGTGTCACCCTGAAACCCGAGATCCTGGTTCGTAAATTTGTGAAATCTTCTGTGCCTGCACTGAATGTGAAGAGCTGTTACAGCTTTTTAGATTCGGCACTCACCATCCCCGCCATCATTGAGAAAGCGGTAGCTCATGAAGTGCCCATGGTGGCGATCACAGATCCCAACCTGCACGCTGCGATTCCGTTTTTCCAGGCCGCATCAGCCGCCGGCATTAAGCCTGTGGTGGGTGCGGAACTCAACCACGGGAAAAAGCGTCTCTTAGCTTACGTGCAAAGCACCCGAGGATATCAGAATCTCTGCCGCCTCTTGTCCTTCGGTGAAGACGGTGGCGTGACCACTGAGCAACTCGACGATCACCACGAAGGCCTGATCATCGTGCCCGCTAATAGCAGTGAAATAGCTTTGCCCGAGATTCGGTATGGATCTCCGCAGGATAAAGTGTTTTTCGACATTTTGCAGAGCATGAAGACCCTCACGCTCCTGCATGAAAGTCATCCCAAAAAGCGCAGAGGTGACTTCGCGTTTCATGATTCCACTCACTGGGCAGGTTGCTATTCATCTGAGGCGTTGCAAGCCGCGCATGAGCTGGGGGAGCAGTGCAATTTTTCGTTCGACTTTAAGACCCTGCGCTTTCCGCAGTATGAGCCTCAGGATGGCAGTGCTCCCGCGATGATGTTGCGTCGTTTGGCTCATGAGGGTTTGCGCTCGAGGTATGGAGTGAAAGCGGGGCAATACGAGGCCCAGTTGAATGAGGAACTCGAGATCATTTCTGAAGTCGGTTACGAGGAATATTTTTTAATGGTGTGGGATCTATTGCAGCGCTGTCTGGCTGTGGGTATTGACTGGATCACACGAGGAAGCGCAGCCGATTCCCTGGTTTGTTATTGCCTGAAAATCAGCAATGTCTGCCCCATCCGCTTTGAGCTCTATTTTCGGAGATTCCTTAATCGTGACCGCATGGCGCTGCAAAAGCTGCCGGACATTGACATTGATTTTGCGCATGACCGTAAAGACGACGTGGTGGAACTCCTTTTGTCTCACTACGGGCCAGAGCATGCTGCCATTGTGGGTGGTTTTAATACCTTCCAAGCGCGGTCGGCTTTCGGCGATATTGCCAAGGTTTTAGGAGTCGCAGAAAACGAGATTCGCCGACTCACCCAGCACATGCCCTGGACGGATGCAAAGCATGCGGCAGATGCGTTGGCAGTCTCGCGTGAGTGTGATCTTGAGGAATGGAAAGAAGAGCCGCTCAGAACGGCTTTGCTGATGTCTGGCATGCTGGACGGATTTCCACGTTACGCCAAAATGCATCCCTGCGGCGTGGTATTGTCTCGTGACCCCATCCGCACTCTGACTCCGGTCTTTACCAGTGCGAAAGGCTGGCCAACGACTCATTTTGACATGGATGCAGTCGAGGCAGTCGGGCTCATTAAACTCGATATTCTGGCCCAAGGCGGACTCGCTGTTCTGCGTGATGCTCAGACAGCTTTAGGCCAACAAGGAGTCTCGGTTGATTTAAAATCTTTGGAAATTGGCGGCTTGGGAGGCTCTGAATACCCACCACGTCCTGACAGTGTGGAAGCGTGGTCTGATGAAGCGGTGTGGGAGATGATCGCCTCAGGTAATGCTAGAGGCGTGCATCACATCGAAAGCCCTGCCATGACAAGCTTAGCGTGCATGGCTGCGGTAAGGGACATTGATCGGCTTATTGCCATTGTCTCAGTGATCAGACCTGGCGCGGCCAATGGATTGAAAAAGAGCCAGTTTGCACGGCGTGCTCAAGGATTGGAGCCTGTGGATTACACCCATGAAAGCTTGAGCGGAGTGCTTCGCTCAACCTTTGGCGTTGTGGCCTACGAAGAGCATATCCTGCAAATCTGTGAAGCCTTTGCGGGTCTGGCACCTGGACGAGCTGACATGCTACGCCGAGCCTTGGTCAAACTGGACATGAGGAAAGTGGCAGAGCTGAAGGTGGAGTTTGTTGCGGCTGCCAAAGCAAAGAGGCACCATGATGAAATCATTGAAAAGGTCTGGCAGTTGGTGACTGGGTTCCAAGGATATGCCTTTTGCCGGGCACACAGCACTGCCTACGGGGTTGAGGCGTACCAAGGGGCTTATCTCAAGTGTTACCACCCTGCGGAGTTCATGGCTGCGGTGCTCTCCAATGGGAAAGGGTTTTATTCACCTCTGGTTTACACCTTGGAGTGTCGGCGGTTGGGGATTGGTTTTTTATCGCCTGATGTGAACGTCTCTACGGACTCGTTTGACGTTGAATTAATGACCGTGGAAAGCGGAACGCCAGCGCGGAACCTAGGGCGAGCTATTCGAGTGCCAATGCGTTCCATCAAGGGTCTTAGTGAATCACTGCTGGAGCGGTGGAGAGCTGAAAAACTGAGATCTCCATTCTTGGGGGTTCGCGATTTTTGTGAGCGTGTTCGTCCCGAGCCTGCTGAAACACTGAGCCTTATTCGAGTGGGGGCTTTGGACGGATTTGGTATGCCAAGGACAGAACAGTTTTGGCACTGCCTGCATACCAGTCGCGATGGCAGTGTCGGTGATGGATGGCTGTTGCAGAATTGCACGGATGAGGAATTGCGCACGACGTTCCGTGAAGAGCCGTCGCGCCTGCAACGCTTGTGTGATGAATTCGAGCTCCTGGGATACACAATCACAGGGCATCCCTTGGAACGGTTTCCAGAAGTCGGCTGGGGGACTTATTGCCGGATCGCAGACCTACATCGGTATCACCGGCAGAGAGTGACGGTTTGCGGGCTGATCATCGTGACTCGATCTCATATTCAGGCCAACGGAGAGCCCATGAAATTCATCTCCATCTGTGATCAAAGTGGGATTGTGGAATGCGAGATCTTTGCCGAGGCCTATCGCTACCATGGCCTGGCCACTGTGAGATACCCGGTCGTCGAAGTGACAGGGGAGGTGCAGCCTTTTGATAATGGCGCTGGTTACACACTTGAGGTGCTGCGCGTCCAGAAGCCGAGGGTGAGAAAGAGGTGAAGGTAGATCGTTCACTCACTCACGATGTCAGGCAGTTTTGCCGCTGCCTTTTTCAGTGATTCCTCTCCCACGTGCGTATAGTGAGCGCTCATCTGTTCGCTTTCGTGGCCGATCATTTCCATGACCGTGGCTTGATCTACGCCGGCCGCTTTGAGCAGCGAAACCGCAGTATGCCTCAGGCTGTGGAAGCTCAGTGCGTTCAAGTCGCGCTTGGCTCCGCGACCAGATTTTGTTTTGGTATGGCTGACCTTTTCACGAAGCCCTGCTGCCGCCAACAGCTTAGCAAACTGATTGCTGAGCGTGCTCACCTTCCCAGTTTTGGCAAAGACGGCTGCAGCATGCGGATGAAGCGGTCCTTGCCGTTTTTCCTTTGGTGTCTTTGTGAGGTGGTTTTTGAGAGGCGCAGCAATAGGAAGGGACATGCGACGACCTGTCTTGGTGGTGACAAGCGTGATCTTTTCAGAATCCAGGTCAACCGCAGACCACTCCAGTTTGGCCACATCTGAGAGACGTTGACCGATGTAAAGGCCAACCAGGATCATGGATTTCCACTCATCATCTGCGAGAGCTAGAACCTTCTTGATATCATCCAACTCAAACGGCAAGCGCTCAGTTCCCTCCTCGGACTTCCTTACTGTGTCCACGCTTTCGGCAGGATCTTCGGCAACGATTCCGTTCTTCTTTGCCGCTCTAAAAATCATCTTGATGCACTTGAGGTGGTGGTTCGTGCTTGTGGAAGACATCGTCTTCAACAGGTCGCCGCGATATTGCACGACTGATGCACGACCTACGTGAAAAATGTCTCCGTTGTCTTGGGTCCCTATGAAATCGGCAAAGCGGGTGGCGGCAGAGCGGTAAAAATCCATGGTGGAAGGCTTTGTTTCAGCCTCCTTTTCTTTGAGCCAATCATTAATGAAATCCCGCAGGCTGACAGCTTTAACTTTTTCACCAGTGAGCTCCTCATGAAAGTCACTGATCACCTGTTTGACCTGGGCAAAGGTGCGTCTCTTCTGGGCAGCCTCTTCATATTTGGCGGCAATTTTTTCTGCTTCTTTACGGTTTGTGACCTTGGTGGAACGATGCCGCCTGATGCCTTTCGCATCGCGGAAGTCAGCGTGGAAAAATTTGGTGCCTTCGCGGCGAAAGACGGATGCCATACCTGATAACAAAACTGATAACATTTGGGGTTGTTTGTGTCAATTCGTCCTTGTTTGATATTCGCTTAAACCCTTTAAAATGAGCGTGCTTGAACATCCTCGAACATGGTTGAAATCATGCCTATCGAAACGTGGGTTCGATTCCCATCGCCCGCTCCACGCAAAATCAAGGGTTCCACAGCGTGTGCAGTAAAAGTGCAGTAAACGAACTTTTTCCGGCCCCCTTGATTCCCCTTCCCTGCGGCATGGGGCTTTTCGCTGCATACCCCACATGGGTATACGCGGAGGTCACGCAATCAGCGCGTTCCCATCAGGATTTTTGCTGCCCTTGTCGGCAGGCCCGCGACCGTCAGACGCTCCGCCTGTTTGTGTTCGCTTGATTCCCCTCTCGGGCGCGATGTGCGCCACTGCGCGAAATCCTGCCAGAACACGACGCCGCGAAACACTGGAAAGCCAGGCGTGCGGAACCAGTCGCGAGCGGTCGAATAGGAGATGCCCACCAGAACGGCGAACTCTTTGGCGTTAAGCGCCTGATCGAGCTGCCGCTTCTGCAACACCTGCTCCAGGCTGATGGCCTTGAGCTGCTTGTCTGATGAGTTGGCAGAAGGTTTCATGACGTGGTTCTCCCCTTTTGCCGTTCCAGTCGGCCACCAGCCCGGAATCCGAACAAGCGGGTTCTAAAAATCTTTGGCCGACCTTGAGGCAGCCCGTATCGTGCTGCCCCGATGGATGACATCATGAAGCTAATCCGCACCTACCGTGTGACAGCGGCACTCGACCAGCGACTCAGGCTGGCTGACACGCTGTTTCGCGGCATTGCGGCAGACATCCGATTCTTTGTGTTCAGCTCTGTTCCCCAAGAGGCAGGCGATGATGTGCTTCAGGAAACCTTGAAAGCCATCGCTGCCGGGCTTGGAAGATTTGATGGCGACACCAAAAGCGAGTTTTGGGCGTGGTGCTATCGCATCGCCCGCAACAAGAGCAGCGACTATTTCAGGCGCAGGGAGGCCGACCGGCTGCACTCTGTTTCGCCGGATGAACTCTTGAAGATGATTGAATCAGGGCAGCCACGAACGGCCATTCCCGCCCAGGAAAGGCTCGACCTTGAATATGCCGTCCAGTTGCTTCGCAAGGCGAACCCTGACTGCTACGAGTTCCTCTGGAAGCATTATGTTGTCGGCCTTGCCTACGGCGAAATCGCCTCCGAGCACAACTTGCAGTATGACAATGTCCGCATGAAAATCTCGCGCTGCCTCCGGGAGGCGCAATCCCTCATATCCTGATATGGCAGACCAAAGCACAGAAGCAGCCGCCAAACTGGAGAAGCTGGGCGCACGCCTGCGGCAAACCGTGGCTGCACAGCACCCCACCGAGGAGAAGGACATCCAGATCGCGCTGGGAGCGGTCAAAGAGCAATGGGAGAAGGAGCAGGAAGCACAGCGGCAGAAAAAGCCAACGCCAAGCAAGACGCAGGAGCGAGAGCCAGAACCGCCAGAGGCGGACCGCTAACAAGCCTTTGATTGGCATTCTCAAATCCAGATATGGGTGTTTATGGGTGTTCTTTTGGGGGGCTTAGATAATCGAGCGCTCGACACGGAGCCGAGCGCCCGCAGCATCAGCGCTTTCGGCGCTTGGCGCTGACTGCTGCAACGCATGAAGCAATCAGTTGAGCTATTGAACTGATGAGAAGTGCTAATTCGCCGACGGTCATGTTGTCCTCCTTGCTACCGTCCGCCTTGATTGGCGTGACGTGCGCGAGGCCAAAGAGCCAGGTTAAGCGAGGGAGCGGGAAAGGCCGCGCAGCGCACGGGCGACACTGCACAAGCAAAGCGCGGAAGTGCGCAGCCTTGAACGCACTTGCGACTGGCTAATCATTCTCGCAGTCACCACCAGGAAAGGCGGGGCGAGGGGGCAGCATCCAAAGGCTACTTTTTGAACTTCATCATCGTTCGCGCACAACGGCTCTTGATGAGTTCAGCAACAGCCAGCGTAACGGCGTGATCGTTCTTGGCACCGTCGAGCGCGGCGAGAACGGCTTCGGCAAGCTGGGGCACCCGTTGCTTGACCAGCGCTTTAGAGAGGCCTGCTTCTTCCGCCAGCTTTTCAAAATGCTGCGGATGCACGTTGTCGGAGGCATATTCACCACCGATTTTCATCGCCATCTTTTTGGCGAGTTCTGGGTAATAGACCGTGCTCAGCAAGTCGTAGAGCGGCGCTAGATGCGTTGCTCTACCCTGTGCTGCCTCTCCCGTGTAAAGCAGCGAGAAGTTCTTCCCGTGTGCATCGTGATTGCCGATCAGGAAGTTAAAAGTGACGGCATCAAGCAGCCCTTGCAGGTCACGAACCGGAGTTGTCGAAACCTCACGCAGAAGCTCAAAGCATTGTTTGAGCGAAGGCCCGCCTTCGTTCTGATACTTGTTCTCGGGAACGATATTGAGCGCCTGGCAGAAGTCTTCCTGATGCTCGCGTTGCAGCTTGCTTGGGCCTTCTGGAGAAGGCAGTGACAGCTTGCGGTCATAGCGTTCGACCAGCAAATAGTCGATGCCTTCCACATTCCCGATTTCGGCCTTTGCCACGTTCAGGCCAATGGCCGCCGCCAGCTTCATGCAAAAGGCTTCATTGAACACGAGTCCTTCAAAATGCTCGATGGCCGGTTTAAGAATGTGAGTGCTTGGCGCACCGCCAAGAGGGATTGAAATCAGGCCGTCGGCCACATGCACGGCAATTTTATCCTGCGCACCGGCCAGCGATAACCGAATGCCTTCTTCGCCCGCCATCAACGGGCGGCGAGGCAGTTCACGAAGAATTTTTGCCAGCTCCGCGCTGCTCAGATGGCGATAGTGATCTTCGCGCTTGGGGAGGCTTTCTCCCGTTGGAATGAAGGTGATTGCGCCAGCGCACTCGCCTCCGATTTGCTCAAGCATGGCAAAATCGTTTTTGCCGCTGATGCCAAGATTCTTGGCGATCATCACTCGCTTGCTCTCCTCCGGCAGAATACCGGCGAAGAAGCCCCGGCATTCATTTCGGCTGAATCGCTCCCGCTTCAAAGGCAGAGAATGCGAAAGCGGGATTGCCTCTGAAGCCAGCCAGCCTTCGGCATACTCGAACCCCAACTGGCCGTGCTCATCCTGAATCAGATGCCCCGCTAGATGGTGGTGCAGGTAAACGTCGAGAGTGCGCGTCATGGGCGGGATTCCTTTCCTGAGAGGGCTTGGCCGGTTCGTCCCGCTGGAGGGTTGTCGCTCCAGGGCGCAATCAACGTCATCGTGATACCGAGCGTATTGAGCACGGTCAGAACCTTGCCAATCTGGCAGGTGGCTTTTCCCTTCTCCAGATCAATGATGAAACGAAGACCCGTCCCGGAAGTCATGGCGAGTTCCTTTTGGGTCACGCCTTGCCCCTTGCGGGCAGAGCGAACCATCTCGCCGATCTGTTCTGGAGTGTATTTCATAGCTGCCCCTAAAATGTTACCGAGCGGTAATAATACCACGTCACAGATGGCGGTTCAATCAAATAATTCCCGCTCGGGAACTTGAAGCCCGGAATTGAGTCATCAAGCCCATAATGTTCCCGAACGGGAATCTTCCGCCGCCTGACCTTGGACAGCCTTAGAGTCAGGGCTTGGGTGGCTTCTTCGGAGATTCCTTCTTGGCAGCTTCGTCCAAGTAGTCCGCCCACCACTGCATCATCTTCCGGCGGTCTGGAAGGTATTGGGCGTGATTGTAGGCAGCGCGGACCTTGTTTCGTTCACAGTGGGCGAGTTGGCGCTCGATCAAGTCAGGCTGAAAGCCGTTCTCATTGAGAATCGTGCTCGCGGTCGCCCGGAAGCCGTGACCAGTGGTCCGGCTGTGATAACCCATCCGATAGAGGGCATAGAGCATGGTGTTCTCAGACATGAATGTCTTGGGATTGTTCTGATTGGGGAAGACGTGCTCCCGGTGTCCCGTGAGCTTTTTCAATTCCTTCAGGACCGCGATTGCCTGCCGCGAAAGCGGCACGATGTGCGGGTCCTTCATTTTCATGCGCTCCGCTGGAATGCGCCAATCAGCATTTTCAAAGCTGATTTCCTTCCAAAGTGCTCCGCGTAGCTCAGTGGTGCGAACGAAGGTGAGCAGTAGGAACCGAAGGGCCAGCTTCGTCTGCGGCTCGCCTTGATAGGCTTCGAGCTTCTTCAGATACTCCGGCAGTTGGTTGGCGTCCAAATAAGCATGATGCTTCCTGACGGGTGCCTTGAGCGCTCCACGCAGGTCCGTTACCGGATTGCGCTCTACCCGCCCCGTGGTCACGGCATAGCGGAAAACCTGTGCGCAGGTCTGCATCATGCGTTGAGCCATGTCCAACGCACCGGCCTTCTCAATGACTCGAAGGGCGTCCAAGACATCCAGTGAGGTGATGTCGGCGATAGGCTTCTTGCCGAACTTCGGGAACAGATGCGTTTCGAGGCGATTGATTACGTCGCGGGCATAGCGGGGATTCCACTCGTGGAGATGTTGTTCGTGATATTCACGGGCAACGGTCTCGAAATCGCTCTCTACTTTGGAGCGAAGCCGCTGCTTGGCCTCCTTCTTCTTTTCGCCGGGATCTATGCCAGCAGCCAAGGCTTTCCGCGCCTTGTAGTGCAGTTCCCGCACCTCGGCGAGGCTCACTTCCGGGTAAGAACCCAGCGCGAGGAGCTTTTCCTTACCCCCAAACCGATACTTGTATCGCCACCATTTGCTTCCGTTTGGCTGAACGAGCAGGAACAACCCGCCGCCATCTGACAGTTTGAAAGGCTTGCTCTGCGGCTTTGCACTGCGAATTGCAGTGTTTGTGAGAGGCATGGGGGTAACTCCTGCACAAGTGGGGGTAACTGCATAAAATGTTACCCCCAATCGCACGCGAATGTCAACGATTCGGTGCGGACGCCAGCGAACCGTTCGCTGTGTCTGAGTGGCTGATTTGCTCGTTTTTTCGGATGTTAACGGACCCTGCCGTTTGAAGAAATGGTCGGGGAGATAGGATTCACACAGCCGCTCCAACCATCTGTTAAACATTGCAAAAAGCCAATGTGGAAAACTCGTTTACCCCCAGAATTACCCCCGATTTATCGAGGCTGCGTCGCAGGATTCTGAGCCACTTCGCCGTGCCCCTTGATGGCTTTCATCATCGGGAGAACTTCATTGAGGACTTTTACGCGGCGGACCTCCTGAAAGCGTTTCGGGTCATCTTCGAGTCCCCGGCGCTTTAAGGCGGTGGCGGACACGCCAATTTTTGGCTGGGGGAGGCGGTCGATTCCCCGGTCTTTCAGTGATCGGTGATCCACCCGCTCTTCACGTCCGGCTTGTTCAAGCGCGGCGTTCACCGCCTCCGCCCAGGAGGCCCGCTGTTTTACCAGAAGGCCAACGTCATTCCATTCCGTCGCCTTCTTCTTGCTGAACTCCTCGCCCTCCAATTTGCGCATGGTGCATAGAATATGGACATGCGGATTCTTGCCGGACTTCGGATGATGAAGAGACAATTCGGCAATCATCCCGGAGTTCACCAGATGGGTTTTGGCCCAATCCACTGCCGTTTGAAATTGGGCCTGAGTGGGCAGTTCCGGCGGAACTGACAGGATGAATTCGCGGGCAAGCTGGGCGTCTTTGCGCTTCTCTCCAGCTTCCACCGCGTTCCAAAGTTTACCGGAATCTTGCGCCCAGGCGGGAGCGTCTTCGGGCGCGAGAATCGTGTGACAGGCCACACCTTTGCTCCGCCGAGCATAGTCAAAAATCTTCTCTTTAATCTCGTCGCGGAGTTTCGTCCCTGCGCGGTAAGCGGCGGCAGCTACGACTGACCGGGCACGCTTTTCGCGGCTGAAAATCTTCGCTTCGAGTCGGAACATTGCCATACGCTCCTCCAGTCGTCCGACCGACTCTCTTCCGAACATTATACCATAGCGCGTTGCCTTTTGTCTCGGAGAATGAGTCTGGCTGCGGCGTTGCGCGATTTTGTGTAGCCCAGCCCCCTTTCGTCACTGCGCACGTCACCTTGGCCGGTGCGCAGTCATCATCATAATGGCCGCGAGCGGTCAGCGAGCACTCCAGCCCAGGCCGGAGCGAGCCGACAGGCGAGCGGAGGAATGGCGAGGTTATATGTTGCAAGCAACATCCCTCGCCATGGGGACTCCGAAGCCGTCCCCTGGACCCCGCTTTTGTGAGCGGTTTTACCGCTCGGCAAGGGCGCTCTGCCCTTGCAACCCGACCAAAGGAGCGTTTCCCTTGGAACCCTTTTTGGCGGGCATTCTTTGTGCCCGCAGAGGGCGTTCCGCCCTTCAAATCCCTGACCCAAAGGTGCCCCCTTGGAACCCGCTTCAGGGGGAACTGCCAGACCCCTGAAAACCCCAGCCAAAGCCAATCCAGCCCGATTTGCCTTGCCGCAAAAAATCCCTGCTGCTAAATGCCTTCCCGCATGTGGCTAGGCGGAAAGAAGTTGCCCGAATTTCACCCTCAAACACTCCTGCGCGATTGGGGTGACGGAGACGGCTTCCGTATTTCAGACGCACTGACTGGCGTCTGCGTCTTCGGGGCAACCGGGAGTGGCAAGACCAGCGGACCTGCAAAGCATCTCGCTTATGGCTACCTCGCCGCCGGTTTCGGCGGACTCGTGCTTTGCGCGAAGAAGGAGGAGCGTCGCCAGTGGGAGCAATGGGCGACTGAGACAAAGCGTCACAAGGATCTCGTCATCGTGGACGGCGCGGGAAGCAGCCGCTTCAATTTCCTCGAATGGGAAGCCAGCCGTCCAGAAGAGGGGGGAGGGCTGACCATCAATATCGTTTCCATCCTTGATGAGATTGCAGGTGCCATTGCCTCATCGGGTGCCACCGAGGGCGGACAGGGGGACAACAAGTTTTGGGACGATGCCCTCCACCACCTGAACACCAATCTGGTCGATTTGCCGCTGTTCGCGAACCTGCAAGTTTCGCTCCCGCTGATGCGGTCGATTGTCACGACCGCGCCCCAAAATCTGGACCAGCTCAATGACCCGGACTGGCAGCAGACCAGCACTTGCGCGGCCATCATCAAAGAGGCTGACCGCGAGACGAGCAAAGCCCGGCCCGAAGTCCGGGCGGACTTTGAGGAATGCCGGAACTACTGGATGAAGGAATACCCCCAGCTTTCCGAGAAGACCCGCAGCGTCATCAACCTGTCGTTCTCGATGCTCGCCCGCCCGCTTGTGACGCGCCCCCTCCGGCAGCTCTTCTCCTCCGATACCAATATCAAGCCGGAGGCTGCCTTTGACGGCAAGATTATCATCGTGGACTTGCCGGTTCAGGAATACCGGCTCGCTGGACGCATCGCCAACCTCGCTTGGAAATACTGTTTCCAAGTCGCCGTCCTTCGGCGCTCTCCGCCGCCGAAACGGGACAGCTTTTTGCGTCCCGTCTTCCTTTGGGCCGACGAAGCCCAGAACTTCGTGACGAAGTTCGATGCCGAATATCAGGCGGTCGCCAGATCGGCGGGAGGCTGCACGGTTTTCCTGACCCAAAACCGTGAAAGCTACCGCCGTGTTCTTGGGAACACGGATGCCGTCGATTCCCTGCTGGGGAATCTCCAGGCCAAGTTTTTCTGCCAGAACAGCGGCGAGACGAACGAGTGGGCTTCCAAGCTGCTTGGCGAACGCTGGATGAACATCACCAGCACCAACGCGGGCCAATCCAGAACCGAAGGGGGCAGGCAAATCATGGACGGAGGCAGCCACAGTGCCGGAGTCAGCCGCTCCGAGCAGCGGCGTTCCTACGTTGAGCCGTCGTTCTTCACGATGCTCAAACGTGGCGGCTCCCTCCATGACAACCAGGTCGAGGCCATCGTTTACAACGGTGGCCGTCTCTTCAAGCAGGGCAAAGAGTCGCTGCCCTACCGGATGCTAACCTTCAACCAGAGCTGAAATGAACCGCCGACGATTCTCAGACTGGTTGAGGGGGGACAACTCCAAATGGCTCATGCGCTACCCTGCCATGACTGTCATGGTGTTCCTGCGTCGCGACATCGGCTATCGCCTCCTTGCTCCGGTTCCAATGATTATCATGACCGGAATCTTGATGCTCGTTGCCGCCATCATCCCGCCCGACGAACCCGGCGCTCATCCTGAATGGCTTTTTTGGTTCGCAATGATCTCGCTTTTCCTTGCCACCTGCCAGCGCACCAAACGCTGGCGCGAATTCAAAAAAGGCATCTTGCAGCACACCTACTACATCGGGACTTCGCCCTTCGACTACCGGTGGCTGCCACAGTTCTGCCGCCGCTTCCGGCGAATGGCTCGCTTTGCCGATCCATTCTTCTGCATCTTTGCCGGACTGGTGTTACTACCAGAATCCACCGTCCTTGGATTCTGGCTGATGATCGCAGGGGCAGCCCTTCGCATCTTTGAAGACGTGGTGTTTCAGAAGGAACTTAATCGGGACTTCGACATTCTGGACAGCGTCATCACTTCCGAGGTCCACAGCAATACGGTCGAAACTTTCGACGATTCTGCGCCGCACACTCCGCAGCCATCTTCAAATGCCATCCCAACCGGGCTTGCGCCGGACATTGAGGCGCATATCCGCAACCGCAGGTAGCCAGCGCTTGCCTCCCATTTCCATGAATCCACCCACTCTCAGCAGCAACCGAACCGTGCTTGCCTTCGTTATCGCGGGGCTTGCCGACCTCATTCAGATTCCGCTTACTGCTTTTATGGTAAGTGTCGTCGGTGCACCCGTCGCGTTTTTCATCATCATGATGATTAACTGTGCTTTGACCGGGATTCTCAGTCTGCTTCTTGGGTTCCACTGGCTGTTGCTGCCATCATTCTTATTGGAGCTTGTGCCAGGCGTTGGGGCGCTCCCAACCTGGACGGCTTGCGTGGCGCTCGTGGTGAAACAGCGCAAAGACGAGGCGGCAGCATGGCAGCCACCGCCCGCTTCATACGCGCCACCAGCTCCATCTTCACCACCGCAGCTCCCGTTGGCACTGACCGCCCATGCTCAGGCAATGGCTCAACCGCCATCGCTGCATAAAGCCGACATTGAGGCACGCCTCAGCCGTTTGAACGATCTTCTCTCCAAGAACATGATTACCCAGGCGGAATACGAGGCGAAACGGCAGCAGATTTTGGCCGAGATTTAGTCTCAAGATCAAGTGAGCCATGCCCCCTTGATGAGGGTGTTGTGAACTGATATGCTCACACTTCATCTTCTCAACTAGCCACTGTATTAAAAAAGGAATTGCTGCAAAATGGCACAAGCTCAACCTCAGAGGCTCCCCACTCCTGCGCCACTTCCCCACTCGATGACCCGCGATAAAATCACTCTTTCCCAATTGGAATCCTTCCTATTCAAGTCCGCCGACATCCTACGCGGCAAGATGGATGCCTCGGAGTTCAAAGAGTTCATCTTTGGAATGTTGTTCCTCAAACGTCTCTCAGACGAGTTCGACCGCAAGCGAGACGCCATCAAAAAGGATTACGCCCACCTGCGCGACCAGCCGGAATTGCTCGCTGAACTGCTCGAAGACAAAGCTACTTATGGCGAAACCTTCTTCGTTCCAGTTCGCGCACGTTGGCATGAGGCGTGGATCGACGAGAACGGTGATGAAGTTCCAGCGCTCAAAGACCTCAAGCACGACATCGGCAACATGCTCAACAAGGCCATAGCCGCCGTCGAGGATGAAAACGACGCCCTTGCTGGGGTGCTTAAAAACAACATTGACTTCAATGCCGTCAAAGGGAAGACCAAAATCCCCGACCAAAAGTGGAAGGACCTTCTCGATCACTTCAGCCAGCCCGGCTTCGTTCTGGTGAATGACAACTTCGAGTTCCCCGATCTCCTTGGTGCGGCCTACGAATACCTCATCAAATACTTCGCTGACAGTGCGGGCAAAAAAGGCGGCGAATTTTACACTCCAGGCGAGGTTGTTCGCCTGTTGGTGCAAATCGTAAAACCCCAGGCTGGAATGGGCATTTATGATCCCACGATGGGCGCAGGTGGTTTCCTCATTCAAAGCCATCAATACGTCGAAGAGCAGGGGCAGAACCCCAACGACCTCGCGCTTTTCGGCCAGGACTCAAACGGCACCGTTTGGTCCATCTGCGTTATGAACATGATCCTTCATAACATCACGCGCTTTACCATTGAGAACGGTGACACTTTGGAGAACCCGCTCATTTTGGATGGCGGCAGCGTGCGGAAATTTGCCCGCGTGTTGGCTAACCCTCCGTTCTCGCAGAACTACAGCCGCGCTACTCTGAAGTTTCCCTCCCGCTTCCGCGAGTGGTGCCCTGAGACCGGCAAAAAGGCCGATCTCATGTTCGTCCAGCACATGCTCGCGAGCCTTGATGCAACCGGGCTTATGGCAACGGTCATGCCTCACGGCGTATTATTTCGCGGAGGTAAGGAAAAGCTCATTCGCGAGCTGCTCATTAACGATGACGTGATCGAGGCCATCATCAGCCTGCCGCCCGGCTTGTTCTATGGCACTGGCATTCCTGCTTGTGTCATCGTCATCAACAAGAACAAACCCGACGATCTGCGCGACAAGGTGCTCTTCATCAATGCTGACCGAGAATACGCCGAAGGTAAGAACCAGAATAAACTCCGTCCCGAAGACATTGAGAAGATAGATTTCGTCTTCACGCACAAGCGCGAGCTGCCAAAATACAGTCGCCTCGTGGCCAAGACAGAGATTGTCGAAAAGCACGACTTCAACCTCAATATCCGCCGCTACGTTGACAATACGCCCGACCCCGAGCCGGAGGACGTGCAGGCCCATCTCATCGGCGGCGTGCCCGAGAGCGAAGTGCTCAGCAATGCGTTTACCGCCATCCGCAATAAATTTGGCGTGCAACCCACCATTCTGTTTCGGCCTGAGCGTGAAGGTTATCTGGCCTTCGTCAACGCCATTGACCGCAAGGCCGCCATAAAGACCGTTATTGAGGCCGAAGCCAGCGTGCAGGCAACATTCACCCGCCATCGCGAGAGCCTGGAGACGTGGTGGCAAGTTGCCCGCGATGATTTTGCTCAGCTTCGAGAGGGCAAAAAGATGCCTGAGGTCCGGCAGGAACTACTCAACAGCCTCAAAACCCGCTTCATCCCGCTCGGCGTGCTCGATGAATTTCAGAGTGCCGGGGTCTTTGTGAACTGGTGGCAGCAGATTCGCTATGATTTGAAGACGGTCATCTCCACCGGCTGGCATCACACCCTCATCCCCGACAGCTACCTTATCGCCGCCTTTTTCCAGGCCGATGCCGACGCCATCGTGGCTATTGAGGCCAGTATTAGCGAAACCCAGAGCGAACTAGCCGAGGCCGTAGAAGCCGCCCAGGAAATCGCAGCCTACGAGCCAGAAGAGGACGAAACCGTCACCGCTGCTGTCATCAAGAAAGCTCTCAAAGAGCTGATCGACGACCTCAAAGGCAGCAGTGGCGAATCCGCCAAAAAGGAACTAAAAGCCCTCCAAGCCCAGGAAAAAGCAATCAGCGCCTTCGAGAAGACCATCAAGGAGAGGAAAGCCGATCTCAAAACCCTCACCGACGAACTGGAACTCAAGCTCCAGCTCAAGCGCCTTGGGGCCGTTGACTTCAAAGCCGAGAGCCAACAGCTCTTGCGTCAGGTGCAGGCCAAGATTGCCACCCTCGACGAGACGAAGAAGGAGGAAAAGAAACAGATCACCGCCCTGGAGAAGGACCAAGCCGCTCTGATCGCCCGCCTCGCCAAGACCGATGCGCTGTTCGCCAGCATTGGCGGTCAGCTCACAGATGAAGAGGCCAAGACACTCATTCTGAAAAAACTCCACGATCTAGCCACCCACGAACTCAACCGCTACCTCAACGCGGCCAAGCGCCACCTGATCCAGTCAGTCGAAAACCTGTGGGACAAATACGCCGTCTCCAGCCGTGCCCTAGAAGCCGACCGAACATCAACCCTCCTGTCGCTGGATGGCTTCCTCAATGGATTGGGGTATTTGAAATGAGTGCTCCTTGGCCAACGCGCAAGCTCCGCGAGATCGCTGACATCCGGGTCAGCAACGTGGACAAGAAGACGTATGCCAGCGAGAAGCCAGTGCGGCTGTGCAACTACATGGATGTCTATTCCAATGAGTATGTCACAGGACAAATTAACTTCATGGAAGCCTCCGCTACACAGGCGGAAATTGATCGCTTCGGCCTTATCTCTGGCGATGTAGTTATCACCAAGGACTCAGAGACTCCCGATGACATTGGGATTCCAACGGTTATTACGGAAGAGATACCCGGCCTCGTTTGCGGCTATCACTTGGCCATGATTCGCCCCGACGTCGAGCAGCTCGACTCGATCTATTTGGCCAAGCAGCTTTCGACCTCGCGGGTTACCCGCTACTTCTCATTGCATGCTAGCGGCTCGACCCGATATGGCCTGCCGATTGGGTCGATTGAGTCAGTCGAGATCCCCACGCCCCCCAAACCAGAACAAACCAAAATCGCCGAGATCCTCTCGACAGTGGACCAGGCGATTGAACAGACGGAGGCATTGATCGCTAAGCAGCAGCGCCTCAAGACTGGCCTAATGCAAGACCTCCTCACCCGAGGCATCGACGCCCACGGCAACCTCCGCTCTGAAGCCACCCATCAATTCAAGGACTCCCCACTTGGCCGCATCCCCGTGGAATGGGAGTTTACTGACTTTGGACAGATTTTGTCGCAGAGTGGTGGCCACATCCAAACTGGGCCATTTGGGAGTCAGCTCCATTCACACGAGTATGTAAGCGAAGGTGTTCCTGTCGTCATGCCACAAGATATTAATGGAGGTCTGATTTCGACGTTGAAGATTGCCCGCATCACGGAATCCAGAGCTAACGCGCTACTCAGGCACCGAATGCGCCCAGGCGATTTAGTGTTCGCCAGAAGAGGCGACTTATCGAGATGTGCTGTAATCCATGATTCTGAGGAAGGATGGCTCTGTGGGACAGGCTGCCTTTTGATGCGGCCTCCAACCAAAGTATTGTCACCGCGATGGACTGCCGAAACCTACCAGTTTTTCACAACGCAGCTCCAAGTGGAGATTAACGCCGTCGGTTCGACCATGCCCAATCTCAATACAGGCATTCTGTCATCACTACGAATTGCGCTCCCTTCAATCACTGAGCAAGAGCAAATTGAGGAACGGCTTGGTGCTGCTGAAAGAGACGAAACTCACGCGACTTCCACTCTCACCAAACTCCGTTCCCTGAAAACTGCCCTAATGCAAGACCTGCTGACAGGCCGGAAGCGTGTCACCCCATTGCTCAGCGAAAAGGAGGTTGAGCAATGATCCAACGAATCGAGAGATTGCGGGCATTTGGGATTTATCGCGACTTTACGGGCAATGATCAAAGTGGTGTTCCGGTATTCAAGAAACGGAATCTGATCTATGGCTGGAATTACTCAGGCAAAACGACACTGTCCCGCCTCTTTCAGGATCTTCAATTTCCTGCGCGTCCACTCGTGCATGTAGGTAGTCGATTTTCGGTGAGATTCGCGGACGGCACCGAAGCTACGGAAGCCAATAGAACTACTCCACACCCAATCCGTGTCTTCAACCGCGACTTCATTAGCGCAAACTTCCAGGAGGAACACAGTGCTCCAGCGGTTTTCATCGTCGGAGAAGAAAATCTTGCGCTGAGGCATCGGCTAGAGTCCTTGCGTGATGCGCAGACAAGGCTGCAACTCCGCGAACAGGAACGACAAACGATTATTGATCGGATTGAACGCGAAGATTCGACCGCTGGCACAATACGGGCGACAGCCGTTAGCCAGATTCTAGGAGTGCGTGATTTTCGCCGTCCTAACCTCGACACTCGTATCGTCCAAGTGAGGAGTAATCCGGCAGAGTATGAGATGACGGATGACCGACGGCAGGCTGCAATCGACACCTTCCGTTCTGGGGACCAGTTTACTGAAATTGCTCCGCTTCAAATAACGCTTCCCGACTTAGCCACCGAGATTGCAAGTGTCCGAAGTTTGCTCCGGCGCACAGCATCTTTTGATGCCATTCAAGGTTTGAGCGAGAATCGCCCATTGGAAGACTGGCTCCGCACTGGCCTTGGTTTGCATAATGCCCCTGAAGTATGCCGGTTCTGTGGAGGAGAACTCCCTCAAGAACGCCTAGAAGCACTCCGCTCCCATTTCTCAACTGCCTCTCAGGAACTTCTGGCGCAGGTTAACCGAAAGATAGAGCAACTTCAGGTATTCACATTCCTGCCCCCACGTCTTGATGCCTTGCACTTTTTGCAGGAGGGCCGAGACCAAGCTCGCATCGAGCTGGAGCGCCTTGCCGATTGGCTAGGATACGCCTCTGGCATTCGGGATAGCCTCGTGGCATCGCTGGAGCATAAACGCATAGCCTTGGAAACAGTTCTGGAGTGGAACGACTCCGAGGATCGGTTGGAGGAGGGGCAGCAGGCGATAGGGGTATTGGGGCTGTGCATTCAACAGCACAACGACAACATCCTAAACATGGCGACCGTGAAAAGGGAGGCTCGTGAAGCAATTGAGAGACACTACGCCGCCGTTCATTACTCTGAGCAGAATCTCGCAGATCATGGCGTAGAGATCGAGCTTCTTGAAAAACGCAATCGACGTTCTGCCGCCGCACGGGAGCGGCTAGGTCGGGAGGCGCAGCAGATCGCCGAACAGATTGACCGCACAGCACGAGGCGCTGGGCGATTCATGGAGTTGGTAGCCTACCTACTTCGAGGAAGTGACATCCGCGTTGTGAGTCGAGGTGAAGCCGAGTTTCAACTCATGCGAGGAGACACTCCTGCGGAGAAGATGAGCGACGGAGAGAAAATCGCCATCGCATTCGCTTATTTCATGACGAGTCTGGAAGGGGATGGTGAAACTCTCGCGAACACAATCGTTTATGTGGACGATCCGATTTCGAGCTTGGATTCAAACCATGTCTATGCGGTCTATGCACTAATCGTAGAGAGATTGCATACTGCGCATCAACTTTTTGTTTCGACCCACAATTCGGAATTTTTTAATCTCCTTAAAGGGTTGTGGTTGAGCGGGAGGATTTATCCAGCGGACTCAGAAGCCTTTTATGTGCGGCGCTCAACCGATGTTACCGGGACATCGGCGGCATTGGAACCTCTTCCTCGCCTGTTGCGCAAGTTTAAGTCCGAGTATGAATTTATTTTCGCCCAGTTGCATGGCTTTGCCACTGCGCCGACTCCTTCCGACCATGAGGCTTATACTGCACCGAATCTTTTGCGGCGCTTTTTGGAGGCCTACCTTGGCTTTCGGAAACCTGACATTACCGCCTGGCATGAGAAAATTGACCTGATCCTTGATTCTCCTGCAGAACGTCTGGAGGTGCATAAACTTCTCGACGACGCCTCACATCTTCAAAATACAGGACGCGCACTTCAACACCCGTCCTTCATTTCTATAGCACAACCCTGCGTTCAAAGTGTCCTTCGTGGCCTTCAAACGAAGGATCCTTCACATTATCAATCACTAGTTACGGTGGTCTCATGAGCGCAACTAACGCAGCCCAAATTCTCAAACTCGACGAACGCAACCACGTCGAGGTGCCGTTGTTGAACCAGTTGCAGGGGCTAGATTGGGAGGTCATCGACCTGGACGCAAAGCAGCATCCTAGTGATAGCCATCGCACGACGTTCACCGAGGTGGTGATGCTGCCCGTGCTGCGGGCGCAGCTAAAGGTGATCCAGCCCTGGCTTGAGGACGATCAAGTCGATGAAGTGGTGAAGCAGCTAACCGCGAGTTTTCCTGCCTCCAACCTGCTGCAAAACAATCAGCATGTTTTCCGATTACTGATTGAAGGCACCAGTGTGAGCGAAAACCGCAAGACCGGCGAGAAGAGCCCGACCGTGCGATTCGTTGACTTCAATCAGCGCAAAAACAATCGCTTTATTGCTGTCTGCCAATTCAAGATTCGCATCCTTGGCACGGAGCACCACATAATTCCCGACATCGTTCTTTTTCTCAATGGCCTGCCGGTGGTGGTGATTGAGGCGAAGTCTCCCAAGGTGAAGGAGCCTATCCCCGAAGCCATTGACCAATTACTGCGCTACAGCGAACAGCGAGGAGCCAAAGGGGAGGGCAGTGCGCCACTCTTCTACTACAATCAGTTCCTTATCACGACTTGTCGCCAGGAGGCAAAGTTCGGCACGATCACAACTCACAACGAGAAGCATTTTTATCGGTGGTCGGACCCTTTCCCTCGCTCATTGAATGATCTGGAACATGGGAACAGCAGCCCAAATGACCAGCAGCGTCTAGTGGCTGGTATGCTGGACCAGGACAACCTGCTCGACATCATCCGCACCTTCACACTTTTCAGCACCAACGACAAAGGCGAGTTGATCAAAGTTGTAGGCCGCTACCAGCAGTTCCGGGCCGTGAAGTTGGCGGTGAAACGCTTGCTGGCTGGCAAAAACCCGAGAGAACGCAGCGGCATCATCTGGCACACGCAGGGCAGCGGCAAATCGTTGACGATGATGTTCATGGTGCGCGAGATGTATCGGCACGCTTCTCTCTCGAAGTGGAAAATCATCTTCGTCACCGACCGAACGCAGTTAGAGGCTCAGCTCAGCGAAACGAGCCAGAGCATCGGCTATACCGTCAAGGTTGCGGACAGCATAAAGAAGTTGAAGGAGCTGCTGGCCAGTGATGCCTCCGATCTAGTGATGGCCATGATTCACAAGTTCCGAGAGTCTGATCTTTCGGAGGTCTTCCCCGAGTTGAACGCCAGCCCCTACATTCTGGTGATGACCGATGAAGCACACCGCTCGCAGTATTCAAAGTTGGCCGCCAACCTGGACAAGGGCATCCCCAACGCGAGCCGCATCGGCTACACCGGAACGCCTATCGACAAGACAGAAAAAGTTTTCGGCGACTACATCGACAAATACACTATGCGTCAGGCCATCGCTGACGGTGTCACACTGGAGATCATCTACGAGGGCCGCACTCACAATGCAGAAGTGCCGGACAAGTCAGGGATGGATGCTAAATTTGCGGATGTCTTCAGCGATTACAAGCTGGACGAGCGCCTGCAAATCTTAGGCTATGGCTCACGAGCCGCCTACTTGGAAGCGGACACGACCATTGCGTCCAAGGCCAAGGACATGGTGGAGCATTACCTGACGCATGTCTTCCCAAACGGTTACAAAGCGCAAATCGTGGCGACTTCCCGTGAGGCAGCCGTCCGCTATAAAAAGCATGTTGATGACGCAGTTACTGAAGCCATTGCGCGCTGTGAAGGGGCCAACCCGCAGGACCCTACGCTGCCGACCTTGAAACGGCTAAAGAGCGATGTGATTATTTCAGGCAGCCACAATGACGAACTGCATCTAAAAGCCTACACCGATGAATCCAAGCACGAGGCGACAATCAAGAGCTTTAAGCTACCCTTTGGCAAAGAAGACGAAGGGGTAAATGGCGACGTTGGCATAGTGATCGTGAACAACATGCTCTTGACGGGCTTCGATGCGCCAGTGGAGCAGGTAATGTATTTGGATAAGATCATTGTTGCCCACGGTTTACTTCAAGCCATCGCCAGAGTGAACCGCGTAGGCGGCGAATCGAAAGAAAAAGGGTTCGTCGTGGATTACGTCGGCATCGGCCATCACCTGAAAAAGGCGCTCGATAACTACGACGAGCGCGAACAGAAGGAAGTGGAGGATGCGCTGAGCTTTCCCGAAGAGGAACTGCGCGAACTCAAAGCCAGCCATGATGCTATAAAGGCGCTGCTGAAGCAGCATGGCCTTAGCGACCTGACTGATCACGATGCCTTCTTCGACGTGTTTTACGATGAGGATCTGCGCTTCGAGTTCATGAGCCTGTTCAAGCAGTTCACAAAGAATTTGAACTTGGTCTTTCCAGCCAAAGAAGCGCTGGATTACATGCGCGACTATAAGGCAATGGTCGAAGTCAATGTGATGGCGGCCAAGCATTTCCGCGATGCCAGACTGAGCATGAAGGGAATCCCGCCGAAGCTTCGCCAGATCACCGATACTTTCCTTGTATCACGAGGCATCGACGTGAAGGTGGAGCCCATTTCAATTTTAGACGAAGACTTTCAAAAGGAAGTAAAAAATCATAATCGCCCCAAGACTATGGCGGCGGAGATTGAGCACGCGGTTCGCCATCATCTGGAAGTGGAACTAAATGATGACCCGGAATTGCAGGCATCATTCGCCGAAGCCTTGCGGAAGATATTCGAGGAGTTCGCCAACAACTGGAAGGCAATCTACGAAGAGCTTGAGAAGCTACGCCAGCGCATCATCAATGCAGGCAAAGAGCCGACCTATGGCCTACACCGAAAAAAAGAGATGCCAATCTTCCGCATGTTGCGGCACGAGATTTTCGGCACAGACACTTCAGGGAACGGTATGACAGAAGAGGAGCGAATCAGCACGTTGGTGTCGTTGACCCAGCACCTCTACGCCGATATTGAGCGGGAACTGAAACTAACGGGCTTCTGGGAAAGCATTCCTGCACGCAACAAGCTAAAGGCCGACCTACAAAAAACGCTGCTTCAGCTCGAATTCGCGAAGCTGCCAGGTGTGGTGAAAAATCGAGCGCACATAATCAGTCGCTTGATGGAGATCGCCGAGAAAAACCATGACGCGATCCTATACGCTGCATGATCAAATTGAACTATAAGATCGTTCGTTCGCCCAAGCGTAAGAAGCTCACGATAACAGTGGAGCGTGATCGCTCTATCATAATTCATGCGCCTGAAGGAACCGCCGAAGAAACGATTCGACGGGTGGTGGAGAGTAAGCGCCAGTGGTTGTTCGACAAAATAAATCACACCCAAAAGTATCAGGCACCTCACGCCCCCGGAAAGGAGCTTGTGAACGGCGAATCCGCCCCTTATCTCGGGCGGGAATACCGCATTGAAGTGACAGAAACTAAAAGCGGCATGGTCGAGTTTTCACGTCGATTTATGATCCCCCTGATTCAGCAGTCTCGGCGGCGTGAAGTTTTGCGGGATTGGTATCTCAATCGCGCTAAAGAGACCATTCTGCCGCGAGTGAAGCGTTATGCGGATGCTCTAGGCGTGAAGGTGGCTGAGGTCAATATTGTGCGGAACCGATACCGGTGGGGCTCCTGCACGGTAAAGAGCAATGTCAGTTTCAACTGGCGATTGATCAAGGCACCGATGTTTGTCATCGACTATGTGATCGTGCATGAGCTGGCTCATCTGATGGAGGGAAACCATACCCCGCGATTCTGGAACATCGTGCGAGCAAATTGTCCTACCGCTGAAAAAGCTAAGGCATGGCTTAAAGAACATGGGCAGATCCTCGAAGAGGAAGTGTGATCTTTCTACGGTTTCCGCTTTAGCATTAATGTGCTGGGAAAAGCCTTTCCCTCGCGCCTACTGCGTGGGGCGCTACCCATTCTAACGGGAGGTGTCCCGTAACGCCCTCCGTGGCTCTCTTCGTCGGCGCGGTGACGCTCCGGTTCGGCCCGTGCTTCCTGTGCGGCTCCCTGTTTTTGCCCCTGCGGCCTGGGGCGCGGTTTTGGCTGGGGCCGTCTGGCCGTCAACCCCGTGCCCGCTCCATTCGCTGCGCTCCCGTGTTCGGGGCATGACCGCCAGCCTCATGACCCCAGCTCCTTGAACCGCTGTCCCGCAATGGGGCAATCAACAAAACAAGGAGCCATATATGACACAGAAAACACTCAGCAAAGCCGACCTTCGCCAATTCACCGGAACCGACCAGTGGTATCGCCATGGCCTCGCACGCAACGTGCTTTACACCGATGGTGTTCAGCACGTCGCCGAGGCAGGCGGTGCCTATTGGCTGCTTGATGAGATTGCTTTCGCTCAATCAATCCCAGCCGTCACCGCCGAAGAATTTCAGACGTGGCGTCTCAAGGTCAATTCTGACCACGCCGCCACGCTGGCTTGCGACGATGGCAATGGCCGAATCGTCTTCTCCAAGGAAATCGAGTTCACCGATTTCCCGCTGGATGAAATCTCCCTCTACTTCACGAACAGCGTGATGATGTTGCCGAGCGAGTATTAGCTCGGCATACCCCCTCTGGTATCCACCGGAGGGGGGCTACTTTTCTGAATCCCTGCATTTGGTGGGAAAAGCCTTTCCCTCGCGCCTACTGCGTGAGTCGCTACCCATTCTAACGGGAAGTGTCCCGTAACGCCCTCGGCTCCGCGCCAGCCTGCCGCAAGCAAGCCCACCGCTGGACGGGCCTGCGGCTTTACCTTTCCAGCGGCCAGCTTGCTTTCCCAATCCCCCGAAGTGGTTGCCCGGCAGCTTCTCTTTCCGCTGCGCTTCAAGCTCACTGCCCAGCACGTCATCGTTGAAAGCGACAATCGGCGTCTCCTGTGTCAACGCCTGCGCACGCGTGCCTGTTTATGGCATCGCTAAAGCCCCCGCCAGTCCGTTCAAGCGGACAATCGGCTCCCCCTGAAGGTCGCCCCCCAATTCTCCGCTGTGATCGGTTCACTCCGTCCCGCCTCATGGGGCCTTTCTGGCTAGGCCATCAGGCCGCGAAAGGCGCAGCCTCAACACTGAAAGGAGATAACCTATGGCGTTCATTCAACTCGAATACGGTGCGTGGTTCGACCAGTTCAAGCCCATCACCAAACCCGGCACAGACCACATTGCCTTCGACACGCATTCCGATTGGGAATTCCTCAAGACGCAGGCCCCCCATAAAATCTGGACGCTGGTTGATTGCCCTGATTCAGGCGATGCCGTTATCATCAACGGCTGCCGCTTTGTGAACCGACTCGAATACTACGTTACCGAGGTGGCGCACAATCCTGACGATGAATACAACGTGGAGTGAGGGAGGGAAACCCTTCCTTTTCGCCTATTGCGTGCGGTTAACCAAAAGTCAGCTTCCGATTCGACTGAACCTTACGAACTGACTAAAACCTAAACCCAAATAAGCCCCCATCCTCCTTAGCATCAGTCAGGACGACGGGAAGCATGTAGTCTTTCAAATCAAAGCCTTCGATCTTTTCTTTGAAAGCGTCATCCTCGTTCATTGTGACGATATACTGCACACCCAATTCCTTCGCAGTTTTGGCTCCAACTTGAAGGGCGCTAATGACCTGGCGGCCATCAACCCCGTCAAAAAGATGGCTATCGTGAACCAAAAAGCCAGGACCAATGCCACGCTTTGCACACAAGCGCATAAGCATCATGTCAAAACAGAAAATCTGCATGTTTTTGATGCCTTTGCTACGCGAGCCTTGCATTGGAAACTGAAACACAGGCCCATTTGAAGTTTCTTCTATAGTCATGCTTCCTGCCGATTCATAGAGCCCCTTTGAGGTTTCCTCAAAGGCGAGAATGGCCTCCGACAGACGATCTTTTTGCTCAGAAAAATCCCGGCGTAAACGCAATGTGAGCCTGTTACGTTCAATTTCCAACTCATTCTTGGAGCCTTCCAATTGCTCAGCAGACTCGAATCGCTGCCGCAGAGATTCCACCTCTGCTTCCAATCGCCCTGCTTCCCCCTGTAGCTGGACGAACTGCTCAAGTGCCCCATGACTTTGTAATATGTTCATCACCTCGGCGCGGCGTGCATCCAAAGAGGCTTTTGTGCGTTCACGCGAGGTGATGCGTGCTTGAACAGCTTCTAATTCACCAGTCAAGTAGTCACGACGATTGCGCACTACTGATTCATGGAAACTTTTGACCTCTTCGTAACGCTTGATCGCAACTCCAGGCAAAACAATCCCTGCCTCTGCATAAATACCCTCTAACTCTGTAAGCGATGGCGGAGTCTCGCTTTGTATAGCCTTCTGCAAATCGCCGACTGTAGCTTTGTCAATCGTGTTTGAATTCAGAAGCTCCTTGGTTTCCCGTGTAAGGCGGTTTACCTCAGCCTCTAGTTCGTCGTATTGTGGAAGAATACGAAAAGATGCAATTTGAGCTTTGAGGGCGCTCAAACGGGCCTCGGCGACTGTCAGTTCGGTCCTCAGGTCAGATGCTTTGCCGATGATGCTGCCAAAGGCACCCGTGCCCGCAGCAGTTTTAAGTTCCTTGAGAGTCTTTTCACGATCACGAACTTTCTGCCAGTCACTCGCGATTTTCCAGTCTAACCCAAGCAGAAACAACAATGCCACTTGATAGTCTCCGGCCTGCTGCATGGCCGCCTGTTTTTCGGGCGTCGTGAACGCACCGCTTAGCTGGCGACGAACAAAATATGCAAAGAGCGACCGAAATGTCGGCGCGCGCCCGGAATCTTCCTCAATCGTGTGCAAACCAAACATCTTCTCTCCAAGCACATCGACCCACTCGGAATTTGTGAGCCTCGTCTTTCCTCCGAGAAAACTTCCACCCCCAACTTCGATCTTCGATTTTTCTTTTCCTGACCTCGACACCTTGATGCGCTCTCCTCCAACGTCGAGTTCCATACCGAACGTTTGCTCGCTCAGCGCGGTTGATCGACAAAGGGAGTCCTTGCCCGCATCAGCCCCCGTTAGAAAATGGATGATTTCGACTAGACTTGTTTTCCCCGCACGGTTTCGAGTCTGTTTATCAGTCGCTCCATCTTCCTTCTGCGCGATCAGAACATTAAGTCCTGTTTTGAACTCAAGTCCTTTGAATGTCTCCAAACTGCTGAAAATGCGATGGATCATACTGGCACCTTCCTTTTCGTTAGGAGACCCTCTTGAACCTCGATTGCACCAATCATGAACAAGAGATCAAGTGCGAGAACGAATGCGTCGTAGCGCAACTGTGGCGCATCACTTCGCCCAGCAGAATTTCGGGGCAGCTCTTCCCACAGGGAGGAAATCGTCTTGGCCTGGGACAAATGTTGGAGGATTCTTGCGCCTACCGTGAGGATCGCTCGATCTTGAGAAAGGTGTTTGGTAGGAAGAATCATGGCGTCACACCCCTCGGTTCTTCGAAAATATCGCAACTGTCAAAGTAGTAAGCCAAAACGGCCAGCACTGCTAATTGATGCTTTGGCGTGCCGCGTTCTGCTCCGCCAGCCCATGATTCCAAGTCTGAGAAAATTTGGTCGGGTCCAGATTTGCCTCGTAGCTCCTGATATTTGTTTCGGAAGGCAACCGCAACTCTTTCCCCAAACGTCTCGTCATGCCACCTGTTGAAGAAGTCTGCCACCAAGGGAGCTTTTGCCATTCCTGCTTTCAACAGCGTGGCGACGCTTTCTGACAGAGCATTTGCCTCAATTTTCCTCATTGGCACATCTTTAACCTGCTGATTGGGCACAACCGGGTGATCAGCTACTCTTTCTAGCACAATCTGCAAATCGCCGAAGCCAAGTTCAAGTTTTGTCTGCTCGGACGGCACGGGGCCAAACCACGCTGCGAGATCATCTTCTGAGATTTTCCGAAAAATAAGACGAAACTCCTCCAATCCCCAAGGCTCTAGTTTTATACCGCTATTGTCTTTTTCCAGTTTCAAGATCAAAGCCTGAACGTGAGGAGGGAGGCCATCCACCGCGTTGTGGGCAAATACCCACTTGTCGAAGTCATGCCCCCAATGCACCATCGCTCCCGCGAAGTCCTCTGTAATCTTGTCGATTGCCTTGGCGGCCTCCATTTCATTTGGAGCGTAAACCTGAAAAAGTCGTCGTTCAGATTTCAAAAAGCCATCATTTTTACGGTCACCTTGATTGCCCCACGGACGGCAGGCCATGAAATCAGCCTTGTAAACAAGGCCCATTAGCTTCTCAAAGAATGTCTGAAACGCATCGCCCTTTGTGCTGCGGAAAGCATTTTCAAATCGCAGCTCGTAGTAGGCTTGCTTCAGATCCATTTTTCACGTTCCTGTAGGACTGTTTTGGGGGCGTTCTTTCGTTATATTGGGCTTTTTTCTGAATGTCCATCGTCAGCGCGAATTCCCTCGTGAACTACGCATCGTGCTCGCGGAGGCATTGTTTTTGTTGCGGGTTGTTCGAGGTTCCTTGAACATCCACACTTTAGCGATTCTTGCAAGTTGGGCGTCGGTCCTCGAGGAGATTTCATTTTTGAGGCAGGCACAGGTATCGTTTGTGATTTTTCTCCCATTCAATTCTTTGGTTTTTGAAGTGGGGAAAAGGCTTTCCCTCGCGCCTACTGCGTGGGGCGCTACCCATTCTAACGGGAGGTGTCCCGTAACGCCCTCGGCTCCGCACCACCTGCCGCGAGCAAGCCCACCTTTTGGCCGAAGCCTTGCGGCGTGACTGCGCCCGCTTTCCCTCCTTCGTCACTCGCGGCGCATTCGTCCAAAAGGCCAGCTTGCGCCCCATCCGCCATACGGGCAGCAAGGCGGCATTGGCCGCTGCGCTTCCCCAATCCCGCCATGCTGCGCAGGTGTTTTATCCTACCGCCTAGCACCGTTCCCATAAAGCCGCTCACTGTCGGCAACGAGCCGACCCGCGTCTTTCCGTGAACCATGCCAGTTCCTCCACCTTTGCGCACCGAGGCGGCATCCGCTTCGCTCCGGTTCCCTGCGACTACGCCGCTACAGCCTCCGTGCCAAACGACACCGCGCTAGTCAGCGCGTGAAGTGCGCCGCCCTCAGCATCGGGCGGCTTTGATGCCTCGCGGACGTTCGGGCCGTCAAGGGCATCCAAAGGCTGTCCCTAAAGGGCACCCTCCTTCGGAGACCTCCCTCTGACTGCCCGCCCGATCCTCCGGCAGTGGGCACGCATGTTTTGCGCGCGAGCGAGTGCTTTGCGCAAAACCGCAACAGGAGGAATCATCATGAAATCAGACATCTACGCACAGGTTACAGACCGCATCATCGACCAACTACAAGCCGGGGTTATTCCCTGGAAGTCGCCTTATTTTTCAAAGGTGGGTTTTCCCCGAAACTTTGCCACCGGCAGAGCCTATCAGGGGATTAACGTCTTTCTTTTGGGGAGTCTGCGTTGCACTTCCCCGTTTTTCCTGACCTTCATTCAGGCCAAGGAGCTTGGCGGACACGTCCGCAAAGGCGAGAAGGGTTCGCTTGTCGTCAAATACGGCACCTACAACAAGCAGGACGAGGGCAGCCACGCCGAGGACGGGGAGGGCGAGACACGCCGCTTCTTGAAGGCTTACACCGTGTTCCATGCGTCACAGATTGAAGGCATCGAGTTTCCCACGCCGGAGAACCTGCCAGAGCTTTCGCTTTCCGAAAAGACCGACCGTGCCCGCGCTATCGTGGCAGCTATGCCCAACGCGCCAGCCATCCGCGAAGGGGCAGCGGTTCCTTGCTATCGCCCCGCAACTGATAGCGTCCACATGCCGGAGGGGCGATTCTTCGAAGGCGAGGAGGCTTATTATTCCACGCTGTTTCATGAGCTGGCCCACAGCACCGGCCATGCTTCACGGCTTGCCCGCAAGACCTTGCTGGAGAATCGCGGCATCAGCGCCGACGGCGACACAGCCCGCAAGACCTACGCCGAGGAAGAGCTTGTGGCAGAAATGGCCGCTTCGTTCCTGAATGCCCATGCTGGCATCATTGAGGATGAACTCACCAACTCCGCCGGCTACCTGCAAAGCTGGATTCATGCCCTGCAAAGCAAGGACGCCAAAGGCTGGATTGTCCGCGCCGCATCGCAGGCGCAGAAGGCCGCCAACTACATCTTGAACCTTGAGCAGGAGCAAGCTCGCCCATGAATGCACTCGTCAGAATGACCGGCCCCCACAAGGGGGCCGCAACCGTGAACGGCAGGCAGCGCCCCGCGTGGCGTGTCGCCGTCATCTCGACCCAAGACCGCCAGCCGCGCACAACGGTTTATCATTGCCTCAGCTACCGCCGCGCCGTTTCGCTCTCTTGCCGTATGGCGCACGACCGAAAGCTGCACCTGCACATGGAAGCGCTGCCCCGATAGGGGCAGCGGATTTTTCCAGCAGACGCGCCGCTCGCTTGCTCGCTCTGCGAATACTTTTTGGATTTGCCCGCCCACGCCAACCCCAACGGGCCGCTGTCGCGGCCTATTCTTCGCAGGTCTGCGAAGTAACTGAATCGACGCTTTTCGCCCTTCCATGACACTTTCAGCAGGTTTAGACTGGAGACTGCATAACAAGGTGGAGGTGTCACTCCTATGTCTCAAAACACCAATCAAGACCCCAAGCTCAAAGCTGTCTGGAATCAAAAACTGATTCCTGTTGCCTTCAGGCAACCTGGACGCAAACCCGTTTTGCTGAGGCTTCCATTCGACAAGAGCAATCGCGAATGGCTGAAGGAGGGACATCGGAACCAGCCAAACTGGAATCCGCAGTGGAAGTGCTGGGAACTGCCCAAAGCATGGTTTGAAGACGTGGTGAAACGGTCGCTGGCTCGATATGGAAAAATCTATGTGATTCACCCTTTCCAAGTTCAGCAGAAATGCGCTCCCGCTTGTTGGGATGCCGTTGGACTTAATTGCGAGTGCTCTTGCATGGGAGCGAATCACGGTTCAGGCAATCCGCCGGGCAAGTGGTATGTGGTTTCGGAAACCTGCGCGGTGCATTGGAGTGAGCGCCAGTATTCCTGCCGATTGCTCACGTCCACCACGCCCGTTTAAGCTGGCTCAAACTTTACGGCATCACGCCACTGCGCGACATCTTCGGCCTTCTCGCGCTGGTAAACCTTGTGAATCAGTTCTGAAGCATGATTCACGAGCCGCATGGACACTTCACGCGGCACGCCTGCACGCCGCAGCCGGTTGACGTAGGTCACGCGCAGGCAGTGAAAGCAGAGATGCGGCATCTTCACCTTGGCGAAGAACTGCTGCCAGCGCCGTGAAGGCTGGAAGGGGAACTCCAGCGTGACTTTCTTTTTCAGGCGGCGCAGCTTCTCAAACAGAGGATGCAGCGCCGAGGGCATCGGAATCGAAAAGGCCCGATCCTCGCCGCCCTTGGGTGAGGGAAAGGTGATCTTGTTTTCCTCGAAGTCGATGCAGCTCAGGGGGATGCGGGTTTCTTGGAGACGGCAGCCCGTGTGCAGAGCGATGTCAAAAGCCGTCTGCATCCATTCGGGTTCCTCCTTCAGAGCCTCCCGAATCGTGCGGATTTCGTCATCCGTCAGCTCCGGTTTTTTTGCCGACTTGTCCCGCTTGAGCTTGAGGCTCGTGAGCGGGTTGGCGTCAGCGTGCCCCAGGCGCACCGCTTCGCCCATAATCATCGCGAAGATTTTCAGTTCCAGAATCGCGGTGTTCCGTCCGACCGTCTTTCCGGTCTTCTTTTTGTAGCCCGTCCGCCAGTCGAGATATTCAATGGCGTTCCGGTAGGTGATGGCACGGGGCGAATGCAGGTGCTTGTCTTGAAGCCAGAGCGCGACCCATTTCCAGATGCCCGTGTAGCGCACCAGCGTCTTTTCACTGTCACAGTGCCGCTCCAAGTATTTCGGCACCCAGCTATCCCAAGCCTCCCCGGTGACGGTGCTTCCCGACCGGGACAGTTCTTTGGCTTCCATTTCCGCCCGCAGTGTGCGAGCCTTGACCGTCTCGCCGGGATCATCGGTCCTCAATTCAGTGGACCGATTGCGGCGGACGCCCTCTGAATCAGTGTATTGAATGAACCAATATGGAGACTGTTTTTTGCGGTAGAGCGAAGCCATTTTTGCAGTGCAGTTTGTGCAGTAAACATACTGCACAAACCCCGTTTTTCCCAGTGAAATCGACCACTTTTCACCACTGAAAACCACCACACCCGAAACGTGGGTTCGATTCCCATCGCCCGCTCCACGTTGAGAACCAATGTGGATAGAGGTTTCAGCCTTACTTAGGCACAATTGATTTTGCCAACCTCGTCTTTTCACGGCTCCAAGGTTGATCGAAGGCGGGAGATGGCTCTCAAGGGGATGGAGACTAAATGAGGGCGGTAGCTTAGCTCATAACCGACTTCATAGAGGGCCTTGTCGAGAATGTGGAGGTCGAGAAGGAATTGGGCGTCTGTTGGGGACTGGGGAAGGAATTTTTGGCCCTGGGCTGTCTCGAAGTAAGCACAAAGATAGTTTTTGATCACCACATCCGCCCAGGCTTGGGCCCAGGGGGCGAGCGAATCTCGCTCTTCATCGTGGGCTTGGTCAAGTGCGGCGGAAGCCGCATACTCGAAGGAACGAACCATGCCTGCGACATCCCTCAGGGCGGGGCGTGGCAGACGACGCTGGTCAAGAGGCAGACGCGGTTCGCCTTCAAAGTCAATGATCACAAAATCTGTCCCGGTATTGAGGGTCTGGCCCAGATGGAAGTCGCCATGCACACGGATGAGGCTGCACTCGATGATCTTTTGGCTCAGCTTATCAAAAGCTTCCAGGAAAACCTGCCGGGTCTCCAAGACCTCACGAGCCATGGTCTGCGATGCCTCAGACAGGCGAGTGAGTTGACATTGCAGTTCGGCCAGCACGCGGGTGGCATTGGCCCGCATGGCTACGCAAAGGCTGCGGCTGTCTTGTGGCGTGAAGGGCTGGGGATGGAAGTTGGGATCGTCCGAGGTTGCAGCCAGGGCGATGTGCATGCGGGCGGTGAGGCGACCGAGCTGGGCGGCACGCGCAGGGTAGGAGGCACCAATAATTTCGTCCTGCCTGTCGGTATGATGGGAGGGAGGGGATTCGATGACTTGCGCAAAAAGCTGTCGCAAGGCCTCGAGTGTAAAGGTCCAGCCGTCGTTCTGATGCGGGGTGTAATGGGTCAGCATGGCCGCCACGCCAGTGTCAGCATCGAGAGGAAGATTCAGTGCACTGAGGAATGGGGGCACCTGAAAATGGTGCCGGGTGAGATGCTGGGTCATCTCCACCTCTGGATGAATGCCCACTTCAAATTTGCGGAAGAATTTCACCAGCCACCGATCCGCGTAGCTGATGGAGGTGTTGGACTGTTCCCCGCTCAGGATGCGTGCTTGCGAGGCTGCCTGATCTAGCTCCTCTTCGTCATGTCGAGGTGGCGATTCGAGGATGAGGCCGAAAGAGGAATTCAAAGGTTCCCTGCCGATGAGTGCCACGAAGAGGGCTCTTTGAAACTCTGAAGTTTGCAGGGCATCGCACAGCATCCCAGCATTCCCCCAATGGCCTAACACTTTGTTGGGAAACGCAGCATTGAAGGTTGCCGCCTCGGATCCGTGAAGCAAACAAAGGGGAAGCAGGTATTGCTCAGGCGGTCCGTCGGAGAAGGTTGTCTTAACCAGCAGGACATGGACATCGGTCCCGGGGAAGACCGTGTCCTGAATGATTTGCGTGGCCTGAAGAGAAAGCGATTTTCCACCGAACCAGCGGCACTGGGGGAGATAGCGTGGCAGGATGCGCTGCTCCAGATCCAGGATGAGCCCCGGCTCCCAGGTGACTGGAGCGGGCCTCTCAATAGGAGGCAGTGAGGAGGATGAAGTCTTTTGCAACAGTCGCGATATAACGCCAGAGGGGCCCAACGTAAAGGTCCTGCTGGCTGTGATGATTGGCTCCAGGTCTGTGTCTGGCTCAGGGCTTGGACTGGGGCTGAGTCTGGATCAGGCGAACATCCTTAAATCCAGCGCGGTCGCCGAAGACGAGGAAGTTGAGTGCTTTTTTCGGTTCTATCAGGAGGGTGTGCGTGCCGGTGATACGAGTGTCATTGACTTGGACGGTGACTTCACTGCCATGAAAGGTGATGCGCACAGGATACCAGATGCCGGTCTGGAGTTCGAGTGACTTGCGGGCCAGGGGCACGGTCTGCTCTTTTGACTGGCCAGGATCCGGGTTTTTGGTGAGGCCAATGTATGAGGGGCTGATCTCAATGCGGAAGCTGTGGTGTTCTTCGCCGGCCTCAATGCGCAGTGAATGGCGGTTGGCCCCCTGAAACTGAATGGAATAGTCGAGAACGCCCTCTGTGAAGGTGACTGGGACGCGCAAGGTAGCCCCTGCATCCTTGGGTCCTTTTTGAATACCCCAAACAGCCTTGTCCTCCGCTTTCCAAGTGCCCCTGGTGATGGCCCAGGGTTTGTCGGGGAGGCTGGCAAGAGGGGCCTCCAGCAACGGGCTGCCTGGGAGGGGGGGCAGTGTGGCGATTTTAGGCTGCCCTGTTTCATGAAGAGGTGGTAGCTCACGGCTGTAGCCGCCATTGCGATACTGATTCAGCAAGGCGGAGAGTTCCTGCACAACTTCGGGATGCTGAGCGCTTATGTCCTTGGTTTCTGCGGGGTCTTTTTCCAGATCGAAGAGCGTGGGGATGAACTCGTCCGAGCGGGTGCGTTTGATGCCCGCTGCAGGGATGCCCTCCACCCATTTCCAGGGGCCTTTGCGAATCGCATACACGCCATCTGAGCTGTGAACGATGAGATGGTTGCGAGCCGGAGCGGCTTGTTCTCCCAGCAGGGCAGGGAGGATGTTGTGGCTGTCTTCGGCTGCCTGCTGGGCAGCCGGGAGCTTCTCGCCAATGATGGCCGCCGTGGTGGCGAGGATGTCTGCCAGGCTGACCATTTCATCACACACGCTGTTGGCGGGGATCTTGCCGGGCCAGCGGGCGATGAAGGGCACCTTGAAGCCGCCCTGCCAGACGGTGTGCTTGCCTCCACGGAGAGCGCCATTCACCTTCAGGCCTGCCTTGAAGGCATCGGTTTGCGGCATGTCGCGTTCAGGTTTGAAGACGCCGCCATTGTCGCTGGTGAAAAGGATAAGCGTGTTTTCTGCGTGGCCGGTTTCATCCAAGGCTGCGAGCACGCCGCCGATGCTGCGGTCCAGCTCGTGAATCCAGTCACCATATGGGCCAGCCTTGCTCTTTCCCGCCAGATCTTTGTCCGGCGTGACGGGATTGTGGACGGCCACTGGAGTGTAGTAGAGAAAGAACGGACGGTCCTTTTTCTGTTGCCGGATCCAGTCCGCTGTCTTTCGGGTGAGCAGGGGCATCACGCGCTCATTGACGCGCCGTGGAGCATCCAGATCGAGGATTGTGGCCCGGCCAGATTCCGTGTCTTCGGGGGTGTAGGTGGTTTTGAAGTCGGGGCCGTCAGAGTCGGTCCCAGGCACCTTCATGCCGGCGGGGATTTTGCCTTGGCGGAGGCCATAGACAAAACGGTTTTCCACGTATATGCCAGTGAGGTCTCCATGGTTGGCAGGCACGCCAAAGTGGTAGTCAAAACCGATGTCCAGCGGCCCAGGCGAAAGCTCAGCCGTGTAGTCGGTACGCCACTGGGGGGAATCATCTGCCGTGCCGTAGCCTAGGTGCCATTTGCCGATGGCGGCAGTGCTGTATCCATGCTTTTTCAGCAGGGAGGCCATGTTCAGGCGAGTCGTTTCAATGTGGAGCGGGGAGAAGGTGCCGAGGACCCCGCTCTTTTCGCTGGTGCGCCAGCAGTAGCGGCCGGTGATCAGGGAATAGCGGGTGGGAGAGCAGACCGATGAGGTGGTGCTGGCATCAGTGAAGCGGCGGCCCTCGCGTGAGAGCCGGTCCAAATGCGGGGTGCGGACCAGCGCTGGATCCGCACCGTAGGCCCCGGTGCTGCCGTAGCCAAAGTCATCAGCGAGGATGACGACAATATTGGGCCGGTCCGCAGCGGCCAGATGAAGGCACAGGAGGCAGAGTAAAGAGAGAAGAAGCTTCATGATCGCTTGAGAAACGATGAAGGGAGAGATTCCTGGCGGCAAATTGTGAAGGATTTTGTGTTGGAGAGAAAACCCCACGTCGAGCTGTCGGGGGCAAGCGCCGTTAGACGCTCAGAAAAGCGATAGATGGGCAAGGTTCCTCAGTATCCTTACTTGCCGATGCACACTGATTGTGGTGTGGATCGCACTGCGCTGCCGTATGTTCCGACTTCCCTGCCTTTTTCTTCTTTTGCCCCTGATTTCTGCTGCCGAAATCCTGCCGCCCGGCTGGGATGCCAAAGCGGCTGCTGACAAGGTGATGGCGGGGCTGGTGAATACGACGGAGCCGCAGGTGAAGGGCGCGCATGATGCGGAGATGGCCATCGTGGGTGATCACGCCTACATCGTGGCAGAGGCCAATGATGTGCAGGGTGGAGAGAGTGCGGACTGGCCCTTTGTCTATGTCACCCTCGCCGTGGTGAATGTGAAGACGCTGCGGGTGGAGAAAAGCGTCTGTTTTGCGAGATCCGAGCAGAAATTCGACAATGTGACGCTGCCTGCCGGGGCCTGCTTTGTCCCGCGTATCCTGCAAAAAGATGCGAGCACGCTGCGCTGCTATTTTGCCAGCGAATCGCCCAAACAACGGCAGGCGCAGACGTGGTTTTTGGATTACGACCTGACGCAGGGCAGCTTCGAAAACACCCTGCACAAGGCGAAGATCAACACCGCAGCAGGCACCTTTGACATGCAGCCCCAGCACTTTCACCATGATGCTGTGGTGCAGGGCTTCACCAAACCGGCCGTGGATTTCGGTCTCTACCTTTTTGATTCATTCAAGGTTTTCGATGGCCAGACCTATGTGGCGCTGAACAACTATCCTGGGGGGCAAAATGCTCTGGCACGTGTCAATGCGTCTCTGGATGTCTTCGAGGTCGTGGGCCACTACAACGAACCGGGCAACCTCAAGCTGACGGAGTCTGCGGTGAACCGCCTGCCCGATGGGACCTGGATGGCCATCTGCCGCCAGGAAGGGGGCAACCGCAATTACACCTTCACCACCAGCCGTGATGGGCGCACGTGGTCGCCCAATGAGCACCGTGCGTTTGTGCCCAATGGCACGTCTTCCAAACCGACCTTCGACCGTCTCAAGGGCCTGTACTATCTAGGCTGGCAGGATGCAGCGCAGATCAACGGGGCGAGCCGATCCGTCTTCAATCTGGATGTCTCCAAAGATGGGGTAACCTGGGAGCGCAAATACCGTTTTGAAACGGAGAAGTCGTTCCAGTATCCTGTTTTTCGTGAGCATGAAGGCCGCATCTATCTCTCCGTGACCCAGGGGGACAAAGATGCCAGCCGCAAGGAGCGCATCATGTTCGGCATTCTGGAATAACCCTTTTTATAACCATGTCTTCTACCGCCTTTCCTGATTCATTGCAGACCCATCTTTATCAAACGGGCGTCATCGCCGTGCTCATGATTGATGACGTGGCCGATGCAGTTCCTACCGCACAGGCACTGCTCGCCGGAGGGGTGGATTGCATCGAGCTGACCCTGCGCACGCCTGTGGCGATGGAGGTTCTGCGGGTCATCCGGGCGGAGGTTCCGGAGATGAACATCGGCGTGGGCACGATCTTGAACCTGACCCAGGTGAACGAGGTGAAGGAGGCCGGGGCCGCTTTTGGCGTGGCCCCTGGAATGAACCCTCGGGTGGTGGCGGAGGCCGTGCGCATCGGGCTGCCTTTTGCCCCTGGCATCTGCACGCCGACGGACATCGAACTGGCCTTGGAGCAGGGCTGCAGGCTGCTGAAATTTTTTCCTTCCGAGCCTTGCGGAGGTCTGGACTACCTGCGCAGCATTGCAGCGCCCTTTGCCCACCTGGGAGTGAAATACATTCCGTTAGGCGGTGTGGGGGCTGACAATGCGGAGGAATATTTGAAGGAACCTTCGGTGCTCGCACTGGGCGGGTCCTGGCTGGCCTCGAAGCCGCTCATCCGAACACAAAACTGGGCCGCCATCACCACCAATGCACGCCGGGTCAAAACGATGGTGAACCTGTTGCGTGGAGGCCAGGCATGAGCCGGATTGTCACGCTGGGCGAGATCATGGCGCGGCTGGCCGCTTCCGGGCACCTGCGTTTTCAGCAAACGATGCCAGGGGCGCTGGAGGTCACCTTTGCCGGGGCGGAGGCCAGCGTGGCAATGTCCATTGCCCACTTCGGTGGTGAGGCTTCGTTCGTCACGGCCCTGCCTCAGCATGCGATCGCCGATGCCTGTGTGGCAAACCTGCGCTCAGTGGGGGTGGAGACGCGGCATATCCTGCGCACTCCTCAGGGAAGGCTGGGCCTTTATTTTCTGGAGACCGGGGCCAATCAGCGTCCGGGTCAGGTGATCTATGACCGAGAAGGCTCGGCGATGGCCCTCACTCCTCCGGAGGCCTACGATTGGGAGGCCATCTTTGCCGGGGCGGAGTGGTTTCTCATCTCAGGCATCACTCCCGCGATTTCTAAAAACGCAGCCGAGGTGGCGAAGGCGGCCATGAGAGAGGCTTCGGGGCGTGGTGTCAAAATTGCCTGCGACATGAACTTTCGCAGCAAGCTGTGGCAGTGGGAGCCGGGGCTTTCTCCTCGCGATCTTGCTACCCGCACCATGCGGGAACTGATCCCGCTGGTGGATCTCTTTATTGGCGGGCGTGAGGATGCCGTGCAGATGCTGGGCATGGAGGTGGGCGAGACAACACCGGAGGAATTGGCCAGACAGATCGTGGCGGCTTACCCCCGTCTACAATACGTGGCCATGACCCTGCGCGAAGGTGTCTCCGCTACGCACAATAACTGGGGTGGGATGCTTTATGAAGCCGCCTCGGGTCAGAGCTATCGAGCGCCTCTGCAGACAGGTCGTTACCAGCCCTATGCCATTACTGATATTGTGGACAGGCTTGGCGGAGGCGATGCGTTCACCGCAGGTCTGCTCTTTGCCCTGACGACTCCAGAGCTCAGATCTCCCGAAAGGGCGGTTTCCTTTGCGGTCGCAGCTTCCTGTCTCGCACATTCGATTTCCGGGGATTTTAATTACAGCAGCCGTGAGGAAGTGGAGGCGCTCATGGCCGGAGATGCCTCGGGCCGTGTGAAGCGCTGAGGTGTGAGTATTGTTTGTTAGGCTGGTGGCCATCGCAGCTTGTCAGAATAGGTGAACCCGCTCTGTGAAAGTGGGTTCACCGCCTTGCCAGATCACTTCAGGATTTTCACCATCGGCTTGCCCATGCAGCTCGGTGGCTCCTGGATGCCGAGGGCTGCGGAAAGGGTGGGGGCGATGTCCGTGATGTGAAACTCATCGGCATAACGACCTGTTTTGAAGGCGCTGCCATAGAAGAGCACCGGAATGTGAGTGTCGTAAGAAAAGGGGCTGCCGTGCGTGGTGCCCGTGCCTGGTTTCCCGCTGCCAGGGATGGCGAAGGGCTTTTGCACAAAGACGATGTCGCCGCTGCGTTCGCCATTGAAGCCGTTCATCACCCGTTGCCCAATGACGCCCGGGGCCCGCCCATCCAGAAGCTGTTCCCGGCCATAGACGGCGTGGAAGACGCCAGTCGAGAGGGCCCATTCGCGCACAAATGCGGTGACGGTTTCTGGGGCGAGCTGCTTTTCCACCAGCACGGGGTGGTTGTAGTAAAGGTTACCATCGGTCAGGCGCGGTTTGAAACCGATCTTCGCCCCCAGGAAATAGCGGCCAGGGCCGAAGCGCTCAACCAGCTTGTTTTGCAGCTCGTTCATCAGATCCGAAACCGCAGGTCTTGCGCCGTCCAGACCTTGTGATTGAGCATACTCAGGAGCGGGGCAAACGCCGTGATCGGCAGTGAGAACGATGGCGATGTTGGCCAGGCCCACCTTCTTGTCAAGGTAAGCAAAAAAGTCTGCAAACTGGCGGTCCAGACGCAGTGTGATGTCCTGGGCCTCGTGAGAATAAGGGCCAAATTTGTGACCGCAGTAATCATTGGAGGAGAAGGAGACGCAGAGCAGGTCTGGCCGGCTGCCTTGGCCGAGTTTTTCGCCTTCGATTGCGGCCTTGGCGAACTCAGCCAGCAACTGGTTACCAAAAGGGGTGGAGAGGATAGACTCATAACCATCCTTTTCTTCCTTGATGACCTTGTGGGGAAAAGTGCTGGTGCTTTCGCCTGTCAATTGGGATTCACCTGCGCCATCGTCGGGCGTTGGGTATTCTTTTTCATCCAGAAGCCGCTCCCAAGTCTGGCCGATCATGGCCTCAGCTTGCTTGCTGTCGTTGAAGGTTTTGACCCAATCGGGCAGCTCGGGCATGTAGTAGCTGCTGGTGATGAAATGGCCTGTGGCCGACTCAAACCAGTAGGCCCCGGCTGGCTTTTTCCCGCCGGGCAGGATGGCACCACGGTCCTTCACGGAAATGGCGACCACCTTGGATCCCCAATGCAGGCGCATCTGGTCGGCCACGGTCGCTCCAATGAAGTTGCGAGGGGACATCTTGCCTGCTTTGGCATCCGGGGCGGTGCCGACTCCTGTTACGTCGGGATCACTGACGCAGTACATCGGTTGGCCAGTGCGTTTGTCGAACCACTCATTGCCAATGATTCCATGCGCCATCGGTGGGCTGCCGCTGAAGTAGCTCGCATGACCTGGAGCGGTGATGGTGGGGGAGTAATCATACTGTGCGAAGGTCATGAAGGCTCCCTGGTCAGTCAGCAGGCGAAAGCCGCCTTCGGTGAACTGATGATGAAATCGCTCCAGGTAGTCATAACGCAACTGGTCCACCACGATGGCCACCACCAGCTTTGGGGCTTTGGGCGGAGCTGCGTGGGTGCTGCCGAAGCACAAGGATAAGGACAGGGCACAGGCGAGAAACTTGAACTTCATCAGGTTGGGGGTGAGTGGGGTGGAGTAAACGCTCCCCCCCATCGAGTATTGCATCGCATGAGGCTTCAGGGGAGGCTTCTTGCGCGACGATTTCTTTGCAACTGCATCTGCACCATTACGGAATGGAACGGCTGACAGCGGCTTCATCAAGACGCCCCTGTGCATAGGCCTCAAAGACCCTCCGGATTTCATCACGTACCCGGCGAAAAACGGTCAACTGCTCCTCTTCGGATCCTGTTGCATGGGCGGGGTCGTCAAATCCCCAATGGTGGCGGTTGACCTGGCCTGGGAACATGGGGCAGGCCTGATCCGCGTTTCCGCAGACCGTGATCACGGTCTCCACATTCTGATTCAAAAACTCATTCAGGTGCTTGGAGGTGTGATTGGCAATGTCGAGGCCGATTTCGGCCATCACCTTGATGGCCAGCGGGTGGACGTAGCCTGCGGGCTTGGATCCGGCGCTGGCCACGATGTAGTCATCATTGAGCGCTGCCCGGAGGATGCCTTCGGCTAAGTGGGAGCGGCAGGAGTTTCCGGTGCAAAGGATGAGTAGGGTGGGTTTGTTCATGGGCATGTCGTCGAAAGCATTTGAGGATGTCGTGTGGATTCAGGCTCCTAACGGGCTGAAGGGGCAAATTTTGAACGCAACTTGAGTGCAACGTGAACCAATGCAATCAGCACGGGCACCTCGATCAGCGGGCCGACCACCGTGGCAAAAGCGACGGGTGAATGGATGCCAAAAACAGCGATGGCCACGGCGATGGCCAGTTCGAAATTATTGCCCGATGAGGTGAAGGCGAGCGAGGTGCTGCGCGGGTAGTCGGCACCGAGCTTTTTTGCCATGAAGAAACTGACAAAAAACATCACCACAAAGTAGATCGTGAGGGGGAGGGCGATTCTCAGGACATCAAGCGGCAGATCAACAATGGCTTTTCCCTTGAAGGTAAACATCACGGCAATTGTGAAGAGAAGAGCTGTCAGTGTGATCGGCGAGATGCGCGGGATGAACTTTTTTTCGTACCACTCCTCCCCTTTGAGAGGCACCAGAAGAACTCGACTGAGCACCCCTGCCGCGAACGGGATGCCGAGATAGATTATGACACTCCAGAAGATATCCATCAGGGCGATCTCCACCACCCGGCCTTGAAGGCCGAAGAAAGGCGGGAGAACCGTGATGAACAGCCAGGCAAAAGCGCTGTAAAAGAGAATCTGGGCAATGCTGTTCAAGGCCACCAGGCCCGCCGCATATTCGCGGCTGCCGTGGGCCAGCTCATTCCAGACCAGCACCATGGCGATGCAGCGGGCGATCCCGACCAGGATGAGTCCCACCATGTAGTCTGGATGATCGCGCAGAAAGGTGATGGCGAGCAGGAACATCAGCAGGGGGCCGACAATCCAATTTTGCAGCAGGGAAAGTCCGAGGATGCGTTTGTTGGCAAAGACTTGGGGCAACTGGGCATACTTCACTTTCGCCAACGGCGGATACATCATGAGGATGAGGCCAATGGCGATGGGCAGGTTGGTTGTGCCCACCGTCAAGGGGGCAAAAAAGGCTTCGGGGTCTGAGATCACGAACTGCCCCACCAGAACCCCCACGCCCATGGCGGCGAAAATCCAGAGGGTGAGATAACGGTCCATGAAGGACATGTTTTTAGCGACGGATGAGGACATGGAATGTGTGCAGCTCGTGAGGTGTGCCTATTGCAAGATGAGGCGATTTTACTTGGCTAAAAAGCCAAGTAAATAGCTATTTGGCATTTTTGCCAAGTTTGGAAAGGCTCTTCTACCGCTTTCTTGGGCAGGAGAAGAGCGCAAAAAAAGCGCACCGGAATCACCCGGTGCGCTTCTCACATTGATTGTGAAAAATCAGGAGCCGTAGCTGAAGCCGAGTCCTGTTTTCTCTTGAGTGCTTTCGAGAAAGCTATGGGAAGTCACGACTTCATTCGCATCCAGGACAATGCTGACGGACTGGTAGTAGGTGAGCAAAGCCCCAGGGATGAAGGCGGATCCGGGGATGAAGGATTTGGCGGTAGATTTGCTCTGCTTGAAGGTCCAGGTGGCCGTGGCGCGGCCGGTGGCGTCGGTGCCTTTTTTATACATGAGGCCGAGCTTGCGAATGACGTCACGTTTGGTCGTCACACCATCCTGGATTTGGGCAGCAGCTTTGGAGAAGTGGCTGCGGTTTACGGCCTGATTTGGATCGGTGATGTCCCCGGCGTTGTTGGTGGCCGGGGCTGCGCTGGTGGCCGAAGCGGGGCTGCCACTGTTGGCAGCCGGCTCTTCGGGAGCGGTTCCACAGCTAGTGAGACCAACGGCAATCCCAAGGGTGGCGACGAGGAGGAAGTTAGAGGTAGTTCTCATGCGGAATTCAAGAAAAGACGGAACTGAAGAGGAAGGCAAGGCCATCAACGTGAAATTGTAGCTTGCAAATTTAAATCTATTTGGCGATTATGCCAAATAGATGCCGAAGTCACATTCATCTCAACAAGACTCGATTACTCGCCGTGTGGAGGTCATCAAGTCTCTGGCCCATCCTTCGCGGATGCTCATTGCTGAAACGCTGATGAGTGGTGAAAAATGTGTCTGCGATTTGCAGGTGCTTGTGGGGGCCGATATGTCCACCGTTTCCAAACATCTCACCCTCATGCGCAAGGCAGGGGTGCTGACCTGTGAGAAGCGCGGGCTGAACATTTATTACAGCCTGGCCTGCACCTGCCTGGGCACCTTTTTGCGTTGCCTGGATGAACTGGTGCCTGAAGTGGATGCCTGTGGAACAAGCTGCTGCGACTGATTTATGCCATTAATTCTACCATGAACATTACCGAATTCCTGTCCCATCTGAGGTCTCACTCAGACAAGCCTTTGCTCTTCATTTTACCCGATGGTGGCTGCATCCCGGCCCACTTTCACATCACGGAAGTGGGACACGTAAAAAAGAATTTCATTGACTGCGGTGGAACACGACGCAGCACAGAGGCCTGCCTGCTGCAAACGTGGGTGGCGGATGATGTGGATCACCGTCTGATCGCAGGAAAGCTGGACATGATTTTTGGCAAAGCAGGGGATGTTTTGCCTAACCATGAATTACCCGTCGAGGTGGAATATGAAGACTTTTCCGTCAGCCAGTTTCCGATTACAGGCGCCCAAGTAGTGGAAGATTCTTTGGCCTTTCAATTGGGACTGAAGCACACCGACTGTCTGGCCAAGGAACTGTGCCTTCCTGGCGTCTGTGGCCCTGCGCCGAAGCTAAATCTGCTCGGTTGTGCGCCTGGCAGCGGATGCTGTTAACTGGCAAGCGCGATCCTTGCACGAAGATTGCCTGGCAAAACTTTGGCTAGAGGCCTCTGGCTGACGCTATTTTTGGCATCTGGGGCAGGCGGGGAAGGAATAAAGTTTCCATTTCGTCGCTGGCACGCGCTATGCTTTAGAGGCTAAGGACAACCAACCCAACATGTCCATTCACGTCGCACTCCGTCACGTCACGCGGTATAAGTTTGACCGCCCGGTGAATCTTTCACCCCACATCGTGCGCCTGCGGCCCGCCCCGCACTGCCGCACCCCCATCCTGGCCTACTCCCTGACGATCAAGCCAGACACGCATTTCATCAATTGGCAGCAGGATCCGCAAAGCAATTACCTAGCCCGGCTGGTCTTCCCCGAAAAAGCCACTGAACTCTGTGTGGAGGTGGATCTGGTGGCTGACATGGCCGTTTACAACCCCTTTGACTTCTTTCTGGAACCGGAGGCGGAACGAGTGCCGTTTCGTTACGATCCAATTCTGGCTCATGAGCTGGAGCCCTACCACCGCAAGCTCCCCCTCACGCCGCTCATCGGCGGCTATCTGCGCGGGGTGCGCCAGCAGATGACGGCGGGCAAGGAGCCGATGCGGACGAATGATTTTCTGGTCATGCTGAACCAGATGCTCTGGAAAGACATCAGCTACAACATCCGCCTAGAGCCAGGGGTGCAGACGCCGGAGGAGACACTCGAACTCGGCTGCGGCTCCTGCCGCGACAGTGCGTGGCTGATGGTACAGATCTTCCGCCACCTGGGCTACGCGGCCCGCTTCGTCAGCGGTTACCTCATTCAGCTCAAGGCGGATGTGAAATCCCTGGATGGTCCAAGCGGTGCCGAAGTGGATTTTACCGATCTCCATGCGTGGTGTGAAGTCTATCTCCCCGGCGCAGGCTGGGTGGGACTGGACCCGACCTCCGGCCTCTTTGCTGGGGAAGGCCACATCCCCCTGGCCGCGACGCCGGACCCCTCCAGCGCCGCCCCTGTGGACGGTCTGATTGACAAGTGCGAGGTCGAGTTCGATCACGAAATGTCTGTGACGCGCATCTTTGAAACTGCGCGCGTGACGAAGCCCTATACGCCAGAGCAGTGGAAAGACATCGAGGCCTTGGGATATCAGATTGATGATGAACTGGTGGCGGGCGATGTCCGCCTCACCATGGGGGGGGAGCCGACCTTCGTGAGCATTGATGATATGGAAGGGGACGAATGGAACACCGCCGCTGTGGGCCCCACCAAGCGCCTGCTTTCCGGTCAGCTTATCAAGCGTCTCCGGCATCGTTTTGGTCCTGGGGGCTTGCTCCATTACGGCATGGGCAAATGGTATCCAGGGGAGCAATTGCCACGTTGGTCGTTAGGCTGTTATTGGCGCAAGGATGGAGTGCCCGTCTGGGCAGATGACTCTCTCATTGCCGATGAATCGAAAAGCTACGGCCACGATGAAACCAACGCCCAGCGTTTTGGGGTGGCCTTAGCGGCGGCTCTGGGTGTGAGTCCCCAGTGGTTAAAGCCAGGCTACGAAGATGCTTTCTACTACCTGTGGAAAGAGAAGCGCATGCCGGTGAACGTGGATCCGCTGAAATCGAACCTCAAAGACGAATACGAGCGCAAGCGCCTGGCGCGCATCTTTGAAGAGGGACTTGATAAGGTGGTCGGCTACGCGCTGCCTCTGCAGCGGAGTGTATCCGGAAACGAACTTAAGTGGGAAAGCGGCCCTTGGTACGTGCGAGATGATACGATGTACCTGATCCCAGGGGATTCACCGATGGGGCTGCGTTTGCCTCTGGATTCCATCCCCTGGGTGAGTGCTGCCGACTTCCCGTGGATTTACCCGACGGATCCCAACAAAGACTGGCCGGATCTGCCCCCGCGCCCTGATAGCCGTCAGCAGTTTCTCAGCGGCATCGGCGACATGCTTGACAGTTTATCCCAAGCCCCTGCCAGCTACGCTGAAGGAGGTTACTCCGGCCAGGGCAAACCTGAGCGCCGCAGATTGGATCCTCTGACGGAAGAGCAGACCGAGAATCCTCCAGAAAAGTTCCCGGCTTCACAGGAGTCTGCCCCCTGGATCATTCGCACGGCTCTTTGCATTGAGGCCCGTGAAGGACGCCTGCATGTCTTCATGCCACCGGTGGAGGAGGTGGAAGATTACCTGGATCTCGTCGCTGCGGTGGAGGACGTGGCCGCCACGCTGAAGATGCCGCTTATTGTGGAGGGGACACCCCCACCCTATGATCCCCGGCTGCAAGTGCTCAAGGTTACTCCTGACCCAGGGGTGATCGAAGTGAACACCCATCCTGTGAAAACCTGGAATGAGCTCGTAGAGAACACTCAAATCATCTACGATGAAGCTCGTCAGACTCGCCTGGGCACAGAGAAGTTTATGGTGGACGGTCGCCACACAGGCACGGGCGGGGGCAACCACATTGTGATGGGGGGCGAGTCGCCGCGTCATTCGCCGTTCCTACGCCGACCGGATTTGTTGAAATCCTTGTTAGGCTACTGGCACAATCACCCATCTCTCAGTTACCTCTTCAGTGGGCTTTTCATCGGGCCCACCAGCCAGCATCCACGCATTGATGAGGCGCGCAATGATGCGCTCTTCGAGATGGAACTGGCCTTTAAGGAGCTGGATCGCAACACCGCTGCGCATGGCCACACCACGCCTTGGCTGGTGGACCGCATCTTCAGAAACTTGCTGGCGGATGTCACCGGCAACACTCACCGCACCGAGTTCTGCATCGATAAGATGTTTGATCCTGGCAGCAGCACAGGTCGTCTGGGGCTGGTAGAACTACGATCCTTTGAAATGCCGCCACATCCTGAAATGAGCCTGGCCCAGCAGCTTCTCATGCGGGCTGCCATCGCCCGTTTCTGGAAGGAGCCTTATGAGCAAAAACTCGTGCGCTGGGGCACGGAGCTGCATGACCGTTTCCTCCTTCCCCATTTTGTTTGGGATGATTTCAAGGATGTCATGGATGACTTCAAAAGTGCGGGTTACGGCCTCACACCTGACTGGTTTGAACCTCACTTTGAATTCAAGTTTCCTCGCATCGGGGAAATCACGCAGCGTGGGGTGAATCTGGAAATCCGTACCGCTCTGGAGCCTTGGCATGTCCTGGGTGAAGAAGCTACCGCTGGCGGTACCGCCCGCTATGTGGACAGCAGCCTGGAGCGCGTGCAGATCAAGACCGCAGGCTTGGTGAACAATCGTTACATCGTCACTTGCAATGGACGTCAGGTTCCCCTGCACCCTTCAGGCATAACAGGTGAATATGTCGCTGGTATCCGCTATCGTGCGTGGCAGCCACCGAATGCGCTGCAACCCACCATCGGCATCCACGCTCCGTTGATCTTTGATCTTGTGGATACCTGGAACAATCGCAGTCTGGGCGGTGGAAATTACTATGTCACCCATCCCGGGGGCCGGAGTTTTGATACCTTCCCCGTGAATGGTTACGAGGCCGAAAGCCGCCGTCGTTCCCGTTTCACGATTACGGGGCACACGCCTGGCAAGATTGATCCCATCATCATCCCCAGCGTGCCTGAGTTTCCCTTCACCCTGGATCTGCGTCTGGGCTAAAAGTGGAGTTTTCACTATGACACCTGCTCTGCGCAGCTTTGGCCGCGTGGAGCAGGGGCTTCCGATGCAAGATGCCTCTGCGTTCCATCGTTTTCGGGGCCATGCATGTTCGCCAGATTTTTCTTTCCCTTATCGCTGTCGCAACGGCCCAGGCTGCCAAGCCGAACGTCCTGATGATTTGTGTGGACGATCTGAAGCCCAATATCGGCTGTTTCGGAGATGCCGTGGCTCAAACGCCCAACATTGACCGGCTGGCCAAACGCGGCGTGCTGTTTGAAAAAGCCTATTGCAACCAGGCTGTCTGCTCGCCCTCGCGCAATGCCCTGATGACCAGCCTGCGGCCACAATCGCTCGGCATCTATGAGCTCATGACGAATTTCCGCAAGGCCGCGCCGAATGCGGTCACGATGACCCAGCACTTCATGGCGCAGGGATACAAGGCCGAGGGGCTGGGCAAGATCTTGCACGTGGGCCATGGTAACGTGGATGATGCTGCCTCGTGGTCGGTGCCCTCTTGGAAACCGAAAGCCCAGACCTATGTGAATGAGGAAAGTACCGCCGTGACTCGTGAGGCCAAAGTCGGCGGGGACCGGGGCTGGGCCACCGAAAAAGCGGAGACAGCGGATGACACTTATGCGGATGGGCTTGTCGCCCGTGAGGCGGTGAAACGTCTTGAATCCGCTGCGAAAAAATCTGATCAACCTTTCTTCCTGGCCGTCGGTTTCATCCGCCCGCATCTGCCCTTTGTTTCTCCAAAAAAATACTGGGACCTCTATGATCCGGCGAAGCTGCCCATGCCCCAGGTCAAAGACGCTCCACAGGGTGCCCCTGCCTATGCCGGCCAGCCGGGCGGTGAGCTGCGTCAATACAGCGACATGCCGCAGACAGGTCCGATCGATGACACGACGACTCGCCGCCTCATCCATGGTTATTATGCCGCTACCAGCTACATGGATGCGCAGCTAGGTCTCGTGCTGGATGCTCTGGATGCTAGTGGGTTGGCTGAAAATACCATCATTGTTTTTTGGGGCGACCATGGCTGGCATTTGGGAGACCACAGCATGTGGTGCAAACACACGAACTATGAGCAGGCAGCTCGCATCCCCGTCATCGTCGCCGCTCCTGGGGCTGCGGCGGGTGTGAAGTCGGCTTCATTCATCGAGACGGTGGATATTTACCCCACTCTCAGCGACCTCGCAGGCCTGCCAGCACCCGCAGGGCTGGATGGCAAAAGCTTTGCTGCGGTGATGAAAGACCCGGCGCTGAAGAGCCGCGACAGTGTCATCCATGTCTATCCACGTAACAATTTGTTAGGGCGGGCCATCCGCACGGACCGCTACCGACTGGTGGAATGGAAAAAGCCCGGCAGCGGCGAGCCTGCGGATGCCTTTGAACTTTACGACTACCAGGAAGACCCGCTGGAAACCAAGAACCTGGCAAGCGAGCGCCCGGAGATCGTCACAGAATTGGCAGCCATCCTGGCCACCCATCCAGAGGCTAAACCTCAAATGAAGACAGCGGCAGCCAAGGACGGTGCCCCGGGTAAAAAGAAGAAAAAGGGCAAAAAGAAGTAACCTGCCTTTCCCATCTTGGGGCGCTAAACCATCGTCCCAGGTGTGGGCGGTGGGTCCAGGGGGAACTCGCGCTTTTTCACCAGCGCATAGATCACCAAAAAGAGGCCAAAAGGGGCCATGTAGGACATGATCATCGCACCGCCGTAGATGCACATGAACCAGAAGAACCAGCTCGCCCGGTAGCGAAACCAGGTGGCGGCGATGATGACCAGGATCAGCCCCACCACAGCAATGCCGATGCCAAAGAGGAAATAGTCGAAAGCTTGGCTGGCATCGGCCGTGACGTCCTTGATGACCACGCCACCCTCCGGCACCGCAGAGGCCCCCAGGCTCATCGCCTCGCGCATGCTGAACCAACTTAGCATGAAGCCGATCACCTGGGCAGGCTGTAGGAAGGCGCCGATTTTGGCCAGCAAGGCGCCACGTTCCGGGGTAGGGGGTGTCATGAGTCAGTCTATATAGACGAACTCATTCGCATTCAACACCGCCAGACAATAATCGGCCAAAGCTCCCTGGAAACTGCCTGCTAGGGGAATCTGTGCTCGGATGAAGTCCTCTCCCAGCTTTTGCTCTTGCTCCGTAGCCTGCCGTGAGAAACAGCGCTGCGTGATCCAGGTGATCATGCTTTGAGTGTCTGAACCGTGCCGTTCCTGCGCTTGTTGGGCCAAGGAGAAGGCCATGGACTGGGTGAACTCAGAATTCATCATCAGCAATGCCTGTGGTGCTGTGGTGGATTGCTCACGGCGTGAGCAACTTGCAAGGGCATCGGGGCGGTCGAAGAGGTCAAAAATAGGCTGGCGGGCATTTCGCCGGGCAAAGATGTAGAGGCTTCGGCGCTTTTGCTCGGTGTTATCGTCCGTCACGGCAGCCTGCTTTTTCAGCAGCGTGCCACTGATCTCCTTGGGCAGGGGCAGATGCACCCCAGGGCCGCCCGTTTTGAGATTGAGCTGCCCGGTGACGCTCAGCATCGCATCGCGCAGCATCTCGCCGCTGAGTCGGCGCCGTGGCATCGCGGCATACAGATTGACGGCCTCTTCTCTCATTCCCGGTGGCTGGGTGGCCTGCTGGTAGGTGGCAGACATAAGGATGAGCTTGTGCATTTTTTTCAGGCTCCATCCCTGGCGTGGCAGTTCCGCTGCTAGCCAGTTCAGCAGTTCCGGATGCGTGGGGACCTGGCTCTGCACCCCCAGATCGCCGGGGGTTGGGGCCAGAGGTTTGCCAAAGTGCTGCAGCCAAAGGCGATTGACCGTGGCCCGCAGGAACAAGGCATTGTCAGGGCGCGTGACCCAGTGGGCGAGGCTCGCGCGGTCCTGGGCAGGCAGATCCAATCCGCCGCCGATGCGTGGGTAACCTGGATCAATGGCAGGGCCAGGGCGGCGGAAATCACCCCGCACATAAACCACGCTGGCAGGCACACCCTCAGTGTATTCACGGACGGACGGGCCGAGTTGGCGGTCGATTTTGGGAAGCACGGCCTTGTCAAAAAAAGCCCGCAATCGATAAAAATCGGCCTGACTTAGGGGATCATAAGCATGGTCATGGCATTGTGCACAACCAATGGTTAGGCCCAGGAAAACCGAGCCGACGGTGGTGGTGATTTCATTCAGCACGACATGGCGGCGTTCGTCTTGATTATTGAGATCCGGCATGTCCGGCCCGGCGAAGAGAAATCCGGTGGCCACTTCTTCACCATCGGGCAGCAGATCGCCGGCGATCTGTTGGCGGACAAAGTCATCGAAGGGCTGATCCTTGTTCAGCGCCTGTACCACCCAGTCCCGATACTGCCAAGCGCGGCTGCGTTCGCGATCATGCTCAAAGCCATCGGTCTCTGCAAAGCGGGCCATGTCCAGCCACCACTGAGCCCAGTGCTCCCCATATTGGGGACTGGCCAGCAGCCGGTTGGTAAGTGCATCCAGAGCTGGCTGAGGGGATTTTTGAAAGGCTACCTGAAAAGCTGCGGCTTCCTCCGGCGCTGGTGGCAGACCGGTGAGGTCAAAGGTGATTCGTCGGATCAACGTCTCCGCCGAGGCCGGGGGAGATCGTTTGAGCCCTGCCTCGGTGAGCTTGGCCTCAATGAAGGTGTCCAGCGTTTTTGCGGCCTTCCCATCGGCCTGCGTGTTCAGTTGTTGAAAAGCCCAGTGCTCTTGATCTTTGGCTGTGATCGGGGGTTCGTCCTTCACAGGATCGGTCGAGGCACGAATGGCACGTCCATGGGCGGAGGTCAGTCCCAGGCCCATCAGAAGGGTGACAAGAATCAGCTTCATGGCCTCAGGTCAGGATGCCCTTCACCACGTGGCCCGCCACATCCGTCAGGCGTTCATCGCGGCCATTGTGACGGTAGGTCAGGCTTTCATGGTCCATTCCCAGCAGATGCAGGATGGTCGCGTGCAGATCATGCACGTGCACTTTGTCCTGCACAGCGCGCAGGCCCACATCATCGGTGGCCCCGTGCACGTGACCATGTTTGACGCCTGCCCCGAAAAAGACGGTGCTGTAACCCCACGGATTGTGGTCCCGGCCTACACCCTTTTCACTCATGGGCATGCGGCCAAATTCACCGCCCCAGATGACCAGCGTATCTTCCAGCAGTCCACGCTGTTTGAGATCTCGGATGAGACCCGCCACCGGTTTGTCCGTGCGGGCGCAATACTCGGTGTGGTTTTTCAGCACATCTTCATGGGCATCCCAGCCATTCGTATCGCCTGAGTAAAGCTGCACAAAACGCACGCCCCGCTCGATCATGCGCCGGGCCAGCAGGCAGCGGGTGCCGAATTCTTTGGTGGTCGGGTCATCCAGACCGTAGAGGGTTTGAGTCGCTGCGGATTCTTCGGAAATGTCCACCGCCTCAGGCGCATCGGACTGCATCCGGAAAGCCAGCTCATAAGCGCGAATGCGGGCCTCTAGGTGTGAGTCGGCTCCGCGCTGCGCCTGATGCATCGCGTTGAATTGATTCACCAGATCCAGGGTCGCCCGCTGCCTCGCTGGCGAGCGCTCGGAGGCTGATTGTAAATGCAAGATGGGGTTCGCACCCGGTCTCATGGTGATGCCCTGGTAAGTGGCAGGCAGGAAGCCATTGCCCCAGGCTGGAGGACCACCTTTGAGACCGCCGCCAGGGTCCGGCATCACGACAAAGGAGGGCATGTTTTGGTTCTCCGATCCCAGTCCATACGCCACCCAGCTTCCCAGGCTAGGTTTGCCCATGAGGATGGACCCTGTGTTCATCTGATAGACCGACTGCGGGTGATTGACGCTGTCGCCATGGCAACTGCGGATCACGCACATCTCATCCGCCAACTCCGCCATGTGTGGCAGGAAGTCGCTGATCTCGATCCCGCTCTGCCCTCGGGGGCGGAAGGGTTTCACAGGGCCTAACAAAGGATTCTGTGCGACCTTGCGCCTTGTCTCCACCGCACCAAAACTTTCGGGCAAAGGTTTTCCCGCGTGCTTGATGAGTTCCGGCTTTGGATCCAGCAAGTCCACATGGCTAGGCCCGCCATGCATGAAGAGCCAGATCACCCGTTTGGCCTTCGCCGGAAAGTGCGAGCGCTGAACGGGCAGCGACTCCGAACCCAACAACTGCGAAAAGGCCACACTGGACAACCCCACGCATGCTCCGCCGATGAATCGGCGTCGTGAAAAGGCAGGTGAAAAATCGACAGTCATGGTCGGATGCGAACAAGACGAACGCACAAGACCTCTTCTAACCAATTTAGATGCAAAAGGGCAATCTACTTCATCAGTCCGCTGTCTTGCAGCCATTCCGTGAAGCGCTGGGGCCAGCGGCCTGCGGCGGTTTTAGTGCCGGGCTTGTAGCCAAAACCGTGACCGGCTTCGCTGTAAATGTGCAGTTCCGCTTTCACGCCGGCTGCCTTGTATTTGAGATACAGAGACGCCATGCCTTCGGAGATGTCGGGGCGGTCGCTGTAACCACAGGCGATGAAGAGAGGTGGCATGCCTTTTTCAGCGGAGAAGAGGCCGGAGGTGCCGGGGTAGATCAGCGCCTGGAAGTCCGGGCGGCTGCTGGCGCGCTCGATGACATCGGCCGCATCGGCCTGACCGGGGTCATTTTTCATGGCGGCAAAGGCAGCCAGTTCACCTCCAGCGGAAAAGCCCATGATGCCGATGCGTTCAGGATTGATGCCCCATTCCTGGGCGCGGCTGCGCACGGTGCGGATGGCGCGGCGGGCATCCGCCATGGCGTGATCCTGAATGGTGTAGGTGCTGCCTTTTTCACGGGCGAGGCGGTACTTCAAAACAAACGCGGCGATGCCATGGTCGCGAAACCACTCCGCCAGGGCGTAACCTTCGTGGCCCAGGCAAAGCTTGGAATGCCCACCGCCAGGGGCGATGATGACAGCCACTCCTGTGGCATCCTTCGTCGGGATGTAAGGCGTGATCGTCGGCGCATGCACATTCATTACATTGCTGCCTTCCTGCTTCTCAGGCTCTGCAGCGCGGGCTTCGGAGCCGGGGGCACCTTTTTCCCAGAGGAGCAGGGCGGCAGGTTGGTCGGCTGCCCAAGAGGCAGTGGCCGTGGCGAGAAGAGCAGGCAGGAGAAGGGAAAAGCGCATGGGAAGAAGCGAACGGTGAGGGACAGGGAGATTGATCAGGCGAGACCGATTTTTTCAGCCTAACCAAAGGAATGAAATCAAGGCGGCGTCAGCTTGCTGACCAGATTGCTCAAGTAAGGGAAGAGTTGTTTCTTGCGGCTGACCACGCCCGGCATGTCATAGATCTGTGGGCTGCGTTCGTGGTAGTCCACGTCAATGGCGGCCTCCACCCGCTTATCCCCGGCGACCAGCAGCACGCTGTGATGAGCGGTGATGTCCGTGACCATGAGGCAGGCAAAATGAAGGTCATGCGCGGCACACAGGGCCACCAGGGCGGCGTGAAGCTCGGCCTGCTTTTTCCAGAATTCGTCCAGACCCATTTCTTCGATCTGGCTGATGCTGATTCGCCAGCCGTTTTCCTCGAAGACTTTGCGATCTCCCTCGATGGCTCGGGCCGGGGTGGCCTCACGAAGCAGGGAGCCAGCGGCAAAGAAGTCCTTCACAAACTGTGCGGCATCAATGCCCGCCACCTCGGCCAGCCAGGCCAGGATTTCCCGGTCCGTGTTCGTCGTGGTCGGGCTGGTGAGATTCAGCGTGTCAGAGATTAATCCCGCACACAGGCAGATGGAGGTGGACTTATCGGGTGTCAGCCCGCGCATCTTATACATGATGCCCACGATGGTGCTTGTGCTGCCCACGGGTTCATTGATGAAACGCACGGGTTCTTTCGTGCGCAGATTTCCGCTGAGGCGGTGGTGATCAATCACCTCAATGATCTCGGCTTCATCTGCCCCGGCGACGGCCTGACTGAATTCATTGTGATCCACCAGCACCAGTTTGGTGCGCGGCACCTCCACGAGGTCGGACTTGGAAAACACCCCTTCCAGTTTGCCCGTTTCCTCATCGATGACGGGGAACAGAGGCTGATGCGAATTTTGCACCACATGGATGATCTCACGCAGCGGGGTGCGCGAGGTGAAGGAGAGATATTCATGCGCGGCCTCACCAATGGGGCGCGAGAAACGGATGAGCTGCGAGGCACTGGCCGTATCCTGTGGGGCCACGATCACGCAGATGCCCTTTTCCTGGGCCTGTTTTAGCAGGTCATCGTGGGGCATGAAACCACCGGTGACGACGAGGCAACGAACGCCCAGCTCCAGCGCCAGTTTGTGAATCTCTGGGCGATCTCCCGTGACGAGCACGAGCTGGCGTGGCGGAAATTGTTTAGCTCGGTCGCGGGAGGTGTTTTCGCTAGAGGCCGCTACGACGAGGATCAAGTCTTCCACCTCATCTACGCCTGAGGTATTTCCGATCAACTGCCCGCCGAGGGCCGTGACCATGTTTCTCACACAGGTGCGCACTTCGCGGTTGGCCGCTTTGTGGGTGGATTCGCTGGGCAGGAAAAGCTGCGCCATTTCCTGGATCGTCGGCATGCCGATGAGCTTTTGCTCGCCATTCACCACGGGAATAGAGCGGAAATTGTGCTCCAGCATTTTGCGATAGACGGAGAGGAACGTCTCATTGGGAGAGGCCGTCAGCACTTCCTTGCGGCCCACGAGGGCTGCCGTTGGGCGCACATCCAGCAGCAGCTTAGGCGCGGCGGCCCCGGCGAGCTTCAACACCCAGTTCGTCCGCGCATTGATCTCGCCGCAACAGGCCGCGATAACTTCATCCTCGCGCACACAGCGCAAGTAAGCGGCATAACCGATGGCCGCGCAAATCGCGTCCGTATCAGGATTGCGGTGGCCGATGACGTAGATGGGGTCTGACATGGGTGGGATCGAAAGGTAAGGCTGGACTAAACGAACACAATTCCTTGATCCCCGCCAAGACACAAGGACACTTGCAGTCGTTCTTTAAAGTTCTTAGGGGGCGAGTCAGCGGCCGGGAGGTGGCATTCCAAGGTTCCCCTGAACTCGTCTCTGACGTGATTACGACTTTTTCCAGAACGGCTTCTTCACCACCTCGGCTGGAAAGTTTCTCCCTCGGATTTCGATCTCAATCGTGGTGCCGATTTTAGCAGCCTCCAGAGGCAGGTAAGCCATGCCGATGCCAGTGCTCAGGCTCGGGGATTGCGTGCCACTGGCGACTTCGCCCACGATGTTACCGTTGAACAGAACGGGGTAATGCGGGCGTGGCGGAGGGGCTGTGCCAGTCATCTTGAAAGCCACGAGCTTGCTGGGCAGACCCGCTTCTTTTTGGGCCACCAGGGCCGCTTTGCCGATGAAGTCTTCTTTGTCGAAAGCGACGAAAAATCCGAGTCCTGCCTGGAGTGGCGTCTTATCAGGGAAGAGGTCGTTGCCATTCAGCGGGTAGCCCATTTCCAGCCGCAGCGTATCACGGGCTCCCAGGCCACAGGGCAGTCCACCTTCCTCACGGGCGGCGGTGACGAGTCGGTCAAACCACTCGGTGGCGGCGGCGGCAGGCATGAAGAATTCAAAACCCTCTTCACCGGTATAGCCGGTACCGCAGAGCCACATGAAACCGGCTTCACCCGCTGCCACGAAGATGCTGTTGTGCGGCGGGAAAGGAGCCTCCTGGCCGAAGACTTTTTCAAACACGGCGCGGCTTTTCGGCCCCTGGATGGCGAGACCGCCCGTGGCATCGCTGAGGTTCGCCATCTGCACATCGTCCGCCTCAGTGAGCAGGCTCTGCAACTGCGACCAATCTTCGGCGATCTTGCTGGCATTGACCACGAGGAAAAATTCCTTGGCCGTGGTGCGGTAAAGGATGAGGTCATCAATCACCCCGCCTTGTTCATTGAGCAGCAAGGAATACTGCCCTTGGCCGATCTCGAGCTTGGACACATCATTGGTCAGGGCCCGATTCAAAAAGCTCAGCGCATCTCCGCCACTGACGATGAACTGGCCCATGTGTGAGATGTCAAAGACGCCCACGGCTTTCCGCACCGCGTGGTGCTCCTGCACGATGCCCGTGTATTGCACCGGCATCTCCCAGCCGGCGAAAGGAATAATTTTCCCTCCCAGGGCCACATGGCTGTCATAAAGGGGCGTGCGGAGGAGCGGGGCATCGGACATATAAGGTAGAGTGGCGGGAGTGATGGGGATGTCAAAGTGCGGCTGGGGATTCCTCGAAGATAGCTGCGCGAAAGCTCGCGCTGTTGGCGTTTCCACGGGCGCATGATTTGTCGTCTCTTTCTTACGTCCCTTCTGGCTGGTGCGGCTATGGTCACCGCCTTGGCTGAAGACCTCGCCCTGCCACAAGCCACCGTCATCCTCTCTCCTGGACCGGATTACAGTGAAACCGCCCGTGTCTGGCAGGGCATCCCGGGCATCGAGAGAGCCCCCAAGGGCCGCCTTTGGTCCACCTGGTACAGCGGTGATGAAGGCGAGGGCGCGATCGGCAATTACGCCCTCGTGGCCACCAGCGGAGACGATGGCAAACGCTGGTCGAAACCCATCATTATCGAAGGGCCGAAGGGCACCAAGATCGGCGACCCGATCCCCTGGCTGGACCCCAAAGGGAGGCTGTGGGTGTTTTACAATCAGCTCACCGAAAAGACTGCCACCAGCCCCACCCTGCGCGGCACCTGCGCCATCCGCTGTGACGATCCGGACAAGGCCACGCCTACCTGGTCCGCCCCTTTTCTAGTAGCCAAAGACGGCATCCTTTTTGGCAAGCCCATCATCCGCGCCAGTGGCGGCTGGTTGGCACCCTTTTTCCTCATGGGAAACCAGGCGGGCAGGCCGGAGACCTGCACTCTCCTGAGCCTGAATGAAGGTGAATCCTGGGAATGGCACGGCGGCACCAGCATCCCGGATGCCGCTGAGGAATTTCAGCGAGGCCACCCTGGCCCAGCGAAAAGATGGCAGCATTTGGATGGTCATCCGCACCTCCAAAGGACTCTACGAAAGCACTTCCAAAGACGAGGGGAAAACTTGGTCCGAAGCCAGCGCCATGCCGCAGTTTGAAGGGCCCTCCACCCGCGCCTGCATGATGAAGCTGGCTTCGGGCGCTTTTCTCCTCATTTACCACGATGCTAAAAAGCTGAAGAGTGGCGCCTATCCCCGCACCCGCCTCACGGCCTGGCTTTCGGACGATGAAGGCCGCACCTGGCCGCACCGACTCCTGGTAGATGAGCGCAGCAGCGTCTCTTACCCCGATGCCATCCAGGCTCCTGATGGTCGCATCTACATCACCTATGATCACGGGCGCTACAATGCGGGTGAAAAGGAGGTGCTGGTCGCCATCGTCCGTGAAGAAGATCTGCGTGCTGGCAAATTTGTTTCCCAAGGCTCGGCCCAGCGTCTGGTGGTGAATCGTGCGCTGGGTTATGGCAACCATTCAGACAAACGCACGGAGGCCGAAGTGGCTGCCAAACTACCGCCCAAGGAAAAGCTGCATCTCTACCTACTCATCGGTCAGTCCAACATGGCCGGACGCGGCGTGCTGGATACGGAAAAGCGCCTCTCCCGGCAGCGCGTGCTGAAGTTCTCGCCTAACAACAAGTGGACTCACGGCATCGAGCCCCTGCATCATGACAAACCGGCGGCGGTCGGCGCAGGACTGGGCATGAGCTTTGCCCGTGAGATGGCGGAGGCGTATCCTGAGGCCACCATCGGTTTGATCCCCTGCGCCGTCGGGGGCACGCCACTGGAGCGTTGGGAAAAAGGCGGTGACCTCTATGCCCAGGCGCTGGAGCGTGCCCGTTTGGCCATGAAGGACGGCACCTTCAAGGGCATCCTTTGGCACCAGGGGGAAGGGGACTCGGGCCATGAAGGTAAGTCCAAAAGTTATGCTGACCGCTTGGCCCAAATGATCGTGGATCTGCGGGCGGATCTCGGTTCTGGCGAGCTGCCATTCGTGGCGGGGAAACTGGGTAAGTTCCTGGCTCTGGAGACCAAAGAAAAACAGCCCAGCTACTGGCCATTGGTGAATGAACAGATCGCCTCCATCCCTGCCCGTGTGCCGAAAACCGCCGTGGTCGAATCGACGGATCTCAAACACAAAGGCGACCAAGTTCACTTCGACACTCCTTCACTGCGAACCTTTGGCCAGCGATATGCGGCGGCGATGAAGCTTTTGCAGAAGTAACCCTTCTCGCGTAGAGCGAAGGGCATGTCGGTCACCCTCCAGCAAATCGCCCAGACGGCAGGCGTCTCCGCCATGACGGTCTCGCGGGTGATGCACCACTCGCCCCGTGTCTCGGCAAAGACACGCGAGCGCGTGCAGCAGGCCATTGCGGCTCTGGGTTATCAGCCAGACCCGCACCTGGCCCGCATGATGACGATGGTACGCGGGCGCAAAAAATCACGTGTCCGCGCCGTGATCGCCGTCATTCGTGAGACGGTGCCTAAGGATGCGCTGCACAGCAGCACCTATCAATACGTGCCCATCGAGGACATCCGCCGTCGCGCCAGCCAGCACGGGTATCACGCGGAGGAATTTTGGTTAGGCAAAGATGGGCTCGATCCTGCACGTCTGGTGGGCATCCTCCAGGCGCGTGGCATCGAGGGCATCATCGTTTCGCCCCAGTCTTCGCAGATGCTGTGCGCGCAGTTGGACTACGCCCCCTTTGCCGCAGCCACCTTTGGTTTTGGCCTCACGCAGCCCTCGCTGCATCGCGCAGCCGGAAACATGAACCTCGGCATCCAGCTCGCGGTGAAGGAGCTGCAGGCGCGGGGTTATCAGCGCATCGGTCTGGCGGTCACTCAGTGGGTGGATCATCGGGCTGAAGGGGCTTACAGTGGGGCCATGCTGCATGTGCAGCAGGCCATCCCGCTGGCCCAGCGCATCCCCGTTTTACTGTTCCCGCACAATGACTTCAGCCGCTGCCGGAAGGAGTTCATGGAGTGGATGCAAAGAGAGCGCCCAGATGCCCTCATCACCTTCGATCAGCATGTTCCCGACTGGCTGCAAAAAATGGGCCTGCGAGTGCCGGAGGACATCGGCCTCGTCGTCCATGACTGGACCTCCACCATGAAAGGTTACGCGGGCATTTATCAAAGGCGCGACCATGTGGCGGCTGCGGGGGTGGACCTGGTGGCCACGCAGCTTTTGCAAAATGAAAGTGGCGTTCCTGAGGTGCCTCGTCAGATCCTCATCCCACCCGAGTGGATCGAAGGTCCCTCGGTCCGGGCGCGCCAGAGTTAAAAGGTTGCTAGCAGCGCTTCCGCCTGGGATACACCTTGCAACCAAGCGGCCTCAACGCGCGATTGCCCCAGGGCATCCCCACAGAAATGCAGGCCTGCCGGGAGGCTGGGTGGGCTCACAGGTTCGTTCACGCGCGCAAATCGCCAGCGGTGCGTGAGCTGGGCCGTAAAGTTTTGCGGTGGCAGTTCCCACAGCGTTTCTAGCTGCTCCCGTAAAAGCGCCGACCATTCCTCGGGCGGGGATTCCAGGTGCTCGTAACTGAATCTTTCCCCCGCATGTACCACCATGACGATATTCCCTGGTGTGATGCGGCCTAACTTATGATTCTCACATGCGGACCAGGCGATGTCGTCGGTGGGGCTTCCCATCATGCCGAAGAGCTCGGCAGTTTTGCCCTGCGGCGGCTGCTGATACAGGGCCAGCATGGCCAGGCAGGGTACATAGGGATCCACGGTGGCGGGTTGGTTAAACAGCTTGAGCGTCTGTGGCAGTGGTGCCGTGCTGATCACTTGGTCATAAACTTCATTTTGGATCTGCCAAGCCTCCCCGTGGGCCGTCACGGGGGCGAGGGTTTGCTCGAACCGAACTTCTAGTCCCTGCGCCAGATCACGGCACAGGTGGCTATTGCCTTTCACATGGTAGTAGCGCGGGGGACAGGATGACTGGCCATTTTCAAGGTGAAGCACAGGGGCCGTGAGGGACTGCACCTGGTCGCCACAGACCTCCTGGACCGCCTCTTTAAAACCGGGATCACGCATCGTGAAATACTGCGCGCCATGGTCCACGCGGCAGTCCTGCCAGCGTTTGGTGGCGCAGCGCCCGCCATAGCCACGCGATTTTTCAAACACCGTCACGGGCATTCCTTCCTGCTTCAGACGTCGAGCGCAGGCTATGCCGGCGAGTCCGGCTCCGATGATGGCGATTTTGGGCATGGCCACTTTACGCCTGTTGTCGGCAGTGGGGCGGATATACTTTGGCTTGGGGATGGATTCAGGGCTTAACGGGCTCTGGATTCAGTGTCAAAATGTAGCCCACCAGGTTTTTCATCACCTGCTCATCTTCTATGAAAAGCGTGGTCATCATCACCATCTTCGCCCCCTTGTCATCCCCCTTGGCATTGCCGCGGTGGAGGCTCTTGAATTTCTTGAGCTGAGCCAGCAGGTACCACCCCTGGCGGCCGACCAAAGGCGGGCTGCCGAAAAGCTGTTCGCCACTGGCATTGTAGCGATGGCATTCCATGCAGCGTTCGTAAAACAGCTCCTGGCCAGCCTGCACTTGGGCACCTTCCAGCGTGCGTTCTTTCGGCACCACCAGGGCCAGGGATTGCACGTGATTGGCCACCGCCGTCATCTGCTCGGGTTTTAGCGTCTTAGCGATGGCCGCCATCAGGGCTCCTTGTGGGTCCACCTGCCCATTCTCACCCCGTCTGCCTTCGTGAAAGTTGGTCAGTTGCCGCAGCACATACCACTCCGGTAGATTGGCGATGGAAGGTGTCTTTAGGTCATCTTTGCCTTCACCCTTGGGCCCGTGGCAGGCCGCGCACACCGTTTGAAAAAGCTGCGCTCCCATCTCCTCGGCGGGGCATCTCAGCGCGAGGGAGATGAGAAGGAAAAGCGTGAGGAATCGAGGCATGAAATAGTAAACGTTAGCCTCTGATAAAGTCTCTCGCTGCTCAGCCGGAGCGCAAAATGCGCACAGCGATTTCAAGGAATGCTTACATTACGAGTCAATGGATGCATCTGTTTGTCCCGATAGAAATCGAGACAGACCTCTGAGAAAAAAAGAAAAGGCCAACAAGAATAGGATCGCTGAAAGGGGCGTGATAAACAGCGATATCCGACCGGTCATCCACTGCATTGTTAAATACGAGCCGGGAATGCTCATGCCGATCACGGCGAAAATCATCTGATACAGAGCTCGCTCTCGAATAGCGGCCCGGCGTTTTCTTTTAGCCGTCATAAGCATCGCTTCTGCAGCCTCCCCTGAGATTCCATGTTTTTCCTCCAGCCATTCCTCCACTTCGATCTCGTTCGCATCCCAGTGAATTTTGGAATTCAACTGATCCTGAATGGACTGGAGCTTGTCTTCGGGAGTGGGCATGCGGAGTTCGGACGTGAATCGCTCGATGATTGCGAGGCACAATGAACTGTCAAGACGGCCAGGGGCTACCAATGGGTCAGGCGTTCTCCATCTTGCGCAAAAATCAAGACCTGCCACACTCCCCGTCCATCATGTCCACCATCGTCGTCGCCCTAAAGAACGGAGTCGCCTGCATCGGCGCAGATACCATGAGCAGCCTCGGCTCCCTGCGCCAGCGCGCTCACCATGTGGTGAATAAAAGCAAGATCACGAAACTGGGAGATACCTACGTGGGCCTCACCGGCACCACCACCAGCCTGGTGGTGATGAATAGCTACTTTGCCAACCCTGAGCGTCCGCGAGATTTCTCCTCCACGGACATGATCTTTGAGACCTTCCGCCATGCGCATCACTGGATGAAGGCCGAGTACTTCATGGCCACTCAACCCGACAAAGGTGAGGAGTATGAGACCACCCAGTTTTATGGTCTCATCGCCAATCCTCACGGTATCTTTGCTCTGTATTCCTACCGCAGCGCGCAGCAGTTTCACAAATTCTGGGCCGCTGGTTCCGGGCGTGACTTTGCCCTCGGAGCCATGCACACCGTGTATGATCAGTATGAGGACGTGGTGGACATCGTCAAAGCTGGGCTCCAGGCCTCGGCGGAGTTTGATGGCGGCACCGGTGCCCCGTTTGAAATCCACACCTGCCCACTCATTGCCCCAGCGAAGTCGAAACCTGCCAAAAAGACCCGTCGTTCAGCGTAGCTCTCCCTCACTCCCAACCATGAAGTATCTTCCTCTTTTTTTCCTCCCCGTTCTGGCTTTGGCCGATGGGCCCAAGGATAACCTCGCCGATAACGTCCGCCCTGTGCCCCCCATCGGCATTGATGTGCCTGAGGCCGATGTCAAGGCGCTGACCCAGGGCCTGAGCGAGCTGCGTACCGCCATTGACGCTGCGGTCAAAGCCCAAGCGAAAAATCCCAAGCTGGCCGATCTGTCTCCCGATGTGGAGATCTTTTATAAGGGCGTGGATTGGGCATTAAAGTTCAAAGAGATCCATAAACCTGCCGAGATCAAATCGGCCCTGGAAACTCTGGCGGAAGGCAAGCTGCGCGCAGAACAGCTCAAAAATGGCCAGTCTCCCTGGACGACACAAAAGGGCCTCGTGGTGCGTGGTTATCGCTCCAAGATTGACGGCTCCGTGCAGCCCTATGGCCTGGTGATTCCAGACAGCTACAATGGTGCGGCCACCCGTCTGGACGTGTGGTGCCATGGCCGTGGTGAGACCCTGAGCGAGCTTTCCTTCATTGATCAGCGTCGTAAACAAACAGGCAATGTGGCTCCGGCCAACACCATCGTCCTGCACCCTTACGGCCGCTACTGCTGCGCCAATAAGTTTGCCGGTGAAATGGACCTGCTGGAGGCGCTGGATCATGCCAAGAAATTCTATCATGTGGATGAAGACCGCACCATCGTGCGTGGCTTCAGCATGGGCGGTGCGGCAGCGTGGCAGTTCGCCGTGAATTACTCGGACAAATGGTGCGCCGCGAATCCCGGTGCGGGCTTCTCAGAGACCCCTGAATTCCTCAATGTCTTCCAGACCGAAGACGTCACCAAAGTGCCTTGGTATGAGAAGACCCTGTGGCACTGGTACAATGCCACCGATAGCGCGGTGAATCTCTTCAACACTCCCACCGTGGCTTACAGCGGGGAGATTGATAAGCAGAAGCAGGCGGCTGACATCATGGAGAAATACCTGAAGGCCGAGAACATTGACCTTGTCCATATCATCGGACCGCAGACCGGTCACAAGATCCATCCCGATTCCCTCATCGAGATTGAGCGCCGTCTGGCAGACATTGCCGCCGTGGGTCGGGATCGCAGCCCGGACGAGATTCATTTCGCCACTTGGTTCCTCCGGTATAACAAAATGCATTGGGTGACCGTGAATGGCCTGGGCGAAAGCTGGAAGCAGGCGCGTGTGGATGCCAAAATCACGGGTGCGAAAGAAGTCACGGTGAAGACCACCAACGTCACGGCCCTGAGCCTGGACATGCCTGCGGGTCACTGCCCATTCAGTGTGCAGGAAGCGCCGGTGGTGAAAATTGATGGCAAGGAACTGACGGTGGCCAAGCCCAAGTCGGATCGCTCCTGGCTGGTGCATTTGCGCAAGCAAGATGGGAAGTGGGCGGTCGTCGCCAGTGCCCAAGAAGAGGGCAAGCTGACCAAACATCATGGCCTCTCCGGTCCGATTGATGATGCCTTCATGGGCAGCTTCCTTTATGTGAAACCGACGGGCACGGCTCTGAACGACAAAGTGGGAGCCTGGACCAAGGCGGAAATGGAACGCGCCGTCTTTGAGTGGCGCCGCCAGTTTCGTGGGGATGCCCCAGCCAAGGCAGACATGGACATCAGCGAGGCTGACATGGCCAACAACAACCTCATTCTCTGGGGCGACCCACAGAGCAATGCGGTGCTGGCCAAGATCATCGCCAAGCTGCCCATCCAGTGGACGCAGGACAAGTTGATCGCCAATGGCAAAACCTATGACACGAAGACCCACGCCCCCGTGCTGGTGTATCCAAATCCGCTGAACCCCAAACGCTACGTCGTCATCAATAGCAGCTTCACTTACCGTGAATACGATTACCTGAACAATGCCCGTCAGGTCGCCAAGCTGCCCGATTGGGCCATTGTGGATTTCACTCTGCCGAAGTCCACCCGCGCCCCAGGCGGCATCAGTGATGCAGGCTTCTTTGGTGAGACCTGGGAGTGGAAGAAGTGATCCCCGGATGGATCTAATTTAAAGGTTACTAAAATTCCCCTTCTGAAACTTTTCAGGAGGGGAATTTTAATTTTACCGCTGAGCGGCTATCCAAAGCCGGTTGCGAAAGCCCGCATCTGCGCTTAATCCCTCCCTTCAATCCCCTCAAAAGCGCCCGTAGCTCAGTGGATTAGAGCACCGGATTTCTAATTGAAAATCAACGATTTACGCAGTTTTGCATAGCTTTGAAAAAGCATGTGGAACACTGATGAAAAAATGTTTTCAGGGCCAATTTTGAGTGCCTGTTTTTGCGCAGCTTTGCACTGATTTGCGCCAGTTTTTCAGCAGACCGTAGAAAACGACCGTGAATTTTCATGGTCGTTTCCTGGCGCTGATACAAAGTCGTTTATTCAGACTTTGCGGCAGCCGGGTCTCCAAATCATACAGATTGCTGATCTTGGCCTGGGCGATGGGCTGGCGTCCGTTGCCGATGCGCGTGCCTTGATAAATGGCGGGCAAAACGAGCTGCCGTAGTTCGCGGAGCCGCCGTTGCCGGGATTGGGGCTCAGGGTGACAAAGCCAGGCAGGTTTTCATTCATGCTGCCGAGTCCGTAAGTGATCCAGGCACCCATGCTGGGACGCGGCGCGGTGGGAATGCCACAGTGCATTTGCAGGAAGGCGGGCGGATGATTCGGCACATCCGTCTTCATGCTGCGAATGAGGCAGCGCTTGTCCGCGTGCGCGGCGCTCTGCGGGAACAGCTCGCTGATCCACAGGCCGCTCTGGCCGCGCTGCTTGAACTCCCACACCGGGGCCATGAGATTGCCGGTGGGCACCTTGCCTTTGCCGATGGCCTTGCCCGCGTATTTCGCCAGCTCGGGCTTGTAATCCTAAAAACCGGAATGGAGTGCGCAAATTTGATCGCATTACCCTCATTCTCAAACACTTGGAGATAAGTGAGTTATCACTCAATAAGTTCATCGCGGAGCGATGGGAATTCATTGAACACCAAGGCGATGTGCTTAATGCTCATTTTCCATTTCCGTTTTTAGGGTAATCAAAGCTGTCCACATGCGATGGCCCGCCGTCCATGCAGAGGAAGAGCATGCGTTTGGCCTTGGCGGGAAAATGCGGTTGCTTAGGTGCGAGCGGTGGCGCAACTTCAGCGAGAGCACGCTGCGCTGCGAGCGCACTCAAGGCGAGATAACCAAAGCCCGCGCTGGTGCGTTGCAGCCATTCGCGACGGGAGAAGGCGGGGAGTGCGGTGGTGGAGTCATTAGCGGTCAAAGGATTGTTCCTTCAACCGGCCAAACGTGGACAAAGTTTTTTCCCTCCTGGTGTTGCATCACCGCGACGCTGCTCACCCTAATACAATGCCGAGTGCGCTCTGCGTCATGCGGTTCTGCGTGTTCCGCTGGGGATGAGCCTCTATGACGAAAACCTCGCGGGCGAGAGCTCAAACCTTCACTTTGGTCTGTTTGATCGCGAGCAGCATCTCGTCGCGTGCTTGCAAGCCATTAGACTATCCTCCACCGAAGCAAAGCTCAGACAAATGGCTGTTCTACCCGCCCTGTAAGGCCAGGGCCTGGGCCGACAGATTGTTCAATCCGTGGAGGAGGTTTTGCAACGGGAGGGCGTCCGTCAGTTCACGCTGCATGCACGCAGCAGCGTCTTAGGCTTCTACTCGCGTCTTGGCTATCTGCCCGTGGGAGAGGAGTTTACAGAGGTCGGCATCCCTCACCGAAAAATGGTCAAGGAGTTGTCTACCGTTGCGTGACACGCCATAGCCCGACGCATAGGCCCATGATGAAGAGCGCGAGCCACATAGCCTGTTCGGATAGATGCCCAGTTTGATGCGAGAGGATGCAGACTGCCGAACCGACAATGGAGGCGATGGCGAGAACTTTGGTGAAACGATGACTCATCATATTGGGTCTGGGTTTATCTGCGATTCATAAACTACTACGCAACAACATCCTACGCGCCTCTTTAATCGCTACGTCTAGATCTGCAAAAAAAGAGCCCTCACCAATTCCGGTGTCTTTCCAATCATAATAGATCCCCGGACCTTCGTTATCCCTCTCGCTCAGACATTGGAGTCGGCACCGAATGATCCCAAAGCCGTCAATCGAAACAACAACGCGCGTATCGTCAATTTGATCGCTTTCAATAACCTCAACAACGGTTTGCGTCACCTTTTGATCATAGCGCCTGCAAATCCATTCATGCAGCTTTTGAAAGTCGGTGTTGTTTAGCCTTTCGATTTCCGTCAAAAATTGCCCGAACACCGTAGGTGTTGCAGAGATGTCTGGCATTTCTTGGTTCATATCGGAGCCGCAGGATACTCTGAACCTCGCGTCTTACCGTCAAGAATGCAACTCACCGCACAGTCGCCCATCACGTTCACCATTGTGCGGCAGCGGTCCACAAACCAATCCACCGTCAGCAGCAGTGCCACATATTCGACTGGCAGGTTCACGCTGGAGAGCACTAGCGCTAGGGTGGCCGCACCGCCTTCGGGGATGCCCGCAGCGCCCATCGCCGCCAGCATGGAGGTGAGCACGATCACCAACTGCGCCGGCAGGCCGAGCGAGATTCCCACCATCTGCGCCACGAACAAGGCGGCCACCGCCTCATAGAGGGCCGTGCCATCGTTGTTAAAGTTGGTGCCCACCATGGCCCCCAGATTGGCCGAGTCCTCACGCAGCCCCACCTTCTCCCGCAGGCTGGTGTAGGTGATGGGCATGGTGCAGGTGGAGCTGGCGGTGGAGAAGGCCGTCAGCAGCGCATCTCGGCAGCCTTGCAGCATTTGCAGCGGCGTCACCCAGGACCCACGCCAGACGCGCAGCAGGTAATAGGCAGACTGCAGCAGCAGCCCGGCGCAGACCGTCACCACGAACCAACCCAGAGCCGCAAACTGCTTCGTCGAGCCGGTGCCTACTTTGGAGGCGATGATGCCCAGCACCGCCAGCGGCAGCAGCTCGACCACCCATTTCAGGATTACCGTCAAAGTTGCCAAGGCCAGCTTCACCAAACCCTCCACCGTGGCAAAGGCGGGGTTCTGCCTCTGTGTTCTCAGTGCCAGCCCCAGCACGATGGCGATCACGATCACCGACAGCGGCTTGCCCTGGTCTCCCAGCGGCCCCAGGAAGCTCTTCGGAATGGAGTCTTCGAGCATCCCGAGCAGGCTTCCACTCGCCACACTGTCCCCAGCCTCCACTGCTGGTTTGGGGGAGTGGACACCCGGCTGGATCACGTTCGCCAGCAACAGGCCAATTCCGATGGCCATCGCCGTATTGGTCAGCAGCAGCCGCGCCAGTTTACCCACCTTGGCCCCCTGCACTTGCGCTGTCATCAGCACATGCGTGATGGCAAAGAGAATCAGGGGCAGCGCCAGGGCCTTGATGGCAATAATGACAAGCTTCGTTGGCTTTCCCCATTCACCAGCTTGTTCCTGAAATATAATCCCAGCTAACGATCCGATCACTATGGCCAGCAGAATACGACCACTCAAATATGACCGATTTGTGAAAAACAATTTGGTCATCAGTCGCTTGGTGTCGAATTGAAAAAATCCCCTGATGTGATGTCAAACCTCGCTTCAAACCCATTCGTCGAGTGCCTTCGAATCATCGCATCGGCATTTAATCGCACATGTTCAAACATCTGCTTTGGAGAAAAGCGAACTCCCCATGTTGGGCTACCCGCATTGTTGTAGCATTCATCGAGATCTAGGACTCCATTGTCCCAGAACATCATGACGTCAAATGAGGCACAGTTGGTGAGCTGTTCGAGATACCCGAATTTGAAGTCAACGCTCTTCAAGATTGACACTGGGTTAATTGCAGAAGCATACAATCCGATCATTTGCTGAGCGCCATCCAAACTCAATTTCCGCCCTTTGTAGATAACATCTTTGGGCATCGGTGACATGGTTGCCCGCAAATAGTCGTCGAGACAGACTGGATCAACTGGCTCAAGACCGTGTTTTGAGGCCCATTTCTGACTCAGTGTCGCCAGCACTTTTTCCTCATCGACATATTTGTCCCCCTCGCCATGCGCGGCAACCAAGCAAAACCTACCGTTTGATGAAGCAACATAGATCATAGACTTCATCTCCAGCTCCATGGGTATGCCGCGAACCCCATTTGCCTTTCGAAGTCTCACCCGGCAGGCGTTGCGGCAACCCACTGTCACTGGTTTTCGACTGTAGTGCGCGACAAACCCGGCTCCCTTGTCAGTATTGATCGCACCGTTGAATTCAATCATGTGCCTCAAATTCAAAGGGAAGCCGTCTTCCATCTGCAACGCATACAGGATAAACTCGACCCTACCGTGAGGCGACCATTTCTGGGCATCATCCGGCCATGTCAGTGTTGAAGGCTTCTTTCCGTCCCAAGAATACTTGAACTCCCCAAATACATAATCCTCTCCAAAGGACAATCTGCCCAACAACGCAATAGCGCGATTATTTCGGGCAATGTCGGCATGGCTTGAAGGATTTTCTGCACTCAAATAGTCAAGAATGAAGCAGTAGAGAAACTCAATTTCCTCTTGAGTCATTGCTGTGTCCGCAAGGAGGGAAATCAGCCATCTAAGCCTGCCTCTTTTACCTGCTAAATGACGATTTTCTACTCTGAGAGACAACAATGAAGTGAACCCGTCATTCTTGCCGTTGGTGATAGTCACTTCTTTTCGCGGGAAAAATTCTTCGCCGTTCCACCCCATGCCAGCCATTGCTTGGCCTAGCATTCTCAGCCTACTTGAGGGGATTAACCGCTTACCAACCAAGCCGATGGCCATTTCTATGTCATCCACATCTATCTCCAACCAGTTGCCTTGTTCGCGTCTGGTTATGTAGGTTAGGAAATCCGCAACAGGCTCTTTCAATGCCTTCTTGTTCCGAAGATCCCACACGCCTTTCCTCACTAGGATGATCGTTGGTTTCTTCAACTCTAGTGCATAAACAACCTCCGCCTGCGTTACGGTGAGAGTTTGTGGAGTTCCTAACGAGGCAAACAAATCCTTCTTCTTTGTTCCGAGATAGGGATTTCCCGGCCGCTCACCAACTATTGCGATAACGCAGTCAGCATTTTCTACCAAGTCTAGGCACTGATCATGAGATTGGGCTTCGGGGTCTGGAAGGACACCTTCCGTATCGAATGTGTATGGCTTGTATTCCTGGCGTTCCAGTTCCCGCATTAGGCTATTCCGAAAGTCTCTCTGATCGTAAACGGTGGACGAGACAAAAATGCGTTCCGCAGGTATGTAGGTAGTGCGTTTCATCAGTCAACGATGCTGCGCCAGTAGAATTCGAGGTGCAAGCTCTCTCTGCTCCTGCTGGCGTCACGGCGATCGGGCATAAATGTTCGTTTGGTCAGTCTTAATGCCTCGGAAGAGGTCGTTGATCCTCTGAAATTGCTCACGGAGGCCGTTCATCAACTAAAATAGTGAGGTTTGGAGCCAAATTTGGCCTTCCACACCGAAAGTTAGGGTTTTAACAACGATCAGTGAGGTGAAAATAACGATTTGGATGGTCGTCGGAACGGTTTCGATGGCTGGCGGGACGAAAGTTTGGGTTTTCGGGTCGAAATCGCGGGTTGGCGCAACAAGTTGGAGGGTCGCCACAACGATCTGGATGGTGGGGATGACGAGTTGGAGGGCGGGTGAGTCGCTCTGGGAGGTTGTTGCGTCTCGCCGGAGCGTGGGTGTATCGCGCTGGAGGGGCGGCGCGTGGGCGCGGGGGCGGGGATCGGGACGGGCGATGGGTGCAAAGCTTCGGTTTAGCTGCGTGCGAGGAACTCATGGCTCGCCCAGAGGCTCTGGCAGAGGGCGGCCCAGCCTTGTGCGGCATCGGGTTACGTTTTCACAAACTTGAGTGCGGCCTAGATCTCGGCCTCGGTGGGCGGGCGGTTGAAGATGCGTTCGTAGGCGAGCTTCACGCGATGCGGCTCGCTCTTCGGGCGGTCGGTGAGGAGGCGCTGCGCGACGAACTCGGCGGCTTTCATCACGCAGGGGCTGTTTAGCAGGTAGAGCGACTCCAGCGGCAGATTGCGCATCACGGGCAGATAGATGGAGCGATGCGGCGAGATTTGATCGAGCGGACCGCGATTCTGCGTCTGCACGCCGGTGACATAACCCTCGCCATGCATCGCGTCCGCGGTGCCGGTCATGGATAAACTCGGCAGCCGCACGCTGGATGATTTCGGATTCACGGGACATTCAAAGGGATGTTCCATGAACCCGCGAAAGGTGGACAAAGTTTTTTGCCGTTTATCACACCACGGCCGATTGTGCCAGCGACACGCGGATACAACTCCTACATCACCCTCCGCGCTGCCGCTTCATCGTGTTCCGCCCCCCAAGCGCCTATGTCATCTGAGATTGTGGGCGCATCGCAGAAGCAATAAATCCAGTTAACACATCTAATTATTAATGTAACCCGCTTTTTTCAACCATTCTGTTAATGCCTCGTTCACAATGTCCTGAACCGCTGCCCGTGATCTGCGCTCGATCTTCCGGTCGGTTGAAGCCCTCAAAAGTGCCGCACTGATGTGCGGCTCGACGCGGGTATTCAAACCCACCATTCCGATGTGAACATGTGTCGATGCAATAACCTCTGGTTCAGGAGCGGTAATCATTTCCTTCTTTGGTCGTGAGGCAGTATTTGATCTGTCCTGGTTGCTGTCCTTTTCAGGGATTATTTTAGAAGCCTCTGGTGCATCATTGAGAAAGGCCATTTCCTCTGGAGTTAATCCATCATCAAGTGTTCTGCGTTTAACCACGGGTCATCTCCTTCATGAGTTGCTGCATTTCGTGAGAAGCCACGAGCGCTGAGGCTCCCATTTGCCAGACCACTTTCGCCTGCCCTGCTGCATCGACAAAGCTCTGGCGCTGCGAGAGTCCGGCCAACAAAGGAACACCGAGCTTTTGTGCAGCGCCGAGCATTTCACGGCTGAGGCGACCACGTTTTTGCAGTTTGTTCGGAATGATAGTTCCAATAGGAGGACCCTTCCGAGATTTTTGGGCTTCACGCAGCAAAACCACGGCTTTGGAAGCTGCGCGGAGATCGAGAATGGATGGCCCACAGGGAAGAAATACACGGTCTGACCGCAACATGATCGCCCGTGTGGTTGTGGAAAGCCCAGCGGGACCATCGATGACGATGTCATTAGCGTCAGTCGCCAGTTCTGCGACTCGACGAATTATCTCCTCCGGTTCGGACAGTTTTTCGAGCTGAATATCCAGATCGAGTTCATTGATCCACTGCGAGGCGGAAGATTGAGGATCAGCATCAATGAAAATGACTGTCCGTTTCTTTTTGACCAGCCAAGCTGCTAAGTGGACGGCAATCGTCGTTTTGCCAACGCCGCCTTTAGAATTTGTTAGACCGTAAATCATACGGTCATCATAAATGAATGTGATTGGCCTCGGAAGCTTCCTGAGCTTTTGCATCCTCCTGAAGCTTCGTATTTTGGGGTCGGTTGCAATGTTGCAACACCGCAATCACGTTTGCGAGCTTGCGAGTTTTCTCGCAAAGGTTGTAATTTGATTACTGGAGGTTGAGTTGCCCTCCTCTTGGCGTTGGCAGGCGAGCCTATCTTATGGCTTGCCGCCTGCCAGCGGCGTTTAAGTGTTTAAGAATTAGTTTAAATAGGTTTCAGGTTACGCTAAAGCCCAGTGGCTCAATGTTTGAGGGTGATTTGAGTCGCTGGCACCCCGATAAAGGGTCGTTGGTCCCCCGATGGTAAGGTCGTTACCACCCCGACCTCTGGTTGCTGGTCCCCCGATACGGTCGTCAGCCCCCCGATATCAAAGGTCGCTGGTCCCCCGATAGCAGGAGGATATATCCTGAATGGGCGAAAAGTCGCTGGCACCCCGACAGGGTGATGATATCCCACGAACACAGGCGTTTTAAGCCCAAAATGATAGGTTTTTGGCACCTAACGGCAAAAAGGATACATCCAGAATACCTGAAAAGTCGCTGCCACCCCGATATGTTTGTTGTGAAATCTTCACGGAGTCGTTAGTCCCCCGATATCAAGGGTCGCTGGCACCCCGATAACAAAAATGCCACACCCAAAACACCAAAAAGGTCGTTAGCCCCACGATATTGTTTTTCTAAATGAAGTATGCTATGCCCATGTAATGGGCAGGAAAATCGAGGGTGGAATCAAGGAACATCAAGACCTTACACGGTTTACAGTTTCCGCTGCCGATGTCGCTGCAAAAGACCAGATAGACTTGATGTCGCGCAATTGGTTTAGTTTAGTTCCGGGCAGGACGGAGCCTATTGATCACAAATATGTGGATCAGAAAACTGGAATGACTGAGTCAGTTCGGATTACAGGAAGCAGAGAGCATGGAGGTATCGCCACGATCCATGACCAAGACTTGCTGCTATTTGCCATTTCCCAATGGGTAGATGCTCAACGCCTGGGCCTGGCAACATCCCGAAGGATTCACTTCACGCCGTATCAGTTCTTTGCCTGGTTGAAAATAGCTCCCCACGGGACAGCCTATGACCGACTCAAGGACGCGCTTAACCGTTTGAAAACGACCAATATTCAGACCACGGTTCGCGCCGAAATTGGCAAACGGACACGAAACCGAATTAAACAGTTTTCGTGGATCACAGAATGGGAGATCACAGAGGAGCAAGGCGAAGTGCGCGGCATTGAGGTGGTACTCGCTGAATGGTTATTTGAGAGCATCCAGAACTTTCATGTCCTGACTCTGGATAAGCGATATTTTGAGATTCCTGGGGGAGTGGAACGCTGGTTGTATTTGTATGCCCGTAAAGCCACCGGAGGAGGTGCTGGCATTTGGAAAGAGACGTTCAAAAGTCTTTATCTCAAATCGGCTTCCCAGCAGGAATACAAACATTATGCCAGCACGCTGAGGAAGCTGATCAAAAAGAATGAGCTTCCTGGGGTTCGCCTTGAAAAGGTCAGCTCCGTTCAAGGCAAAGATATGCTCTTGATGGAGAGGACGGATAAAAGACCTCTCGCGGAGAAATTGCCCGCTGCTGACCGGGAGGTGCAAATGGCATTGATTGAGAAAACGCCTCTGGAAGAGGCGTGGGAGAACGTTTTGGAAATCCTCAACAAACATCTTGGGGATGCGACGGTGAATGCCTGGATCAGGATCTTGAATCTGGTCGGCTATGAGGATGGCACCCTCACCTATCGCGCATCGACACAGTTCATTGTCGATACCGTGGAAATCCAATACAAGCCGAGGCTCATGCAGGCATGGGAGAGCTTGGGTTACGATCTGAAAGCCATCCGCTTTGAGGTGAAGTCATCGAAGAAAGGGTCCAGCTCAACCGTGGGTTCGGCGAAAAAATGAAATCGCTTCATTGAGCTGTGCGACAAGTCCTTCATCTGAGTCGAGATCCTCATTTGGATCAGGATGAGCTTGCTTGATCAACTTATCGTAATTCCGCTCCGCTTCATCCAAACGATAAGGAGGCATCAGCCTCAAAACCTGGGCATGCTGCCTTTCTGTGATTTCGTGAGCTGCTGAACGGGTGCTGGATCTGGCGCGGCGGATTTTAGCTTTCCCGATAGGTTTGGGGGCATCCACTGGGGTGGTGGTGGGTTCATCCTCGAAAATGTCTTCAGCATCGTCTCTGGAGTCTTTATGCCTCTTTTTCTGGCGAACCTGGAACCAGTAGTTGAGCAACTCTTTGACAGAAAGACAGGGAGCGGTGAAGACGAGCCAATAAGAGAGATGGCGTTCTTTAACGACCACGCCCAGAAAAAGGCCTGCCAGGAAAACAAAAATCGGCTCGACCCAGATATGCCATTTCATCTCGAAATTCGGTGTGCAAGGTCTGCCGAGCATCCGCAGCACCCGAAGCGTATGCGGTGTGCCTGAGTCATTATCATGTGCTCCCCCGCGGAACAGCTCACCGAAGAATGCTCTGAGCATATGGGTGAGATAAAGGAAGATGCTGGCCGCGCCATAGAGGCACATCAGACGATATTCCTGCCAAACATCCTTTTCCTTCCAGGCATAAATGAAAAACAGCACGAAGGCCCAAGCGAAGGCAAAGAAGACGCTTTTTGGCCGCAGGTAGGAGTAGCCGAAGGAACTGCGCAGAAACACGATGACCGTCATCGAAATGCAGTGCAGTGCCGCGCTGACAAATGGCACCCGCATTTGCAGCGGCGTTTGTGGGGATTGCCTGTCCTTCATGAATAAAGCTGGGGGAAGACATGCCGGATAAAGTTCTGCGTTGTCTTGGCGGTTTTGCTGGCGGTAACCCAACGCCGCCCTCCTTGGAAAATGATGGCATCGACCTGCAAATCACATTCCTCCCCGCCTGTGCGCAGCATGGTAAACTCCTGGGGCTGAATCAGATACTCAAAGACCTGGCTGCCCCCTGCACTCTGGTTCATCCCTCCCCCGCCTCGGGCTCCGGTCCCCTCGGACATGCCACCATAAAATTGAACCTGCCGTGTTCTTCCGATGGAGTCAGCCGCCCAATTATTGGTGGTCGGGTCGCCATTGGCGTGGAAAATCTTGGTCTGGAGATTGCCCAGAAACGTCTCCGCCTCGGCCCTGGAATTGGCACCGGAAAAGGTGGCCAGGTAGCTGGGCAGATTTTGCGTCAAGTAAACGGTGCAAGCCCGCGAGCTGCGGGCGGTGCTTTGGAACAAAGCGTCATAAGAATTGACGAAGAACTGGGATTCGTCCGCCCAAAGAAAAACCGGCCGGATGGTTTTCTCTGCCTGAGCGCGGGGAACGCCTGGCGGGATTCGGCGTTCGACAGCCCTCTGCCAGACGAATTTGAATAGCACCTGGGCGAATTGGCCCAGCTCGTTGTATTCCTTCACGGGCAGATTCAAAATGATGATCCTGCCGTTAAAGCTGTCCTCTGGGGTGAAATTGAGATCCGTGCAGAACAGATCCCGAAGCATGCCGCGCAGGAAACAATCGGCCATGCTGGTGAAGGTGGAGACAATCACAGAGCGGGTTTCGATGGCCAGGCCTGGAAACTCCTTGAGCCAATAATCCCGCGTCAGTTCGTAATCCTGCATCCTCCCCTTTTCCTTGGCTTTGTCTCTGGAGTGCTCGATCAACGTGAAGCAGACCGAATCAGCCTGCCATTTTTCGTCTGCGGCCTCGGCAATCGAACGCGGTGCGGTGGCGATGATTTTATAGAGCGATGGCAGGTCCACATCGTCAGCCGCCAGGATGGCCAGATCAATGGCGTTGCGCAAAAGTTGTTTCAAAGTTCGCTGCCAATAGCTGTCATTGCCCCCGCCCTGACCATGCCTCCGGTCTGAGGCCTCGAGGACGCTGCAAAACAGATTAACAAGATTTTCCGTATGCCCTGCCCCTATGCCTGGACGCCTCAGCTCATACCGGAGGAAGTTGAATTTGAGCGGTGCGCCCTGCTCCACAATGAGCAAATCTGTCTCTCTCCCTGCCTCCTTCGCGTATTGTTTCCAGGTAAGCACCTCATCGGTTTTTGCCGTCAGAACCAAGCCTCCCAGATTGGCTTCCATGAAAGCGCGGGCGATGGCCTGCCCGCTGCCTGAGGATTTGCCGGAACCTGTCCCACCGAAGATCTGCACCCCTTCAAAGGCATCCTTCATCAGCCACAAATTCTCCCTCTGCCGGTTCTTGGCGTCGGGGCTGAAATCGAGAAGCTCCTCGTCATTATCCGGCCAGTCTTTGACGACCTGCTGGGTCGGATGCCCATGGCCAGTTCGACTATTTAAAGGGGGCGGAGGTCGGTCCATGCGGCAAAATGGGTCGAATTGAATCTAGCTGGATTGGGGCCACTGGGCGAGCTGAATTGACATCCTAAGCTGTGCTTAGGGGAGATGTCTGAATGAAAAAAATTGCAATATTGCAACCTCGCAACATCGCGAGGTTGTCTGCTGGCAACGGGGCAATCTCTGTTGTGATGTTGTTACATTGCAACATCACTTGCGACCTCTCAACGTAGCAATCTTTCAACCCCGCATGCGATTTTACTCGCAAGAGTGGAAGCGAGTTTTTTCTTCTGATAGGGTGGTGGAATGTTACGAGTCGTGTCTCATCAGAGCGCGGCGGCTGCCCGCCAATATTATGCCGAAGGGCTGAAGCGAGAGGACTATTATTCGGAGGGGCAGGAAGTCGCGGGCAAGTGGTATGGCAAGGCGGCAGAGAGGCTTGGACTTTCTGGCGGGGTTACTCCTGAGGCTTTTGCAGCCCTGGTTGAAAACCGTCATCCGACGACTGGCGAGCGGCTGACTCCGCGAACTAAAGCGGACCGGCGGGTAGGTTATGACATCAACTTTCATGCGCCAAAAAGTCTCTCTGTGCTGCATGCCCTCACGGGTGATGATGACATCTTGAGGCTGTTCAGGTCGGCAGTTCAAGAGACCATGACCGAGATGGAAGAGCGGGCAGGGGCAAGAGTCAGGCGCTCCGGGGCGGCGGTCAACCGCACCACCGGGAATCTTGCCTGGGCTGAGTTTGTGCATTTCACTGCCCGTCCCGTGGGGGGCATTCCCGACCCTCATCTGCATGTCCACTGCTTCACCTTCAATGCCACTTTTGATGGGGTTGAGCAGCGCTGGAAAGCCGCCCAATTCGGCGACATCAAAAAGGAGGCTCCATACAGTGAGGCTGCCTTTCATGCCAGACTGACGGCGAAACTGGCGGACATCGGCTATGGCATCCGCCGGACGAAGGCAGGCTGGGAAATCGAAGGCATCCCTCAATCTGTCATTGATAAGTTCTCACGCCGGACGGCTCAGATTGAGCGCTTTGCGGAAGAAAAAGGCATCACAGATGCCAAATCGAAAGATGGGTTAGGGGCTGCCACCCGTGAGGGCAAACGGCATGGTATGACCTATACCGACCTGCTTGCCGCCTGGGGAGTGCGTCTGACAGAATCAGAAAAGGTCATCATCTCGAAGGTGCGTTTCGACCGGGACGGGAATCGCCCTGCGGAGAAAATCACGGCTTCTTTGGCGGTGGATTACGCGACCGAGAAGATGTTTGCCAGAAATTCCGTGGTCGAGCAAAGGCGGCTGGTTGCTGAGGCGCTCCGCTATGGGGTGGGGCAAATTACCCCGGAGCAAGTTTGGCGGGAATTGTCTCGCCGGGAAATGGTCGTGGGCAAGGTGAAGGACACGGTTCTCTGCACCTCTTTAGACGTGTTGGCTGAGGAGGTGGCTTTGATCAACTTTGTCCGGTCTGGTCGGGGCATGTGTGCCGCCATCAACAAAGGCGGAATCCATTTTGGGAATGAGAAGCTGTCGGCTGAGCAAAAAGGGGCAGTCCGCCACATCTTGGGCTCAACGGATCAGGTCATTGCCATCAGGGGTGGAGCTGGGGTTGGCAAGACCACACTCATGAAGGAAGCGGCTGAGCAAATAGAGGCGAGTGGACGCCGCGTCTTTGCTTTTGCTCCCTCGGCAGTTGCATCACGCGAGACGCTGCAAGAGTCTGGTTTCGCTGGGGCTAACACGGTCGCGCATTTGCTATTGAACAAAAACCTGCAACGCCAGACGCGGGGACAGGTCATCTGGATTGATGAAGCGGGTTTGCTGGGTGCCCGTGAAATGTGGGAACTGATGCAGGTTGCCGGAAGCTCCACCAGGATCATCCTGACAGGCGATAGTGGGCAGCATGCGCCTGTCGCTCGTGGGGATGCCTTTCGCCTCCTGCAAAAATATGCCGGACTGAAAATTGCCGAAGTAACCGAAATTCGCCGCCAGGAAGGCGAGGTCTATAAAAAGGCGGTGGCGGCATTGAGCCGGGGCGATTTGCCAAATGCCTTCATGAGCCTGGATAAGCTTGGCGCCATCATCGAGGTGGCGGATGATGGCGAACGATACCGGGCATTGGCGGCGGACTTCATGGAATTGAGCCGCAAAGGCACCCCGCCACTGGTGGTGTCTCCAACTCATGCCGAAAGCGCCAAGGTTACAGATGCCATTCGAGATGCGAAGCGCAGCGCTGGGAAACTGGGGGAGGAGCGCAGTTTCATCCGGCTGCATAACTTGCAGTGGGAGAGTGCAGACAAGAAGCGGATGGAGAATTACCGCGAGGGGCAGGTCCTTCAGTTCCATCAAAATGCGCAGGGCATCCGCCGTGGGGAGATATTTTCTGTTACAGGACGCTCTGAAAACGGTATTACCTTGGTAAGGTCTTCAACGGGTCGTGAGATGCCGCTGCCGATTAAATTCGCGGAGCGATTTCAGGTCTTTGAGGAACGCGAAATCCGTGTCGGCAAAGGTGAGCAAATTCGAATCACACGTAATGGAAAAAGCGCCAATGATCGTAGGCTTAATAATGGCAATGTTTTCACGGTCGAGAAGTTCAAAAAGAACGGCGACATCGTGCTTTCAAACGGCGCTGAATTGGACCGCAACCACGGACACTTCACCTATGGTTATTGCCAGACTTCGCACTCTTCACAGAGCAAAAGCGTTCGCGACGTTTTGGTTGCACAAAGCGAGGATTCCTTCGTTGCCAGCTCACGGGAGCAGTTTTATGTTTCCGTCAGCCGTGGCAAAGAGAGCATCAGGATCTACACAGACAGCCGCCTTGGACTGCAAGAGGCGGTCGGCAATACAGCGACCCGCCAATCGGCGCTGGAGCTGGCAGGGATAAGCAAACGCGATATTTCCTCTATGAATTCTGACCTCCCAAACAAGCAGTGGCGCGAGGTCGTCCAGAGTCGCAAGGCTGAGGGGGAGGCTCGCAACCATGTGAAAAACCTTCTGGATGCACGTAAGCAAGATGTGTCGAAGAAAGATGCCGATATGAGCTGGCGGCAATATGTCGAGATGCGGCGCGGGCTGGTCAGTGCAGATGGTCGAAGCCGCTCCAAAGGTCATCCGCAAGGGACCGAGAAAAAGAGCGTGAACCTCGCCAACAAGAGGCGGAGTTTTCTCCGCCCGACTGAGCAAAAAACTTCGACCAAAGAGAAAATGCAGGCAGGGAAGGAGACCAATAAAAAATCTCCTGAGGTCGAAAAGAAGCCAGAGCCTAAAGCTGAAAAGGGCGAGGCAAAGCAGGCGACCAATCCCCGCCAGAACCGGCTTGTGAACGCCTACAAATCGGCTGTTTCCCACTTCAAGGAAAAGACGGGCTGGGATAAGGCTGTGGCTCCAGCCAAAAGCGCCAACGACAACCAGCAAAAGAAGGCAGGGCCTACAAAAACGGCGACCCAGGGCATGGCAAAGCCGGTGCAGCAAACTCAGGCAAAGCCAAAAGCGTTGCAGCAAAGCAACTTGTCAAAAGTTGCTGACCATTCGACGAAGCAAAAAGCCGTCGAGGCTAGCAAGGCAACTCAGCAAGCTGCTAAGGTGGCACAGGAAGTGAAACAGAAGGCAGCAACTCCGCCGCCGCCAACTCCACGCAAATAAAGAATTATGGCTTCTGACACGATTGAAGAGATTCTGAGACGAAAGCAGGCTGAAAAATCTGCGGTGCCTGCATCCCAGCCGACAGAGCAGGAGGATAAGTTTTTCTCGATCCTGGTGGGTGAGACCAGTCAGGAGCATTTCTTTGAGATCCAGACGCGGGACGGGCTGCGCACCTGCTTTTCATATTCAGACATCATCTGGATTGTCTATGACCCGGATAATGGGCTGAACATCGAGTTTGGCGGTTATCTGGTAACGATAGAGGGAAGAGGGCTGGTGCCGAGGTTGTTTGATGGCATCAAACAGAAGCGAGTCGCCTGGGTGAAGGAAGCGGACCACGAACTGCAGGACCATAAAGAGAACTCGACTTTCATTTCAAAGATCACGATTACCCCGCCGAAGGGGTTTGCAGAAGACGAAGACGAAACCCCCTCCGAATAATGTTCAACTGGCGCTACATCAAAGCATTCCCCAAAGTCGCCTTGGTTCTTGGGGTCATCGGAATCAGCACAGCCATATTTTCATGGTGGTGGCTGTTTGGCACTCCTGAAAAGCGAGAACAGGCTGTGGTTCAAGAAACGATAGCCAAAGAAGTTTTGGCTGAAAAGGTGGCTGTTGTTGAGGAGAGAATTGACCGGCTTTTCCTGGCGGATGACGACCTCTTTGATGTCGATACAGGGGAGGTGCTGTTCAAGGACTGGATCTCTGAGGACAGACCCAAGGATCTGTTTTATGACAAGGAATCGAAGAAGCTGCTGGCAACCTTTCCCCGAGGAATCGCCCGTTACGGGATGGATGGAACACAGGAGGCGGCGCTGAGCACTCGCTATACGGTGGGGTTCACCGATGGATTCAAGCAGGCCATGTATCCGAAAGCCAAGGATGTATGGATGGCGGATGTGGATCTCTTGGCGCTCAAGCTGGTTAATGAGCGTCAAATCACCACGATGGGCATTTTTCTGGAGCAGTATTTCGCTGAGAACCTGATCATGGCGACCGACAAGGTGATTGCGGTCAGGAACCTGAATCAGCAATTGCGGGTCAATCTGGAAACAGGCGAGGTCAAGCCGACTCGGATCCCGACTGACGGAATCCAAAAGAGGCGTTCACCTGATGGCAGGGTGCTGCTGGGGCAGCAAGGCAATGAGGTGTATCACTATGACGTGCAGACGGATGAGGTTCTCAAATTCCCGATTGGGAAAAGCCAGGTAAGAGATGCACAATGGATTGACGGTAATCGCTGTGCGTTGCTGGTGGATGGCAAAAGCCTTGCCATTTTCGACAGAACTACTGGCAAGTTGCAGACAGACAAAGCTCTGCCATTGCCCTGCAAGGCTGTCATGGCCCCTTCACCGACTGGGCAGCGCCTCTTCTGTGTGAGCAGTGCCGGATTGCGGCTGTTGGATTTGAACACGATGGAGTTTGAGGAGATGCCAACCGGTGTGGATATGTTTGTCTGGCTTGATGATGAAACGCTGATGTATCCGCGAAATGTGCCCGATTCGAGCCTGCGCGGAACTTGGCTCAAGAAAGTGGGCAAGCCAGAGCAACGCATCACACCTGAGCCTTGCTTGGTGGAGCGCAATGCTGGCCCGGTGTTTTTGGTGATGAAGTCAGTGGGTCAGGTCGTGTTTGTAACGCGGCATGGTTTGAATCGCGTCAAACTGGATGGCAGCGATTTTGCAGAAGTGGCAAAGACCACGCGTCCGCCAACCAGACTACTCGGAATCAAAGAATGGGGCGAAAAGCTGTAACCTTTCGGCCTATCATAAATTTTTGATTAATTATTAATTTTTATTTAAGCGCAAGCGTAAATTACAAGCATTTTTATTTGAAGATGTTATATCATAAGTAGCGTTATCGCTGTTGCTATTGCCAGTAACACATCCTGGGCCGCCCCCCATATTGTTCCATGGACCAGTCATAACTGTTACGGCTCCAGCACGAGGCCTGCCATCATCAAGTTTTTTATCTATAGCGAGTGTAGTCATGGCAGAGAATGCGTTATGACTAGCGCTATCAGCGCACATTAAGTCGCTTGCGGAGGGGTGTGAGCAGACATTCAGATATGTTGAAATGTCGTCATTTGGGTTTGCTGCATAAACACCAGTATCGGGTTTTTCATTATATGCGGCTATTGGAACATTAATTCCTGGCCTTCCGTCATTTGCCGTGAATATGTAGTTCTCCTCTACAAAACCTGCGTCAGAAACATGTTTCCAAAAAGCGGCAATCTCTGCGTTAAAGTTCCAACCCTGGCTTTCGCCAGAAGGTCCACAACCTGACCAGCACCCCCTAACCAGTCCAGAAGCATTTCCGGCTGGGGTGAACATCGGTGAGTCTCCAGGCAGATACTTGAATTTGCTTTTAAAATTCATTATTAACACCTCAAATTGCTGAAACTGCCTTATCTGTGCATTGATTCTTGCTGACTCAATCAAGCTCTGTCCAATCAGCACCCCACCTATAAGCAGACCGATAACAACCAGCACAATGGACAGTTCAACGAGCGTGAAGCCCTGACGTGATGAACGATGATTTTGCAAATTCCCTCTCCTGTGAGGGAAGTATAACAAACTTCGCTTTGCGAAGTCAAGCTGCCGCATCCATGCGGCCACCCAAGGGCGGGGCAGGGCGGGGACTCCACCAGGCCTTTGGCAAAGCGAGCGAATGAGAGCGGTGCTTCTGTTGCCGGGCATCTGCCCCCGTCATTAACGATATGACCGGGGCAGGGCTTCGATATGCAGTTGCAGCTTCCTGCCATGCGCCATGTTGCAGGAAAGAGACACGACGCGGTGATAGATTTTTACGCTCCCCAGATGGGGAGCGGTGATTTGCACAACGGCGTTCATCGACTGGCTGAGGTTGTGCGATTGGCGAGGATGCCGCGCACCGTGGCTGCTACAACTGCCACGGGTTGGCGCATGGGGTCGCCTGTCCAGCCAAGGCAGGCGGCCCGAATGGCGAGCTGGCTTTCCAGCTCGTCAAACTCGGCATCGCTCAAGCTGACAGATTCAATCAGCTCGGCATCATCGAGGGGGAGAAGTGCCGCGCTCATGGCTGCACCTCCGGTTGAATGTTGAGGATGTGGTTAGCTGCCTTTTGCGCCTGAGAGGCTGCGCGGATAACCCAGCCTTTGGCGTCCTTGGATTTGAGAGCGTTTATCCAGCTTTGCAGGTAGGCGGCAGAGTTGGCGTGTTCATCTTCCATGATGCCTGCATGGGCATTCAGGAAGGCTGCGGCCATCTCGGCAACCAGTTCTTCCTCGGCATAGACTTTGCGGGCGGTGTCGCCTTCCGCATCAATGCCTTTATTCTCAAGCAGGGACGTTCTGGCAAGCCGTGAGGCGTGGCCGGTGCTGTGAGCCAGTTCATGAAAGAGGGTTGAGAAAAGTGCCTCCTCACTGCTGAAAAAGCCGGGCTCCGGCATGTGAACGCTATCAGTTGCGGGACGATAGCAGGGGATTGCGCTGCCGTAACGGATCACTGGGGGCTTCGGCATCCCGGCGATGATCTCGCGGGCGCGGTCGGTCTTTTCAGTCAGAGAAAGCTCCGGCAAGTTCTCCGGGGCAGGGAACTCGATGCCTTCGATCTGCGAGGCATGGAACACGGTGTAGCCCATGAGGAAGCGGCGTGTTTCGGCTTCTTCCTCGTTCTGGGCTGGCGCGTCTTCATCCTGCTTCGTGTAGGTGCCGTATTTGACGACAAGGGAACCGCGTTCGCCTTTGCGCACATGCCCGCCAAGCTCCTTGGCTTGAATGAAGGTGAGGAAGTAGGGCGAGGTGAAGCGGTGGCTTCCAAGCAAAAAGACGTTAATGCCCTGATAGGCTTTGCCTGTGGAGAAATTCCGGGGGAATCCGACCTTGGAAAAATAAGGCGACTTCCAGGGGGCGATGCCCTGTTCGAGCTGGGTGATGATGCGGTCTGTTACTTGTTCATAGATGTCTGATGTCTTCATGTTAGTTCCTCCTGTTTCGGTTTTGCGAAAAGCACGCACGCGCGCGCAAAACCTACCGACCAACCGCCGGAGGAACGGGCAGACAGTCATAGGGAGGGTTCAAAGGAGGGTGCCCTTTAGGGACAGCCTTTGGATGCCCTTGACGGGCTGAACGTCTGAAGGCTTCAGAGCCGCCGAGTGATGAAAAAAACGGGGCGGCGGCAATACCTGCCGTTAGGCAGGAAGGATCATCATGGGATGAAGTGAATGAGCAGTGGACGGCTTTGCCGGGAGCGTATCAGGCAGCTTCATCTGGTGATGCAGAAGGCTGCAATGGCGTGGGCTGGCTCTCCTGCGCGGTAGCGGTTTTGGAGAGACTGCCTGCGCCATGCGGTGGGCGAGGGCGTTACGGGACACTTCCCGTTAGAATGGGTAGCGCCGCACAGCGTAGGTGCGAGGGAAAGGCTTTTCCCTCCGATGGCTTATGAGAACTTGCAATTCACCCAAAAATATGGTAACATGAAATTCAATGCTTATTTAGTGGGGTTCACAAATGACGATTCACATCCAGGACATACACCCGCTGACAGAATTTCAGCGTAACGCCAAAGCGCATCTTCTGCGGGTAAACAAAACAGGCCGCCCTGAGGTATTAACGGTCAATGGAAAGGCTGAAGCCGTGCTACTGGGCAAACGCTCTTATGAGAAAATGATCGAGGCTATGGAGGAGCTGGAGACACTTAAATCCATTCGTCAGGGCCTGACAGATATGGAAGTCGGAAAGACGCTTTCTGCGGCTGATGTGCATCAAACATTGCGAGGGATGTGAGCTTCCGGGTTGAATACTCGCTCCATGCGCAGAGTGAGCTTGTGGATGCTTATCTTTGGATCAAGGAGAGGGCACCTTTGGCTGCGGAGAAGTGGAGAGAGGAGCTGATTGGGAAGGTGGACGAACTTGCTCTGAATCCACTTCGGCATCCAGTGGCCCCGGAGAGCGAAAAGTTTGCCCGTGAAATTCGGCTGCTTCTGTTTCGGAAGCGGCGAAGCCAATTCAGGATTTACTACACCATCGACAAAAAGCGCGTCGTGATCCTGTCAGTGCGACGTTCTGCGAGAAAACCCCTGGAAGAAGGCGATCTGGAATTGTAAAAATGAGAGGCGTTTTCATTTATGATGAGCGGAAACAAGCTACGGGCTCAATGGACAAATCGACCACCGGGGATGCAATCGCTCCTGCGCTTCCTGGGAGCGTTGTCGAGAAGAGCAGCAAGATCATAGCCATGACGGGATGGCGGCTTAGCCACAAAAGATCAGGATTCTCTGCGATTCACTTGTCAGGAATTCACGGACGATAGACAATTCTTAGTCTTTAGGCGTATCTGCTATTTTCAGATTTAAGAACTTGATGATTTATTTCTTGATAGGAGGTCCAACTTTTGTCTTTTATTTGGAAAATTCCTAATTTAAATCTCTGGGAGATATCACAGATCTCACCTCAATCCATCACCTAGTTAATAGAAACTGAATTCATGGCTAAGAAAGCATCGACGAAAAAAATAGCTGCTAAAGCCACTACGAAGAAAGCAGCCGCACAAGAGCGTGTCTCCAGGGTGGAGGTTAAACCAAAGGTTGTCCGGTCTATCGTGCGTGTAGCAGATAATGTTAATCCTGCGAACCCGATGACGATTGATGTTGTGAATGGGCGCGAGAGTGTGAAACTTTTTGACGATTTGAAACTCGATGATGACAGGCGTGGTCGACTCAAGGCGAGCTACAACCGCATCATCGATAGTTACCAAGGTGTGCGTATAGGAATTCAGGAGGCCAGAAATTTGAAAACCGTGGGCGAGGCTATCGCTCTGGTTCACAAAAAATCCAACGCCTGATCTTCATTTCATTTCGACCAAGAATTGTTGGCTGAATAGCCCTAGAAATCATCCTGACGAACATCGATGTCTAATTTCATCATGAAACCATTTCAATGCGGCTGGTTATTGCTTCTCTGCATCCTTCACTTCCCAGCCTGGGCTCAGCTTGCTGAAGATTCACGATTTGATCCGGAAATGTCCTCTCTCATAAATGAAGAGGAGCGATTGCTGGAGGATCTGAAAAAAGTTCAGGAGAAGATTGAGGAGTACCGGGCAGCCAAATGGAAACAACTGCATCCGGACGCCAAGCCGCCGCATACCCTAACGCCAGTATCTGACAGTCTGGCACGAAAGGTGGTCCAGTGGGGACAGAAGTGGAATTTGAAGGTTGCTGAGAATTTGAAAGACAAGAACAAGGTTAATCTGCCAGCCACTTTCAATTATTCCATGCCAGCGGGTGGTGAAGATACTTGGGCGGTAGATGGAGGAATTTCCGTAAACCGCGACTTGGGATCAGACTTTATGTACGGAGCATGGGCAGACTATCACTACAACGAAGCCGCAGCGAATTTGAAGGACACATTCCAGGCGGGCCTTTCGCTGGACTGGATCATCGGCAATGAGAGTGCTGAAGAGACCCATTACTTTCGTTCAACTTTTGGCTTCAAGAGAGATAACAAAATAGGCGGCGAGGGGATAGGAGCTGATTTGAACTATATACCTTACTTCCCGGAAATCTGGATCGGCCGGGAGCTGGATCTCAAGCTCATGAAGGTGATGCTGGCTCCCATCGTTGGTGCTCAGATGGCGACTGGAAACGGCGCGCAGGGGTTCGCCGATGGTGAACGATATTCCGTGCGCGTCGGATTGGGAATATCAGCCAGCATCTTGCCTGACATGCTAGGCAACAGACTGACTGTGGATTCTCAGATTGTTTATTGGAATAATGTTTCCCGAAGTGGTGCCTTTGACATCTATGACCGTGAACAATGGTCGTGGACAACGGGCCTCACCTACTGGTTGTTCACGCCTGATATAAAAAGGGCGCGCAACACCATTTTGGATCAGAGAGATCAACACTTTGGCATCACAGCGAAATACACGAGAGGGGATAATCCAGACGAAGGGTTTATTGGATCGGATTTGATGACCCTCGGTTTCGCTGTGCGGTTCTAAAGTAGCGCAGGAGACCGGCGACAGGTAAGGTTGTTGAGAGGGTGTTCCAAATCCAAGCTGCTCGAATATGACGGGCGAGGGCGTTACAGGAGACCTCCCGTTAGAATGGGTAGCGCCGCACAGCGTAGGCGCGAGGGAAAGGCTTTTCCCTCCACCAGCCGTTTCATTTATTTCAGATATTGCAATTGTTGCAGATGTGTGATATGATGGCGAAAAGGAAGGTTATTATGCTCACACTTAACGAACCGCTCGTCCCAACGGAAAAGGATGTGCTTATGGCGCGTGAATCCCGTCGTCAGATTGGCAGCATGAAGTTTGGAAAAAGAGATTCCATCGGAATGCAAATTGAAGGTCAGGAGGTCTCGATTCCTGTCAGTGCGTTTCGTTTGCTGGTGGAAGCCATCAGTGGGATGGCGGATGGAAAGACCGTGGCGATGATGCCGGTGGATGAGGAGATCTCACCTCAGGAAGCGGCAGAGCTTTTGAATGTGTCCCGCCCTTATGCATCAAAGCTGTTTGATGAAGGAGCGTTTCCAAGCCGCAAGGTGGGAACGCATAGACGCGCCTATACCAGGGATGTGCTGGCTTACAAACAGCGCGAAAAGGAAGCCCGACTCAAGGCTCTGGATGAACTGGCGGCAGAGGGGCAACGCCTCGACATGAGGTATTAATGACATCTGCTCAGCAACTCGTATCAAAGCGGAAGATTGATTCATGTTGCATGGATTTTGGATAAAATGTCTTGCAATCTGGAGAGCAGTTTGATATGATGGTTATGAGGTGAAAATGAATAAACTGGATGTTTTACGCAAACACCTAAAGCCTGGGGTGGTGTATCGTCGTGAAGACCTGGCGAGGTGGTCAACTGCCGTGGACCGACACATCAAAGAACTTGTGGCCTCGGGTGAGTTGGTGAAGCTGGCTCCTGGTTTGTATTCGCATCCAAAGCAAACTGCATTTGGCAAAGCGCCTGCTGACAACGCCAGCGTCGTAGCTGCGTTTCTGAAAGATGATCGTTTCTTGATCACATCCCCCAATGCTTACAACACCCTGGGAGTCGGAGCTACGCAGCTATATAACGAAACCGTTGTGTATAATCACAAACGCCACGGGCATTTCACGCTGGGTGGGCGCAGTTTTGAATTCCGTCGCAGGCCGTCCTTTCCGAAAAAGATCTCTGTGGAATTCCTGCTGGTTGATTTGGTGAACAATATCGAACAACTGGCCGAAGATGGAGCTGCATTGCTTTCAAGGGTCAAGGAAAAGGCAAGGCAGGTAAATCGCACAGCCCTGCGTCAAATCGCCCATGAATTTGGTAGGGTGCGCACACGCAAGTTTTTCGATGCTGCGATGATGGAGGGGACTCGTCATGCCGGATGATTTTTTGCATAACCACAAGGATTTCGCAGACCTCATTCGCATCGTTTCAGATGAAAGGGGGATTGCGGCTGTTCTGGTTGAGAAGGATTATTGGATCATGCATTGCCTTTATGGTCTCCAGCAGCTTGGGATGCGCTTTGAACTGAAAGGCGGAACTTCCCTTTCAAAAGGCTTCGGCATCATCAACCGTTTTTCGGAGGATATTGATATTCGCATTGATCCGCCTCCACATCTTGAGGTGAAATCAGGCAGGAACCATGACAAGGAAGCTCATGTCGAAAGCCGTAGGCGCTTTTATGACTGGCTTTGTGAGGCCATTAAAATAGACGGCATCCATGCGGTAAATCGCGATTATGAATTCGATGACACGAAGCTCCTTCGCAGCGGCGGAATTCGACTGTCTTATCAAGAGGTTACTGGCATGGCGTCCGACCTCAAGGACGGCGTTTTGCTGGAGGTCGGCTTTGATGATGTAACCCCGAACGAGGTCAGGGACATCAGTTCGTGGGCGTATGATCATGCGGTCAGCATGGTAAAACTCATTGATAACCGTGCCATGGGCGTGCTGTGTTATAATCCTGGTTATACTCTGGTAGAGAAGCTCCAGACGATATCAACGAAGTTCCGCAAGCAGCAGGAGACAGGCGATTTCCCTGCCAACTTCCTGCGCCATTATTATGATGTGTACTGCCTGCTCGGTGAGATCTCTGTTCAGGAATTCATCGGAACGGATGAATATAATGCACATAAGGTGAGGCGGTTTCGTTCTGAAAACCGCGACATCACTGCAAACGAAGCCTTCATCCTCGGTCCTTCGGAGGTCTTCAGCATTTACGAGAAGGCATATCAGAGTACCCAATCACTGTATTACCAAGGGCGTCCCAGCTTTGCTGAAATCCTTCAGCGAATTCAGGAATTCGCGAAAGCTCTGTGAGCCGTATGTCCAGTGCGGCGAATACGCCTCTTATTCACCGCACTGGATGCGGAGAATAATGCTTTGGCGGAGGCTTGCAACAACGTCGGCCAGGCCCTGTGTATCCCCGCTCAACTGGGCGGGCATTTCAGGAGCGGACGTAACCATAGCCGATGCAAAGACTGGCGACAAGAAAGGCGGGCGAAGGTGGGCAAAGTGGTTGCTGTCTTGCATGGCGTGGTTTGGTCCAAGAGGAGGAGGGGAGCAAGCTGGCCTTTTGGCGGAGAGTGAAGGGCTTGCCCCGAACGAGCCGATGAATGGGGGATTGCTCGCGGTGGCAGTGCGGAGCTGGTTCGAAAGCATTCCGGGAATCATCGCGCTGAATGCCTGTTCCCTAAGGCTGCTGGAGGGTAGCTAGCTTCACCTGGAAGGCTGATAGCGAAACCGTTTGATGAGAATCGATACCAGCCATCCTGTTATGGCTTTCGGCGAAGAAGCCACGCTATTGCGGAATCTTCTCGAAGATCATGCACACGTCATGCAGACCCGGGATAAAGCTGCTGCGATAGACCTTGCGGCTGCTTGACGCCCCGTGGCTGAATCGAATGATGTCAGTGCAGTGCTGGCGTAAACCTGCCTTGAAGGCGAGTTCTTTGGTGTAATGAACCAGCGGGATGAAACCGGACCTGTCGTTATAGTCGCCCATGAGGATGGCAAATTTGCCATTGGGCTGGAGGGACTCTGCACAGCATCGGATGAACGAGGCATAGCCTTCCAAGAATTCAGGAAGGGAGTCTGTTCGCGAGAGATCCCGTGAATTGACGGTATAGAGCTTTTGTCTCCAGTAAGGTGGGTGAGCCCAGATGAAGTCAAACTTGGCACCATTGAGTTGCTTCTCGTAGCAGGCTGGGTCGGTGGCATCAAAGCCATAGCGGATGTCCAGCGAAGTGCATGGAAGTGAAAGCTCTTTGCATACGTCGGCACAAGTGCCGCTGCCGGTCATCGGGTCGAGCACATTTCCGGGTGAAAAGTAGGTGATGAGATCCCGAATCAGCATTCCTCCGCAATTGCCGGGATAGCGGCGGTCCCCGTATGCATCCCTGTCATTGTTATGATAGAGGCTGGTCAGATGAGGGACGGGGCTGCCATTGATAGGTGCGTCTGGCAGTCTCGCATATACGGCTTGTTTGGTTCTTGGCTGATGACGTGTTCCGGCATAATGCGGGTTCACGATGGCTGATGAAAATGTCATGATATTCTCCTTTTGATGTCGGCGGACCTGCGGCCCGCCCGGTTGATTCGAGTGTTTATTTCGCTGGCTCTGAGACTGTGCGAAGGGTGATGCGCCCATCGAGAGGGACTGTCTCAATCTGGATGTTGAAACCTTGTCCGTCGGAATGCGCCCAAGCGCTGCCAATACGCGTCCAGAATGATTCATTATTGGCTCTTTCGCGGACGTGATAGGCAACGTGAGTTGGTGATTTGCCTGTCGCCTGTTTTGGTTGTGTTGATTGTGTCATGATAGTTCTCCTTTCTTGTTAGTGGCTGCGCCTGTCGCGGCCTTGATGGCAGTGCATAAAAAGTCCTGCTAGACTGGAGCGCAGCGTGGCGGGCAAGACAGATAATTGGGGGCGACCTTCAGGGGGAACCGATTATCTGTTTGAGCGGCCCAGTGAGGGCTTTAGCTTGCCAATCAGGATGGTCGTGCAGCGCATTCAACGTGGTTAAGGTGAACGCTGACACTCAGTCCTACACACCACTAAAGGGGAGAATCACCTCATGACTTTCGCCATCTTTACGAAGATGCTTTGGTCATCTGGATGTGCCTGGCTTTCTCAATGCGTTGCACAGCAAGAGTGAATCCTGCTTGGTTATCGAAGGGCGTTACCTCGGCCGTAACCTGAACAATCGGATAGCGCACCGTTGCCAAACCGTAGGCGCGGTATGCATCAGCAAAGATTTCACATTCAACAATGCCTGACCTGTCGCAAATGGAGATGAACTTCATCGGCTCACCATTCTCTTGGAGATGCGAGCGGCTGACGATAATCAGACCGCAAACGGTTACCTTCTGGTGATGATAGCGGGGCAGTTCGGAGATGGGGCAATAGGTATCCCAGCGGATATTTGGATGGCAATCCAGCGGATGGCCGCTCACTGTGTATCCCAGCAGCTCGGTTTCATCTTGCAGCATTTGAAGGATGCCAGGTTCCTCCCGGAACTGAGCACGTATGGCTTCTTCCTTGGTATTGAGGAAGAGCCAATCTGAATCAATAGCGGCATCACGCGCTGAATGCAGGCAGCGCCAAAACTGCTCGATCCTGGTGCCCCCCAGACTGTCAAAGGCACCCACCCGGATAAGATCGAGGGCTTCTTGTCCTTGGGGATGCACCCGCTCACAGAAATCGCGCACGTTTTGAAACGTTGCTTTGCATCGTTCTTTGCGCCAGCGAGCAAGTGTTGTCTCACTCAAGCCTTTAATGCTCCGCAGAGGAACGCGAATGGATTTTGCTAAAGCTGGCGCGTGGGTTCCGCTCGGCGTATGCTCGGGTTCGACCGTGAAGGCATGGGAGGAAGCGTTCACGTCTGGGCTTAAAAATCCAATCCCAAGCCGCCTGCATTCCAAAGTGTAAACCAGCGGTGAATAAAAACCCTTACCATTGGTTAGGACGCATGCCATGAATTCAGCCGGGTGGTAGCGCTTGGCATATGCGCCTTGATAAGCTTCTACCGCGTAGGCGGTGGAATGGGCCCGGCAAAAAGCGTAGCCTTTAAATCCTGCTACTAGATCCCAGACATGGGCGATGCTGTAGGCATCACGAGAGCGAGCTTTTGCTGCCGCCATGAACTCAACTTTCACCTCCGCAATTTTGGCTTCATCCTGCTTTACCAGGGCACGGCGCAGAACATCAGCGCGGCCTCCTGGTAGTCCGGCAAATTCTTCGCAGATTTGGAGGATATGCTCTTCATATGCGACAACCCCGAAGGTTGAGCTCAGCACTTTTGACAGACTTTCATGGACATAATCAACGGGTTCAAGCCCCTGAGCCCGGCGTGCAAACTGGGTTTTTTTAAGCCCGTTTGCGGCACCTGGTCTGATGACTGAGACGATAGCGACCAACCTGTCGATGTCCCGCACATCAGCCATGCAAGCCAGGCTGGTCATGGCCGGGCTTTCGATATGATGAACTCCACGTCCATTGCCACTGGCAATCATCTGCCAGATTTCAGGATCGCTCCAAGGCTCGGCATCAGTGTTGCGTGGTGGGTCCTCGGTTCCTCCAAATGCGGGCATTCGTAGGGCTCAAGAAGCGCCCGTAGATCCGCTTCCGGAAGTTCAGGCCTCAGCCAGTTTGAAATGGCATCTCCTTCCAAAACCAGCGGGCTACGGTCGTGGAATTTGCTCATATAGGTTCCAGGAGGAGTGGTAACCACGCTCATTGAGGTGATGACCGGCTCTTCCTGGTCATCTGCGGCATTGCTCTCCCAAACATCCCAGATGCCAGCCAACCATAGCGGCTGGTCGTCTGATCTGTGGATGTAGTAGGGAGTCGGTATCCGTCAAGCCAAGCGCCGTGGGATCATAGTCGATCAGTAAGAGGCATAGACATAGGCTATGGCTCTTATGGATGAGTCATCAGCAGCGATATTGAAACGTGATGTGGTGGGGCGTGTGGTGAT